>LR134353.1:3372223-4046667 GCA_900637135.1 Mycolicibacterium flavescens
GCTGCACGAACTGCACGAACTCGGTTTCGGCCAGATTGTGCTGTTCACCCACGATCGCGCGTCCGACCAGACGTTGGACCTGCTGGCCGGCGAGGTGATCGCACGGCTCTAAGCGGGCCGCTTCGCCGGTGGCGAGTAGTTCGGCCTGCCGAGCCCGAGTGCGTGCTGGGCGATCATGTTGCGGAACACTTCCAGCGTGCCGCCGTAGATACCGGCGGGTCCGGCCAGGCGGAAGGCGTACTCGACTCCCCCGTCCCCCGCCGCGCCCTCGGCGCCGGTCGGCAAGCTTCCTGCGGCGCCTACCAGATCCATCAGATCCGGTGCGACGTCGCGCATCGTCTGCGCGTTGGCCACCCGGCCGAACATTTCCGGCGTGCTCATCGCCGCCTCGATCCTGGCGATAGCGCGGCCGAGGCGATACCGCGCCGAATCCTCCTCGCCGACAACGGCGGCGATGTGGTCGACCGCCTCGGCGAGCAGTAGCAGGTGCTCGGTCATCGTCGCCAGTTTCTGCAGACCCTGGTCGTCGCGTTCGATGGTGCCGTGCTCGGCGTTGAGCGCCTCGCGCAACACCGACCAGCCGCCGTTGACGGCGCCGACGCGGTACTTGTCGTCGACGCGGACGTCGCTGTAGTAGGTGATGTTGGTGCGGTCGCCGTCGACGGTGCGGATCGGCTGGATCTCAATGCCCGGCGAGGAGAGCGGCACCAGGAACATCGTCAGGCTCTGGTGTTTCGGCGCGGCGGGGTCGGTATTGGTGATCAGGAAGACGTAGTGCGCGTTGTGAGCGTTCGATGTGAACATCTTGGAGCCGTTGACCACCCAGGCGTTGCCGTCGCGTACCGCCCGGGTCTTGCAGGTCGCGACGTCCGAGCCGCCCTCGGGTTCGGTGTAGCCCAAGCAGAGCCGGTAGTGCCCCGAGAGTACCTTCTGGAGTATCTCCTGCTTCAGTTCCTCGGAGCCGAACTGCTGCAGGCTTCGTGCCACCATCATCGTCGTCGGCCAGTGGAACCACGGTGCGTGCGAGCGCCCGATCTCCAGCTCCCAGATCCGTCGGCGAATGGCGTTGAACCCGCCTTCGGCCTCGGAGTTGAAGTCCGCGGCGAGGTATCCGCGCGCGGCGAGCGCCAGATGGACACCCTCGTCGAAGTTCTCGCCGGTTTCGCGGTCCCGCTGGATGACCTCGTCGGTGACGACGGAGCGCAGGAAGTCCCGGAGCTCGTCCTGAAACGCCCTGTCGTCCTCGCTCAGCTGCACGCGGGAGAAGTCCACCTGGACACCGTGACACTATTGCGGTTAGTTGTAAAGTCTTGAGCGGTTCATCCACGGAAGGCAGCACATTGGGCATCGTCACCACCAGTTCGGAGACCGCCTTTCGACACCCGGCGGAGACGATCTATGACTTCGTGACCAACCCGACGAACTGGCCCAAGACGTATCCCACCAGCGCCCACATCGGCGGACTGCCTGAGCACCTGCCGTTGCGCGTCGGCGACACCTGGACCGAGACCGGTCCCGACGGGAACCGCATCTTCACCTGGCACCTGGCCGTCGCCGCGCGCCCGACGATATGGGTCTTCACCTCGGTCGGCCGGCTCGGTCATGACAGCGACGGCAACGGCGGCATGGAGGGCCGCATCACCGTCGAGTACCACTTCACCCGGCCGGGCGAGGACATCACACTGTTCACCCGGACGATGACGGTCGAGGCCCCCAAGCACGCCCCGATGCCCGACGGTTTCTTCCGGGCGGTCAACCCGGCACACATCGACGCCTACCACTCCGCGATCGCCCGCGAACTCACCTCGTAAAAAACCCCCCGCGAGCGACCGTGTCTGCACACGACACGCCGCCATGTCACGACAATTTGTGGACACTCGCCGCCGGTGAGCGTCCGTACTCAGCTGCCGTGCAACGCGCGCCGCAACGCCGCGCCCTGCAGTTCGAACAGCCGGATGCTGGTGTCCCACTCGGGAAGCAGCGAGTCGAACCCGTGACAGGTGCCCGGAAACACGTGCAGTTCGGTCGCAACGCCGGCGCGCATCAGCCGCAGCGCATACTCCACCGCTTCGTCACGCAACGGGTCGAGCTCTGAGCAACTGATGAAAGCGTCTGCCACACCGGACAAGTCGGCCGAGCGGGCCGGAACCGCGGATGCATCGGCGGCCGTATCGCCCAGGTAGTGCCGCCACATCATCTCGGTGGCGGGCCCGTCGAAGCCCGGCGTCGTAGTGAACTCCGTCTTCGATTCGGTGGGCCGGTCGTCGAGCACCGGTTGGTGCAGCAGCTGAAACACCACCGGCGGCGCCGACGAGTCCGCCGAACGTTGCGCGAGTCCTGCCGCCAGCGCGCCGCCTGCGCTGCTTCCCGCGACCGCCAACCTGGTGGCGTCGAGTCCGAGTTCGGTCGCGCACTCGACCGTCCAGTTCAGCACGGCCAGCACGTCCTCGAGCGCCGCAGGGAAGGGATTCTCAGGCGCCAGCCGGTAGTCGACCGAAAGCACCGTACAACCGGCGCGCCTGGCCAGCTCGACGCACTGCAGGTGGTCGGTGTCGAGATTGCCCAATACGAACGCCCCGGCGTGACAGTAGATCACCGCCGGCGACGGTGCGGCCGCGCCGCGGTATATCCGCACCGGAACCGAGTGCGCCACCCGCTCTTCGATCTCGACGACGATGTCGTTGACCGCCCTGGCCGTTTCGGCGCGGCGCTGGTTGAGCGAATCGCGCACGACGCCGAGCAGTCCTGGCGACAGGTCGGTGCGGGCCTCCGCCAGGTGGCGCAGCGCGGGGTCGAGCCGCTCGGTGATGGTCACGACGTCAGCGCCTCGCAGCGGTCGGGGTCTGCGCCGTCGCCGCCCGGTCCCGCAGTGGCGCGTCGAACGTGTAATCGGACGGCTTGAACCGCCGCGTCATCCCCCAGAACGCGCGGGCACTGCGCGGCCACTGCGTGACGACCCGGCCGTTGGCGGCGCGAAAGTAGTTGCTGCAGCGGGTCAGCCAGACGGTGCCCGCCATCCAGCGGTCGACCTTGGCCAGGAACGCCGCCATCGTGCGCGGACGTACCTCGATGTACGACTTACCCCGGCGCCGAAGGTGTTTCAGCGCCCGCACGATGTAATGCGCCTGCGCCTCGAGCATGAAGATCACGCTGTTGGACCCGACGTTGGTGTTGGGGCCGTAGAGCATGAAGAAGTTGGGAAAGCGCGGCACCGCCATCCCCAGGTAGGCGTAGGCTCCGTCACTCCAGGTCTCACGCAGCGAGACCCCGCCCGCGCCGACGACGTCGATCTGGCCCAGGTAGTCGGCGGCGGCGTAACCGGTCGCGCAGAGCACCACGTCGACCTCGAGTTCCGTGCCGTCCTCGGTCACCAGCGAACGCGCCCGCAACGCTCGCGCTGGGCTCGCGATGACCTCGACGTGCGGCTGCGTCAGGGCCTGCAGGTAATCGGTGGCGAACACCAACCGCTTACAGCCGAAGGGATGGTCGGGGGTCAGCTTGCGACGTAACTCGTCGTCGGGGATCGTCGCCTCGAGCACCTTGAGCGCAATGCCCTTGAACTCCAGTGTCTTGTCGCTGCCGTTCTCGATGACCGAGATATTCGACTCGCTGCGCAACCACAGCCGGGTCCGGTAGATCTTCTTCGCCAGCGGGATGTTGCGAAACACCCACTTCTCCCGCCCGCTGTAGGCCCGATCGGGTTTGGGCAGCACCCACGTCGGTGAGCGCTGCACCGAGTAGACGCGCTCGGCCACCGTGGCGACCTCCGGAACCAGTTGCGCCGCTGTCGATCCCGTACCCAGCACCGCCACTCGCTTGCCGGAGAGGTCGACGTCGTGGTCCCACCGCGCGGTGTGCATCAACGTGCCGGTGAACGGTTCCTCCTCCACCAGGTCGGGCATGACGGGCCGGGTGAACAGGCCGACCGCCGAGACCACCACGTCGAAATCAAACCGTTCACCGCTCGCCGAGGTCAGCTGCCATCGGTCGCCCGCCCATCGCGCCGAAATGATCTCGGTGTTGAGCCGCAGGTGCGGCGTGAGTTCGTAGCGTAGCGCGCAACGTTCGAAGTATTCGAGGATCTCCTTCTGCCCGGACCACAGCCGAGACCAGTCGGGGTTCAGGTCGAACGAGTAGGAGTACAGGTGCGACTTCACATCGCAGGCCAGGCCGGGATAGGTGTTGATCCGCCAGGTGCCGCCGACGCCGCCCTCACGATCGAAGATCGTGAAGTCGCGAAAACCGGCCTTGCGCAGGAAGATCCCCAGCGCCAGGCCACCGGGGCCGGCGCCGATGATCCCAACCGAGAGGCTCGGATACCTCACCCGATTCGAAGGCATTGCCCTCCATCCACGACGACTTCGGCTCCCGTCATGAAGGACGCCTGCTCGGAGACCAGAAAGGCGACCACGTTCGCGACCTCGTCGGGTTTCCCGATCCGGCCGAGCGTCGCGGTCAGCCGCTGCTGTGTGGCGGGGTCGAGCATCGGGGTTTCGATCGGGCCCGGGAACACCGCATTGACCCGAATGCCGGCCCCGGCGAGTTCAGCGGCGACGGCCTGGGTCAGCCCGCGCAACGCCCACTTCGACGATCCGTACGCGGCGTGGTTCGGGAAGGGCCGGATGGCACCGGTGCTGACGGTGTTGACGATCACGGGCCCCGCTGCCCGCCGGAGATGCTCCAGTGCTGCCTTGATTCCGAGGAACGGGCCCAGACAGTTGAACCGCCAACTGCTTTCGAACGCCTCGGGTGTTTCGTCGTCGAGGGAGCAACGATGCAGCACCCCGGCGTTGTTGATCAGCGTCGACAACCCCCCGAACCGGTCGACCACCTGGCTCACGGCGGCTTGCCACTGCTCGGGCGAGGTGACGTCGAGTTCGACCGGGATCACCTCGTCGCCGAGGTCGGCGATCGTCGCCCGCAATTCGTCCATCCGCACGTCACATGCCGCGACCCGGAATCCGTCCTGGAGCAGGCGTTTCGTGATCGCCGCGCCCTGCCCGCGTGCGGCGCCGGTCACCAGCGCGACGCGATCGCCCGTCACTGGGAATCCTTGAGGATCTCCTCGGCGCCGCGCCGCAACGCCTGAGACTCCGACGCGACCGTGAGCATGCGATACCCCATGTCGGCCATGGCCCTTCCATTCTTGCCGGCGTGGATGCCGGCGATCACGCCCGACGCGGCGGCGCTGGACTGGATACGAGCGAGCGCGTCCGTGACGGGCGTCGCGGTCCAGGCCGCGGCCGGGGCGTGCCCGAGCGCGATCGCCAGATCGTTGGGGCCGACGTACACCCCCGTCACCCCGGGCACCGCGCAGATCTCGTCGACCGCGGCCAGTCCCCGCACGCTCTCGATCATCGCGAACACCCCCGCGCGGGCTTCGTGTTCGGCCGGATCGCGCCCGACGTCGGCGCGCAGCGGCCCGTAGCTGCGCACCCCCGCGGGTGGGTACCGGGTCGCCGCGACGGCCGCGGCGGCCTGCTCCGGCGATTCCACCATCGCGATGATGACGGCGTCGGCGCCCGCGTCGAGCACACGGCCGATAGGTGCGGGGTCGGCAGAGGGTAACCGCACCGCCGTCGCGATCCGGACGTGTTCGAGGCGACGCAACAACAGCGCGACATCGGCGTCGCCCAGATACCCGTGCTGCACGTCGAATCCGACATAGTCGTAGCCGGCCTGGGCGAATTCTTCGGGGCCCATGATGGTCGGCCCGACCACCCATCCTCCCCACACGTGCTCACGGGTGGCGAGGGCCTGCTGAATTCTGCTGGTCATTCGACGATCGCGATCTTGATGCGGTCCGGCGCCGGGCGGCACGCGAGTTCGAACGCGGCCTGGGCATCGTCGACGCCGAATGTGTGTGTCACATAAGTCGGCAGCAGATCGGGGTGGTGCCGGACGAACTCGTTGGCAGCGGCCAGCATCCGTCGCCGGTCCAGGGTCACACCGGACTTCAGCGTCAAGTTGTTGCGCAGCATGGTGCGCATGCTGATCGGATAGCTGTCGTCGTCGGGCACACCGAAATAGAACACGGTCCCACCCGGCGCGGCCGCCTCGATCGCGTGACCGAGGGTGGCGACCTGGTGCCCGACGGCTTCGATGACCACATCGGGCCGGTCGCCGGGCTCGAGGTGGCTCACCCACCGGTCGCTGGTGGCGCGCACGATCGTGTCCACGCCGAACTCCTTGCCCACCACGTCGCGGTCGACCGGGTCGACGCCGGTGACGCGACGTGCGCCGAACGCCTTTGCCGCATAGGAGAACAGCAGACCGATCGAGCCCTGCCCGATCACCGCGACGTGCAGGCCTCTGAGTTTGGGCAACTGTTCGACCGCATACAGCACACACGCCAGCGGCTGCAGGGCAACGGCATGCTGCGGGCTCAGATTATGGTCGTAGTAGGCCAGCCCGTCGCCGTCGGCGACGACATGTTGCATCAGGCCGTCGAAGCCGGACGCCCAGCCGACGACCCAGTCCCCCACACCGTGGCTGCGATGCCTACTGGCGATCACCTCGCCGACGACCTCGTGGATCGGGAAGCCCGGCATCTCGGCCGCGCTCACCCCCCGATCGCCTGCGATCTTGCCGCGAACACCCCGGAACGGCGGCAGGTCGCTACCGCAGACCCCCGCCGCGCGAAAGCGCAGCAGCACCTGCTGATCTGCCAACGACTCCGGCGTTGTCTCCGGAATGTCTTGGCGCTCGAAGGTGTACGGCGCGACCAGTCGATAGGACCACATCTCACACACCCTCCGCGTGGACCTCGACAGGAACACTGCTCCAGCCCCACTGAAAACTCGACGGCGGCCGGGACGCGGCCTCACCGTCGATGCGCCAGTCTCCGACCCGCTTGAGCCATTCGGTCACCATGATGCCGATCTCCAACCGCGCCAGGTGCACCCCGAGGCAGAAGTGTTGTCCGCGACCGAAGGCCAGCAGGCGCTCGATGGGACGGTCCCAGATGAACGTGTCCGGATCGGAGTATTCGCGTTCGTCACGGTTGGCCGACGCCAGCAGTGAAATGATCCGTTGCCCTGGTCGAATTGTGGTGCCGTGCATGGTGAACGGCTTACGCACGGTGCGTGCAAACCATTGCGCGGGCGCGCAATAGCGGATCATCTCCTCGCGCGCGACGAGAACATGGTTGTCGACGTCGCTGCGCACGGCGGACAGCTGATCGGGCCGAAGGCCCAGCTCCCAGAGGCCGTGTGCGACGATCTTCGGCACCGTTTCGGTTCCGCCGATGAAGATCCCGAGCAACTGGGTGGCGGCCTCGACATCGGTGAACGCCGAGCCGTCCGGCAGCCGGTACTCGATCAGGTTGTCGGCGATCGGGTTCTCGCCGGGCGTGGTCCTGCTGCGCTGGATGATCGGAATCAGGTACTCCAGGTAACCCGGCCGTGCATTGGCCACCTCGACCCCGCTGCCCGGCTGCGCGAGGCTGCCCGCGTTGACGGTCGCCAGCACGTCGGCCGCGAGATCCACCGGCAATCCGAGCAATTCGCAGACCATGGACGCGGCGACGATGCCGCCGTAGTCCTGGGTCAGGTCGAAGGCGCCGCGCGGCAGCAACTCGTCGAGGCGCTCGTTGGCCAGTTGACGGATGCGGTCGGCCAACTTGCCGGCCGACCTCGGCCGGAACGGGGGCGATGTGCAGCGTCGCACGGTGTCGTAGATCGGCGCGTCGAAGTTCGCGTGGAAGGGCATCGGATGCAGCGCCGGGTCGGGCACGGGCCCGTCGTTGTGCTTCGCGAGAACCGTTGCCGCGGGCAGGGTTCCCTCGGAGGAAACGAACGTGCCGTCGTTGACCTCCAACACCCGCCAGATGTCCTCGAAACGCGAAAGGGCGTAGGTGTCCCATTTCTCGACGAAGTACACCGGGTGCCGATCGCGCAGCGCCCGATAGAACGGCAGCGGGTCGGCCATCACCGCCGGGTCGAACGGATCATAGGAGAACGTCTCGAGAACAGTCATGTTCATCGCAGCGGTGACGGTGGGAGGGCGGCCAGGATGGAGTCTTCCCAGCCGTCGCGCAGCGCGGGCGCGACGCTCATCCAGGTGACGATCTCGACGGGCGGGCTGTCCTTCCACGACGGGTAGTGGTTGGCGAAGCAGTCCCAGTCGTCGTCGAGCGCCCAGTAATGGATGACCTCGTTGAAGCGGAAGGTCGTGATGAACGAACCGAGCCAACGCTTTCCGGTACGTTCCGACCACGGCACGTAGAGGCGTTCCAGTTCGCGGATGTAGTCGTCCTGGCGGCCGGGTTTGGTCTGCATGATCTCCTGGATCACCAGCCCGGCACCGAAGTTCGCCTCCTGCAGCTGCGCGAGTGTCCGATTGTATTTACCCGCGTACATGATGCGGCCCTCACCCGAGGCGCCGATCTCGGCGAGGTATGTCGACCACTTCGCTGCGGCTTCCTCATGGCTGCCGCCCCTGGCCTGCGCCTTGCCGATGCGCGCATAGTCGGCGAACGTGTCGATCTCCCAGATGATCGTCACCTGCGGCCAGTGGCCGTTGTACGGCGTCGTCTCCCAGATCGCGAACAGCCGCGCGCCGAGGTCGGCCATCATCGGCTGGTACACGTCGCCAAAAACCTCACTGAACCCGCCGGACCGGCCGGAACCGAGCGCGATGGTCTCGTGGAGATAGAGCAGCGTGTGACCGTAGTACTTCTTCATGACCTGCACCCATTTGACAGCGACACCTTGCGAGCGTGACACTTATCGCGTGTTTTGTAAAGGTGTGTCGGGATGACTCCGACGCCGCTGGCGAAGGGGTTCTGCTTCGGCGAGGGCCCGCGCTGGTTCGAAGGTCTGCTCTGGTTCTCCGACATGCTTGGCGAAGCGGTGCACACCGTCGACCTCAACGGTGATCTGACGACGCTGCCCCTTCCGGGACATGCGCCCGCCGGCCTCGGATTTCGCCCCGACGGGTCGTTGCTGATCTCCTCCACCGAGGCGCGCCAGGTGCTGCGCTACGACGGCGAGAACGTCACGGCGATCGCCGACCTGTCCGCGATCGTCCCGGCCCCACTCGGCGACATGGTCGTCGACCGCACCGGGCGCGCTTACGTCGGCTCCCCGGCCCGCGAACAGGGAGTGATCGTGCGGCTCGATCCCGACGACACGTTCACCGTCGTCGCCGACGGCCTCGACTTCCCGAACGGGATGGTCATCACCACCGACGGCACAACGCTGATCGTCGCCGAGTCGACCGGACGCCGACTGACCGCGTACTCCCTTGCAGGTGACGGCGCACTGTCCGATCGCCGCATCTTCGCCGACAAGCTCGACGGACCACCGGACGGCATCTGCCTCGACGCCGAGGGCGCCGTGTGGGCCGCGATGACGCTGGCCGGTCAGTTCGAGCGGATCACCGAAGGCGGCGGCGTCACCGACCGCATCGACATCGGCGAGCGCATCGCGATCGCCTGCGCGCTCGGCGGTCCCGAGCGTCGCACCCTTTTTCTGTTGTCCAGCACCGACGCGTATCCACAGCGGCTCAAAGGCACCAAGCTGTCGCGCCTCGATGCGACCACCGTCGACATACCGGGAGCCGGGCTACCGTGAGCGATTCCTATTACGAGCTCATCGACGACGCCGATCCGCTCGGCGAGAAGTTCCGCGCGACCGACCTGGTCCGCAGCACCTGGTCGGCCGCGATCCAGCACGGAGCGCCGGTGTCTGCCATCCTGGTTCGCGCGCTCAAACGCTGCGAGGCCCGCGACGACACCCGCTTGAGCCGGGTGCTGATCGACCTGCTCGGCGGTGTTCCCGCCGAGGGTGATCTGTGGGTGCGGTCGCGAATCGAGCGCTCGGGCAAGCAGATCGAACTCGTCAGCTCCGAACTGCTGGCTGCGAGGCCGGACGGGGACCCGCGGCCCGTCGCGCGGGCCAGCGGGTGGCGGTTGAAGACCGTCGACACCCACGCCGTACAGCATGCGCCGCAACCTCCTCTGCGTCCGCTGTCCGAGGCGAAAAGCCGTGACATGAAGAAGGACTGGGATCGCAACTACGTGCACAGCCTCGACTGGCGGTGGCTGACCGAACCGCTGTGCGAGGGGCCCGGCGAGTCGTGGATCCGCCCGGAGGTCGACTTGGTCAAAGGCGAGGCCATGACCCCGCTGGAGCGGTTGTTCGCGGTGGCCGACGACGCCAACGGCATCGGGACCAAGCTGGACATCCGCCGCTGGACGTTCATGAACACCGATCTCGTCGTGCACGTGCACCGGATCCCGGAGGGCGAGTGGATCGGTATCCGCGCCGAGACCAGCTACGGGCCCGACGGCATCGGTACGACGCTCGGCACGCTGTTCGACGAGACCGGCGCGGTCGGCGCGATCCAGCAGTCCGTGCTCGTCCGGCCGATGCCCCAGCGCTGATCAGGGCGTGCAGGCGCCGGTCGCGACCGGGATGTTCGCGCGCGCCCCGTCGGTCACCGTCGCCGAGACCTGCTTGGCGGTGAGCACGAAACCGGTCTCGGGGTCGTCGATGGCCGCCCCGAAGCTGATGCCGAGCACGTGGCCGTTCAGGTCGATGAGCGGTCCACCGGAACCGCCGCGCCGGATCGGGCCCCTGATGACGTAGACCTCGCGGTTCACCGTCGTGGTGCGGTAGATGTCCGGCCCGAGAAGCTCCATGACCCTGCGGATTCGCGCAGGGGTGGCCACGAACGGCCCTCCCCCCGGATATCCGAGCACGAGGGCATCGGCGCCGATGACGGCGGTGTGCTGGTCCATCGCCAGCGTGGGGGCTTGCAGGTCGGGCACGTCGAGCACGGCGACGTCCATCGCCGGGTCGAAAACCACGACGGTGGCCGGTATCTCCCGGTCGCCCGCCCAGACTCTGACGACGTCCGCGCCCGCCACGGTGTGTGCGGCC
Source organism: Mycolicibacterium flavescens (assembly GCA_900637135.1). NCBI lineage: Bacteria > Bacillati > Actinomycetota > Actinomycetes > Mycobacteriales > Mycobacteriaceae > Mycobacterium > Mycolicibacterium flavescens. The sequence goes on from LR134353.1 coordinate 3,383,110, forward strand.
GACATCACCCGGTTCGGTGCGACGACGACCCCGCTGCCGTCCACCGTCCTCGCGCACTGCAGGGCCTCCGTGTGGATCTTCACGACGCTGCGCGCCGCCTCTGCGACGACAGCGCTGTCGGCCAGCGTGGCATCGGGTGCGGCGAGCGTAGTGATCGCGATCGGAGTGGGCTCCTCGGCGACGAGGTCGAACGATCCCCTGATCGCGCCGCAGCCGGTCACGCCGATCGCGACCAGGCACACCGCAAGCAATCTCGACCTCATTGCCGAAACGATAACTCCGCGGGAGGCGAATCGGAGGCCAAGCTCGCCCAGCCAGTCGAGCCGGTTGAGCTAGTCGATCAAGCGCAACGCCGCGGCCGGGCACTGCGTCACAGCCTGCAGCATCCGGTCCCTGTCGGACTCCGGACGTTCGGGCTCGTGGATCAGCACGATACCGTCGTCACGCACCTCGAACAACTCCTCGGCGATCGACTCGCAGATCCCGTGTCCGGTGCACCGGTCCAGATCGACTTCGACGCGCATGCGCACTCCTAGCGAACGACGGCGGGCAGCCGTTTGACGCCGTGCACGAAACTGCTGTACAGCAGGTCGGGTTCGCCGAACTCGATCGTCGTCAACCGAGTCAGCAACTCTCGGAACAGGTTTCGCAACTCGGCTTTGGCCAGCTGGCTTCCCAGGCAGAAATGCGGGCCTCCGCCGCCGAACCCGAGGTGCGGGTTGGGCGAACGGGAAAGGTCGAATGCGGCGGGGTCGGCGAAGGCGGCCTCGTCGCGGTTGGCCGAGCAGTAGAACAGCGCGACCTTGTCCCCGGCCTTGACCGGCTGGCCGTTGATCTCGGTGTCCTCGGTGACGAAGCGCGCGAACTGCAGGACCGGCGAGGACCAGCGGACGAATTCCTCGATCGCCAAACCGATCCGGCCGTCGAAGTCCGCCATCAACCAGTCGCGCTGGTCCGGGTTGTCGACCAGCGCCATCATCGCGTGCGTCGTCGCCTGCTTGGTGGTGTCGTTGCCGGCCGAGGCGAGCAGGATCAGGAAGGCCCCGATCTCCTCGTCGGTCAGCCGGTGGCCGTCGACCTCGGCGTTGACGATGCTCGTCATCAGGTCGTCGCCGGGGTGGGTGCGCCGGAACTTGGCCAGCTCGACGCCGGTGTTCGACAACAGCGCGATCTGTGCGACCGGGTCGGCGACGCGCTCATCCTCGGTGGCGTACTCGTCGTCGCTCATGCCGAACAATTTCTCCGCGGCGTAGGCGACGGCGGGCTGGTCGGCGCTGGCCACGCCGAGCATGTCCATGATCGTCAGCATCGGCAGTTGCGCCGAGCATGCCGACACGAACTCGACTTCGCCTGCGCCGACCAGGTTTTCGACGATGGTGACCGCGTTCTTGTGGATCTGTTCCTCGATCAGCCGCACGTTGCGGGGCGTGAACGCCGAGCTGATCAGCCGGCGGTACACGGTGTGCTGCGGCGGGTCCATGGTCAAGAAGAACGAGGCGAACCGCTGAATCTCGGCGGGCATCGGGTTCAGCGCGACGCCCTGAGCCGAGGTGAACAGTTCGGGATGCTGGCTGACGTAGGCGATGTCGGCGCGCCGCGTCAGCGCCCAGAAGCCGGGCTCCTCGATTCCGAACATGGAAGGCAGCGGAGGATGCCAGGACAGCCCGTCGGCGGCTCGCAGCCGCGCGAACGTCTCGTCGCGCACGGCGAAGGGCCGACTCCAGAACTTTTCCGACGTGATGTCGACAGCGCTGTATTCGCGGGCTGATGTCACCGATTCAGCGTGACACTTCGTCAAAAGTTTGTAAAGCTATGACGGTGCCGGTAGCCGACGCAGACTCTTCGACGCGCGAACGCATCCTCGCCGCGACCGCGGAAGTACTGGGCCGCCACGGCATGACCAAGCTCAGCCTCTCCGAGGTCGCACTGCAGGCGCAGGTCTCCCGTCCCACTCTCTACCGTTGGTTCGCCTCCAAGCGTGACCTGCTCGACGCGTTCGTGGTGTGGGAACGCCAGTACTACGAACGTGCGGTGGCCGAGGCGACGGCGGGCCTGCCTCCCAGCGAACGGCTCGACGCGGCGCTGCGGGTGATCGTCGACTACCAGCAGTCATATCCGGGTCTGCGGATGATCGACATCGAACCCGAGCAGGTGATCAAACGGCTCTCCCGGGTGATTCCGTTGATGCGCCAGCGCCTGGAACGGCTGGCCACCGGACCCGATCCCGGTCTTGCCGTGGCGACGGCGGTGCGGGTCGCGGTGTCGCACTATCTGGTGCGCAGCGACGACGACGCCGACTTCCTCGCGCAGCTACGCCACGCGGTGCGGGTCAAGCACCCGACGTCTTGAGCTCAGCGACGATCTCGTCGGTGTGCTGGCCCAAGCGCGGTGCGGCCCAACGGGGCTCCCACGGCGTGCCCGAGAAGTCGGCCGGCGAGGCGACCATCGGCGCTGCGCCTTCGCCGTCGGGCACGTAGACGATGCCGCCGGCGGCGTGAAACTGCTCGTCGGCCACGATGTCCTCCAGCGAGTTGATCGGCGACCAGAAGAAGTCCGGTTCGGCGGCGAAGACCTCCCCCCATTCGGCGAGGGTTTTCGAGGCGAAGATCTCGTCGAGTTCGGCGACGAGTTCGACCGCGTTGACGGCGCGCGCCCGCGGGGTGTCGAACCGGGGATCGGTCAGCCACTGTGGGCGCCCGACCGCGCGACACAACGGCGGCCAGTGCCTGCCGGCCTCCAGTCCGACGATCCAAAAGCGGCGCCCGTCACCGGCCGCGTAGTTGTTCATGCAGGGGTTGCCCATCGTCTCCCGCTGCCCGATCGCGATCGAATTCCCGGTCAGCAGAAAGGTATTGAGGTCGAAGCTCACCGTGTAGGCCCCCTGGCGGTACAGCGAGGTGCTGACCAACTGCCCCTTCCCGGTGCGGCCCCGCGCCACCAACGCGGCGCAGACCCCGGCGGCCAGCGTCATCCCCGCCGCGTGGTCGCCCATGCCGCCGCGTTGGAACGGCGGGGTCTGGCCGGGACGGGTCAGCAGGTGCGCCAGGCCCGCTCGCGCCCAGAACGCGGCGACGTCGTAGGCCGCCCGGTCCGCGTCCGGCCCGTTCTCGCCGTAGCCGGCGATCAACCCGTAGACAAGTTGCGGATTGTGCGCGGCGAGAGCCGCGAAGTCCAGTCCCATGCGCGCGAGCGCGCCGGGCCGGACATTGGTCACGAAAACGTCTGCGCCCTCGATCAATTCGCGGGCCGTAGCGCGGCCGTCGGCGGTCGTCATGTCGAGCACGATGCTGCGCTTACCGCGGTTGTCCATCTCGAACGGCGGGCTCACGTCGCCGTCGACACCGAGCATCTTGCCGAACAACCGCGCCGGATCGCCGGTCGGCGGTTCGATCTTGACGACGTCGGCGCCCCAATCGGCGAGTATCCCGGCAGCCGCCGGCCCGGCGACCCACACGCCGAGTTCGACCACCCGTACTCCCTCGAGCGGACCCGCCATCGACACCTTCTTTACATGTATTCCCGAATTTGTAAACTAGCGTGGTGAAGCACGCTGCGCCGGTGCTCGGCCTGGCCGCACATGTGGGCCGCGGGATACAACGTATCGCCACCGACGCCGCGTTCGGCCGTCTCCGCCCACTTCCGCGGTCCGTGTCCGAACTGGACGCGCCCGCCATGTCGCGGATCATCGGCCGCCCTGTGGCCGCGGTGTCGGTGCTGGGCGGCGACGCCGGCACCTCGTCGCGCGCACGCCTCGCCCTGAGCGGCGACGACGTCCCGCCGACTGTGTTCGTCAAGCTGGCGGCCGAGACCGTCGCCACCCGCCTGATGGGCGAGATGGGGCGGCTGGGCGCGACCGAAACCCGCTTCTACCGCGAACTGTCCCCGCGGCTCACCGGCGTCCCGACGTGTCACGGCTCGGCGTTCGACTCGGTGACGGGTCGCTACCTTCTCGTGCTGGAGGATCTGTCGGCCGACGAATGCGAGTTTCCCGACACCTTGCATCCGATCAGCGCCGACCGGACCGGCAAGATCGTAGAGCTGCTCGCCAGGCTGCACGCGACCTTCTGGAACCGGGTGCCCGACTGGCTCTACACCGCATCGGGCGATACCGCGTCCTTGCTCACCGGACCGCTGCTGAAGATGTCGGCGCGCCGCATTGCCGAGCGCACCGATATCGCGGTCGGCGCCGGCCGCTTCATCGACGAGAACTACCGTGCCGTGGCCCGGCTCATCGACGAGCCGCCCCACACCGTGATGCACGGCGACGCGCATCCGGGCAACGTGTACTTCCGCAACGGCGAGGCCGGGCTACTGGACTGGCAAGCCGTCCGGCGAGGGCATCCCAACCGTGAGCTGGCGTACACGCTGGTCACCAGCATGACGCCCGCCGATCGCCAGGCGCATCAACGCGACCTGCTCGACGTCTACCGCCAAGCGCTCACCGCATGCGGCGGACCGGAGTTGGACCGCGACGAGCTGTGGGAGCGGTACCGCCAGGGCGCCCTGTATGCCTACGTCGCCGCGCTGATCACCGCCGGGATGGGAGGCATGCAGGCCGAGGGCATCGCCCTGGAGGGCCTGCGCCGCGGCATCGCGGCGCTAGAAGATCTCGACACTGTCGCCGTACTCCAGAAGTCGATGTGAAGAACGATCTAGGCTTGCCCCGTGAACGAAGCGCTGCGCGACGCACTCGGACCCGAGGACATCTCGACGCGGCACCGGATTCTCGTCGCGACCTCGGAGGTCCTGGCCCGAAGCGGTCAGACCAAGCTCAGCCTCTCGGAGGTCGCGCTGCAGGCCGGCGTGTCCCGCCCGACGCTCTACCGCTGGTTCGCCTCCAAAGGTGAACTGCTCGACGCGTTCGGCATCTTCGAGCGCGACCTGTTCGACAACGGCATCAGCAAGGCGACGGCCGGCCTGCGGGGCACCGAGAAGCTCGACGCCGCGCTCCAGTTCATCGTCGAATACCAGCACTCGTACTCCGGTGTTCGCGTGGTCGACATCGAACCCGAGGTCGTCATCCCGCAGCTCACGAAGATCATCCCGGTCATGCGGGCGCGGCTGCAGAAACTGCTGAGCGGCCCGAACGCAGCGGTCAAGGCGGCCACCGCAATTCGCGTGGCCATCTCGCACTACATCGTCCGCAGTGACGACGACGACCAGTTCCTGGCACAACTGCGGCACGCCACCGGGATCAAGCCACAGGGTTAGCCGTCCGGCTCTCGCGAAAAGCTGACACTCGCGCAAAAATTTGTAAAGCTGTCCGCATGACCCAGGTTGAGACTGACACCGGCGTGCTGGCCGGCGACGAGCGGATGTTGATCGACGGCGAAATGCTGACCACGGCCAGTGGCGCGACGTTCGATGTCATCCACCCCGCCAGTGAACAGGTCGCAGGCCGGGCGACCGACGGCACCGTCGAGGACATGGCCCGCGCGGTCGGCGCGGCGCGCCGCGCCTTCGACGAAACAGACTGGTCGCGTGATCTGGACTTCCGCTACCACTGCCTGACGCAGCTGCACGAGGCCTTCGAACGCAACAAGGAACGGCTGCGCCGGATCCTGATCACCGAGGTCGGCTGCCCGGTGTCGGTGAGCGGCAGCCAGATCGAGAGCCCGATCGACGAAGTCAAGCACTGGGCCGAGCACGGGAAGAACTTCGACTACCTGGTCGACAACGGTGTGCACGAGACACCGTTGGGGCCGGCCCGCCGCAAGATCCACTACGAGCCGGTCGGTGTAGTCGGCGCGATCACCCCGTGGAACGTGCCGTTCTACCTCAACGTCGCCGAGACCGTGCCCGCGCTGATGGCCGGTAACACCGTCGTCCTCAAACCCGCGCAGCTGACGCCGTGGTCGGGCAGCGAGTACGGCCGCATCGTCGCTGAGGAGACCGACATCCCGGCCGGCGTGTTCAACGTGGTGGTGTCCAACGCCAACGAGGTCGGCGCCGCGCTGTCGGCCGATCCGAGGGTCGACATGATCACGTTCACCGGATCGACGGCCACCGGGCGGGCCATCCTGGCCGCAGGCGCGCCGACGGTGAAGAAGACGCTGCTCGAGTTGGGCGGCAAGTCGGCCCACATCGTGCTCGACGATGCCGACTTCAACTCGGCGTTGTCGATGGCGGCGATGATGGCGTGCGTGATGAGCGGGCAGTCCTGCATCCTGCCGAGCCGGATCCTGTTGCCGCGCAGTCGCTACGACGAGGGCATCGAGATCCTCAAGACGATGATGGAGGGCTTCCCGGTCGGCGACCCGTGGACACCGGGCAACATGCAGGGCCCGCAGATCAGCGAGACCCAGCGCCAGAAGGTGCTTGGCCTGATCAAGAGCGGTATCGACTCCGGTGCGCGGCTGGTCACCGGCGGCGGAATCCCGGAGAACCTGCCGACCGGCTACTACACCCAGCCGACGCTGTTGGCCGATGTCGACCCGAATTCCGAAGTGGCTCAGGAAGAGATCTTCGGCCCTGTGCTGACGGTCACCCCGTACGACACCGACGACGAGGCGGTCGCGATCGCCAACAACACGATCTACGGGCTCTCCGGTGAGGTGTCCGGCGCCGACCTCGATCGCGCGTTCGCGGTGGCCTGCCGCATGCGCACCGGCAACGTGACGATCAACAGCAAGAGCCACTTCGGCATCAACAGCCCGTTCGGCGGCACCAAACAGTCCGGGCTGGGTTACCGCAACGGCGAAGAGGGCTACAAGGAATACCTGGAAGCCAAGACCATCGGCATGCCCGACACGGTCGAACCGTGAATCAGGCAACGATGGACGATCGGCGGATCCGCGACGAACTCGACATCGCCGCACTGCTGCACCGCTACGCCCGCGCAGTCGACACCAAGGACTGGGAACTGTACCGCTCGGTGTTCACCGACGACGCCCACATCGACTACTCGTCGGCGGGGGCCGTGGTCGGAAGCCGCGACGAGGTGGTGGACTGGTTCGCGGCGAACTTCGGGGTGATCGCGTGGAGTTTGCACCACATCACCAACATCGAGGCCGACATCGGCACCGGGCCCGAGGGTGACACCGCACGGGTCAGGGCGATGTTCTACAACCCGATGCAGTTGCCCGGCATGACCGAGCCCAGCTTCTGCGGCGGGTACTACCACCACGAACTCGTGCGCACCCCCGACGGTTGGCGCAGCCGTCGGCTGGTCGAGGAGAACGTCTGGTTCACCAATCCCCCCGCTCAGTAACGCCCAGACCGACGTTTTGGCGGAAAAGTCCGAGCGAAACCCGCCATTACGTCGGTCTCGACGGGAAGAACTCAGCTCTGGGCCGCCAACTGCCCACAGGCGGCGGCGATTTCGCGCCCTCGCGTGTCGCGCACAGTGCAGGACACGCCGCGCTCGCGGACCCGCCGGACGAATTCGCGTTCGGCCGGTTTGGGGCTGGCATCCCACTCGCTGCCCGGCGTCGGGTTCAGCGGGATGACGTTGACATGCGCGAGCGGGCCGAGCACGCCGTGCAGCCGCTTGCCCAAAAGGTCTGCCCGCCAAGGCTGGTCGTTCACATCGCGGATCAACGCGTACTCGATTGACACGCGGCGGCCGGTCACGTCGGCGTAGTAGCGCGCAGCGTCGAGCGCCTCGGACACCTTCCACCGGTTGTTCACCGGCACGAGGGTGTCGCGCAGTTCGTCGTCCGGGGCGTGCAGCGACAACGCCAGCGTGACTCCGAGCCGTTCGTCGGCGAGCTTGCGGATGGCGGGCGCTAAGCCGACCGTCGACACCGTGACCGACCGGGCCGAGATCCCGAAACCGTTGGGGGCCGGGTCGACGATCCGTCGCACCGCGGCCAGCACCCGGTTGTAGTTGGCAAGTGGCTCCCCCATGCCCATGAACACGATGTTGGACAGCCGCCCGCCTCGCGCCACAGGTGTGATTCCGTCGCCGTCGCGGTCACGCAGTTCCACCGCGGCCGCCCGTACCTGTTCGAGGATCTCCGCCGTCGACAGGTTGCGCTTGAGCCCGCCCTGGCCCGTCGCGCAGAACGGGCAGGCCATCCCACATCCGGCCTGCGACGAGATGCAGACCGTGTTGCGTTGCGGGTAGCGCATCAGCACCGACTCGAACGTGGTGCCGTCGACCGCGCGCCACAGCATCTTGCGCGTCTCACCCGCATCGGTCTCGATCTCGCGCACCGCATCGAGAAGCGTGGGGAACAGCGCGCCCGCCACCTGGTCGCGCACACCCGCGGGCAGGTCGGTCATCTGGTGGGGGTCGGCGATCAGCCTGCCGTAGTACTGGTTGGCCAGCTGTTTGGCACGAAACGCCGGCAGCCCGAGTTCAGCGACGGCCGCGGCACGACCCGCGTCGTCGAGGTCGGCGAAATGCCGCGGCGGCATGGCGCGGCGCGGCGGGTCGAAGACGAGAGGTAGCGAAGTGGGCATGAGCTGCGACCAGTATCCCACTTCTGACGTCGGATAAATCCAAGCGCCGCGCGCGGTCGTCACATCCGCGCCGAGGCCCGGCCGGCCGAGCGGGCAAGCCTCAGATCAGGGCGTGCCGGTGCTCCTCCCGTGGTTCACCGGCGACGGTGGCGAAGGCGTCCAACGCCACTACCAGCGTTTCACGTTGGGCCGCGGGCATCTCCCGCAGGATCCGACGGATCGCGATGCGGCGGTGATGGATGACGCGATCGATCAGCACCTGCCCGTCGGAGGTGAGCGTCAACGCGATGTTGCGCCGGTCGGCGGGATCGTCCCTGCGGTCGACCATTCCGATCTTGAGCAGCCGATCACAGATTCGGCTGGCGTTTGACGCGCTGACCTGCAGACCCGCCGCCACCGCGGCGAGATTGACGGCGCCGCGGGTCGCGATCATCATCATCACCCGCAGCTGAGGCACGGTCACCACGTCGTCGACGGTCGAGATCGACGCTGCGGTGATAGCGACCAGAGCCCGTGACGCCCTCATCACCGACTCCACCTGCTCGTTGGTCACACCAGCGCCGCGACCGGCCATGTCCACCTCATTCCAGGTTCAAGAATATTTATCAAACCGCAATTATTCGCTGTTTGCAATTACTGCTCAACGGCAAGTCTCAACCGTATGCAGGCATTGACCGTTCAGCCTGGAAAGGCGGACACACTTGCCGTGGACGATGTCGACGAACCCACCCCAGGCTCGGACGAACTACTGGTCGACGGCCTGGCCATCGGTGTGTGCGGGACCGACAAGGAGATTGCGGCCGGACGGTACGGCTGGGCCCCGCCTGGTCGGGACAAGTTGATCATCGGACATGAGTCCCTCGGCCGGGTGGCGACCGCCCCGCCCGGCGCGTCGTTCACCCCCGGCGACCTGGTGGTCGGCGTGGTGCGCAGGCCCGACCCAATGCCGTGCCGGGCCTGCGCCCATGGCGAATTCGACATGTGCCGCAATGGTCGCTACACCGAACGCGGGATCAAGGCGATCGACGGTTACGGCAGCCAAAGATGGTGCGTCAAAACTGATTACGCGATGCGCATCGACGAGGGCCTGCGAGACGTCGGAATGCTTATGGAGCCCACCACGGTGGTGGCCAAAGCGTGGGAGCAGGTTCGGCGGGTGGGCCAGCGGGCCTACTTCGAACCCGAACGGGCGCTGATCACCGGCGCCGGTCCGATCGGGCTGCTGGCAGCCCTGCTGTCTGTGCAGTCCGGCCTTGACACCCATATCCTCGACCGCGTCACCGACGGACCCAAACCCGGGATCGCCGCGGCACTGGGCGCGACGTATCACCACGACGACATCGACGACGTCGCATCCCGGCTGCAGCCGGACGTGGTGATCGAGGCGACCGGAGCCGGACCGGTCGTCTTCGGCGCCATCGCCAACACCTCGACATACGGCATCGTCTGCCTGACCGGAGTCTCACCGGCCGGACGAAGCCTCAAGATCGACGCGGGTGCCGTCAACCGCGAGTTGGTGCTCGAAAACGATGCGGTCATCGGATCGGTCAACGCCAACCTGCGCCACTATCGGCAGGCCGCCGAGGCGTTGGCCAAAACCGATAAGGATTGGCTGGCCAGCCTGATCACCCGGCGAGTGCCGCTGCACCGCGCCGCCGACGCCTTCACCGCCCGACCCGACGACGTGAAGGTGGTCATCACCCTCGACGACGCGAGCTGACATGGCCGCGATCGAGGACTACGCGCTGATCGGGGATCTGCAAACCGCAGCCCTGGTGGATCGCAGCGGAGCCATCGACTGGTTGTGTCTGCCACACTTCGACTCGCCGGCCTGCTTTGCGGCGCTGCTCGGCGGGGCCGAGGCGGGTACCTGGCTGATGGCGCCGGCGGGCGGCGAGGCGGCGACGCGCCGGCGCTACCGCGACGACGCGTTGATCCTCGAAACCGAATGGGACACCGGGGACGGAACTGTCCGGCTCATCGATTTCATGCCACCGCGCGGCGTGGCCGCCGACGTCGTCCGCATCGTCGAGGGCGTGCGCGGCACGGTCTCGATGGCGATGTCGCTGTGCCTACGCTTCGACTACGGCCACGTCGTACCCTGGGTGCGCCGCAGCGACGGCGGGCTGTCGGCGATCGCCGGCCCGGACGCGGTGTGGTTGCGCACGCCCGTCGACACGCACGGTCGCGAGCTCACCACCGTGGCGGAGTTCACCGTCACCGAGGGCCGGCGCATACCGTTCGTCCTGACGTATCAGCTCTCTCATCTGGCCGCACCCCCGCCCGTCGACGCCGAGCAGGCGCTGTCGGAGACCGAACGCTGGTGGAGCGCATGGGTGGCCCAATGCAACTACACCGGATCGTGGCAACCGGAGGTGCGTCGGGCGTTGATGTTGCTCAAGGCCCTGACTTTCGCTCCCACCGGCGGCATCCTCGCCGCCGCCACCACGTCATTGCCCGAGCAACTCGGTGGGCCGCGCAACTGGGATTACCGCTACTGCTGGCTACGCGACGCCACCTTCACCCTGCAGGCGCTGCTCGGCACCGGATTTGTTGACGAGGCGCGGGCCTGGAGGGAATGGTTGGTGCGCGCGGTGGCCGGCGACCCCGCCGATCTGCAGATCATGTACGGCGCCGACGGGCGGCGGCGGCTACCCGAGTTCGAACTCCCCTGGCTGGCCGGTTACGAGAACTCGAACCCGGTGCGGATCGGCAACGCCGCCGCGGCCCAATTCCAACTCGACGTGTGGGGCGAGGTGCTCGACGGTCTGCACCTGGCCAGGGACAGCGGGCTGCCGACCGACGACATCGCCTGGGACGTCCAGCGCGCACTTCTCGACTTTCTCGAGGGCGATTGGCAACGGTGCGACTACAGCCTCTGGGAGATTCGCGGGCCCGCAAGGCATTTCGTGCATTCGAAGGTCATGGCATGGGCCGGGGTCGATCGTGCGGTACGCACCGTCGAGAACCATCAGCTGGAGGGCCCGCTGTCGAGATGGCGAGCCCTGCGCGACGAAATCCACGCCGACGTCTGCGAGCACGGATACAACCCGCACCGCCGTAGCTTCACCCAGTCCTACGGCTCCGACCACCTCGACGCGGCACTGCTGCTGCTCCCGCGGGTCGGCTTCCTGCCCTATGACGACCCGCGCATCGTCGGCACCGTCGTGGCGGTCCAGAAGGAACTCTGCTGTGACGGCCTGCTTTTGCGCTACCTTCCCGAACGAAGCGACGATGGCCTCCCGGGCCGTGAAGGCAGTTTCCTAGCATGCAGCTTCTGGCTCGTCGACGCGCTGTGCGGCATCGGCCGCTCCGACGAAGCCACCGCGCTCTTCGAGCGACTGCTGGGACTCCGCAACGACGTGGGGCTGCTCAGCGAGGAGTACGACCCGAAAGCCGGGCGCCAGCTGGGTAACACACCACAGGCCTTCAGCCTCGTCGGGTTGATCAACAGCGCCCGACAACTCAGCGGGCACCACACCATGACGTCCGGACACCACCGGCAACAGCATCCCCACTCGACGGCACGACAGTGAAGGGAGACGACGATGCCCCCACCCCACGCACCTCCGCACAGCAACTGCCGACGATGACCGCTCCGCGAACGCAGTTGGTCGAGGTCAGCCTGAACCGGTCGCGGTATCGGAGCGGCCGGTGGTTGCTCGTCGCCGAGGGGGTGGCGTGCGCCGCCGCCGGAAGCGCCGCCGCCATAGGTCACCTCGGCGGCGGATCCCGTTCGGGGACCGGAATATCCGTATTCGGGCTGCACATCTCCCCCGTCGAATGCGTCGTCCTGGCGGTGTTCGGTGTGCTGGCCGTGGTGGCGGCGTTTCGACGCGGCACGGCGGTGGCCCTGAGCGCGATCGGTGTCGTGGGCGGCATGACGATGGTCATCGTCACCTCCGTGGCGGCCGTACACGACGCCTCCGGAGCGCTGGGGTTCGAGTTCGGCGACATCCTGCTCTCCGGCCTGCTCGGCGCCTACAACCTGGGCCTGCTCATGTGGCTGTGTTCGGACGCCGTGGAGGGGAAGGTGTGGCGATACCGACACAGATCCGCGACAACCGGATCGACCGGCCGGCGACGAAGTCTCAATTAATTTTCAGGAAGCAATAGTTGCTGTACAGCAAATGAAAGCGTAGGACGGAGATAACGCCTCCGTCCGCGAACCCGACCGACAAGGAGCAGTCATGCCCGACCAAACCGTCGCTGATTACTTGCTCGAACGGTTACGCGCCTGGGGTGTTCGCCGCGTATTCGCATATCCGGGTGATGGGATCAACGCGATCCTGGCAGCCTGGGGCCGCGCCGACGACGATCCTCAGTTCGTGCAGTCCCGCCACGAAGAGATGAGCGCGTTCGAGGCGGTCGGCTACGCCAAGTTCGGCGGCGCGACATTCGGCGTCTGCATGGCGACGTCAGGCCCCGGGGCGGTACATCTGCTCAACGGCCTCTACGACGCCAAACTCGACCACGTACCGGTGGTGGCCATCGTCGGACAGACCAATCGCAGCGCGATGGGCGGGTCCTATCAACAGGAGATCGACCTGCTGAGCCTCTATAAGGACGTCGCCGCCGACTACGTGCAGATGGTGACCGTGCCCGAGCAGCTTCCCAATGTCCTCGACCGGGCGATCCGCACCGCGGTGGCGAGGCGGTGCCCCACGGCCTTGATCATTCCGGCCGACGTGCAGGAGCTCCCCTACCGCCCACCCCGACACGCCTTCAAGATGGTGCCGTCAAGTCTGGGTGTCGACTGGCCGGCGGTAAACGCCGATGACGCGGCCATCGCGCGGGCCGCCGAGATCCTCAATGCCGGAACCAAAGTCGCGATGTTGGTCGGCAACGGCGCCAGAGGCGCTGCGGCCGAACTGGCCGAGACCGCTGAGCTGCTCGGCGCCGGAGCTGCCAAGGCCCTGTTGGGCAAGGACGTGCTGTCCGACGAACTGCCATGGGTGACCGGTGCGATCGGCCTGCTGGGCACCCGGCCCAGCTACGAGTTGATGCGTGACTGCGACACGCTGCTCACGATCGGATCGAGCTTCCCCTACACCCAGTTCCTTCCCGACTTCGGACAGACCCGCAGCGTGCAGATCGACATCGATCCCACCATGATCGGAATGCGCTACCCCTACGACGTGAACCTGGTGGCCGATGCGAAATCCGCTCTGCGCGGTCTCATTCCGCATCTGCAATACAAATCCGACAGATCGTGGCGGTCCACGGTCGAATCGAACGTCAGCCGCTGGTGGGAGACCATGGCCAAGGAGGCCGCCGTCAGTACCGACCGTGTCAACCCGCTGCGGCTCTTCTCCGAACTCTCCGCGCAGCTGCCCGGCAACGCGATCGTCACCGCCGATTCCGGATCCGCCGCCAACTGGTATGCCCGGCAGCTGCGCTTCGGGCCGGGCGTGCGCGGTTCGCTGTCCGGAACGCTGGCGACCATGGGCCCGGGGATTCCGTACGCCATCGGCGCCAAGTTCGCCCACCCGGACCGGCCCGTCATCGCCCTCGTCGGCGACGGTGCCATGCAGATGAACGGTATGGCCGAACTCATCACGATCAAGCACTACCACCAGCAGTGGTCGGACCGCCGCCTGATCGTGGCGGTCCTGCACAACAACGACCTCAACCAGGTGACCTGGGAGATGCGTGCGATGAACGGATCACCGAAATTCGCGGCGTCACAGACTCTTCCGGATGTTGACTACGCCGGCTTCGCCGCCAGCCTTGGACTTCAGGCACACACCGTGCGTGACCCCGACGGGCTCGCCGACGCGTGGCGTTCCGCGCTCTCGGCCGACCGGCCGACGGTGCTCGACGTGCACACCGACCCCAACATGCCACCCATTCCGCCACACGCCACCTTCGAACAAGCCAAAGCCACCGCCACCGCAGTGCTCAAGGGTGATGAGGACAGTCGCAGCTTCATCAAGGAAGGCATCAAAACCAAGGCGCAAGAGTTCATGCCGCACACACGCTCATGATCACCGACGACGCTGTCCGCACCGGAATTCCCGCCGCCACCGTCGATGCGCTGCGCGTCACGGCGTACCGCATCCCCACCGAAGCGCCGGAGGCCGACGGGACACTGGCCTGGGATCACACCACGCTGGTGGTGGTCAACGCCGACTGCGGCGACATCACCGGAACGGGGTGGACGTACGGGCATCCGGCTTGCGCCGACGTCATCACCCGAAGCCTCGTCACTCACGTTGTCGGGCGGGACGCGCTCGACGGCGCGGCGGCGTTCGACGCCATGGCCAAGGCCGTGCGGAACTTCGGGCGCAGCGGCATTGCGGGACAGGCGCTCTCCGCGGTCGACGTGGCGCTGTGGGACCTCAAAGCCCGGGTTCTAGGCATGCCGCTACACCGGCTCCTCGGCGCCGTGCGCGACAGCGTCCCCGTCTACGGCAGTGGCGGGTTCACCACCTACGGCCCCCACCAGATGGGGGACCAACTGCTCGGCTGGGTGCGTGACCACGGCATCACCCGCGTAAAGATCAAGATCGGGCAGTCGTGGGGCACACGCACCAGACGCGACGTGTCGCGGATGCGGCAGGCCCGGGCCGCGATCGGCGACGAAACCGCACTGATGGTCGACGCAAACGGTGGCTACACCGCCAAACAGGCCGTCCGGGTGATGTCCGAGGTTGCCGACCTCGCCATCACCTGGCTGGAAGAGCCGGTCTCATCCGACGACCTCTCCGGCCTGCGAGCCGTACGCGACGCGGTCGGCGCCGATGTCACGGCGGGCGAATACGGCCACCGGCTGGCCGATTTCGTCCCGCTGTGTTCCGCGGTCGATTGCCTGCAGATTGACGCATCGCGGTGCGGCGGCATCACCGGTTGGCAGCAGGTGGCCGCGCTCGCCGCCGCACACCATCTGTGAGTCTCCGCACACTGCGCGCCGTGGCTGCACGCCGCGGTCGGCGCCGCGACACGCAATCTCCGCCACCTCGAATGGTTTCACGATCACGCCCGTATCGAGACCCGTTACTTCGATGGCGCGACACCGCCGACCGACGGGGTTATCCGCCCCGACCCGGACAGTCCTGGGCACGGGCTGACCGTACGCAGCCTGGACCTCGAGCCCTATCGCGTCGGCTGAAAGAGACACTGCCACATGAGCACTTCCTCACTGATCTATTCCAAGCTCGCCGCCGAGCTGAATCGCCGCATGGCGGGTGAGGTCCGGTTCGACCCCGGCTCGCGAGCGGCCTACTCCACCGACGCATCGAACTACCGCCAGGTCCCGATCGGCGTGGTCGTGCCGGATACGCCGGACGATGCGGTCGAAGCCATCGCGGTATGTCGCGACAACGACGTCCCAGTCCTCTCCCGCGGCGGCGGCACCAGCTTGGCCGGTCAGTGCTGCAATGCCGCCGTGGTGCTCGACTGGAGCAAGTACTGCACCCGCATCCGCACGGTCGACGTCGACAGGGGCACCGCGGTCGTCGAACCCGGCATCAAGCTCGACGTTCTCAACGACCGTCTGGCGGACACCGGATGGATGGTGGGCCCGAAACCCTCTACGCATGTCAGTTGCACGATCGGCGGAATGATCGGCAACAATTCGTGCGGCTCGACCGCGCAGGCGTACGGAAAGATGGTCGACTCGGTTCGCGCCCTGGAGATCCTGACCTACGACGGCATCCAACGCTGGATCGGCCCGACCGAGGACCGCGACATCGACCGAATCATCGCCTCGGGAGGACGGCTCGCCGAAATCTACGGTGGGCTGCGCTCGATCGTCACCGAGTTCGGGGACGACATTCGCGAGCGCTACCCCCACATTCCACGCCGGGTGTCGGGCTACAACCTCGATAGCCTGTTGCCCGACAACGGCTTTGACCTCGCAAAGGGGTTGGCCGGAAGCGAGAGCACGCTTGTCACCGTGCTGTGCGCCGAGATCGACCTGGTTCGCCGGCCCGCGGCGAGCGCCCTGGCGCTACTCGGCTTCGACGACATCGCCGCCGCCGCCGACGCCGTACCGGCCGTGCTCGAGCACGAGCCGGCAGCGCTTGAAGGCCTCGATCAGCGGCTGGTCGAACTCGAGCACTCACGGCGGTTGGCCGAAAAGGCCCTCCACCAGCTGCCCCGCGGAGGCGGTTGGCTCATGGTGCAAATGGACGGCGGGGACCAGGATCAGGCCGATCACCGCGCCAAGGCGATGATCGAGGCCGTGCAGGCGGCGGCCGGCTGCGACGCCAAGGTCCTCAGCGATCCCGCACACAAGAAGCAGGTGTGGGCCGCCCGGGAAGCCGGGCTGGGCGCGACGGCCTATCCACCGGTCGGCCCCGAGACGCACGAAGGATGGGAGGATGCGGCGGTCCCGCCGCACCGGTTGGGTGATTACCTGCGCGACTTTCATTCCCTGCTCGATCGCTACGGCTACGGAACATCGTCGCTCTACGGGCATTTCGGTCAAGGATGCGTGCACACCCGGATCCCGTTCGACCTGCGCACCTCCGACGGCATCGCCGCATACCGTCGGTTCGCCCACGACGCCGCCCACCTCGTCGTCGATTACGGCGGGTCGCTGTCCGGGGAACACGGCGACGGTCAGTCACGCGGCGAACTGTTGCCGATCATGTTCGGCCACCGCGTCGTTCGGGCGTTCGAGAAGACCAAGGCACTCTTCGATCCCGACAACCGGATGAATCCGGGAAAGGTCGTCAACCCATACCGTCTCGACGACAACCTGCGGTTCGGTACCGGATATCTACCGATCGAGCCGGCGACGGCGTTCGCCTACGCCGAAGACGGGCACCGCTTCTCGCATGCGGCGGCGCGGTGCGTCGGCGTAGGGAAGTGCCGCGGTGACGAGTCCGGAGTGATGTGTCCTAGTTACCGCGCCACCGGGGAGGAGCACCATTCGACCCGCGGGCGGGCGCGGCTGCTGTTCGAGATGCTGCAGCAAGACGTCATCACCGACGGCTGGGCGTCGACCGAGATCCGCGACGCCCTCGATCTGTGCCTGGCGTGCAAGGGCTGCCTGAGCGACTGCCCGGTCAACGTCGACATGGCAACGTACAAGGCGGAGTTCCTTTTTCACCACTACCGTCGTCGCCTGCGTCCCATGGCCCACTACACCATGGGATGGATACCGCTGTGGGCCCGAATAGCCACGGGCGCACCGCGAGCCGTCAACGCCCTGACACACACACCGCACCTGGACGGGGCGATCAAGGTCCTCGGCGGGATCGACTCGCATCGAGACCTCCCGCGGTTCGCGGCGCGACGGTTCACCCGATGGTGGCGCGATCAGCCGCTGCTGACCGGAGGCCGCGAGTCGGTCATCCTGTTCGCGGACACCTTCACCAACAACTTCGATCCGGATATCGGCCGCGACGCTGTCAAGGTGCTCCGATCGGCCGGCTTCAGCGTCACCGTTCCCAGCAACACGCTCTGTTGTGGGCTCACGTGGATCTCGACCGGCCAACTCGGTGTCGCGAAAAAGGTTCTGGCAAGGACGTTGCGAGCCCTTCGGCCCGCGCTGCGCACCGGTACTCCGATCGTCGTTCTCGAACCCAGTTGCGCGGCGGTGTTCCGCTCCGATGCGACGAACCTGTTGCGCGGCAACGAGGATGCACACCGACTCGCCGCGCAGACGTACACGATCGGTGAACTTCTGCACCTCAGGGCGGACGACTGGGAACCACCGCGGATCGGCGGCCACGCCGTCGTGCAGCCGCACTGTCATCAGCACGCGGTGCTGCACTACGCCGAGGAGAAGGCGGTTCTCGAGGACGCCGGTGTCGACGCCCGAGTGCTCGATGCCGGATGCTGCGGCCTTGCAGGGAATTTCGGTTTCCAACGTGGACATCACAACGTATCGGTGGCATGCGCCGAGGACAAACTGCTCCCCGCGCTGCGCGGCGTGGACCCCGAGACGATGGTGCTCGCCGACGGATTCAGCTGCCGAACACAGATCCGCGACCTGACCGAGAACTGCACCCCGCGTCACACAGCTTCCGTCCTCGCCGGAGCGCTACGAGAACGAAAGGAGCAACGATGACCCTCACCTGGTCCGCCGAAGACCAGGCCACCCGCGTGACGGTCGCTGCACCTGTCACCGAGGCCGAACGGCTGCGGCTCGAAATCGATCAGCTGCGGGACAAGCTCGCCGGTCTCCCCATGATCGAACAAGCCAAAGGGATGCTGATGCAGACCTTCGGCCTCAGTGACGAGCAGGCATTCGACGTCCTTCGCATGCTGTCTCAGATCAGCAATGTCCGGGTCCGCCAGGTCGCGGGATCTGTCGTCGAAATCTGGACCCGCTGCGGACCCCGGCCCGACTTCGACGCCGCGGCCGAGTCCCTACTGTCCCTGCGCGACATCCTGCGCACACCCGATGGCGCGCTGTCCCACGCCTGAGTCCGCCGAGTTCGCGCGCCGTCCTCGTACGGTTCACGCCGCGACACACGGCCGGATTCCGCGGAGAAGCTGTCGTTTCGGCGGAAAATGCACAATCGTGACCGCGAAGTCTCTTCGTCGCGCGCATGTCAGGGGCTCGGTGCGTGTCGCGCTCGCGCTGGTGCTACTGGCCGGTGTCCTCGCGCTGGCCTTGACCAGCTGCCCGAGCAATCGCGACGGTATGCCCGGGAAACTTGCGTCGGCAAAGGAGGAGACGGAGTCGGCGGCGCGCACGGGCGCGCAAGCGCTCGATCTCTGGATCCAGCGCCGGTCGACGAGGAATCTGGCCGCGGTGCAACTCAGCGATGCGCGCGATCAGATCGCCCAGTCCTATTCGGGTATCGCGGTGCTGAGAGCCGAAGATCCGCAGGATCTGCGTCGGCAGTCGCTACTGACCGAGACGATGACAACCCTCATCGGTCAGCTCAACGCCGCCAACGCCGCCGTGCGCGCGGTGGACGGCCAACCCGACGCGCGGCAACTGCGTCGGTCCATGCTCGATGTCGTCGACCACCTCACGGCCACCTACCGATGAAACGCATCTTCGCGGTAGCCCTCGGCATCCTCACCGCCATCGGCGGCTTCCTCGACATCGGCGACCTGGTGACCAATGCCGTGGTCGGTTCGCGGTTCGGTCTCGCGCTCGCGTGGGTGGTCCCTGTCGGGGTGCTCGGCATCTGCCTCTTCGCGCAGATGTCCGGCCGGGTGGCCGCGGTCAGCGGGCGGGCCACATTCGAGATCATCCGTGAACGGCTCGGGCCACGCACTGCCGCAGCCAATCTCAGCGCCTCGTTTTTCATCAACCTGATGACCGTCACCGCCGAGATCGGCGGTGTCGCGCTGGCTTTGCAGCTGGCCACCGACGTCGGCCCCAATCTCTGGTTCCCGGTAGCGGCGTTCGCGGTCTGGGTCGTCATCTGGCGGGTGAAGTTCTCCCATATGGAGAACTTCGCCGGCATGCTCGGATTGGCGCTGATCGTCTTCGCCGTCGCGGTGTTCCTGCTGTCACCCGACTGGGGCGACCTGGCCTCCCAGGCCACTGCCCCGACCATCCCGGAGAGCGAATCGGCGGCCACCTACTGGTACTTCGCGGTCGCGCTGTTCGGAGCGGCGATGACGCCCTACGAAGTGTTCTTCTTCTCCTCCGGCGCAGTGGAAGAAGGTTGGACCGTCAAGGATCTCAGTACCTCACGGCTCAACGTGCTGGTCGGTTTCCCGCTGGGCGGCGTGCTCTCGGTCGCGATCGCCGCCTGCGCGACGATCGTGCTGCTGCCCGCGCAGATCGAGGTCACCTCGCTGTCGGAGGTGGTCATGCCGATCGTGACCGCAGGCGGCCAACTCGCCCTGGCGTTCGCCATCGTCGGTATCGTCGCCGCCACCTTCGGCGCCGCGTTGGAGACCACGTTGTCCTCCGGCTACACCCTGGCCCAGTTCTTCGGCTGGACGTGGGGCAAATTCCGTCGTCCGGCCGAGGCGTCGCGTTTTCACGTCGTGATGCTCGTGGCGTTGATCGTCTGTACCGCAGTACTTTTCAGCGGAGTGGATCCGATCCAGGTGACCGAGTTCTCGGTGGTGTTCTCCGCTATCGCGTTGCCGCTGACGTATCTGCCGATCCTGATCGTGGCCAATGACCCGGGGTACATGGGTGAGCACGTGAACGGCCGGGTCACCAACGCCTTGGCATCGGTGTATCTGGTCATCATCCTCGCCGCCTCACTGGCCGCGATCCCGCTGATGATCCTCACAGGAGCGGGCCAATGAGCTCATATGACTTTCCTGAAGCACCGCACCGCGGACGGCTGCTCGACGCGCGACTGCAGTTGCTGGACCGACAACTGGTCGACGGCGACGGTGCCCCAGTCGGAATCGTCGCCGATCTGGAAATCGACGGCATCACCGCCGGCGCCGATATCGACAAGAGCGCTTCACCGCCGACTGTAAGCGCGATCCTGACCGGCGACGTGCTGATCACCCGAATCTTCGGCGGCCGCCCTCCGGTTTCGCGGATGCAGTCGATCGCCTGGCGGGCCGTCGCCGAAGTCCATGCCGTCATCCAGGTCGACATCGACGACACCGACTTGGACCCGCCCTGGATCGAGAGGTGGTTACGCGAACGGCTGATCGTCCACATCCCTGGAGGACGCCATGCAGCTGAGTGAGATCCTCGGGCTGCCGGTGTGCGACGCAGACGCGCAGTCGGTGGGCACCGTGGTCGATGTCCGACTGCATTTTCGCGACGGCGGCGACCCGGCGTCCAGCACACCACAACTGTTCGGCCTGGTGGTCAGCCCGCACACCCGTTCGTCGTATCTCGGCTACGAGCGCTCCGGAGTCAACAAGCCCCGCGCGTTGGCCGCGTTGCTGCGGTGGCGGCACCGCGGCACCCGCCTGGTGCTGTGGCACGATGTCGCGCGCATCGACGCCGACGCGGTGACGCTGCGCCCCGGCTTCCAGAGCTATTCGCCCGTACTGCACTAGTCGCAGCGGCAGTCACGCCAACAGCGTCAGGACGATCCAACCCGCCACGGCCGACGGCAGCATCGCGTCGATGCGGTCCATGATGCCGCCGTGGCCGGGCAGCAACGTGCCCATATCCTTGATTCCGAGGTCGCGTTTGACCTGCGACTCGACCAGGTCGCCGAGCACGCCGGTGATCACCAGCATGAGCCCGAGGGGCAGACCCACCCAGGCGGGCTTGTCCATTAGGAACGTCACCGAGAGCACGGCGGCGGCGGTGCCGAACACCAGCGACCCGCCAAGGCCCTCCCACGACTTCTTCGGGCTGATCGCAGGCGCCATCAGATGCTTGCCGAACAGCACCCCGGCCACATAGCCGCCGATGTCGGCGAACACGACGGTCGCGATCACCGTGAACACCCTGCCGCCGCCGTGGTCCTGGAAGATCAGCAGCGCGCTGAAGCTGGCGAACAACGGCACCCACGTCGACAGCAGCACCGCGGCGGCGATGTCGCGCAGGTAGTTGACCGGTTGGTGGCGCAGGCCGTGCCCGACCAGCCGCCACACCATGCAGACGACGACCGTCCCGCCGTACGCCCCGAGCACCCCGGCCGGCCCGAACGGCCAGCTCAACCAGATCATCGCCTGGCCGCCGAGCAGCAACGGAACCGCCGGAAGGTCGTATCCGGCCTCGCGCAGCCGGCGAATCATCTCGTGGGTGGCAATCGGGATGAAGACCGCCAGCACGGGCAGCCATCCGATCGGCCAGAAGAGCAGGATGCCGATCGCCATGGCGCCGAGCAGGACGCCGACTCCGATGGCGGCGGGCAGGTCGCGGCCCGCCCGCGACTTCTTCTTGGGCGGTTCGTCGACCGGCGTCTCTGCCACGGGACCCTTCTGCTGTTCGGTCATTAGACCTCCAGCAGCTCGCCTTCTTTGTGCTTGACCAGCTCGTCGATCTGGTGGGTGTAGGTGGCGGTGGACTTGTCGAGGTCCTTCTCCGCGCGCGACACCTCGTCCTCGCCTGCCTCACCGTCTTTTTTGATGCGGTGCAGTTCCTCCATCGCCTTGCGGCGGATGTTGCGCAC
The DNA here is from genome assembly GCA_900637135.1 of Mycolicibacterium flavescens. Lineage (NCBI taxonomy): Bacteria > Bacillati > Actinomycetota > Actinomycetes > Mycobacteriales > Mycobacteriaceae > Mycobacterium > Mycolicibacterium flavescens. Next base: position 3,405,480 of record LR134353.1, read on the forward strand.
CGCGACCTTGGCGTCCTCGCCCTTCGCCTTGGCCTGCTTGACCAGGTCGCGGCGTCGCTCCTCGGTCAGCTGCGGGATCGCCACGCGGATGACGTTGCCGTCGTTGGTCGGGTTCACGCCGAGGTCGGAGTTGCGGATCGCATCCTCGATGTTGCGCAACTGGCCCGCCTCATAGGGCTTGATCACCACCATCCGCGCCTCGGGCACGTTGATGCTCGACAGCTGGGTGATCGGTGTCGGCGATCCGTAGTAGTCGACGTTGACACGCGAGAACATGCCGGGATTGGCGCGGCCGGTGCGGATCGACGACAGGTCATCGCGCGCGACCGACACCGCCTTCTCCATCTTCTCCTCGGCATCGAAGAGGGTTTCGTCGATCACGGTCCTTCTCCTTCGTCTGTGCGCGTCGGTCACCGGTCTGAGTGCGCACCTTCGCTGCGGGCGCGGGCGGATCAGGTGGTGACCAGTGTTCCGATCTTCTCACCCGCGACCGCCCGGGCGATATTGCCGTCGGTGAGCAGGTTGAACACCAGGATCGGCATGCCGTTGTCCATACACAGGCTGAACGCGGTGGCGTCGGCCACCTTCAGGCCGCGGTCGATGACTTCGCGGTGGCTGATCGCGGTGAGCAGTTCGGCGTCGGGGTGCTGGCGCGGGTCGGCGGTGAAGACGCCGTCGACGGCCTTGGCCATCAGCACCACCTCGGCGCCGATCTCGAGCGCGCGCTGGGCGGCGGTGGTGTCGGTGGAGAAATACGGCAGGCCCATGCCCGCTCCGAAGATGACGACGCGGCCCTTCTCGAGGTGCCGCACGGCGCGCAGCGGGATGTACGGTTCGGCGACCTGACCCATCGTGATGGCGGTCTGCACCCGGGTCGCGATGCCTTCCTTCTCCAGGAAGTCCTGCAGCGCCAGGCTGTTCATGACGGTGCCGAGCATCCCCATGTAGTCGCTGCGGGTGCGCTCCATGCCGCGCTGCTGCAGTTGTGCGCCGCGGAAGAAATTGCCGCCGCCGATGACCACGGCCACCTGCACGCCGCTGCGGACCACTTCGGCGATCTGGCGCGCCACCAGGTGGACGACGTCGGGATCGAGGCCCACTTCCCCACCGCCGAACATCTCGCCGCCCAGCTTGAGCAGTACGCGGGTGTACATGGGACGGATGGAACCTGCGGCGGCTCCGTCGGGTTTGCTCGCATCCGGAGCCGCTCCGGTGGCGACTTCGGAGTTCGGAGCTGCCTGACCGGCGACGTTGGGATCCGCCATCCGACTCCTTACGGGTCCTCGCTGAGATCCCCTTCATCCTGCCTCATGGCGGGCCCGAGGGCGGCCAGTGGGTCGCGACTCGCCGGGTCAGTCGGGCAGGTGGGCGCTCAGCAGCCAGGCGGGCACCGATTTGCGGCCTTTCGGCTCGTCGCGGATGTCGAGCGCCGGAAAGAACTCCTCGAATCCGTCCGGGAAGACGCCGTGTATGCGCGCCGGTCTGATCTCGTCGATCGTCCAGTACTTGGAGACGACGTCGCGCAGCTCGTCTTCGGTGACGGGGTTGGCCGGACCGTTGGGCATGCCCGCCCTGTCGAACACCAACACGAAGTAGGACGCGCCGGGTGCCGCCGCCCGCACGATCGAACGCTGATAGCCGTCGCGCAGGTCCACGGGCATCGAGTGGAACAGCGTCGAGTCGACGATCGTGCCGAACCGGCCGTCGTAGCCCGAGAAGTCGCTGATATCGGCGACGTCGAAGGTCGCGTCGGTCAGCCCGCGCTTGGCGGCCTCCTGTCTGGCCAGTTCGATCGCGGTGGGCGACTGGTCCAGACCCACCGTGGTATAGCCCCGTTCGGCGAGGTGGATCGCCAGCGCGGCCTCACCGCACCCCGCGTCGAGCACATCGCCGTGAAATCTGCCCTCTTCTATCAGGGGCATGAGCTCCGGCTGCGGCTCACCGATGCTCCACGGCGGCTTGCCGCCGCTCATCTCGGGCATCTCGCCCTTGTATGCGTTCTCGAACAGCTCACCCGTTGGTTCGGTCATGCATCGTTGATATCAATGTGGTTGATATATGTCAACATGGTTGACATGAATGGACCGCTCGAGGATCAGCCGCTGGGTTTGCTCCTGTCCCGGGTTGCCAAGGCGCTGCGCAGCGAGGTCACCACGACGGTGCTCGAACCGCTGGGCGTCGCGTTCCCCCAGTACCTGTGCATGCGGATCCTTTCCCAGCACGAGGGACGGTCCAATGCGGAACTGGCCCGCGACTTCAACGTCTCGCCGCAAGCGATGAACATGGTGCTGCGCGGCCTCGAGGACCGCGGGTTCGTCTCCCGCCCCGCGAGCGTGTCGTCGGGACGGTCGCTGCCCGCCCAGCTCACGCGCGAGGGCCGGGAGTTGTTGAAACGCACCGATTCCGGTGTGCGCGCGGCCGAGCGCAAGTTGATGGCGAATCTGAGTCAACGCCAGCAGCGGGACTTCAAGCAGATTCTGGCGGCGCTCGGTACCGACTGAGTTCTGCGAGACTACGTCCATGAAGATCGTCCTGGCGCCGGACTCCTTCAAGGAATCGATGACCGCGTCCGAAGCGGTCGCCGCGATGAGGGCCGGCGTCGCGGCGGTGCTGCCGGACGCCGACGTCGTCGGTGTGCCGATGGCCGACGGCGGTGAAGGCACGGTCGATGCGGTCGTCGACGCGCTGCACGGGGAGCACGTCGAGGTGCAGGTGTCCGACGCGCTGGGCCGCACCGTCACCGCACGGTACGGCTACGTGCCGCTGCGCCAGTTGGCGGTCATCGAGATGGCTGCAGCGGCGGGTCTGGAACTCGTCACACCTCACGAACGAGACATCCTGCGCGCCAGCACGTTCGGCGTGGGTGAGCTGATCACGTCGGCCCTCGACCGCGGCGCCGAGGATGTCCTGATCGGCCTGGGCGGCTCGGCCACCAACGACGGAGGAACAGGCATGCTCACCGCACTGGGCGCGGCGTTCCTCGACGCCGACGGCCTGCCGCTGCGTCCCGGCGGGGCCGACCTCGAACGCCTCGAACGCATCGACGTTATGGGGATGGATCCACGCCTGCGCGACGCCCGGATCCGGGTGGCCTCCGACGTCACCGCGCCGCTGCTGGGTCCGGGCGGCGCCACTGCGGTGTTCGGTCCGCAGAAGGGCGCCGGTGCAGACGACATGCCGCGACTCGAGGCGGGGCTGTCCCGACTGGCCGCGGTCGCCTCGGCGACGTTCGGCGCCACCCAACCCCAGCGGCCGGGCGCGGGCGCGGCCGGCGGTATGGGTTTCGCGCTAGTCGAATTCCTCGGTGCGACAAGCAGACCCGGCGTTGACGAGGTGGCCGAAACGGTCGGTCTCGAGCGGGCGCTGCGGGGCGCGGACTGGGTGTTCACCGGCGAGGGCAGCGTTGATGCGCAGACGGTCATGGGTAAGACGCCGTTCGGCGTGGCCCAAGCGGCCGTACGCGCCGGGGCGCGGGTGGTCATCTTCGCAGGCCGGGTCGCCCCCGACGCCGCCGTGCTGCTGGATCACGGCGTCGAACGACTCGTCGCGATCACCGCCGAGGGCACACCGATCGAGCGGGCGCTCCGCGAGGGCGCCCAGTCGCTCACCCGCGCCACCGCCGAGGTGTGCCGCTCCCTCTAGCCCGCGTCGTGAATCCGCTTGAACGGGCGCGCTTGCTCGAGTTCGTACGCCAACTGGAGCAACCGGCCCTCGTGGCCCACCGGCGCGGCGAACATCATGCCGACCGGCAGGCCCGATGCGGACTCGGCGAGGGGCAGCGAGATCGCCGGCTCCCCTGTGGCGTTCTGCAGAGGCGTGAACGCCACCCACTCGACGAGCCGGTCGATGATCGTCTGGTAGTCCAGCATCGGGTCGAGATGACCGATGCGCGGCGTGACGTCGGCAAGCGTCGGGGTGAGCACGACGTCATGGTTCCGCGTGACACGCTCGGTGACCCGGCGCATCCGCGACAGTCGCGCGAGCGCCCCCGGCATCCGGTGTAGGTTGCGCGACGCGTGGCGGTCGAGTCCGAGGGTCAGGTTGTCGAGGCGCCCACGGTCGAAACTGCGCCCGAACGTCGATCGCCCGCCGCGGACGAGCGCGAACGCCAGAAACGACCAGTAGAGCAGGAAGTCGGTCATGAAGTGCGACGGCACGGGATTGTCGATCACGGTGACCCGGTGTCCGAGTTCCTCGAGCAGCGCGGCGTTCTTCAGCGTGAGTTCGCGCACCTCCGGGCTCGCCTCGCGCGCTATCGACTGCGTGCACACCGCGATTCGCAGGCGCTGCGCCCCGGGCCCGGTGATGTCGCCGACTGCGGGCAACGCCGGGTTGCGATACACCCGCTCGATCTCGCGGTAGAACGCCGCAGAGTCGCGCACCGAGCGCGTGACAACACCGTTGGCGACGATGCGAAGCGGCATCTGCCGCAGCTTCTTGTCCAGGGGCAGCCGACCCCGCGATGGCTTGAGACCCACTAAGCCGTTGCAGGCGGCCGGAATTCGGATCGACCCGCCGCCGTCGTTGGCGTGGGCGATCGGCACCACCCCGGCGGCCACGAACGCCGCGGAGCCCGACGACGACGCGCCCGCGGTGTGCTCGGGATTCCACGGATTGCGCACCGGGCCCAGCCGCGGATGCTCGGCCGACGCGCTGAATCCGAATTCGGACATCTGCGTCTTGCCGAGGGGAGCCAGTCCCGTGGCCAGAAACGAACGCGCGAAGTCGCCGTGCGTGCGCTCCGGGTGCGGATCCCAGGCGTCGGTGCCGTTCATCGTCGGCATCGTGGCGACCGCGACGTTGTCCTTGAGAAACGACGGGACGCCGTTGAAGTAGCCGCCGTAAGGGCGTGCGGCAGCACCGGCGCGGGCCCGCTCGAACGCCCCGTACGCCAGTCCGTTGAGCGCCGGATTGACGGCCTCGGTGCGGGCGATCGCGGCGTCGACGAGTTCGGCTCGCGACACCGCACCCGCCTGCAGCGCCTCCACCAGACCGACCGCATCGAGATCGCCGAGGGCGTCGTCGCCGAAGGCGCTTATCCGAGTCATGCCGACGACGGTACCAAGTCGTACCGCCGCGGCCCCAGAAATGCGCGAGCGCTCACCCTTGTACGGTTCCCGGCGTCCGGGCCGTACGACGATGAGCGCTCGCGCCAGAGAGCGGTTCGCTAAAGAGTGGTCAGGCCTGGCCGACTTCGAAGCGAACGAAGCGGGTCACGGTCACACCGGCCTCGTCGAGCAGGGCCTTCACGGTCTTCTTGCTGTCGGACACCGACGGCTGGTCGAGCAGCACGACGTCCTTGTAGAAGCCGGTCACGCGGCCCTCGACGATCTTGGGCAGGGCCTGCTCGGGCTTGCCCTCGTTGCGGGCGGTCTCCTCGGCGATGCGCCGCTCGTTGGCGGCGACGTCCTCGGGCACGTCCTCCCGGGTGAGGTACTTGGCCTTGAGCGCGGCGATCTGCAGGGCGACCGCGTGGGCGGCCTGCTTGTTATCGCCTTGGTACTCGACCAGCACACCCACGGCCGGCGGCAGGTCCGCGGCACGCTTGTGCAGGTAGGTCTCCACGGTGCCGTCGAAGTAGGCGACGCGACGCAGCTCGAGCTTCTCGCCGATCTTGGCCGACAGGTCCGCGATGACCTGCTCGACGGTGGTGTCACCCACCTTCGCAGCCTTGAGTGCGTCGATGTCGGTCGCCTTGGCGGCCGCCGCGGCGGCGACGATTTGCTCGGCGACGGACTGGAACTCCGAGTTCTTGGCGACGAAGTCGGTTTCGGAGTTCAGCTCGATCAGTGCGCCGTCCTTGGCGGCCACCAGGCCTTCGGCGGTGGCGCGCTCCGCGCGCTTGCCGACGTCCTTGGCGCCCTTGATGCGCAGCAGCTCGACGGCCTTGTCGAAGTCGCCGCCGGCCTCGACGAGCGCGTTCTTGCTGTCGAGCATGCCGGCGCCGGTCAGCTCCCGCAGTCGCTTGACGTCGGCAGCGGTGTAGTTAGCCATATCAGCCTTCTCTTACGGATTCTGGGAGGGTTTCGGTTCGGTCTGGACGTCCGCCTCGGGGGTGCCGGGCGCGGCACCCGCGGCGGTGGGGCTTGCGGTGGCGGTCGCGCTCGCAAGCAGCTCCTGCTCCCACTCGGCGAGCGGCTCGGCAGCGTCGGCGTCCGGCTTGTCACCGTCGCGACCCACGCCCGCGCGGGCCTGCAGGCCCTCGGCGACCGCGGCGGCGATCACCTTGGTCAGCAGCGCGGCCGAACGGATCGCGTCGTCGTTGCCCGGAATCGGGTAGTCGACGAGATCCGGGTCGCAGTTGGTGTCCAGGATCGCGATGACCGGAATGTTCAGCTTGCGCGCCTCACCGACGGCGATGTGCTCCTTGTTGGTGTCGACGACCCACACGGCCGAGGGCAGCTTGGACATGTCCCGGATACCACCGAGCGACCGTTCGAGCTTGTTCTTCTCGCGGGTCAGCATCAGGATTTCCTTCTTGGTGCGACCCTCGAACCCGCCGGTCTGCTCCATCGTCTCGAGTTCCTTGAGACGCTGCAGCCGCTTGTGCACGGTCTGGAAGTTGGTGAGCATGCCGCCCAGCCAGCGCTGATTCACATACGGCATGCCGACGCGGGTGGCCTCTTCGGCGATCGACTCCTGCGCCTGCTTCTTGGTGCCGACGAACATGATCGTCCCGCCGTGCGCGACCGTCTCCTTGACGAACTCGTACGCCTTGTCGATGTAGGTCAGCGTCTGCTGCAGGTCGATGATGTAGATGCCGTTGCGGTCGGTGAAGATGAACCGCTTCATCTTGGGGTTCCAGCGGCGGGTCTGATGCCCGAAGTGGGTGCCGCTGTCGAGCAGCTGCTTCATGGTTACAACAGCCATGAGTCCATGGTCCTTTTCGTCGGTTGATGCCGGCGCCGGGTGACGCCGAGCCCTGGTGACTGCTCGGAATGCCAGAACCCGTCTAAAGACGGGACCGACGGCATCCGGGGGAACGACCTAGTGGAACGGGTCGCGGGTGCAGACACGCGAAGTCAGCCCGCGCAAGCGAGCTGCGGTTAGCAGTTTACACCCTGCACAGGGGTGCTTTTTCCACGCCGAGCCCGCTGTCCACAGATGCGGGTCCCCCTCTGGCGCCAGTCGGGCAGCCCCCGCTGAGCTGGGGTGATGCGATTGATCACGCTGGCTTGCATCGCGCTGGTGTCCGGGCTGGTCTGGGCGGGACCCGTCGCGGCCGAAGGCGCCCGGTTGGCCTGGCCGCTGCGGCCGCGCCCAGAGGTGACCAGGGCTTTCGACGCGGCCGAGCCGAACTGGGCGCCCGGGCATCGCGGTGTCGACCTGGCGGGCGCACCCGGCCAACGTGTGCTCGCGGCGGCCGACGGCACCGTGGTCTTCGCGGGTGAGCTGGCGGGGCGGCCGGTCGTCTCGATCACCCACCCCGGCGGTCTGCGGACCAGCTATGAACCGGTCCGGGCGACGGTCGTGCGGGGACAACGCATCGACGCGCAGGCGGTGATCGGCGTGCTGGAAGCCGGACATCCCGGCTGCACACGCTCGGCCTGCCTGCACTGGGGCGCGATGTGGGGTCCGGCGTCGCGCGCCGACTACGTCGACCCGCTCGCCCTCGTGGTCACCACCCCGATCCGCCTCAAACCCGCGAGCGTGCGTGTCGGCACACGACACGCCGCCACTTTTCGTCGGTCTGCGCACGCTCGGCCCCGCACGAGCGTGCGCCTCACGTCGAACCGTGAGCACCGATGCTCATCGCAACCGGTCTATGCGTTTCGGGTTGACCGCCGGCCTGACGCGCACCGGCGAGCAGATGTGGGCGTTCGCCTGCGCGGTCGAGGGTTCGTCTTCGACGACCTGCCCGGGCGGCCGTCGGCGATGCCGGATATCGCCGAGGTGATCAAGCTGCTGCGCCGAGCATGTCGAGGAACTCCAGCATCGCGGATACCACGGCGTCGGGCCGGTCCCGCTGCACCCAATGTGTCGCGCCCGCAACCACTTCGAGGCGCGCCGCCGGGATCAGTTCGGCCGCTGCCCGCGCCGCCGCGACCGGCACACTGCTGTCCTTGTCTCCGTGAACGATCAGCGCGGGGCGGGGGAACGTCGTGAGCCGGTCGCGGTAGTCGGTGGCGAGACAATTCCACCGGACCTGATCGCGTTGCCACTGACCGAACGCCTCGAATGCGTGATCCGCTCGGGCCGCCGACAGAATCTCGTCGACCAGTTCCGGAGTTCGCGCCGCGGGGTCGCCGATCAACGCCGGCAGGACCCACGCCATGGCACGCCTGCTTCGCCCCGACCACCGGCTCACCGTTTTCAGCAGGCCGGTGCGCACCATGGCCCAGGTCAGCGCCTGCCGGAGACCGGACAGCGGCCCTCCAGACAGCCGGGGCATGAACCCGTAGCTGGCCAACAGCATTGCCCCCGTGACCTTTTCGGGGCGCTCCAACACGTGCCCGATCGTCATCCCACCACCGAGCGACAAACCGCCGACCGCATAGCCGTCCAGGGCAAGCGCGTCGACGAACTCGCCGACGTAGCCGACCAACCGATCCTGGGTCGAGGGCCACGGCGCCGGCGGACTGTCGCCGTAGCCCGGATGATCGGGCGCGAGCACGCGGTAACCGCCGGCCGCGAGCCTCGGCGCGACACCACTCCAGGACAGCGACGCGCTGTCCACTCCGCCGCCGTGCAACAGCACCACCGTCGGCGCCGCGTCGACGCGCTCGGGTGCCCACTCGAGGTAGCTGACCGGCCCCCACGACAGCTCGAACGTCGACCTGACCACGTTCCTCCTTTGCGATTTCGGTGCTCGCGGGTGCGCACAGCGCAACCGGCTACACCGAAATCACCGTAGTCAAGCGCGGGGGTGGGCCTGGTCGTGGACAGCGCGCAGCCGTGCGACCGTGACATGGGTGTAGAGCTGCGTGGTGGCCAGGCTGGTATGGCCGAGCAGCTCCTGCACGATGCGCAAGTCGGCGCCGCCTTCCAGCAGATGCGTTGCGGCGCTGTGCCGTAACCCGTGCGGTCCGATGTCGGGTGCGCCGTCTACCGCCGCGACGGTCTGGTGCACGACGGTGCGCGCCTGGCGCGGATCGAGCCGACGACCACGCGCCCCCAGCAGCAGCGCCGGGCCGGAGTCCGCGGTCGCCAACGCCGGCCTGCCGCCATCGAGCCACGCCGTCAACGCCTCCTGCGCGGGCGCACCAAACGGCACCGTCCGTTGTTTGTTGCCCTTGCCGAGGACCCGCAGCAACCGCCGCGGCATGTCGACGTCGTCGATGTCGAGCCCGCACAGCTCGCTGACGCGGATTCCGGTGGCGTACAACAACTCCACGATCAATCGGTCGCGCAGCGCCATCGGATCGCCCTGTTCGGCACCCGATTTCGCGGCCGCCATGGCGTCGAGCGCCTGGTCCTCACGTAACACCGCGGGCAGTTCACGCCGGGCCTTCGGTACCTGCAGCCGGGCCGCGGGATCGGTGTCGATCAGGCCGCGCCGCACCGCCCACGCGGCGAACATCTTGACGGCCGACGTGCGCCGGGCCAGCGTCGTGCGGGCGGCGCCGGCGGCGGCTTGCGCGGCCAGCCACGATCGCAACACCGGCAGACTCAGCGCGTTCAGGCCGACGGTGTGTCCGCGCTCGGCCATGAACCCGAACAGCGACCGAAGGTCACCGAGATACGCGCGACGGGTGTGCTCGGACCGGCCTCGCTCCAGCGCGAGGTACTCGTCGAACTCCTCGAGGACGCCTTCCACGACACCAACCGTCGCAGAGTCCCCCGGCAACGCTCAGGTGACGCGCCGCAGCGTGTCCGGAGTGAGATCGGCGAGGGTGGGATAACCGTCGACGGCCATCGTCAGATCGGCCTCGGCAAGCAGCGATCGCAGCACGTGCACGACGCCGTCCTCGCCGCCGAGCGCCAGTCCGTACGCATAGGGCCGTCCGATCCCGACCGCAGTGGCGCCCAGCGCGAGCGCTTTGACGATGTCGGCGCCGCTGCGGATGCCCGAGTCGAACAGCACCGGCAGCCCGTCGGCCGCCTCCACGACCCCGGGTAGGCAGTCGATGGCCGCCAGCCCGCCGTTGGCCTGGCGTCCGCCGTGGTTGGAGCAGTAGATCGCGTCGACGCCGCCGTCCCTGGCGCGCCGCGCGTCGTCGGGATGACAGATGCCCTTGACGATGAGCGGTAGGTCGGTCAGCGAACGCAGCCACGGCAGGTCGTCCCACGTCAGCGGGTTGCCGAAGAGACCCACCCAGTGCATGACGGTGGCCTGCGGGTTTTCCTCGGGCGGCTGCGGCAGTGCGGCGCGGAACACCGGGTCGCTGGTGTAGTTGGCCAGGCAGCTGCCGCGCAGCTGCGGGAAGTTCGACGTCGACAGGTCCCGTGGCCGCCATCCCGGCACCCAGGTGTCCAGGGTGACGATGATCCCCTTGTATCCGGCGGCCTCGGCGCGGTGGACGAGGCTGGCGGCCAACTCCCGGTCGGTCGGCGTGTACAGCTGGAAAAAGCCTGGCGTTTCGCCGAATTCAGCGGCGATGTCCTCGAGCGGGTCTTCGGTGAGGGTCGACACGACCATCGGCACACCGGTGCGCGCTGCGGCGCGGGCCGTGACGAGGTCACCGTGCCCGTCCTGCGCGCAGATGCCGATTACGCCGATCGGCGCCATGAACACCGGCGAGGGCAATGTCATGCCGAACAGGTCGACCGAGAGGTCGCGTTCGCGCGTGGCGCGGAACATCCGCGGCATCAGACCCCAGTTGTCGAACGCGGTGCGGTTGAGCCGCTGGGTCCGCTCATCCCCCGCGCCGCCGGCGACGTAGGAGTACACCGACGGCGGCATGGCCGCTTCCGCCTTGGCCTCCCACTGCGCGAACGTCATCGGCAGCTTCGGCACGATGCCGGAGAGGCCTTGCAGGTAGATCTCGAACTGGTAGTTACCGAACGTCATGCGGCAAGCGTGCCAGGCCGCCGGTCAGGTAGCGGATTCGGCCTTGGCGAGCTCGGCCTTCCATTGACGGAAGGTCTCCTCGGTGCGGCCGCGACGCCAGTATCCGGAGATCGACGACGCCCATTTGGCCTCCACGCCGCGCTCCTTGCGGATGTAGGGCCGCAGGTTGTGCATGACGGCCTGGGCCTCGCCGTGGATGAACACCTGCACCTGTCCCGGCAGCCACGAGGTCTCCTTGACCGCGGCGATCAGCGGAGCGTGGTCACCGGCCTGATCCTCGGGCACCAGGTCGGCACGCCCGCCCCGATAGATCCACCGCACGTCCACACCGTCGGGCTTCTTCAACGGAACCTCGTCATCGGGCCCGGCGACCTCGATGAAGACTCGCCCGATCGCGTTGTCCGGCATAGCTTCCAGCGCGGCGCTGATCGCGGGCACCGCCGCTTCGTCACCCGCCAACAAATGCCAGTCCGCCGCGGGATCGGGCGCATAGGCGCCGCTGGGACCCATCAGGTAGGCCGGCTGGCCGGGGGTCGCGGCGGCCGCCCAGGGCCCGGCGACGCCGTGGTCACCGTGCACCACGAAGTCGATGCAGATCTCGCGGCGCTCGGGATCGACGCTGCGCACGGTGTAGGTGCGCACGGCGGGCCGCCGCTCCGGCGGCAGCGACGAGAACGAGTCGAGTGTCAGCGGCTGCGGCAACTGGGCGACATCGATGCCGGGATCGACGATCACGATCTTGACGTAGGCATCGGTGAACTCGTTCGGGGTGAACGTGTCGAATCCCGATCCGCCGAGGACCAGCCGGATCATGTGCGGTGTCAATTGCTCGGTACGCACCACTTCGAAGGTGTGTATCGGTCGCGCTGCCACGAAGAATCCCTCCAAAACTCGGCCGACCTGGTCGACCACACTGGTTCCGAGCCGGCCTCACCGACTATACGAGCGGAGGCTGTCGGTCAGGGTTCTACCTCGTACGACCAGCGGCCTTGCCGACAACCGGGTCACCCCGCCGCCAGCTTCCACCTCCCGTCCCGGCCGACCACCAGGCCGGACAACTCCAGGTTGACCAGTGGACCCAGCACCTGACGCGCCGGCAGACCGGAGGCCACCGCGACCTCCTCGGCGGTGCGGCCACCCCGGCGCGGAAGCGCGTCGTAAACGCGCTTCTCGATGTCGCCGAGCTCGTCGAGCGGTGAGGCCGGACGTTGCTCCTCGGGAGCCAGTTCACCCATCCTGCCAACCAGTTCGACGACGTCCGCCGCGCGCGTGACGATCTGCGCTCCTCCGCTCCGTAGCAGCGCATGGCACCCGACCGACGCCGACGACGTCACGGGCCCCGGCACCGCACACACGGAGCGACCGAGCATCCGTGCCCAAGCCGCGGTGTTGGCCGCACCGCTTCGCGCGCCCGCCTCGACCACGACGGTCGCCCCGGACAGCGCCGCCACCAACCGATTACGGGTCAAGAACCGGTGGCGCGCGGGTCGCACGCCGGGCGGATATTCGCTGAGAAGCAACCCGTGTTCGGCGATGCGCTGCAGCAGCGCGGAATGCCCGGCCGGATACGGGACGTCGACGCCACCGGCGAGCACCGCGACGGTCACCCCTTCCACAGCGAGCGTCGCGCGGTGGGCTGCACCGTCGATACCGAACGCACCACCGGACACCACCGCGACGTCGCGCTCCGCCAGCCCGGTCGCGATGTCGCCAGCGACGAATTCGCCGTACGTCGTCGCGGCCCTGGTCCCGACGACTGCGGCGGATCGGAAGGCGACCTCGTCGAGTGCCGCGGGCCCGATCGCCCACAGCACCATCGGCGCATGCGCCTGCGGCCGCAACCGGTCCGGAGCGCCTCCGAACCCTGCGAACGACAGTAGCGGCCACTCGTCGTCGTCGCTGGTGATCAGCCGACCGCCGCGGCCCGCCAACACCGCCAAATCATCAGCAGCACAGTCGATGTCACGACGCGCCTCGGCGTGCCGGTTGACTTCTTCGCCTGCCGAGCCGCGCCGCACCCGCTCCGCGGCTTCCACCGCACCCACCCGCGCCACCAGCGCTGCAAGTGCGGGACAGGGAGGTTCGACGACCCGCGACAGATACGCCCAGGCTTCGGTGGTTTCGTCGGTCACGGCGCACCTCCGGTCGGCCGGAAACTCAACGCGGTGGTGACGTCCTCGAGGGTCGGCGATGTCCGGCCCGCCAGGTCGCTCAACGTCCATGCGACCCGCAACGTGCGATCCATACCACGGACGCTGAGTGTGCCGCGATTGAGCGCCGCCTCGAACGGTTTCATCACCGCCGGGGGCAACCGGAACCTGCGGCGGAGCAACGAACCACTGACCTCGACGTTGGTGCAGATCCCGTGTGGCCGCCACCGCTCGGCAGCAGCGGCACGTGCCGCGGCCACGCGTTCACGCACGACCTCGGTGGACTCGCCGTCCTTGGCGACGATCGCGCCGGCCCGCAGCGAGTGCATTCGCACGTGAAGATCGACTCGGTCGAGCAGCGGACCGGAAAGCTTGCCGAGATAGCGTCGCTTCTCGTGGCCGGTGCACACACAGTCCCGTGGGTCGGGGCGGGCGCACGGACACGGGTTCGCTGCCAGAACCAACTGGAACCGTGCCGGATACCGGGCGATGCCGTCACGGCGGGCGAGGCGAATTTCACCGTCCTCCAACGGAGTACGTAACGATTCGAGCACGCTGCCGCCGATCTCGGCACACTCGTCGAGGAAGAGCACGCCGCGGTGCGCGCGGCTGACCGCGCCAGGCCGCGCGATCCCCGACCCGCCGCCGACCATCGCCGCCACGCTCGACGTGTGATGCGGCGCGACGAATGGCGGGCGGGTGATCAGCGGGGCCTCCTCCGAGAGGAGACCCGCCACCGAGTAGATCGCGGTGACCTCCAGCGCTTCGCTCTCCGAGAGCGCCGGCAGCAAACCCGGAAGGCGTTGGGCCAGCATTGTTTTCCCGACACCTGGCGGGCCGGTCACCATCAGGTGGTGACCACCCGCCGCGGCCACCTCGACGGCATATCGCGCCTCGGTTTGACCGACCACGTCGGCGAGGTCGGCCATCGGTTCGGGTCTCGACGACGGCGACGCGATGCGCCCTTCGAGTCGTTCCTTGCCCTGCAACCACGACCTCAACTGACTCAGCGTGCGCACACCCCACACCTCGATACCCTCGACCAGGCTCGCTTCGGCGAGGTTTCCGGCGGGAACGACGGCCGCCGGCCAGCCCTCCCGCTTGGCGGCCAGCACAGCCGGGAGGATGCCCCTGACCGAACGAACCCGTCCGTCGAGTGCCAATTCGCCGAGTAGCACGGTCTTTTGGAGCCGCGGCCACCGTTCATTCGCGCCGGCCGATAGCACCGACAACGCCAACGCGAGGTCATAAACCGACCCGACCTTGGGCAGAGTCGCCGGTGACAGTGCCATCGTCAACCTGGTCATCGGCCAGTCGCACTTGGAGTTTGTGATCGCAGCCCGGACCCGGGCGCGCGACTCCTGCAGCGCAGCATCCGGCAGGCCGACCAGGTCAACGCTCGGTAGACCGGAACCGATGAAGGCCTCGACCTCGACGATCTGGCCCTCGAGCGCGGTCACCGCCACCGAGAACGCCCGCCCCATCGCCATCTACCCCACCCCCTTAAGATGCGTGATCTCCGGTGTGCGGCTTCGGCCGAGCCGCACCCGGACGACGTCGATGCGCACCTGCGGCCACCCGGTCTCCTGGGCGGCCAGCCACAAGCCGGCGAGCCGCCGCAGCCGACGCACCTTCTGCGGGGTCACGGCCTCCTCGACCCCGCCGAACCGATCGCTCGTGCGGGTTTTCACTTCCACGAAGACCGCGGTGCGGACCGAGTCGTCGACCGCGATCACGTCCAACTCGCCGTACCGGCACCGCCAGTTGCGCTCGAGCACTCGCAGCCCCGACGACCGCAGGTGATCAACCGCGAGTTGCTCGCCCAGCGCGCCGATCTCGGCACGGGTCCATGAAGTCATGGCTTCACCGTCGAGCAGGCCACCGACACATCGACGGCGCCGCGGTGCCGATGGTCCCCGTCATCCCCAACGCCGGCTTCATCCACAGATCGAGCCGGCACCGTTTCGCCGACGTCAAAAAGGGGGTACACGCCGGCATGACCGACAACTCGTTACACGGAGTCGCCGACCGCGCGACCGACAGCGATGCGTTCGAATACACCGCGCGCGCCGGTTTCGCGATTAGCGGCGTGCTGCATCTGCTCGTCGGCTATCTGATCCTGCGCATCGCGCTGGGATCCGGCGGCAACGCCGACCAGTCGGGGGCGCTGGCGACCTTGGCGCAACAGACGGGCGGCGCAGTGCTCCTGTGGGTCGTCGCCGCCGGACTGCTGGCGCTCGGGCTGTGGCGCGTCGCCGAGGCGATTGTCGGCCCGAGACCGGGTGAGGGCTCGGGCCGCTTCCGCGACGACACACCGGCGTGGAAGCGCGTGAAATCGCTCGGCCTGGCCGTCGTCAACTTCGCGATCGCCTTCTCGGCGGCCCGCTTCGCCATGGGCAGCGGACAGCAGAGTTCACAACAGAACGCCGGCTTGTCCGCGCAGATGATGCAATCCGGTTGGGGCAAGGCCGTGTTGGTCGCGATCGCGCTTGGCCTGATCGTGGTCGGCGGGTACCACGTCTACAAGGGCGTGGCGAAAAAGTTCTTCAAGGATCTGCGGGCTTCAGGCGGCACCGGCGTCACCGCCGTGGGTATCGCGGGCTACACCGCCAAGGGGCTGGTTCTCGCGGGCGCGGGTGTGCTCGTGATCGTGGCCACGCTGCAGGCCGATCCTGCGAAGGCGACCGGGCTCGACGCGGCGGTCAAGACACTCGGGCAGGCGCCGTTCGGCAAGTTTCTTCTCATCCTCGCCGCGGTCGGCATCGCCGCGTTCGGGATCTACAACTTCGTCCGCGCCCGGTCCGGGCGGATGTGACTATTCGCCCATCGCCTCGAACAGCATCGCCAACTGACCGGGACTGACGGCGATGCCGCACTGCGCGCGCATATTGGTCAGCGGTGCGGCGATCCCACGCAGGTCGAGGTACTCGTTGGGATGGGCGGTGAAGTACGCCCGCACATTGGCGCGAGCAGCATCGGGCGGCTGCGTCGCCGCGGCGGTCAGCACCTCGTTGGCACCCGGGTGCGACTCCAGGTAGCCGCCCGCTTGGCTGAGCACGCCGCTCGCCGTCGTCGCCAGCCCGCTCGCCGTGCACGGCGCGGCACTCGCCACGGGGACGGCGCCGAAGACGCCGGCCGCCGCCAGCGCCGCTCCGCATACCATTGCTGATCGCTTTGACCTCTTCATCGCCCGTCCTCCGGTGTCTGTGTCCCGAGGCCGACCGCCCCCCCGGGTTGCAAGCAAACTACCCCGCCGAATTGCTCTGCAAACTGCGGGCGGCCAGGCCGACAGGGTATGTTCGTTAGGTAAACCTCAGCTAAAGATTGCGGCCTGACCTGCACGTACCGCGAAAGGACCCCCTGTATGCGATCACGGTGGAGGCGGATCGCCGCCGTCCTGGCAACCCTCGCGCTGACATCCGGCGCCACGGCCTGCTCGGATGGGGGTGAGAGCGACGAACTGCTGATCTACAACGCCCAGCACGAGTCGCTGACCAAGGAATGGATTGACGCCTTCACCGAGGAAACCGGGATCAAGGTGACCTACCGCCAGGGCGGTGACACCGAACTCGGCAATCAGCTTGTGGCCGAAGGGAAAGCATCGCCTGCCGATGTCTTCTTGACGGAGAACTCGCCGGCGATGGCCGCGGTCGAGCGCGCCGGACTGTTCGCCGACCTTGCACCCGAGACTCTCGACCAGGTGCCGCCGCAGTACCGGCCGCCGACCGGTAAGTGGACCGGGGTGGCCGCGCGCAGCACCGTGTTCGTCTACAACACCTCACGACTGCAGCCCGACCAGCTGCCGAAGTCGCTGCTCGACTTGCAGCAGCCGGATTGGAAGGGCCGCTGGGGCGCGCCTCCCACCAAGGCCGACTTCCAGGCTATCGTCTCGGCTCTGCTGCAACTGGAGGGTGAGCCGGCCACCGCGCAGTGGTTGGCGGCCATGAAAGCCAACGCCAAGCTCTACAGCGACAACATCGCCACGCTCAAGGCCGTCAACGCCGGCGAGGTCGACGGCGGGGTGATCTATCACTACTACTGGTTCCGCGATCAAGCGAAAACCAAAGAGTTGAGCGGCAATACCGCGCTGCATTACTTCAAGAACGAGGATCCCGGCGCCTTCGTCAGCCTGTCCGGTGGTGGGGTGCTCGCCTCGGCCGACCGAATGGACCAGGCCCAGCAGTTCATCCGGTTCGTCACCGGCAAGGTCGGCCAGGAGGTGCTCGAGAAGGGCACGTCGTTCGAATACCCGGTCGCCAGTGGCGTGCCCGCGAACCCCGCCCTGCCCCCGCTGAACACTCTGCAGGCGCCGAACGTCGACCCGTCGAACCTCGACGCGCAGAAGGTCACCGATCTGATGACGAAAGCCGGCTTGCTGTAAGTGGTCGCCGCCGCTCCCCCTGTCCCCCCGCCCGCGGCACCGGTGTCGCGGTCGGACAAGGCGGCCCGGCCCGGTCCGCTCATCTCGGTCACCGTCGCAATCCTGGTGGCGGCCACCTGCATCCCGCTGGGATATGTGGCGTGGGCGACGGTCTCGGTGGGGTGGACGCGGGCCTACGAACTCGTGGTGCGCCCACGTGTCGGTGAACTGCTCGTCAACACGGTCGCCCTGGTTCTCGTCACGGTCCCGCTGTGTGTGGTGATCGGTGTCGGCACGGCGTGGCTGGTGGAGCGGACGGATCTTCCGGGCCGGACACTGTGGCGGCCGCTTTTCGTTGCGCCGCTGGCCGTTCCGGCGTTCGTCAACAGTTACGCCTGGATCGGGGTGATCCCGTCGCTGCACGGCCTGACGGCGGGCGTGCTGGTCACCACCCTGTCCTACTTCCCGTTCATGTACCTGCCGGTCGCCGCGACGCTGCGGCGGCTCGATCCCGCCGTCGAGGAATCGGCGCGGGCGCTGGGATCCGGCTCGGCGGGAGTGTTTTTGCGCGTCACGCTTCCCCAGCTGCGACTCGCCATCCTGGGCGGTTCGTTGTTGGTCGGGTTGCATCTTCTCGCGGAGTTCGGCGCGTTCGCGATGTTGCGGTTCGACACCTTCACCGTCGCGATCTTCCAGCAGTTCCAGGCCACCTTCGACGGAGCGGCAGGCAGCATGCTGGCGGGTGTGCTCGTGCTCCTGTGTCTGGCGTTGCTGGTCGTCGAGGCCGCCGCGCGCGGTAACGCCCGGTTCGCCAGGATTGGCTCGGGCGCCCCGCGCACGGTCACATCGATCCACCTGCGCCACACCGTGATTCCGGCGACGATTGCGCTGACGGCACTGGCTGTGCTGGCCATCGGAGTGCCGGTCGGCACGATCCTGCGATGGCTGTGGTTGGGAGGCGGCGAGGTTTGGATCGTCGATGAGATCCTGTCGGCGCTGGGTCAGACCGTCGGATTGGCTTCGGCCGCAGCGGTCGTGACGACTGTGCTCGCGTTCCCGGTCGCTTGGGTTGCGGTGCGCTCGACCGGCTTTCTTGCTCGCGTCGTCGAAGGCGCCAATTATGTGACCAGTTCGCTGCCCGGCATCGTCACGGCACTGGCGCTGGTGACCTTCACGATTCACTTTGTGCGCCCCCTCTATCAGAGCGTGATATTGATCGTGTTCGCCTACGTCCTGTTGTTCATGCCCCGCGCGCTGGTCAACGTGCGGGCCGGCCTCGCTCAGGTTCCGCCGAGCCTGGAGGAGGCGGCCCGGTCGCTGGGCAGTTCGCCGACGGCGACGTTTCTCCGGGTGACGCTGCGGCTCACCGCTCCCGCCGCGGCGGCAGGGGCCTCGCTGGTGTTCGTGGCGGTGGCCACCGAACTGACCGCTACCCTGCTGCTCGCGCCCACCGGGACCCGCACGCTGGCGATGATGTTCTGGTCGTTCTCCAGCGAACTCGACTACGCGGCGGCGGCACCCTATGCACTGGTGCTCGTGGTCCTCGCCATACCGGTGACCTTGCTGCTGTACCGGCAGTCGACGAAGGCGGCGGCACTGTGAGCGTTGCCGAAATGCACGGGCTGGCCAAGGCGTTCAACGGTCACACGGTGCTCGATCACATCGACCTGGAAATGCAGGCGGGCACCATCACCGCGGTCGTCGGGGCGTCAGGCTGCGGCAAGACCACGCTGCTCCGTTTGATCGCGGGATTCGAGACCCCCGACGACGGGATCATCGTCATCAGCGGACGCCAGGTCGCCGGCCCGGACGGTGCCGTCGCGCCACACCGACGCACGGTCGGTTACGTCGCCCAGGACGGCGCACTGTTCCCACATCTGACCGTGGGGCAGAACATCGCATACGGCCTGAACGGACCGCTCCGGCGAGCAGATATTCGCCGCCGGGTCGGCGAATTGCTCGAGACGGTCTCGCTGGATGCCGACTTCGCACCGCGCCGGCCACATGAACTGTCGGGCGGCCAGCAGCAGCGGGTGGCCCTCGCACGGGCGCTCGCCCGCAAACCGGTCGTGATGCTGCTCGACGAACCGTTCAGCGCCCTGGACACCGGCTTGCGCGCGTCAACGCGAAAAGCCGTGGCCCGCCTGCTGATCGATGCCGGTGTCACCACGCTGCTGGTCACTCACGACCAGGAGGAGGCGCTGTCGGTGGCCGATCAGGTCGCTGTCATGCGCGACGGGCGGTTCACCCAGGTGGGACCGCCACAACAGGTGTACCGGCATCCGGCCGACCATTTCACCGCCGCATTCCTCGGCGACTGCATATCACTTCCCTGCACGGTCACCGACGGTATCGCCGATTGCGTGCTGGGACGAATCCCCCTGCACGGTACGAGATCACGTCCGACGGGCCCTGCGACGCTGCTCCTCCGGCCCGAACAGCTGGTCGCGACGGCGGTTTCGGACACCGAGCGGCTCGAGGGCGTCGGGACTGTACTGGCCGTCGAGTTCCTCGGCCACGACGTGTTGTTGACCGTCGACCCCGCCGGCGACGCGGACCCGATCATCGTGCGCCAGCACAGCCTCGATCCCCCGCAGGTCGACGCGAAGGTCCACATCCAGGTGGTGGGAAGCGGAGTCGCGCTGTGATCAACCCCCTGATCGAGCACCTCCGCGGCTACGGCGACAACGTCGCGGTGCACACCGATACGCAGCACATGACCTATGCCGCGCTGGCCGATCGGGTTACTGCCGCCATGACCGACCTCGGCGATAGCAGATCCCTCGTGCTGCTCGAAACGCGCAACGACATCGACACGCTCGTGCACTATCTCGCCGCGCTCGCGGCTGACCATGTGGTGCTCCCCGTCCCAGCCGGGCGGGAGCACTCGACGATCCTGCGTACCTACGAACCCGACACCGTGGTCGGCGACGGCGTGATCCACCATCGCCGCAGGACCGGCGGGCGCCGCCTGCACGAGAACCTGGCGATGCTGATGTCCACGTCGGGCACCACCGGGTCACCGAAGCTCGTCCGGCTCTCCCGCGGCAACCTGCTGTCCAACGCCTGCGCGATTGTCAGCTACCTCGATATCGATGAAACCGACCGTGCGGCGACCACCCTGCCGATGTCGTACTGCTATGGGCTCTCGGTCGTCAACAGTCACCTGCTCCGCGGCGCCGGTCTCATTCTCACGGATCTCTCGGTAACCGACGAGCGGTTCTGGGACTTGTTCCGCCGCCATCGCGGCACCTCGTTCGCGGGTGTCCCCTACACGTTCGAACTGCTCGAGCGGATCAAGTTCGACGCGATGGAGCTGCCGGACCTGAGGTACGTGACGCAGGCCGGTGGGCGCATGCCGCGTGAGCGCGTCCGGCGGTTCGCAGAACAGGCCCGAAACGACGGCTGGCAGCTGTTCGTCATGTACGGAGCGACCGAGGCGACCGCCCGGATGGCTTATCTGCCACCTGAATTGGCGCTGTCGCGACCCGAGGCCATCGGCCGGCCGATACCGGGCGGTTCGTTCACGATCGAATCGACCGCCGAAGGGGCGGACGACGCCGTGGGCGAACTCGTCTACCGCGGACCCAACGTGATGATGGGCTACGCCCGCGGGCCCGACGACCTGGCCCTCAACAAGACCGTCGAATCGCTGCACACCGGCGATCTCGCCCGTCGCGCTCCCGACGGGCTCTACGAAATCATCGGTCGCACCAGCCGGTTCGTCAAAATGTACGGCTTGCGCGTGGATCTGCAACGCATCGAGTCCTTATTGAGCGCCCGCGGTATCACCGCATTCTGCACCAACGACGACGACCGCCTCGTCGTCGCGGCGGCCGGCGCGCACAGTGAACGCGATCTCCAGCGCATCGCGGCCGAGGCCGCCGGCATACCGGCATCGGCCGTACGCGCAGTCGCAGTGGACGAACTGCCGCTGCTGGAGTCCGGCAAACCCGACTACCAAACCGTCCGCGACCTCGCGCGGGGCCCAGACACGATGTCGACCACCGACCTGCGCGAGGTGTTCGCCGACGTGCTGCAGCTCGACCCGGCGGCGGTCGACCCGGACGCGAGCTTCGTCGATCTCGGAGGGAACTCGCTGTCATATGTGGCGATGTCGGTGCGACTCGAGCGAGCGCTGGGCCAGCTGCCCGCCGGATGGCAGCAGCGGCCGCTTCGTGAACTCGAGAGGCTGGTCAAGCGGCCGCGGACGCGGTGGCGGCTGTGGGACGCGACGCTGGAAACCAGCGTGGCGTTGCGGGCTGTGGCGATCATCTTGATCGTCGGTTCGCATGCCGAGTTGTTCGAGCTGTGGGGCGGCGCGCATCTGCTGCTCGGCATCGCCGGGTACAACTTCGGCCGGTTCTGCCTGACCCCGGTGTCGCGCACCAAGCGGGTGCGCCACCTGCGGAACACCATCGGCTGGATCGCGGTGCCTTCGGTGCTGTGGGTCGGCATCGTTTCGCTGTGGACGTCGGATTACACCTGGACGAACCTGTTGCTGGCCAATAAGTTTCTCGGTCCGCATGACAGCATGACGGCCGGCCGCCTGTGGTTCGTCGAAATTCTGGTGTGGACGCTTGTCGCTCTGGCGCTGCTGTTCTGCATACCGGCGATGGACCGGGTCGAGCGTCGGCGTTCGTTCGCGGTTGCCGTGGTGTTCCTGGTCGCCGGGTTGGCGTTGCGCTACGACGTGCTCGGGCTCGACATGGGCCGAGACGCCTGGTTCAGCATGCTCGCGTTCTGGTTCTTCGCCATCGGCTGGGCGGCATCTAAGGCCGGCACGACCTTGCAGCGGGCGCTGCTGACGGCGGTTCTGGCGGTGGCGCTGTACGGCTACTTCGACAGCACGCTGCGAGAGCTCCTCGTGTTCGGCGGTCTGGCCCTGGTGATCTGGCTGCCCAGCATCCGCTGTCCAGCGGCACTGACCGTGGCGGTCGGTGTTCTCGCCGAGGCCTCGCTGTACACCTACCTCGTCCACTACCAGGTGTATGCGATGTTCCCCGGCCACCCCGCCGTCGGCGTGATCGCTTCGCTTGCCGTCGGCATCCTGCTCACCTATCTGGTGACGATGGCGCGTCGAGGGCTGCGGGTACGCCGCAGCCAGAGCGCCTCGGCAAAGCTCAATCCCGCTCCGCGATAAGGCCTTCCTGCGCCAGCGTGGCGACGATGACCCCGTCGGTGCGGATCAGGTTCCCGGTGACGACGCCCCTACCCCGTGCGGCGGCGGGCGACGTCGACTCCAGCATGTTCCACTGGTCGGCGAACACCGGTTGGTGGAACCAGATCGACGAATCCGTGGTGCCGCTGCGGTGCGTGCGCGCCCGCATCGAGTGGCCGTGAACCTGTAGCGCGGGATCGATCATGTACACGTCGCACACATAGACCGCGATCAGGGTGTGCACGATCGGATCGTCCGGAAGCGGCACTGTGGCGCGCCACCAGAGACGGCGGACGAACTCTCCAGAGGAGCTGTCGTCGACGATCCTGATATCGAGTTCCTCGAGCGGCATCGACGGCGCGGGCCCGGCGGGACCGGTGCGCGGTAAGGACTCCGGATCGTACAGCGCGGGGAGTCGGCGCCCGTGCTCCGGGCCGCGGGTGGGCACGGCGAAGGACACCGTGGCCGTCGTCAAAAGCCGTGACTGTTGCCGGGATTCGACACGGCGGGCCGAGGACGTGCGGCCGTCGAAGACGCGTGCGACGGTGTAGTCGACGTCGTCGCCTGCCTCTCCGCCGCGCAGGAACTGCAGGTGCAGGTTCGTCGGCAACCGGTCTCCGTCGACGGTGCGGCCGGCGGCGGCCAGGCTCTGCGCGACGAACTGACCGCCGTAGGCGCGTTTGCCCGCAGGGCCGCTCGCCGGCCCGACCCAGCCGTCTGCTTCCGTCCCGGAGCGCAGCTCGAGCAGGTCGAGCAGCCTGCTCATCCGGCGCGTCCCGTCGCCACCGCGCCCGACGCGACCAGGCCGTCGACCTGATCGGCGGTCAGCCCCAGCCACTCGCCCAACACGGCGACGGTGTCGTCCCCCAGCGCCGGCGACGCGACCGCGGGCGAATACTGTCCGTCGATCGAAATCGGGAGCCCCGGCGCCAGATAGCTGCCGATCCTCGGCTGGTCGAGCGACGTGAACAGCGGGTTGTCGGTGACCTTGTCCTCCGTGGTCGCCTCGGCGAAGGTGCGGTAGCGCTCCCACAGCACCGAGGTCGCCCACAGCGCGGCGCTGATCTCGTCGCCGGTGTGTGCGGTGAACCATTCGGCGAACAATCCGCTCAACGCGTCGCGATGCACGAACCTCTGCCCTTCGTCGGAGAAGTCGGCACCCAGCGTTTCTGCCAGCGCGGCAACCGCTTTCGTCGTACCGGTGAGCTCGGTGAGGTCGCGGAAGTGCCTACCGGTCAACGCGACGACCATGAACGACACCCCGTCGCTGCTGACGAAGTCCTGGCCGTACTGGCCGTACACCGAGTTGCCGATGCGTTCGCGTGCCCTGCCGTTGACCATGACCTCGGTGAAGAAGCCGAGGTTGCCCGCCGTCGCCAGGGCGACGTTCTCCAGCGGGATGCCGATTCGCTGGCCTTCTCCTGTCGCGTCGCGGTGCCGCAGCGCCGTCACGACGGCCAGCGCCGTGTAGAGGCCGCATGCGACGTCCCACGCCGGCAGCACGTGATTCACCGGTGTGGCGAGTTCGGCTGGCCCGGTGACCAGAGGGAAACCGATGCCCGCGTTGACCGTGTAGTCGACCCCGGTGCCGCCGTCGGCGCGACCGGAGACCTCGACATGGATCAGGTCGGGGCGATGCGCTTTGAGCGTTTCGTATGAATGCCATTCGCGCCCAGCCACATTGGTGATCAGGATCCCGCTACTCGCGATGAGCCGCTTGATGACGTCGCGGCCTTCGTCGGAGCGCACGTCAGCGGCGACCGATCGCTTGCCCTTGTTCAGGCCCGCCCAGTAAATGCTCTCGCCCTCGCCGGTGACGGGCCATCGGCGGTAGTCGGCGGCGCCGCCGATCGGATCGACCCGCGTCACTTCCGCCCCGAGCTGGGCCAGCGTCATCCCGGCCAGCGGGACGGCGACGAAGCTGGAGATCTCGACAATGCGCACGCCGGCCAGTGGTCGCGTCGCCTCGGATGTGCTGGTCATCGGGGTCAGTGTAGGCAGCGACCCCGCCGCGGCTCACACCAGTTCGATCGCTTCGGCGATGGACGGCAGCACGCGGCTGGGCCGGAACGGGTACCGCTCGACCTCGTCGACCGTCGTCGACCCGGTCAGCACCAGGATCGTCTCCAGGCCCGCTTCGATGCCCGCGACGACGTCGGTGTCCATCCGGTCGCCCACCATGACTGTGCTCTCCGAATGGGCCTCGATCCGGTTGAGCGCGCTGCGGAACATCATCGGGTTGGGCTTGCCGACGAAGTACGGTTCGCGGCCGGTGGCCTTGGTGATCATCGCGGCGACCGACCCGGTGGCCGGTAGCGGACCCTCCGCGGACGGCCCGGTGACGTCGGGGTTGGTCGCGATGAACCGAGCCCCGCCGAGGATCAACCGGATCGCCTTCGTGATGGCCTCGAACGAGTAGGTCCGCGTCTCGCCGAGGACCACGAAATCCGGTTCGACGTCGGTCAACGTGTAGCCCGCCTCGTGCAGCGCCGTGGTCAGCCCCGCCTCACCGATGACGTACGCCGATCCGCCCGGCAGCTGGTCGGTGAGAAACGATGCGGTCGCCAGTGCGGAAGTCCAGATGGACTCCTCGGGTACGACCAGGCCGGACCGCTTCAGCCGGGCGGACAGGTCGCGCGGCGTGAAGATGGAGTTGTTGGTCAGGACCAGAAAGGGCCGCTGCAGGTCGACGAGCCGCTGCAGGAACTCGGCGGCGCCGGGCAGCGCGTGTTCCTCGCGGACTAAGACCCCGTCCATGTCGGACAGCCAGCACTTCGGTGTGTCGCGCACTGTCCCAGTGTGTCAGCTCCGCTCGCGCTCGTTAGCCCATCGGCAAGTCGGGCATCGCAACGTCGCAGCGCGCCCGGAAGTCGAACGCGGCCTGCCGGACCGCCCGCAGCTCGTCGCGGACCCGCGGATTCGCGTCGAGGTACGCCTTGATCTCCTGCGTCATCTGGTCCCTGGGCTTGCCTTTCAGGCCGGTGAAGAACGCGTTCACCTCCGGATGCGTGAACAGGTATGACGATGTGCCCGCCGAGACTCCGGACATGACGCCGGCCAGGTCGGCGGCCGTGCAGTTCGGCGGATCGGCGGCGGCGGGTGCGGCACCGAAGAGGATCGCGCCGACGAGCACTCCGGCGCCGACAGCACTGCGTCGCAACAACATTGACAACTCCCTTACTCGGATGGGCTTACTAGCGCGGACCCCCGCCGCCGGGGCGGCCCGGTCGACCGATGTCTATCCCGGGGGGACCCGGATCGAGGATGATGTCGACGCCCCAGTCGTCGCTGCAATACCAGGGGTCGACGCAATAGCCGGGATAAGCCGGACCGGCCTGCGGGGCATCGGGTCCCCCGCCGCGTACGGTCCCCTGGGCGCACACGGTGGCCGCGCCCGCGTTCGTGCAGTCCGCCGACGCGACGGGAGCGACAGCGACCGGCGCCATCGAGATCGACACTGCAACCAGTAGGCAGCGATGGACAGATCTCATGGCCGCCTCCCTCTCTCGTAGGCGGGTGCAGGGCCGTCGCGCCCGGGTGCGTCGGCTACCGCGAATCATCGCAGCCTACTTCGCAAACGGTGTCGGGTTTTTCGAATTCGCCGAAGAGCTCAGCGCGGCTGGTTCGGCACGCCCGGGAACAGTTGCTCGGTCGGACCCGATGTCACGTAGCCACCGAGTTTCGTCGCCAGGTGTGGTGCGAACACCGCGCCGTACATGAGATGACCGACCACGACGACGGCGGCGATCGAGAGCAGCGACGATCCGACACGGCTCGTCGATCGCTTGTCCGCCCACACCTCGATCACGTTGCGCCCCCGGGAGTCGACTCGTCCGAGGAGATAGGTGAACACCATCATCTGCAGGCCCATCGCGAACGCGTCGTAGAGCGGGTACTGAAACCTGCTGCCCTCGAAGATCGCCAGACCCGGGATCACGTACCCGTAGTAGAAGACCCCGAGGCGGGGACCGAAGAAGCCGTTGAACAGCAGCGCCCAGCAGAACCCGACGACCAGACCCACGATCAGCAGGGTTTGTGGTCTGCGCCAACCGAATCGCCTAATCAGCCGCCGTCCCAGCCCCGCGCCGATCACCGCCGGCAACACGAAGTAGGGGATGTAGCCGATCGGCACCGATGACGGAAGTCCGCCGCCCCACGTCATGTTCATCGGCCACCACGAGGGCATGCGCGGAAGTGCCGGCGGGAACTGGGCGTACACCGCCCAGTCGTACGGTGCCTCGATCCACGAGAACGAGATCGCCGAAATCGACAGCAGCAGCAGCGGATGGAGGCGGCCGCGCCGGATGCTCAGATACACGCCGTAGGCCAGGAACAACACTCCGCCGACGTAGGCGAAGGACAAGCCGACGATGAGCGCCGGCGTCAGCTCGGTGCTCATCGGTCGTCCTCCGCGACCGCCCTCTCGCCGCGTGCTTCGGGATCGAAGTACAGCACCAAGCCGACGATCAACACGAGCAACCCGAACAAGGTGCCGAGCATGATGAGTTGGCCCATGACCACTTCCCTTCCGCGCCCGCGTCAGCAGTAATAGTGCACACTATTACCGGTGCTCCGGTCAAGGGACGACTATCGTCATGTCCCGTGCCCCAGCGACGTTCGTCGAAGAAGGGATCCGCCCCGGAGGCGCCTGCCGGGCGCAGGGCCCCCGGCGAGGCCCGGCGGCTCCTGCTCGACGCCGCCCGTGAACTGTTCGCGCGCCGGGACTATCGCAGCACCACCACGCGGGAGATCGCCGAGGCGGCAGGCGTCACCGAATATCTGCTGTTCCGGCATTTCGGCTCCAAAGCGGGGCTGTTTCGGGAAGCCCTCGTTCTCCCGTTCACTGACTTCGTCGACGACTTCGGGAAGACCTGGCAGGCCGTCATACCCGACAAGGTCACCGAGGAGGAACTGACCCGGCAGTTCGTCGGCCGCCTCTATGACGTGCTCATCGAGCATCGCGGCCTTCTGTTGACCCTTGTCTCCTCGGCCGGCCTCACCGACGACGAAATCGACAGCGCCGGTATCGCCGATATCCGTCGGGCGCTCACGCTGCTCGGCCAGATCAGCGCCGAAGGTATCCGCCTGCGCGGGCTGCGTTCGGATCAGCCCGATCTTCCCGCGCACTCGACGGTCGCGATGATCGTCGGGATGGTGGCGCTGCGTTCGACCTTCTTCGGCAACAGACCGCCGTCGCGCGAGGCGATCGTTGACGAACTCGTGCAGGCGATCCTGCACGGATTCCTGCACCGGCCTTAGCCGCCAGGCCCGTTGGGCCACTTGAGCAGCGATCCGGCGTCCACGCGGATGTGCTGGCCGGTGATGTAGCGGCTGTCGTCACTGGCCAGAAACACTCCGAGGTTGGCCATGTCTTCGGGCTCGATATACGGAATCGGCATGGCCTGGAAGAGCGTGAAGAGCGGTTCGGCGTCTTCGCGGGTCGGTGTCTTGCCTTCGGCCTTCAGGTCGGGCCGGAAGACGCCGTACATCCCCTCGTTCTGCAACAAGTGGGTGTTGCAGTTGGTGGGGTGGATGGCGTTGATGCGGATCATCCTCGGCGCGAGGTGCAGGCACATCTCGTCGACGTACTCCATCACGATGCGCTTGCTCCAGCCGTAACCCGCGCCGCCGGGACCCATGTCCGGGCTCGTGGTGGTACCGCGGATCATGCCTGCAGTGGAGCCGGTCACGATGACCGACGCACCGTCGGGCAGGTGCGGAAGCGCCACCGCGACGGTGTTCATCACGCCGACCAGGTCGACGTCTGACGCGTCGACGAACCCCATCGGGTCGGGATTGCCCATCGCCATCGGTAAAATGCCGGCATTGGCGACCACGATGTCGATCCTTCCGAGGTCGGCGACCCCCGCCTCCGCCGCTTCCCGAAGTTCGTGTCGCTCACGGACATCGGCGACCCGAGCGACGACGCGCCGTCCGATCTCCTTGACCGCACGCTCGGTTTCGGCGAGATCCTCGGGGCTGGCGAGGGGATAGGGATTGGACGGGATGTCACGGCAGATGTCGACGGCGATGATGTCCGCGCCTTCTTTGGCCATCGCGATCGCGTGCGCGCGACCCTGGCCCCGGGCGGCCCCCGTGATGAAAGCGACCTTGCCGTCGAGCTTTCCGGTCATGTCAATGCTCCTTCGATTCTTGCCGGGTCGTGACACGCGGTGAGGTGCTCGCCGGGCGTCTTCCTCATCCGAGCGAGGTGAACGTGATGTGCAGTTCGCTGAGCCCACGCATGATGAAGGTCGGCTCATAGGTGAAGCGACGGTCGTCGGCGGGACCGTGGTGTTCGGTGGAGATCGCGATGTCGGTCATCCGGTCGAGAATCCGGTTCAACGAGATCCGTCCTTCCGCCCGGGCCAACGGCGCGCCGGGGCAGGAATGGGCGCCGCGGATGAACGCGATCTGCTCGCGAACGTTCGGGCGGTCAGGCCGGAAAATGTTGGGATCGGCGAACTTCCGTTCATCACGGTTGCAGGCGCCGGGCAGCAGCATCACCGTCGTCCCCGCGGGCACCTCGACGTCGCCGATCTTGGTGGTGGTGCGCGCCATCCGGAAGTGGGATTTGACGGGGCTTTCCATCCGCAACGTCTCCTCGAGGAAGGCGGGGATCATGCTGCGGTCGTCGCGGAGCTTCTTCTCGAAGTCGGCGTTGTCGGCGATGAACCGGACCGCGGAGCTGACTAGTTTCGTGGTCGTTTCGGTGCCGGCCGCGAACAGGAAGGTCGACAGATTCATGACGTCCTCGATATCGGGAGTCGAGCCGTCTTCGTGCTTGGCCTGCGCCAGCTCGGTCAGCACGTCCTCCCGGGGAGAGCGTCGGCGATCCTCGATGTAGGAGTAGAACTTCTCGTTGAGCCACTCCAGGGGGTTGTGCGACGTCGGCGCGTCCTTGCCGAGTTCGCCGACTGTCTCCATGGCGAAGACCGCTTTGAATTCCTCATGGTCCTCGACCGGCACACCGAGAAGGTCCGCGATCACCAGCAGCGAGAACGGTTTGGCGTAGGCGGACAGGAATTCACAGCTTCCCCTGTCGAGGAAGGTGTCGAGTTGCCGGTCTGCCAACCGCCACATGAAGTCCTCGTTCTCCTTGAGGCGTTTGGGCGTGATGAGCTTGTTCAGCAGGCCACGGGTGCGGGTGTGCAGAGGCGGGTCCTGCGACGTGATGTGTTCGGCCATCGGCACAGCGGCGCGGTGCTGTTCGATCAGCTCGCTGACGTCGTCGGATTCCCCCGGCCCGAAGGGCATACCCGAGAACGGGCCGGCGACCGATACGCAGGAGGAGAACGCGGGGTCCTTGTAGACGGCGAGCGCCTCGTCGTAACCGGTCACGGCGAGCACATTGAACGGGGTCGCCTGTGCCACCGGGCATTTGGACCGTAGATGATCGAAATACGGATACGGGTCGGGAACAAGAGCCGCATCGGTGAAGAAGTCGACGGTTTCGAAATCGGTCACAAGACACTCCTGGTTGCTTCGGTCACGTAGGCGTCGTCGACACTCATGATCTGGTCGAGGTTCTCGGCGATGTCTTCGGCGGTCAGCGGCTGCTTCCAGACGCCCTGGGTGCGCACGACCGCAAGGCGTGAGACACCACCCATTCCCGTCAGCAGGACCTCACCGGTGAGCGGGCACGACTCGTGCGCAAGGAAAGCCGCTGCGGGAGCGCACAGTTCGGGAGGCATGCTCGCGTTGATCTCGGCCATCATGTCCTCTGACATGCCGTACAGCTCGGCCAGTTGGCGGCCCTGGGAGGCCGACATGCGGGTGTAGGCCCGCGGCGCGATCGCATTGACTCCGATGCCGTGGCCCACGCCCTCGGTGGCGAGGGTACGGGTCAGCCCCCAGACCGCCCCTTTGGCAGCGCCGTAGCTCGTGAGTTCGGGGATGCCGCCGAGCATGGCCTCGGATACGGTGTTGACGATCCGCCCGCGGCCCGCCTTGGCTAGATGGGGCCATGCCGCCCGCGTGACGAAAAGTGTTCCGAAATAGTGCACGTCGAGCATCTTGCGGACCCGGTCCTGTGACAGCGTCTCGAAAAGTCCCGGGTCGTGGACGCCGGCGTTGTTGATCACCGCGTCGATGCGCCCGAACGTTTCGGCTGCGGTGTCGACCACCGCCTGCGCCCCCGACTCCTCGGCGACGGAGACACTGCACGCCACCGCCCGGCCACCGGCTTTCGCGATCTCATCGACCACAGAGTCGGCCGGCCGCGAGCCGCATGCGCGACCGTCGATCTGCGCCCCGTTGTCGGCGACGACGACGCAGGCACCCTTGGCCGCGAGCAGCAGCGCGTGACCGCGGCCGATCCCACGGCCGCCGCCGGTGACGACCACCACCCTGTCGTCAAAGCGCAGATCGGTCACGGGCTGACCGCGGGGTCGAACACGATCGGCAGCGCGGTCGGAGACCGGAACACCTGCCCGCGGATGTAGGCTTCGTCGGCTTCGGGGTCCAGCCGCAGGTTGGGCAGCCGATCCAGCAGGAGGTTGAGCGCGACGCGCATCTCGAGGCGCGCCAGATGCATGCCCAGGCAGACGTGCACGCCGTGGCCCCAGCCGATGTTCGCCTTGGCTTCGCGGAAGATGTCGAACTGATCGGGCTGTGGGAAGCGCTCGTCCTGCCGGTTGGCCGCGCCCAGCACCGGCATCACCGACGAACCCTCGGGGATGTGGACCCCGCCGAGTTCGGTGTCGCGGCTCGCGATCCGGGTGATCATGCTCAGCGGCGGCTCCCAACGCACCGCTTCCTCGATCGCCTGCGGTATCAGCGACCGGTCGGCCAGGATCGCGTCGAGCTGTTCGGGGTTGGACAACAACCCGAACAACAGGTTCCCCAGCGACCGGTACGTCGTCTCCACACCCGCGGGCAGCAGCAATCGCAGGAACGAGAAGATCTCTTCGTCGGAGAGCTTTTCCCCGTCGATCTCGGCCGCGCCGAGCCGGCTGATCAGGTCGTCGCGCGGTTCCTCGCGTCGCGCCGCCAGGATGGGCCGGAAGTAGTCGGCCAGCGCCAAAGACGCCTCCCGCCCGCGCTCGGGGTTGATGGTGAACGACAGCAGCGAGATCGACCACTTCTGGAACTGCGCGTAGTCGTCCTGCGGCAGGCCCAGCAACCCGGCAATGATCAACGTGGGATACGGGAAGTTGAACTCCTTGACGAGGTCGACACGTCCCCGGCCGGCGAAGCGGTCGATCAGCGCATTGCCGATCGGGGTCACCAGCGTATCTTCCCAACGGGCCAGGGCCTTTTGCGAGAACGCCTTCGCCACCAGGGCCCGGTGCCTGCCGTGCTCGGGTTCGTCCATTCCGAGCATCACATGCTTACCGAACACATCCCCGAACGCCTGGATGATGATCGCCGACGAGAACGTCTCGTTGTCCCGCAGCATCTGCTGGGCTTCTTCATAGCGGTAGACCATGACGATCGGCTTACCTTCTTGCCCAGGGATACCCGGGATCTCGATCTTCTGGACCGGTTCTTCGCGACGCAGCCTCGCCAGTTCCGTGTAGGGGTCGCGCACATCGCCCGACACGAAGTCGTCGAACTCGCCGAAGTCCTCGAGGTCCTCGAACAACAGTTGCATGGCGTCCCTCCTACGAACCGGCCGGATAGGCGACGGACTTGATCTCGGTGTACTGGTCGAACCCGGCGACACCGTTCTGGCGTCCGATACCGCTGGCCTTATAGCCACCGAACGGCGTGTCAGCGCCGTACCCGGCGGTGCCGTTGAGTCCGATGAATCCGGCGCGTAGTCGCCTGGCCACTGACAGGGCCCTGTCCAGCGTCCCGGCCATTACGTTGCCCGCCAGGCCGTACGGACTGTCGTTGGCGATGCGCACCGCGTCGTCCTCGTCGTCGAACGGGATCACCGAGAGCACCGGGCCGAAGATCTCCTCCTGAGCGATGGTCATCGCGTTGTCGACGTTGACGAAAAGTGTTGGCTTGACGAAGAATCCCCTGTCCATGCCGTCGGGAGCCTCGGCACCTCCGACGAGCAGGGTCGCACCCTCCTCGACGCCCTTGTCGATGTATCCGCGGATGCGCCCGCGCTGCTTGTCGGAGATGATCGGTCCGCACAGCGTGCCCAGATCCTGCGGATCCCCGGGCGCGACACCTTCGTAGATGCCCTTGAGGATTTCGACGCCTTCGTCGTAGCGCGAACGCGGCAGAAGCAGCCGGGTCGGGTTGGCGCAGCCCTGACCCGCGTGCATACACGGCGCGATGCCCATCATGCAGCCCAGCGCGAAGTCCGCGTCCTCGAGCACGATGGTCGCCGACTTGCCGCCCAGTTCGAGGAACAACCGCTTCATCGTCGCCGCGCCCTTCTCCATGATCCGCCTGCCGACGACGGTGGATCCGGTGAACGAGATCAGGTCCACCTTCGGTGACAGGGTGAGTTCTTCACCGACGAAGTGATCCGAGGCGGTGACGACGTTGACGACACCCGGTGGGATGTCGGTGTTCTCGGCAATCAGCCGCCCCAACCGGGTGGCGTTGTACGGGGTGTTGGGCGCCGGCTTGAGTACGACGGTGTTACCCGTACCGAGGGCTTGCCCGATCTTCTGGATGGTGACCTCGAAGGGGAAGTTCCACGGCACGATCGCCCCGACCACGCCGACGGGCTCGCGCCAGACCTTGCGGGTGGTGTTGACCCCGGTGACCGACACGAGCGCATCGCCCAGTGATGTCTCCCAGGGATATTCGTCGATCAGCCGGGCCGGGTACTTCAGGGCGTCGGATAACGGCGCATCGAGTTGGGGGCCGTGGGTGATGGCACGCGGACAGCCCACCTCGAGGATGAGTTCCTCGCGCAGCTCTTCCTGCTCGGACTCGAGTGCCTCCTGAAGCTGCAGCAGGCACCGTTGCCGAAACGCATGATCCGTGGACCAATTCGTCTCGTCGAACGCTCGCCGCGCCGCGTCGATCGCGCGGTGCATATCGGCCTTCGAGGCATCGGCGACCTCGCCGAGCACCTCCTCGGTGGCCGGGTTGATGTTGGTGAAGGTGCCTGCCTCACCGTCGACGAGCTTGCCGTCGATCATCATCTTCGATTCGAAGCGAACGTCAGCCATGGTCTCTGCTCCCTCGTAGCGCGCCGAACCGCGGGATGCCCATCATCAGCCGGATCATCTGGTGCAGCCCGGCCGACGGGAACACCCGGTTGGCGATCAACAACATTCGCGCGTCGGGGCCGACCGGCCGCTTGACGAACGGTTTCGAACTGTCCAGTGCTTCGGCCAAACCCTCCGCGAACTTGTCGGGCGACCGTGCGGCCATGCGCATAGCGGCCCGCCCACGCTTGTCCATGGTGCGGTGATGCGGCGCATAGGGACCGGTCAGATCGCGACAGTCGGTGGTTCCCGCATCGGTGATGATCTCGGTGTCGTAGGTACCGGTCACCAGGATCGTGACGCCGATGCCGAACGGCGCGATCTCGGCGGCCATCGACTCGCCCCAGCGTTCCAACGCGCCCTTGACGGCCGAATACGGTGCGGTGGCAGGCATTCCGCGCACACCACCCTGGCTCGACACCAGCACGATGCGACCGCGCCCGGCATCGCGCATGGACGGCAATAACGCCCTGGTCAATCCGACGGGACCGAAGATGTTGGTCGCGAACATCTGCTCCCACAGATTCACCGGTGTCTCCTCGACCATTCCCGCCGCCGAAATGCCGGCGTTGTGCACCAGCGCATACGGGGCGCCGACCGCCTCCTCGATCGACTTGGCCGCCGCCTCGATCGAGGCGGTGTCGGTGAGGTCGAGCGTGACACCGACCAGGTTCGGATCGTCCGGCACCGCGCCGGTCGCCTCACGCAGCCGTTGCATGCCGGCATCGACGGACCGCATGGCCGCGACGACCCGCCAGCCGCACCGGTACAGATGAGACGCCGATGCCAACCCCAGCCCCCGCGAGGCGCCGGTGATGACGACGCTGCGCTCAGCCCTCATTGTCTGTTCTTCGCGCAAGCGCTCATCACCCATTGTCTGTTCTTCGCGCAAGCGCTCATCACCCATCCTGGGCGTCCGGTGCGCACCGATTGCTCTTCTCACCCAGTTCCACGTCCGGGCGCCCGTCGGGCTGCCCGCTCATCCAGGTCGACATGATCCCGACGGAGTACGGACCCGGTTGGCCGTTCGCTTCGTAGAAGCCCTGCGGGTCATAGACCTTCACTTCCGGATACGGCCACGGGCAGGCCACCGACGTCGAGATCTTGGTCGCCTTCACGATCGCGAAAAGCCCGCCGTAACAGAAATAGGCGACGTTGATGATCACGAACATCACCACGAAGGTGCCCAGCCTAGGCCTCGAGGCGAAGATCCGCGCCCGCTGAGCAAGCTTCTCCGCGACGGACTTACCGGTGTCGTCGCGGTAGAGCAGCACACCGGCGGGGATCATCACGAACGTCACCGCCACCACTTCCCAGATCAACGGGAACTGATAGGTGTCTCCGGTGAACACCGACGCCCACGGCGGCACCTGCGAATAGATGTACATGCCGGTGCGCACCAGGGTGATCTCGAGCGCCGCGTCCACCACCACCCCGATAGGGAAGATGATGGCCGCCAGGCTGATCAGCGGATGGCGCCACACGAATGACTCGACAGGCCTGCGCGCCTGCAGTTTCCGCAAGATCCAGATCGCCGGGAAATAGGGCCCGAGATAGAACATCACGTAGCCGAGGACCACGAACGGTTCCACCGTCGGTGACAGCGACACCAACGGCCAGTCCTCGGGCAGGTGCGCCAGCTCGGGGTTGTAGACCGCGAACGGCGACCAGTTCATGATCGGGTCTTGCCACACGATCAACGACGTGACGAGTGCCATCAGCAACGTCGGGTTGTGCGGGTTTCGTCGCCAGTGCACCACCCACAAGGTGATGATGACGGCCATCGTGATGACGGTGAAGGTCTCGAGGATCACCACCCAGGTGGACGTGCTCCACCCGAACAGCACCTCGACGGGCCGCGGTGTCCCCTCGACATCGGGATTGGCGATGCGTGGGGACCCCGGACCCTTACGGGTGTTGACGGCGAAGAACACGGCAACGGCAAGGAGTGCCGCCACCGAGATCGACGGCCCGAGCCAGGACCGTTTCGTCGGCCCCGGAGAGGCCGGCGAGGTGGCTTCGGCCTTCGGCGTTTCAGTGGTCACGGTTCACTCCTCACCAAAGCGGTCGACGAGATGAGAGTTGACGCCGTCGGCGTCCAGCCTTCGGGCGACCAGATACCCGGCGCCCATCCACGCCCGGCGCGTCCAGTTGCCGAACGAGACGCGGGTCCCCGGCGCCCCCGCGGCCGCGGGCATCATCTTGACGCGTTCCAAGGCCTCCTTGACACCGCGCGGACTCAGCGGATGCGCATCGCTGCACGCGCGAAGCAACGCTGTGGCGACGTCGCAGTTCACCACGGGCACACAGTATTCGGGCCTGCGGCCGAACTTCTCCTGGTACTTGTCGAGGAACCGCTGGCCGACAGGGTTGCCCTCGTCGTACTGGTCGACGCCCGTCCACCCCATGAACGCGTTCCACATGATCGGGTTGATCCACGCGTTCTGGAAAGCCGTGCTGGTGAAGCGCGGTGGATCCCAGCCGAGTTCTTCCAGAGCAGGGTTGACGAACACGATGCCGAACCCGAAACCGGCGTGCACCACGGCCTGCGCCTTGGCTTCGTACAGAGTCCGCACCGCTTCCGAGACATCCTGGGCCGTCTGCGCGATCGCGACTTCGGCGACGATCCGGATCCCCTTGCGACGGCACGCGTTCCGGAAGTTCTTCACGTATGTCTCGCCGACCAGTGACTGCTCCATGAGGACGCCTACCTCGTGGTGTCCGCCCTTGGCCAGAAGGTCCGCCCAGAAGATCGGCTCGTCGGTCAAAGAACCCTGCGGAAACGCGAACGTCCACTCCCCCAACCACGCGTCGCTGCCGGTGACGCTGAGCGCGGGCACCCGGAACCGCTCCTCGATGGCCTCGCGGGTCGGCACGCAGTTGTCGGTGATGTGCGGGCCGAACACCGCGAGGCACCCCTCGTCGACGAGTTCGCCGTAGGCGTCGATCACCGCTTTGACCGAACCTTTCGGCAGCCCCTCGACCTCCTTGTAGATGATCTCGATGGGCCGATCGATCACGCCGTTCTCAACCGCCTCGGCGAATATCAGCTCGAAGGGATTGGACAGATCTTCCTTCATCTCCTGCGGGTAGAGGTCGGGCAGCTTGAAGTCCATGAGGTACCCGAACTTGATCGGTTCCGCGGTGCTCTCGTAGGACATGCCACCTCCGTCGTTGGAAACCTAATATTTGTTCAGACAGTAGCGAGGGTCATGATCAGGGTCAATCACCCGGAGCCTGGTCGACCAAGTACGCGTCGATCATCTCGACCAAACCGCGGGTCACGGTGGCGTCATCGGTGAGCGGGCCGGCGATCGCGGCGCGCGCGGCGTCCCGTGGGGCCAAACCTTCGGCGATCAGCCGACCCGCGGCGATCAATACCCGCGTGGAAGCGACTTCGCGGAGTCCCCCCGTCTCCAACCGCCGGATCGCATGACCCAGCCGGACCAGTTCCGCGGCACGGTCGTGCGCGATGCCCGCTTCGCTGGCGACGATCTTCTCTTCGACGTCTGTTGTGGGAAAACCGAATTCGATCGCAACCATCCGCTGCCTTGTGGAGTCCTTGAGATCCTTCAGCACGCTCTGGTAGCCCGGGTTATAGGAGACGACCAGACAGAACCCCGGCGCCGCTTCCAGCGTGACCCCCAGCCGTTCGATCGGCAGTTGTCTGCGGTGGTCGGCCAGCGGGTGCAGCACGACGGTGGTGTCCTGCCGGGCTTCGACGACCTCGTCGAGATAGCAGATCGCACCGTCGCGGACCGCACGGGTCAGGGGCCCGTCGACCCACTCGGTCTCACCGCCGCGTAGCAGAAACCGGCCGACGAGATCGGCGGTGGTCAGGTCGTCATGGCAGGCGACGGTGATCAGCGGACGATCCAGGTCGTGGGCCATCGCCTCGACGAACCGCGTCTTGCCACAGCCCGTCGGGCCCTTGAGTGCGATGGAAAGCCCCTGCTTGTATGCGGCCTTGAAGACCTGCTCCTCGTTCGCGACGGGCACGTAGTAGGGCCGCGGTGGCTTCACCTGCATGGCTTCCCTTCGGTTCGAACTCGCTTAGGACCCTAGCGCGGAACAGATGTTTGGTTCAAGATGCAGACGCAGTCGACACGCGCCGGCGCAGGTCTGCGGTGCGCAGCGCCGCGCGGAACAGCGGACCGATCACGTCGGCCAGCTGCGTGGGCTTGGGTATCGACGCGTGTGCAGCGCTGCCGAACACCATGGCCAGCTCCCCGGAGTCGGTGGCCGCGCCGATCGTCAAGCACAAGCAGCCGATACCCTTCCGCCGGGCCTCCCCCAGCGCCCGGCGTACGTCGGCCGCACCGTAGCGCCGTTCGTAGCCGTGGTCGTAGGCCAAGCCGTCGGACAGCACGACCAGCAGACGTCGTGACGTGCCCGCCTTCTCCGTCATCACCGCCGTACCGTGCCGAACGGCCGCCCCCAGCCGTGAATAGGCGCCCGGGGTGAGGCTGCCCAGGCGGCGCATGACCATCGCGTCGAGGTGATCGTCGAAACGCTTGACCGGCACGAGATGAACGGCCGAGCGGCCCTGTGACTGAAAGGCGTACAACGCGACACGGTCTCCGAGGTCATGGAGGGCAACGGTCAGCGCCGCTGCGGCCGTACGCTGCTGCTCGTGCACGGTCTGGCCGAAAGTGCCCGATTCACCTGCCGAACCGGAGACGTCGAGCAGGACGAGCACGGCCAAATCGCGACGCCTTCGCAGATTGTCGAGGTAGACCGCCTCGTCGGGCGTCGAACCCGCCAGGGTTTCGACGCGCGCCTCGACCGCGGCATCGACGTCGATATCGTCGCCCTGGACCTGCCGGTGACACCGGTCCAGCCCGATACCCAGGCGGGTGAGGGGGCGGCGCAAGGCGTGGACATCCGGGCGAACCAGCGCTTCCCGCTTCTCAATCGGTGCGTCGATCTCCACCACGGTGCACCAGTCCGGCCGGTAGCCGCGTCGCTGGAAGTCCCACTCGTCATACGTGCGCCCCCCGGTTGTGGAGGCTTCCCAGCCGTCGGAGTCCACCGCACCGGCCGCACTCGAGGTCACCGCACCTGCGCCACGAAATCCCCTGCGGGAGCGATGGGTTGGCGTATCCGCGCCCGGCGTGCCCGCACCGGAGAGTTTGCGGACACTCTTTGTCATCCTTTTCAGGAGCCTGCCGAGCGCACCGCCCCCACCAACAGGACTCGTGAAGGGATCCATCATGTCTTCGCCGTCGTCGAAGTCGTCATCGCCGTCGTCGAGGTCGGCCAGTTCCTTGTTCGCCTCGCGCCGAGGGACGTGCCCGCCGGCCGATTCCACCTGGGCGGCGGAGGCGCGGTTGGCCAACAGCTTCTGCGCCCTGATGACGCCGAACCCCGCGGGTGGATCGGCGATGTCACGACTTTGCCCCGCCACCTTCAACGAACCGACCGCCGAATCCGCGCGGGCGGCGAGGTCACAGTCGACAAGGCGGCGCACACCCGACGGCAGCAGGTCGTCGTTGACCGACAACGCTCGCTGACCCTCGACCGCGAGGTACCGGCGCGCCAGGGCCGGCCGTCTGACGAGTTTGCGCACCACCTCCGTTTCCAGGCCTCCACTGGCCAGCAGCGAGGCCTGCACTGTTACCGCCTCGAGTTGGCGGTCCGCGCCGGCGGATGGATCGACGAACACCGTGACGCCGTCCGTCCATGCCGGTTCACCCGGTGCGGCAGGCGCGACCGCTACCGTGCGGCCGGCCAGGGCCGAGGCCAGCAGCGCCAAACGCCTGGGGTTGTCGGCGTCCTCGCTCGTCATCGAGCGCGCCCTTTCTCGTTGACCAAATATCTGTTCCAACGTAGAGTCCGACCGGACCGCCGTCAATCGCCGGAGGAACGATGATCGATTTCGCCGAGCAGGTCGCCGTGGTCACCGGGGCTGGCCGCGGGCTCGGCCGTGTGTATGCGCTCGAGTTGGCAAGGCGCGGAGCATCGATCGTCGTCAACGACCTCGGCGCAACCATGCATGGCGACGGCCGGAACACGGCGGTCGCCGATCAGGTGGTCGAGGAGATCACCGCGTCCGGCGGCACGGCCGTAGCGTCCTATGACTCGGTGGACAGCCCGGCTGGCGGTGAGGCGATCGTCCGAACCGCCGTCGACGCGTTCGGCCGGCTCGACGCGGTGATCAGCAATGCGGGCATCTTCAACTCCATCGCGTTCGACGAACTGACTCCCGTCGACTGGCGACGCATGCTTTCGGTTCATCTCGACGGTGCGTTCTACCTGTCGCAGCCCGCCTACCGGGTGATGAAGGGGCAGGGCTACGGGCGGTTCGTTTTCATCGCGTCGTCGGCGGGCGTGTTCGGTCAGCACCTGGAGGCGCATTATGCCGCGGCCAAGGCCGGCATTGTCGGCCTTAACAATGTCATCGCGCTCGAGGGTGAACCGCACGGGATTCGCGCCAATACCGTGCTGCCCTTCGGGATCTCCCGGATGGTCACCGAAACGCTGGGCGACCCGAAAGCCCTGGAGGACAACGGCTTCTTCGCCGCCATCCGTCCCGAGCTCGTCGCTCCACTCGTGGTGTACCTGGCCAGCCGGGCCTGCGATGTCAACCATCAGAACTTCTCGGCATGTGCGGGCCGGTTCGCCAGGGTCTTCATCGGGCTGAGCGAGGGCTGGCTGGCACCACGGGACGGTGATCCGACGGCTGAGGACATCGCCGGCCACCTCGAGGCGGTCGCGGCCACCGAGCCGTTCACCGTTCCGGGATCGATCTACGACGAGGTGTTCGCGGTGACCGGGCGCCTCGGCATGTCGGGCTGAATGTCACGGCTCGACTGGGCCTCGACATCGTTGACCCAAAGATCTGTTCCAGATTATCGTCGGGCGCGTAGACCGAGCGTAAGGAGCACCCATGGACATCGACGAGCTCCTCACGACCACCCGGTCGGCGCGCAAATCACTGGACCTCGACGCGCCCGTCGATCGTCGCGATATCGCGGACTGCCTGCGGATCGGGATGCATGCCGCCAACGGCTCGAACCAACAGAGCTGGCGTTGGGTGGCCGTATTCGACGAGAAACTCCGCGCGCGCCTCGCCGACCTCTACCGCGACGCCTATCTGCAGAGGGTCGGTGGGCAACTGGTCGCCGACCTGCTGCCGCCCGATACCCCGGGCAAGAAAATCATGTCCTCGACCGAGTGGCTGGTCGAGAACATGGCGAAGGTCCCGCTTCTCGTAATCCCCTGCTATGAACCGTATCTGCCGCGCGTCGACGGCGACGAGTCCTTTTACCAGGCGACGTTGTACGGTTCGATCTTCCCCGCCGTCTGGAATTTCGCGCTGGCGCTTCACACGCGCGGCTACGGAACCTGCGTGACGACGTTGCATCTGACCCACGAGGCAGCGGTCCGCGATCTGCTCGGCATCCCGGAAAATTACGTCCAGGGCTGCCTTCTGCCGGTCGGGCGGCTGCGGCCCGGCGTCAGATTCCGTCCGGCCGAACGCCGACCGATCGCCGAGGTGGTCGCCGTGGACACCTGGGAGGGAACACCGCTGTGAACGAGAGGCTGCAGGCGTTGTGCGACCGGGCAGACATCTTCGACTGCATGCAGCGGTACGCCCGCGGGATGGATCGACGTGACCGCGAACTGGTGCGTTCGGCCTACCACGACGGCGCCGTCGACGAGCACATCGGTTTCGTGGGCCCCGTCGACGACTTCATCGAGTGGGCATTTGCGTACCACGAGACGCAATCCCGCTACCAGCACTACCTGCTGAACCACACCGCGGACATCACGGGCGACCAGGCGCACACCGAAACGTACTATCTGTTCGTCGGCACCGACCGCGCCCCGGCAAACCACCTGACCGTCAACGGCGGCCGCTACATCGACCGGCTCGAGCGCCGGGATGGCCGTTGGGCCATCGCCGCGCGGGTCTGCGTCGTGGAATGGCACACCGAGGGAACGACGCTGATCACCGACGAGACCATGGGCTTTCTCGCCGACATCCTCACCGTCGCGCATGACCGAAGCGACATCTCCTACGAGCGCCCGCTGAACCCCGCTCGCTTTCCATCCAGCTCGTGACCGCCGGCCCGCTACCGGCGCTTCCACCTCGAGGAACCCTGCCCGGCGGCCCAGTTCTGGTAGCGTTAACCAAACTTTGGGTCGGTTCGACCAAACAGGTGGACGGGAGCCTGCGTTGGAGGTGTCGTGGGGCGTCGTGTGACGCCGAAGGCCGACCTCGCGAAGCACGCGGGCCATTCCTACGACGACGGCACCCGGCGGACCGAAATCTTGCAGACCGCGGCGTCGTTGATCGCCACGTCCGGGCTGCGTACGTCACTTCAGGAGATCGCCGACGCCGCAGGCATCTTGCCCGGCAGCCTGTATCACCATTTCGAGTCCAAGGAAGCGATCCTCGTCGAGTTGCTTCGGCGATACCACGAGGACCTCGATCGCATCGCCGATGAAGCCCTCGATCGGCTCGACGACCCCGCCCCGCTGTCGGCGTTCGATCGGATCGTGGAGTTGGGCGCCGCGATCGCCCAGTGCGCGGTGACCCACAGCGCCGCACTGCAGATGACGTTCTACGAGACACCGACCTCGAATCCGGAACTGGCCGCGCTGGCCCAACAGCGCCCGGCGAAGATCCTCGAAGCGATGGTGCAGACGCTACGTGCCGCGCGGTGGAGTGGTTATCTGCGACCGGACGTCGACCTGCCGGTCCTTGCCGACCGGATCGTCCAGTCGATGCGCCAAGTCGGACTCGATGTCATCCGGCACAGCGCAGGCGCCGACAAAGTCGCGGCCACGCTGTGCCGGATCCTGCTGGAAGGACTGGCCACCGTCCCTCCCGGTGACGCCGAACTCGATCGCTCCCCCGCGTTCATCGCCGCCGACGACGCGGTGAAGTCGTGGATCGAGGAGGAAGAGAACGCGCCCAACGACAAGGCTTCACACGTGCGCGCGGTCGCCCGAGCCGAATTCGGGCGAAAAGGCTACGAGGTCACCACGATCCGCGACATTGCATCGGCCGCCGGCCTCGGCACCGGAACAGTGTACCGCTT
Source organism: Mycolicibacterium flavescens (assembly GCA_900637135.1). Taxonomy (NCBI): domain Bacteria; kingdom Bacillati; phylum Actinomycetota; class Actinomycetes; order Mycobacteriales; family Mycobacteriaceae; genus Mycobacterium; species Mycolicibacterium flavescens. The sequence continues at coordinate 3,448,275 of LR134353.1, forward strand.
GATCGGGTCGAAAGAGGAACTGCTGGCCTCGATCATGCAGTCGTTCGGCGAGAAGGTCGCCGAGGTGGGGTGGACGAGCGTGCTGCGGTCCGAGGCATCGGCGGTCGAGAAACTCGATGCGTTGAGCTGGATCCACACCAACGCGCTCGCCCACTTCGGCGACGAGTTCCGGATCCAGTTGGCATGGATGCGACAGTCTCCTCCGGACACCCCGAACATCGCATGGCTGTTCACCAAACGCGTCCGCCAGATGAAATCCCTTCTCACCGCCGGGATCCGCGCCGGCGAGATCGCGATCGACGCACCGTCGAACGAGACTCTGGCCCGCGTCGTCATCGGGGTCTCGTGGATCCCGGAGAACCTGCTCCACGATCTCGGCCCCCGCGCGTCGCAGATCCACGTCCGCGACACCCTGCTGCGCGGCGTCACCACGCGCTCGACGGCCGAGGACGCTAGCCGACGATGATCGGCAGCCTGCCCCAGCCTCGCACGCTGGATGTGTGGGCCATCGCGGCGTCCGCGTAGTCGACCTCCCACTCGGGCCATCGGCGCAGCATCTCCTCGAATGCGACCCTGGCCTGCATCCGGGCCAGCGACGAGCCGAGGCAGAAGTGCAGCCCCTGCCCGAACGACAGATGCGATCCGCCGCGATGGATGTCGAATCTCTCCCCGTCGGGGTAGCGCCGTTCGTCGCGGTTGGCAGAACCGTTGAGCAGCAGCATCACCGAGCCCTCGGCGATCGCCTGCCCGTAAGCCTCGGTGTCGCGGGCGACATATCGGGCCTGCACCGGCGACGGCGCCTGGTAGCGCAACACCTCCTCGATCGCCCCGGGAATCAGCGAGAAGTCGTCGAGAAGTTCGCGTCGCTGATCGGGGTGCTCGGCGAGCATCTGAGCGATGAAACCGATCAGCCTGGTGGTCGTCTCGTTACCGGCACCGGCGATCATGCTCGTGTAGGTCATCACCTCGATCCGAGACAGCGGCCGCACCTGACCGTCGTCTTCGACCTCGGCGTTGAGCAATTGGGTCATCAGATCGTCCGACGGATGTTCGGCCCGCCACTCGATGTAGTCGGCGAACAGCTGGTAGGCGTTCTCGAACGTCGCCGCCGACACTGACTGAAAGCTCCCCTCCTTCAACCCAATCGACGCATCGGTGTTGTCGCGAATCTGCTGCTGTCCCTGCTCCGGAATACCCAGCAGGTAACCGATGGTCCGCATCGGGATCAGCGCCCCGAAGTCGCCGATCACGTCGAAACGGGAAGCACCCGTAAGGGAGTCGAGCGCACGCACGCAGAACTGGCGCACAAGGGGTTCGATGGCTTCCATCCGGCGCGGGGTGAAGACCTTCGACAGCACCCGTCGGTGAATGTCGTGAAGGGGAGGATCCTCGAACAGGATCACGCCCGGCGGTACGTCCACACCGCTCATGATGACGTCCATCGTGGTGCCCTTGCCCGAACGGTAGGTGTCCCAGTCGTGTAGCCCCTTGGCGACGTCGTCGTAGCGGCTCAACGCGTAGAAGTTGTACTTGTCGTTGTAATAGAGCGGCGCCTCGTCGCGCATCCTCTTCCAGATGGGGTACGGGTCATCGTCGATGTCGAAATCGAATGGGTCGTAGTACAGATCGACGGTGTTGGTATCGGTCATCTGCTGCTCTCTCTTGTCATCGTCGGGGTCGCTGCCGCGTCAGCGGCGCGCCTCAGATATGGCCACGCGATCTCGGGTGGAATACCGCCGCACAGCGGTGACAGATTGAGAAACCCTCCCCCGCGGATGATTTCGCGCGCCTGTTCAGAGCTGATGATCCGGTGCGAAGTGTAGTGGTGGCGCAGTTCCTCCACATCGCGAGCCGCCGAGATGCCGGCCGAAGCGTGGTTGTCCGGATTCCACTGCGCATACATGCGGGCGTCGTGAAACAGGTGTTCGCCGATCTCGTCCCACCCCTCGTCGACGTCATCGGCGACGAACGTGACCGTCGGCGTGTCGGGCGGGGGTAACAGCACACCGCCGGGCTCGTGCCCGTGCGCGCGCGACGCGGTTTCGTACGCGTCCCGCATACCGGTCACGCTGCCATTGGCGAGAAGACCCAGACCGTAACGTCCGGCGCGGCGCGCCGCCGCAAGGCTGGCACCGCCCCACATCAAAGTCGGCCCGCCGCGAGTGCACGGTGGCGGTGACACCATGATGCGGCGGTTGTCGTGCACGGTGGGCCGGCCGGTCAGCAGCGTCCGCAACAAGTCGAGATTCTCGTCGGCCAGCGCGCCCCGGCGCGACCGGTCGATACCGAAGTGCTCGAACTCTTCGGGCCGGTAGCCCAACCCGAATACATACGAAGCCCGGCCGTTGCTGAGAATGTCGAGCACCGCAACGTCTTCGGCCAGCCGAACGGGATCGTAGAACGGCAGTATCACGACCACGCTGAGCGCCAATCGCTCGGTACGGGCCGCGATCGCCGATGCCAACATCAGGGGTGCCGGCAGATAGCCGTCCTCTGATCCGTGGTGCTCGCACAGCACCGCCGCCACGCACCCGTGCTGCTCGGCCCACGCCGACATGTCGATTGCCGCCGCATACAGGTCGGTCGTCGCCGCACCGAAACGCGGTGCCCGCATGTCGAATCGGATCGAGAACATCGCTGACTCCCGCTGCTCACCCGAACGCGTGCCGGGGCAACGTGTTCGGCAGGTCCAGCGAACTCAGCAGACCGGCGGGAGCCGCCACCACGTAGGGAATCGCGTTGACCACGCGCATCGCGGTGGCGGCCATCGCCGCATGCCCCGCGCCGTGGCCCTCGGCGGCGCCGAGGTTCATCGCGCAGTGGATGTCGGGATCACCGTCGATGTCGACGCGATACGTGGCGTCGAACTCCGAGGTCGGCCAGTCCGGCGCCACGTCGCGTGCCATCCGGATGATGTGCTGGACGACGATGGCTTCCCGGCCGTTGACCACACCCGCGGCCCTGGTGCTCACCGCGCCACACGTCCCGGCCTCGATCGTGCCGAACGCCACCTCGATGTCCCTGTCGGTCACGCGGCGGTCGAGGCTGCCGCGGACCTCCTCGACCTCGACGCCGAGACCCGCCGCGATCAGGTGGATCGGTGCCCGCCAGGCCATTTCGATGAATCCCGGAGTCTTCAGCAGCGGTTCGAAATCGAGCGGGCGTCCGAAGCCCATGCCGTTCATCATCACATCGGCCACCGGGTAGTGGTCATTGAGCGCGACCTCGGTGACGGTCACGCAGCGGATCCGCTTCGACTGCGTGGCCAGCACCAGCGCGAGCTGATCGGAGCCGAAGCCGGGAAAGATCCCCGAGGCGTAGAAGGACGCGCCGCCTCTCTTCGCAGCCTCTTCCATCTGGTCGCGCCACTCCGGTGAGTAGTAGGCAGGCGGATAGATCAGGGTGGTCGACGACGTCGACACGACATTGATCCCGGCGTCGAGGAGTTTCAGGTAATCGGGCACCGCTCCCGCATCGCGTTCCGGTCCGCTCGCGGCGTACACCACGCAGTCCGGTTGCAGCGCGACCAACTCGTCTGCGTCATTGGTGGCTGCCACCCCGATCGGATCACCGCCGGCCAAGGCCCCAGCGTCCTTGCCGATCTTCTCCTCGGAGTGCACCCACACCCCGACCAGCTCGAGGTCGGGCCTGCCCCGGATCGCGTCGATGGCAATCGATCCGACGCCTCCTGTCGACCAGACGACGGTCCTCAGCGGTGTTGTCACGGATTCTCCTGTCGGTCAAGTAGATGCGGCCGCCGTCGCGGCGCGTTCGAGATACGGCCAAGCCAGCTCAGGCGGTAAACCGCCGCACAGTGGAAGCAGCGGAAGCGGCCTGCCGTCTTGGACGTACGCGGCGGCCTCCTCGGGTGTGAAGATGCGATACGGGCCGCCCGGTTCCCGCAGTTCGGACACGCTCTGTGCCCTTGAGATGCTCGCCACCGAATCGTCGCCGTGCCGGTAGGAGGCGGCCATCACCGCGTCATGCAGCAGGTACGGTCCCAACTCCTGCCATGCCGCGTCCACATCGTCGGCGACAAAGACGGCCGTCGCCGCCCCCTCGCCGGGGAACTGCATGAGGCCTGGCTCGAATCCCTTGTCACGACATTCGTTCTCGTAGAACCGTTTCAACCCCTCAGAATCCACCTGGGAGATGAAACCGAGCCCGTGCCGCGCGGCGCGCCGGGCGGCGGCCCTGCTGCCGCCGGCGATCAGCAGGTACGGCCCGCCGGGAGTCGCCGGAGGCGGCGTGACCTGGACGCGGCGGCCGTCGATGTCGATCGGTTCCCCGGTCAACAGTCGCAACAGCTGCGCCAGCGACTCGTCGGCGACCGCGCCCCGTCGGCTCGTGCCCACACCGAAGTGCTCGTACTCCTCGGCGCGGTGCCCGATGCCGAACGCATAAGAGACGCGGCCGCGACTGATGATGTCGAGCACGGCGATGTTCTCGGCCAGCCGGACGGTGTCCCAGAAGGTGATCGGCACGGCGGCCAACATGATCGCCAGCCGGGTGGTTCGTGCGGCGATCGCCGACGCCAGGAGGTGCGGTGACGGCAGATGCCCGTCCTCGGTGCCGTGATGTTCGGAGAGCACGGCGACAACCGCACCGCGCGTCTCGGCCCATTCGCACATCTGCACAGCGCACGCATAGAGGTCGGTTGCAGGCGCGCCGGCAGCGGGCGCGCGCATGTCGAAACGAAGCGTGAACATCAGCGCCGCAAGAAGGCCGAAGGATCCACGACGACCGACTCTAACCTAATTTTTGTTCTGGCTGCGCTTAATAGTGAATGCTATTCTCAGACCTGGCCCGAGACATGGATCTCGCCCCGTCGCGCTCCCCGAGGAGGATCGATGACCGGAGGCAAACACCGCGTGGTGGTCTGGTCGACCGGCGGAATCGGGTCGATTGCGATCCGCGCGATTTCGCAGCGACCCGACCTGGATCTCGTCGGGGTGTGGGTGCACTCCCCCGACAAGGACGGCATGGACGCGGGCGAACTCGCCAACGGACAGCCGATCGGGGTGGCCACCACCACGGACGCCGATGCGTTGATCGGGCTGCGGCCCGACTGCGTCGTCTATGCGGCAAGCGGGCCCGAACGTGACGCGCTCGCCATCCCGGACTATGTCAAGCTGCTCAACGCCGGCATCAACGTGGTGACGACGAGCACCACCCACCTGGTCAATCCGCACGCCTACGAGCCAGCCGAGTGGCGTGACCAACTGGCCGCGGCGGCCAAGGGGGGCCAGGTCTCGCTATACGCCTCGGGCATCGAACCGGGCTTCGTCGCCGACTACCTACCGCTTGTGCTTTGCACCCAGTCCTCACAGATCGAGAAGATCCACGCCTACGAGATCGGCCTCTACGACGACTACGGCGTGCCCGACATCATGAGCGACGCTTTGGGATTCGGCCGCCCGCTCGACTACCAGCCGTGGATCTCGTTCCCCGGCGCGATCGCCGGCGAATGGCAGGGCCAGATCCGCATGGTCGCCGAAGCCCTCGGCGTCGAGGTGCAGGAGGTGCGCGAGACGTTCGACCGCACGGTGACCGAGCGGCCGCTCGAGGTGGCGATGGGCACCGTCGAGGCGGGGACGTGCGGCGCCCTGCGGATGCAGGCCATCGGCATCGTCGACGGCCGCGAGGCGATCGTGATCGAACACGTCACCCGATTGGCGGCGGATGTGGCTCCGCAGTGGCCGACGCTGCCGAATGCCCTCGGCTATCGGATCGTGATCACCGGTCAGCCCGACATCGAGTGCACGATGGCAGCCACCGTCCGCGACCGCAAGGACGCGGCCATCGAAAGCATGACCTCCGGCGCTGGCGCAATGGTCGCCACGGCCATGCGTGTCGTCAATGCGGTGCCCTATGTCATTGCCGCACAACCCGGTCTGCTCAGCTCGGTCGAGCTACCCTTGACGATCCCGCGGCACGCATTCAACCCACGCGGGTCAGCCTGAACGGCATCTCGATGTCGAGCACCTTGTTGAAACCGCAGGCGCCACTGGGACCCTCGGTCTTGTCCCACCCCTGGTACTTGTTGGGGTCCTGCGGATAACCCAGCCAGAACACCCACGACTGCTTGCCCGGGTAGGCCGTACCGTCGATGCACGGTTCCCAGTCCGGCACGGTCCTGGTCACCTTCCACCGGCCGCTCATATACACCAGATCCGCGCTCCAACCCTGATCGCTCTCGACCCGACCAGTGCAATCCTGATACGTCGTGCATGTCGAGGTGATGGTCCAGGTCTGGGTGACGCTCGCCTCGTCGTGGCGCGAGTCGTTGGTTGTCGCCCACCGGCCGTCGGAAAACGCGGTGAACACGCCGTTGATCGCGACCTCGTTCTGCGCCTGTGCGAGCGGCGCGGAGTGCACCGCCGCGGTGATCGTCACCGCGATCGTCAACGCCCGTATCACTGCTCGCCTCCCTCGTAGATCAACTGCTGCCACGACTTCGGGCTCTGCGCGAGATCGGTTTGGCGGCCGACGTTTCCGTCCGGCGTTGCATACTGGCCGGTCTGCGGGTCGTAGTGCGCGATGGCGACGGATGGTCCCTCCGCGGAGCGCCCGGTGGTGACCGAACTCGGCGTTGCGGGTACCGCCCCGGCCGGAGGCGGCGAACCGTCTGACTGCGGCGGTGGCCCGTGTGGGGTCCCCGCCTGAGGTGCGGGTGCATCGGCGGCGCCCTGCTGGTCCACCGGTTGCGAAACAAGGGGCGGGATCGCGTTCGGAGGCAGCGACGGCATCTTCGCTCCGGGTGCGAGCGGCGGAGGCGGGATCGGCGGCACCATGCCCTGCGGCAGCGGCGTGCCCTCCAGCGGGGCGAAGAGGTTCTCGTCGGCCCTGACCCGGTCGTCGGGCGGCACGCCCTGTGCGATGAGATTCGGATCGATCGGATACGCACCGAGAGTGTGCTGGCGCATCGCCAGCGGTTCATAGGGTTTGTCGCTGTAGCACTGCTCGACGGTCGGCGCCCGCTTACCGGGCACCCCCATGCACGGCGCATTGCGCGCACCACGCACGATGATCGGCGAATCCTGCGGCAGCTTGCAATAAATCCCGTCCGGCGTGTCGACCGTGGTCTGATCGTCGGGGCTCCGCCATTGCGAGGGCGGCAGGAAGCCGACGGTGCACGGGTTGGGGTCGGCCATCTGAATGCGGAAATCACCCAGGGCGATACCCGTGGGATTGTTATGGGGAGCCGACGACTGCACGTTGGCCACGAACGGCGGTAACAGCACGAGCACCTGCTCCAGCGAGGGACGGTAGGTGACTGCAACCTGACCGATGGTGGTCATGTTGGCCAGCAGCACCGGCAGTGTCGGCTTGATCTGTTCGAGCAGGGCACCGACCTCGTCCGCGGCGGTGGGGCCCTCGTCCAGAAGAGTGCGGAGCTGCGGGTCATTGGCCACGACCTGACCGGTGATCCCGGCGAGGCGCCGCGCCCACACCCGCAACGAGTCGGTCGAGCGGACCTGCGAATCGAGCAGAGGCACCGAGTCTTCGGCCAACCTCGCCGAGCGCGACGGGTCCTCGTTCAGGGCTTCGGAGACCGTGGCTGACGAGTCCACCAGCGAACCCATGTCGAAGCCGGCTCCGCTGAACGCCTTGTACGATTCGTCGATCAATTCGCTAAGGCGACCCTTGGGGATGCTCGCGATCAGGGTGTTCACCTGCTCGAGCATCGGGCTCACCGGCTGCGGAATCGTGGTGTCAGACATGGCGATCACCGATCCGTCTTCCAGATATGGCGGCGACTCGGTGCGCGGAAGCAGCTCGACGTACTGCTCGCCGACGGCTGACACGCTGCGCACTTCGGCCTGCAGATCGGCCGGGATTCTCGGCGAGGTGTCGAGCCGCAGCGTCGCGGTGGCCCGGGTGCGGGACACGTCCATCTCGGTCACCTTGCCGATCTGCACCCCACGATAGGTGACGTTGGCGAACCGGTAGAGCCCACCGGAGGACGGCAACTCCATTGTGACGGTGATCTTCCCAATGCCCAGCAGGGTGGGCACCTGCATGTAGGCGAACACCATTGCGACCACGCCGATGATCGACGCGATCGAGAAGATCACGAGCTGAATGCGCACCATCCGCGGCAGCATCAGCCACCACCCCCCGGTTCCCACGGTGCGGGCGCAGCATTGGGAATCGGGCCGAAGGGCGGCGAGGTGCCTACGCCCAATGGGAATTTGGTGTAGTACGCGTCGTATCCGGGGTCACCCGGCGCGGGAATCAACGATGCACGGTTCTGCCCGAGCGCGGTGCCGAGCAGCAATCCACGCTTGAGCCGCGCGTTCGTCCAGTCCACCGTGACGAAGAGATTCACGTAATCACCGCGCACCCCGCGGTCGATCAAGTTCTGGCTCAACGGGAAGGTCGGCAAGGCAGCCAGCGCAGTGTCGATCTCTGCGCCCACGTCGGCGAGCGCGCGCAGGGTCGGCTCCAAGTTCTGCAGATTCGTCACGAGGTCGGCCTGCGTGTCGTTGATCAAGCCGGAAACCGTATCGCTGAACTGCCCCAACCGCTTCAGTGCGGTGGTGAAGTTGGGTCGTTCCCGGATCAGGACGTCGAGCGCGGGTGGAATCTTGTCGAGCGCGCGGGTGAGCAGCCGTTGTTCATCACCCAACCGCTGCGAGAACCTGTTCAACTCGTCGATGGTCGCGATGATGTTGTCGCGCTGTTGGTACAGGGTCCCGACGAAGGTGTCCAGCCGGGTGATCAAGTCGCGCACCGTTCCCTGACGACCCGACAGCGCGGTATTGAAATTGGCGATGATGTCGCCGATCTGGCCCAGTCCCCCGCCGTTGACCACCGCCGCCAGGGACGACAGCGTCTGTTCCGTCGACGGATAGGTCGACGTCCTGTCGAGAGCGATGGTGGCGCCGGGACTGAGCCTGCCGCGCGGTTCGTCGCCGGGCGGCGGGTCGAGCGCGACGTGCATCGATCCCAGGAGGCTGGTCTGCCCCACCGTGGCCACAGCGTTGCCGGGCACCACGACCTCGGGCTTCACCGAGACCTCCAGGTCGATGTGCCAGCCGTGCAGCGTCATCTTCCCGACGCTGCCGACCACGACATCGTCGATCATCACCGGCGAATTCGACTCGAGGGTCCCGATATTCGCAAGTTCGACGTGGTAGACGTTGCTATCCGGCCCTCGGCCCACCGCGCCCGGCAGGGGTAGCGAGTTGACCCCTTGGAATGAGCAACCGGTGACCGTCAGCAGGATGCTCAGGCCGACCGCCACCATCCGACGAGCCGTCATGAGGGGGCTCCACCGTGTGGGACCGGGGCCACCGTCGCCGGTGGCGCCTGCGCACTCGGCCGCTCGGCGGGCAGCAGCATGTCCTGCACGGTCGGCGGGCCGGGTGACGCCGGCGCGACGGCCGCGGGCGGCAGACCGGGCGGGGCGGGCGGCGCGCCCCATCCGGGAGGCGGCGGCACGTCGCCGATTCCGGTGTAGGCCGACACCGCGGGCGGGGGCTCGGGCTGATCGTCGGGCGGCCCGCCCGCCCCGGGCATCAGTTCCGGTTCGGAATACCGCAGCATGTACGGCGGCGGGTTCGCTGTCAGGAACAGGCTGAACGGGAACGGCACGTTGTTGATGCTCGCCGTGCGCAGGCCGGGCCCGAGGTACTGCGCGCACAGCTTGCCTGTGGTGGGCGAGGTGACGTTTTGCAGCGCCCCGATCATGCCGCAGATGGCCCACACCGGATTCGACAGGTTGTTGAGCACGAACACACCGCTGGCGGCGCCGGTACGCGGGTCAAACATGTTGACCGCGTTGGCGATCGAGTGCGGCGCGATGTGCAGTACGTTCTCCAGTGCCATGCGATTGTCGACGAGGTTCTGGGTGACGCTGGCCAGTCGCTGAATCTGTTCGGCGGTCTGGTCTCGGCTGCCCCTGATGAACCGGGTCGTCTCGCCCACGACGTCGGACAAGTTCTTCAGCGCGGCGTCGAGATCGGATCGGCTGTCGTCGACGACGCTGGTCAACGTCGCGAACCTGTCCTGGAACTGCACGATCTGCTCGTTGCTGTCGCGCAGCGCGGTGACGAACGTCTGCAAGTGGTTGATGGTGTCGACGATGTTGCCGCTGCCGTCGGCGAGTATGCGACCGACACCCGAAAGCTGGGCAAGCGTTTGACGCAGTTTGTCGCCGTTGCCGCCGAGCGCGCCGGCCGCGCTGTCGATGAACCTGCCGACCGAACCAGTCGACATACCCTCGGCGGGGCCAAGGTCCGTTGCCAGGCGCATCAGCTGCTCTTTGACCTCGTTCCACTCGACCGGAACTGCCGTGCGGTCCAACGGGATAACGGCACCGTCGGCCATCACCGGCCCCGACTCGTAGGCGGGTGTCAGTTGGACGTACCGCGCCGAGACCAGGTTCTGCGCGACGATAACCGCCTTGGCGCCGGCGGGCACCCTGATGCCGTGGTCGACGACCAACCTCATCTCGGCCTGCGTGCCGACCGGTTTGATCGATTCGATGGAGCCCACCTTGACGCCGGCGATACGGACCTCGTCACCGGGGTAGATGGCGGTCGCGGTGGTGAAGTGGGCGGTGATGGTCGTTGGCCGCAACACGGTCTGCCGGAACAGGACCACGGCTCCCCCGACGAGCGCCACCGCCAGCGCCACAGCAAGCGAACGCTTCACCCAGATGTTGTTCATCGCCCCGGACCCCACTGCTCATGGGGCATCGGAATTCCGTTGTACGGGAACGGAAGCTCGGCGCGCGGCCCGGCATTGTCGGGCGGCTGGCCGGCGTTGACCCCGCGCCGGAACCCGAACGCATAATCGAAGAACGGCTGGAAAATCTGACCGAAGAAGATGTTGGGTATGTAGGCCTGGTAGTAGGGACCGTTACCGATCGTCTCGCCCAACGTGATCTGGAACTTCGCCAGCCCGGGAAGCGCTTTGGCGATGTTGTCGCGGTTGCGCTCCAGGATCTCGGTGACGGCGTTGAGCTTCTCCAATGTGGGGGCGAGCTGTTTCTCGTTGTCGGCGATGAGGCCGGACAGCTGCTTGGATAACGCCGATGTGTGCGCGAGCAGTTCGACGATGGCGTAGCGCCGCGCCGACAACACCGACACCAGGTCGTTGGCGTTCAGAATCAGCGTGCTCACCTGCTGGCTGCGGTCCGACAGGATCTCGGTGACATCGGCGCCGTTTGCGAGCAAATCGCCCAGCGTTTCGTCACGGTCGTTGATCGCCGTTGACAACCGGGTCAGCCCGTCGAACGCCGGGCCCAGCTGCGGCGCCACCTGGTCCAGGGTCGCGGCCAACGTATCCAAGGACTGGTTCAACGACGCGGTGTCGGTGCCCGCGGTGTTGCTCGTCAGCTCGCTGACCGCTTCGGTCAACGAATACGGGGATGCGGTGCGCGACACGGGGATCACGTCCATCGGGTCCAGTGACCCCTCGCCCTTCGATTCCAGGGTCACGACCCGCTCGCCCAGCAGGGTTCCGGTCCGGATGTGTGCGGTGGTGTCCGACCCCAACGACACCGAGCCGTCGACCACCATCGTCACCAGCGCGTTGCGCCCCTGGAGCGCAACGGTGGAGACGGTCCCCACCTTGATTCCCGAGATCGTGACGTCGTTGCCCGCCGCCAGCCCGCCGGCGTCGCTGAACTGCGCCTGATACCGCACCGCGGTCGCCCATGACACCAGTCGTTCGGGAGCGAGCCCGACGGCGATGACGAGGACGATCAGCACCACGCCGAGGATTCCGGCGCGGATGAGTTGTCTGCCACGGTATTTCAGCATCAGGGCTCGGCACACCTCCCGTTTTCCTGTTTAAGCCAGGGGAAGACGGCGGTGCGGCCCTGCAGGTCGGTCACCCGCCACTTGAGTTCGCAGATGTAGTAGTTGAAGAAGCTTCCGTACGACCCGGTACGGACCAGTTTCCGGTAGTTCTCGGGCGCCTTCTGCAGGCTCGTGTCGATCCGGTCCTTCTGGAAGTCGAGGTTGGGCGCCAATCGGGCAAGCTCATCGATGGTGCCCGCCAGCGGCGCGCGCGCATCGCTGAGGAGGTCGGCCACGGACGCCGAGCCGTTGTTCAGCGACTCGATCGCTGTGCCGATCGGGTCGCGTTCAGCCGCAAGCTCCGTGACGAGCTTCTCCAGGCGGTCGATCGTGCCCGAGAACTTGTCCCCCTCGCGATTCAGGGTCGTAAGCAGGGTGCGCAGATTGTCGATCAGCGCCTGGATCGTCTGGTTGTGCTCGGCAAGGGCTGTGGTGAATCCGGAGGTGTTGTTCAGCAGCGACTGCAGGGTGCCGCCCTGCCCCTGGAAGATCTGGATCAGCGACGCCGACAAGGCGTTCACATCCTCCGGATTGAGTCCCCGGATAACGGGTTTGAGGCCGCCGAGAAGGAGGTCGAGATCAAGGGCGCCCTGGGTCCGTTCCACCGGAATCTGTGAGTCGGGTGGCATCGGTGTTCCGTCGGGCCCCTCGATCAGCTCCAGATATCGGTCGCCGACCAGGTTCAGGTACCGGACCGCGGCTCGCGTGCCCGTGGTCATGCGTACATTCGGATCGGCGTCGAAGCTGACCAGCACGGTTTTGTCGGGGCGTAACTTGACGCTGTTGACCGTGCCGACCCGCATCCCGGCCACCCGCACGGACTGTCCGGTTTTCAGCCGGGAGGCGTCGGCGAACACCGCCGTGTAATCCTTGGTGCTCCCGGTTTGGTATTGACCGAAGATGAAGAACAGCGATGCGGTAAGCAACGTCATCACGAGCGCGAAAAGCCCGAACTTGACCACGGTCGGCCGCAGCGAACGCCTCATCCCGGCATTCCGATCTGTGCTGTATTACGGGGCGGCCCAGCGGTTTCTGTGTCGGGGAACATGATCTGCTTGATGATGTCGGCATTGAGGACGATGCCCGGATAGGTGCGTCGCCACGGATTGGTACCGGTGTCTGCCACCACATACGGTGCGGCGGTCTCGAACGGCAGCTTCGGCAGCCCGGTGCACTGCGGACCGCCCTCGGCGCCTGCCTTGGGCAGATCCAGAGGATAGCGATACCGCTCCTGCGCCCACAGGAAGCCGGCCAGCACCTCGACGCCCGGCGCTTTCAACGGTGGGAAATGCGCTGACTCGACTATGCCGGCCAGCGCACACCACAACGCCTGGTTGTATTCGTTGGTCAATGATGTGGTCGGGACCAACAGCCGCACGACGTCGGTCAGCGCCTGACGGTTCTGCGCGATCACCTCGTTGCCGACATCGGCGAGCCCGATCACGCTGACGAGCGCCGCATCGAGATCGTCTTGTTTGTCGACGATGGACTCGCTGATGGTCGCCGCGTTGTCGGCGATCGACACGAGATCCCCTGACGCGTCTGCGTATGCGCGAAGCACTCCGGGAGCCAGTTCCAGATCGCGGTTGAGCGCCGGCAGGCTGGGCTCGAGCGTCGCGAGGTAGGAGTCGAGGTCGGAAAGCATCTTGCCGAACTTCTGTCCACGACCGGATACGGCTTGGGCGATCGCACCGAGCGTGGCATTCAGTTTCGCCGGTTCGATCGTGGACAGCACCGAGGTCAGCTGCTCGAAGACGGTGTTCACCTCGACCATCACATGCTGGGCCTCGATCACCTGACCGGCGCGCAGCGATTGGGGTGACGGCTCTTCGGGAAAGACGAATTGGACTTGTTTGGCGCCGAACACCGTTGGCGACGCGATGTCGACGAGCGCGTTGGCCGGAATCGCATCGAGCCGCGAAGGATCCATCGCCAGATGCAGTGCCGCCTCACCGCTGGGCAGTTCTTCGATCGCCTCTACCCGTCCCACCTGGACGCCACGGATTTCGACCTTGGCATCGGGATTCATCACCAGGCCGGCGCGCTGCGAGATCACAGTCACCGGAACGGTATCGGCGAAGTCGCCGCGAAATAGGCTCGCCGCCAAAGCGAACACCGCCACGAGTGCGGCGATCGACGCCAATCCGACGAGCGGGCGCAGCAGATAACGCTTCACCGATCGCTCCCGCGCTCATGCCCGAGGCGCTCCGCACCGCACCCCGCCGATCGGTATGACAAGCCCGCTTTCCCCCCAGTGTGCGATCGAGGACGGTGCAGGACTTTACGCCGGAACATATCTTTGGGTCAATCGCTCCCGTTATCAAGCGGATTTTCTTAGTCGCAGATCCTCTCCCCGGTAGCGGCAAGGCCACTATTTGTTTGCTGCACAAGAATGACACACAGTTCACTGCACTTCAACAGGCAGAAATGGGACACTTCGGTGTTATCTGTCTCGCGCTCGTGACGTACGTGACCAGATTGTCAGGTAGGCCGACCGTCGGGCTTGCATGGAACAATGATTAGGCCCACCGCGGGCATTATTCAGCGCAATGACAAGTCGACGGATACAACGCGTCGTCGACGATGCGACTCAATCGTGCCGTGCGACCGACGCCGCGCGAAGCCAAATGGCAATTATTACGAGAATAGAGACGGGCAGTCTTGGAAAGGCCGGCCCCTGTGATTCGGCGCGAAACGTGTTGGTATTTCGGGCGACTACTTACTGTCGCAAGCGTCAGTTGATCGACGCGGCGCGATCGAGGCGCCCCGCCTATTCCGGGAGCCGCAATTCGGGCTTTTCGACCTCTTCGATATTGACGTCCTTGAAGGTGATCACGCGGACCTGTTTGACGAAGCGGGCGGGCCGGTACATGTCCCACACCCAGGCGTCGGCCAACCGCAGCTCGAAATAGACCTCTCCGTCGGAGTTGCGCGGCACCAGTTCGACGCTGTTGGCGAGGTAGAACCTGCGCTCGGTCTCCACCACGTAACTGAACTGGCCGACGATGTCCTTGTATTCGCGGTAGAGCGAGAGCTCCATCTCGGTTTCGTATTTCTCGAGATCCTCGGCACTCATCGCTCAGCTGTCCTTCATCTTGGTCGCTGCCCCCTTGTTGGCTCCCATTGTCCCCTACCCGGCTTCGTCACATTGCTCCGGTGGACCCACGTGACGGGAGTCAACCAGTTCGGTCACCACTCTGATTCCTGCCGCCGTGGCCACCCGGCGCACATTGATGAACGAGTGCCGGTGTTGGCTACAGGGCCCCAGCTCGGCCAGCGCCGCGCTGTGCGCCGGCGTGCTGTAGCCCTTGTGAAGCGCGAAGCCGTACCCAGGGTGTTCGGCTTCCATCTTCACCATCAGACGGTCGCGGCTGACCTTGGCCAGCACGCTGGCCGCCGCGATGCACGCCGCGGCCGCATCGCCGCCGACCACCGGAAGCGACGGCGCCGACAGCCCGGGGACGCGGAAACCGTCGGACAGCACATAGCCCGGTCGCACGGACAGGCCCGCGACCGCGCGGCGCATGCCCTCGATGTTGGCCACATGCACGCCGCGGCGATCGACCTCATGGGAGGGGATGAACACCACGTGGTAAGCCAGGGCGTAACGCCGAATCAGGGGGAAAAGGCGCTCGCGCTCCTTTTCGTTGAGCTTCTTCGAATCGTCGAGCGCCGAGAGGCTCTCCAACCGATTCGGACCGAGAACACAGGCGGCGACGACGAGGGGGCCCGCACACGCGCCGCGGCCGACCTCGTCGACGCCGGCGACCGGCCCGAGGCCGCTGCGATACAGCGCAGATTCCAGGGTGCGCAGCCCCGAGGATTTCCGGATCACAGTGCGCGGAGGCCACGTCGCCGGCAAGAACAGCTCTCCTAGTGCGTCTGGCGTTTACGTCTGCGGGTTCTCGCTGCCCACGCCACCCCAACGGGAGGGGGGCCATGCGATGAACCGCGCCTTTCCGATGACATTGTCCACCGGGACGGTGCCCGCCGTCGGGTCGCCCGTGCACAGCAGACCCTTCTGGGCGTCGGCCGGGGTGTTGGTGCAGTGCGCGCGGGAATCAGCCGAGTGGGTGCGGTTGTCCCCCATGACCCACAACCGGCCTTCAGGCACTTCGACCGGCCCGAACTCATTTCCCAGGCATGGATAGATCGCGGGGTCCGCCTGCATGGTCTCGGGGTCCAGGTACGGCTCGTCGAGCCGCTTGCCGTCGACGGTCAACCCGGTCGCCGCTCGGCATTCCACCGTCTGGCCGCCCACCGCGATGATCCGCTTGACGAGGTCGTTCTCGTCGGGCGGGACGAATCCGACGACCGAGAGCACGTTCTGCACCCATCGGATCGCGGTGTTGTCCGAGCGGATCGACCGGTAGTTGATGTTCCAGTTCGGCGGGCCCTTGAACACGACGACGTCGCCGGGCTCGGGTGACGAGAACCGGTAGGTCAACTTGTCGACCATGATCCGGTCGCCGGTGCAGCCAGGGCAGCCGTGCAGGGTCGGTTCCATCGACTCCGACGGAATCAGATACGGCCGGGCGACGAACGTGAGCATGACGTAATAGATGACGAGCGCGATCGAGATGAGGATCGCGAATTCTCGGAGCGCACCGCCCTTTTTCTTGGGCTTTTCCGTCTCGCTGTCCGGCTCGGCGGTCTCGGGCCGGTGCTCGGCTGATGATTCGTCGGGCTCTGAGGAACCGGTCACCGCATCAGGGTAGCCAGCGCCGTGCTCAGCCCCGCGCTGCTCGCGCTCCAAGGATCAAGCCCCGGCGCCGACAGCCGACCGGGACGTCAGCGCTTTTCCTTGATCTTGGCTTTCTTGCCGCGCAGCTCACGCAGGTAGTACAGCTTGGCGCGACGTACGTCACCACGGGTCACGACGTCGATGTGGTCGACGTTGGGCGAATGCACCGGAAAGGTCCGCTCGACGCCGACGCCGTAGCTCTCCTTGCGCACGGTGAAGGTCTCCCGGACACCGCCACCCTGGCGACGCAGGACCACACCCTTGAAGACCTGGATGCGCTCCTTGGAGCCCTCGATGACCTTGACGTGCACGTTGACGGTGTCGCCGGGACCGAAGTCCGGGATGTCGTCGCGCAGTGATGTCTGATCGACGAAGTCCAGCGTGTTCATCGGTGACACTTCCTTGCGGTTGGCGGCTGCGGGCGCTGCAGTCACGTGGACGCCGTGACATGGCCTGCCGAGCCGATCTGATCGGGCGAATCGGGGTGTATCTCGCAGCGGGCGGAACGAGCCGTTCCCGGGTCCTGCACAGACAACTGCTCAATTGTGCCAGATGAGACCTGATCCAGCGAAATCGCGCCGGGGCCGTCGGTCCGCGCCTCGCGACGTTACCTAGACAGGCGCCCCGGGTAGCCGGTGATTAGGGTTGACACCAGGGCCGAAGCAACGCGGCGGGCCCCAATTTTCTCATCCGGGCCATTTGAGGAGGGTCATGAGCCGGCGGCCGTCTTTGCTGGTCAAGACGATCGCAATCGTCGCCGCCGCGATCGTGGTCGTCGCTGGGTACGAGACGCAAGCACACGACGCGCCATCGACCGTCATCGCGCCGCAGGGCGGCTCCGGACCGCTGCCCGACGCCCGGCCCGATGAGCCCGCCGCCTCCTTCGGCGGGCTCGTCGCCCGCACGCGCCGGGCCACCGAGCAGGCCGCCGAGACCGGTGCCGACCTCTCCGTCGCCGTGCTCGACCGCAATACCGGAACCTTCGTGTCCAACGGCAACAACGAGGCGATGCCGATCGCGTCGGTGGTCAAGCTGTTCATCGCCGACGACCTGCTGCTGCAGGAATCGCAGGGGAAGACCGAAATCCCGCCCGAGGACCGTAAGGCGTTGGATGCGATGCTGCGGTCATCCGATGACAGCGCGGCCGAGATCTTCTGGAATCGCGGCGGCGGCAGCGAGATCGTTTCGCGCGTCACCGCGCGGTACGGCCTGCGCGCGACCAGCACGCCGTACAACGGCCGCTGGTTCAACACCTTGAGCACCACGGGAGATTTGGTGCGGTACTACTCAGAGTTGCTCTCGGGCGGCGGCGGCCTACCCCCCGACAAGACCGACGTCATCGTGTCGAACCTGGCCAGGTCGACTCCGACGGCGCCCGACGGCACCATGCCCGGCGGTATCTACCCGCAGCGGTTCGGCATCCCCGAAGGGCTCTACGAGGAGCGGGTGGCGGTCAAGCAGGGCTGGTTCTGTTGCTGGAACGGCGGAAACTGGGTGCACTGGTCCACCGGGGCGATCGGCACCGATCGTCGATTCGTCATGGCGATCGCATCGATGCAGCCCGCCGACGACGCCACCGCACGCGACACGATGACGCAGGCGGTCAAGACCATGTTCCCCGGCGGCCGAATCTAGGCTCCGCGTAGCAAGTTCGACGAAAGTCGGCCGAGAACCGCGAAAAGGGCACTTCGCGCCGCGAGAATCCGGCACGCTGCGTTGATGACTCCAGCTGGGCAACTGCCGACCATCTCGCGCCGGGCCGCACTCGGTGCATTCGGGCTGGGCGCCGCCGCCATGGCCACCGCGCCGCAAGCGGCGGGTCAGCTCGATCAGGGCTATGAGGCGATGCTGATGAAATGCATCGACCCTCGGTTCACCACCGAAACGTGGAAGTACATGTCCGGCCGCGGGTGGCAGAACAACTACAGCCAGTTCGCCTTCGCCGGCGGGCCGGTCGGCGCGGTGGCCCCGGCGTTCGCCGGCTGGCACGAGACGTTCTGGGAGAACCTCGCGATCTCGGTGGACCTGCATTGGCTGACGCGGTTGATCGGTATGGCACACCGCGACTGCGGCGCAGCGGCAGTGGCCTACGGCGACAGGGGGCTGACCGACAAGGTGTACGAGACCGAGATGCTGTCGGGGGCGTTGCGGGCATTCCGGGAGGAGGCCGGCCGGCGTCAGCCTGCCCTCGTCGTCGAACTCGGCATCATGGATCTGAACGGAGTTGTCGAAGTCGTCACCTGAGGCGCTCAGTCGAGCAGGTCGGGTCGACGCTCGCGGGTGCGCTCCAATCCTTGTTCGCGACGCCATGCGGCGACCTTGGCGTGGTCGCCGGAGAGCAGGACATCGGGTACGTCGAGGCCCCGCCAGCTGGGCGGCCGGGTGTAGCTCGGACCCTCGAGGATGCCTTCGGAATGTGAATCCTGTTGATGTGACTGCGGATTGCCGAGCACGTCGGGCAGCAACCGCACGACGGCCTCGATCATCACCAGTGCCGCCGACTCGCCCCCGGGCAACACGTAGTCACCGATCGACACCTCCTCGACGCGCATGCGGCGCGCCGCGTCCTCGACGACGCGCTGGTCGATTCCCTCGTAGCGTCCACATGCGAACACCAGGTGTTTCTCGGTTGCCCATGCGCTGGCGTCGGCCTGCCGGAACAGTCGTCCCGCAGGCGTCGGCACCACCAGAAGCGTTTGTTCCGAACAGATCTCGTCGAGTGCCGCGCCCCACACCGGCGCCTTCATCACCATCCCCGGTCCGCCGCCGTAGGGCGCGTCGTCGACCGAGCGGTGCACGTCATGCGTCCAGCGGCGCAGATCGTGTACCTCCAGTTGCACGATGCCGGATTCAATAGCTCTGCCCGGCAATGACTGCCGCAGAGGTTCGAGGTAGGCCGGGAAGATCGTCACAACGTCTATTCGCATCGCTCAGATCTCCAGCAGGCCGTCCGGCGGGTCGATTTCGATGACCTCGTCAGCCAACGACACCGACGTCACGATCGCGCTGACGAACGGCACCAGAACTTCGCGTTCGTCAGCGCGGACCGCGAGCAGCTCACCGGCGGCCGTATGCAGCACCTCGGTGACGGTGCCGATGTCGTCGCCGTTTGTTGTCCGCACCCGCAGGCCCTCGAGTTGATGGTCGTAGTACTCGTCGGGGTCATCGATCGGTGGCAGTTCCTGCGAGTCGACGAGGAACAGGATTCCGCGCAGCGCGTCGGCGGCGTTGCGGTTGTCGATGCCGTCGAACCGGACCAGCAGACGGCCGCCGTGTTCACGGACCGACTCGATCCGGTACTCGCGCTCGGGACCGCCCTTCGCGGGTCGCCCGCGCAACGACGTCCCGGCTGCAAACCGCGCATCGGGATCGTCGGTGCGGACGTCCACCACCACTTCACCGGCGATGCCGTGCGCTTTGGCCACGCGCCCGACAACGAGGTCCATGATGACCGACTACTGGTCGGTGTCCACCACGTCGACGCGGATACCGCGACCGCCGATACCGGCGACCAGTGTGCGCAGCGCGGTCGCGGTGCGCCCACCGCGGCCGATCACCTTGCCCAGGTCATCGGGGTGAACGTGAACCTCGACGGTGCGACCACGCCGGCTGGTCACCATGTCGACGCGGACGTCGTCGGGGTTGTCGACGATTCCGCGCACGAGGTGTTCGACCGCGTCGACGACGACAGAACTCACGGCCTGACTCAGCTTTCGGTGGCGCCGGCGACGGTGGCGTCCTCACCCTCAGCCGAAGGCTCGGACTCGTCCTTGGCTGGCGCCGGATCGGCCTGGGCCTCGGCCTCGACCGCCTCCTTATCCGACTCGTCTGAGGCCTTGTCGTCGGCTGCCTTTTTGGCGGCGGGCGCCTTCTTCTTCTTGGGCTGCGTGGCCTCGGTACTCGGACCGCCCTCGGCCTCCGCGAGCGCCGCGTTGAACAGATCCAGCTTGCTGGGCTTGGGCTCCTTGACCTTCAGCGTGCCTTCCGCACCGGGCAGACCCTTGTACTTCTGCCAGTCACCGGTGATCTTCAGCAACGCGAGCACCGGTTCGGTCGGCTGCGCGCCGACGCTGAGCCAGTACTGGGCCCGCTCCGAGTTGATCTCGATGAGGCTGGGGTCTTCCTTCGGGTGGTAGCGACCGATCACCTCGATGGAGCGGCCCTGACGGCGGGTGCGCGCGTCGGCGACGGTGATGCGGTACTGGGGGTTGCGGATCTTGCCGAGCCGCGCGAGCTTGATCTTTACAGCCATGGTGGTACGTCTTCTCCTGTGATTGCCACGCTGGCAATTCAGCGATCGAGGCGGGTTGCCTCGGCCCGGTTTTGCCTTGCATGTGTGACCGCCGCAGAAGCGCCCGGCGAAATCGCTCGAAACGGGTCCCGCGGCAGACAGCCGCCCATTGTGCCAGAACAGCCGCGACCGGCAAAAATCCGCGCCGCGAGCGCTCAGACGAGTTTGTCGAAGCACTTCTCCTCGACCCGCTTGCTCATGCGCCAGCCGTCGGCGGTGCGCACGAACTCGTCGACGTACCAGATCCCGACGAAGTAGATCTGACCCTCGCTGCCCATCACCATCGGGTTGAAGCAGATCGCACGCGATGAGCCGGTGTCGCCGGTGACGCGGATATCGACGTTGCCCAGCATGTGGTAGTACGCCGGGAAGTTCGGCAGCACGTCCTTGAGCCACGTCTTGACCTGAGGAAAGCGGCCGTCGATGCCGCCGGTGACGCGGTAGTCGATGTAGGCATCCTGGGTGAAAACCCGGTCGAGGTCGTCGAATCGCTTCTGGTCGATGGCCGTCGAGTAGTCGATCAACAGCTGCTGTATTTCGAAGCGGTCGGAAATCTCCTCGAGGCTCAACATGCGTCGATTGAACACGACTAGGCTGCCTGCCCATGCGGAAGCTCTTGATCTGCTTGACCACTGTGTTGTGCCTCGTGGCCTTCGGGACCTCCGTCGCGACCGCCGCGCCCGTCGGCGTGAGCCAACCGTCGGGTTCGGTACCGATACCCGAGGGCCCGGCCCGGTCATGGGTGCTCGCCGATATGGACACCGGTGCGGTGCTCGCCGGGCGCGACGAGTACGGCCAGTACGCGCCGGCCAGCACGATCAAGGTACTGCTGGCGTTGACGGTGCTCGACGAACTGCCGCTTGATGCCACCGTGGTCGCCAACGAGGCCGACACCCGCGTGGAGTGCAACTGTGCGGGCGTGACGCCGGGCATGGTCTACACGACACGGCAACTGCTGGACGCGATTCTGCTGGTCTCAGGCAACGACGCGGCCAACACATTGGCCACCATGCTCGGTGGTTACGACGTCGCCGTGACGAAGATGAACGCCAAGGCCGCCCTGCTCGGTGCCCACGGCACCAACGCGGCGTCGCCGTCGGGCCTCGACGGCCCCGGCATCGACATGTGGTCGTCGCCGCACGATCTGGCGGTCATCTTCCGCGCCGCGATGGCGAACCCGGTGTTCGCGTCGATCACCGCTGCGCCCACGGCGGTCTTCCCCACCAAGGACGGTGACAAAGTCCTGGTCAACCAGGACGTACTGCTCGAGCGCTATCCGGGCATGCTCGGGGGGAAGACGGGGTTCACCGACCGCGCCCAGAAGACCTTCGTCGGCGCTGCGCAACGCGACGGTCGCCGGTTGGTCGTCGCGTTGATGTACGGCATGGACAAGCCGGGTCAGCCGACCTACTGGGATCAGGCCTCCAGCTTGTTCGACTGGGGTTTCGCGCTCAGTCCGGGCGCCACGATCGGCGCGCTGTGATCACCGGATGAGTTGCTGAATCGCAACACATCCGAGACCGGGACGGGGAACCCCGCCGATACGCTCGGCGACCATGCGAAGCATGTTGGCTGCGTTGGCCATTGCGCTGACTTGCGCAATGACACTGGCCATCGGCGTCGCCGCGCCCGCATCATCTCAACCGCGAGGCGAACCGTCGGGCGCCGTCGCGCTGCCCGACGGGCCGGCGCAGGCCTGGGTGCTCGCTGACGTCGATTCCGGCCGAATCCTGGCCTCGCGCAATCCCTATGAGCCGCATGCGCCCGCAAGCACCATCAAGGCGCTGCTCGCGATGGTGGTACTCGACCACCTTCCGCTCAACGCGGCGATCGCGGCCAGGCCGGCGGCCGCCGACGTCGAATGCTCCTGCGCCGGAGTAAAAGCCGGGCGCGCCTACACCGTGCGCCAACTGCTCGACGGGCTGATGTTGGTCTCGGGTAACGAGGCCGCCAACGTTCTCGCCGACGGCCTCGGCGGTTACCGCGTCGCGGTGGCGAAGATGAACGCCAAGGCGCAGTCGCTGGGCGCGCGCAGCACGCGTGCGTCGTCGCCGTCAGGGCTGGACGGTCCGGGCATGGAGTCGTTCACCACCGCCAGCGACCTCGCGCAGATCTATCGCCATGCGCTGCGGTATCCGGTGTTCGCCGCGATCGTGCGCCAGCCGTCGTCGCTGTTCCCGACCGACAACGGTCCTAAGACGATCACCAATCAGAACCAGCTGCTCAAGCGATATCCGGGCACGCTCGTCGGCAAGACCGGCTACACCAACCTGGCTCGTAACACCTTTGCCGCCGCCGCCCAACGCGGCAACCGCCGGTTGGTGGTCGCGCAGTTGTACGGCACCGGCGACCTCTACGGTCAGGCGATCAAACTGTTCGACTGGGGCTTCAGCCAGCCCTGAACCCCCGCGAGCGACCGTGTTTGCGCACGACACGCCGCAATTCTTGAGCGCTACACGGACTTTCGTGAGCGACGAGCGTCCGCGAATGTACCGATTACCCCGGTGTGTCGTGTACAGACACGGTCGCTCGCGGGGACGGTGCCGCTCGCGAGCTCAGGGGAAGGTTCGGCCGCGGGCTCAGGGGAAGGTGCGGCCGCGCAGGATCACCAGATCCGGGCGGTTGACGACGGCCGCGCCCTTGCGCGGATCGTCGGCGTAACACACCAGGTCGGCGGGCGCGCCGTGCTCCATGCCCGGCCGGCCGAGCCACTCGCGGGCGGCCCAGCACGCCGCACCCAGGGCTTCGGTCGGCGTCATCCCGATATCGGTGAGCGCGTCGATCTCGTCAGCGATGCGGCCGTGGGCGACCATGCTGCCCGCGTCGGTGCCCGCATAGATCGGGACCCCTGCCTCCCTGGCGGCAGCGATGCGCGGATAGCACTTCTCGTGCAGATCCCGCATGTGCTTGGCGTACGTCGGGTATTTCGCGGCGCCGTCGGCGATACCCGGGAAGTTGGCAACGTTGATCAGCGTCGGTACCAGCGCGGTGCCGTACTCGACCATCAGGTCGATGGTGTCGTCGGTCAGGCCCGTCCCGTGCTCGATGCAGTCGATCCCCGCCTTGATCAACCCCGGCAGCGCGTCCTCGCTGAACACGTGCGCGGTGACGCGCGCGCCGTTGGCGTGCGCGGCGTCGATCGCGGCCTTGAGCACATCGTCGGACCACAACGGCGCCAGGTCGCCGACCTCGCGGTCGATCCAGTCGCCGACGAGCTTGACCCACCCGTCGCCGAACCGCGCCTGTTCGGCCACCGCTTCGGGCAGCGCGGATTCGTCGTCCAATTCGATGGCGAACCCGCGCTGATAGCGCTTGGGCCTGGCGAGGTGGCGGCCCGCGCGGATGATCTCCGGCAGATCGTCGTGGTCGGCGAGACTGCGGGTGTCGATCGGCGAACCCGCGTCACGCAGCAGCAGCGCACCGACATCGCGTTCGACCTCGGCCTGTGCGATGCAGTCGTCGAGATTGTCCAGGGGGCCGTGATCGCCGAGACCCACGTGACAGTGGGCGTCGACGAGCCCCGGCAGTATCCACCCGCCGTCGAACACCGTCTCCGCGCCGCTGACCGGTTCGCCGCTGAGCACACCCCCGTCGATCCACCACTCCACGGGTTGCTCATCGGGCAGTCCGATGCCGCGGACATGAAGAACGGGGCGCTCCACGCTACTTCTGGCCCGGGAACTTCAGCTTGGACAGATCGATGTCGGCCAGTCCGGGCGGGAGCTCGTCGAGACCCTTGGGCATATCGGATAGGTCCGGGAAGCCGGCGGGCATGCCCGGCATCGCGGCGCCGAGGGGGTTGCGCACCTTGGGCGGAGTCGGGCCCCTGCCTGACTTCTTGTTCTTTCCGCTCTTCTTCTTGTTCTTCGTGTTCTTACGAGAGTTCTTGCGGCCGAACGGCATTCCCATCTGGCCTGCCATCTGCGACATCATCTTGCGGGCCTCGAAGAACCGCTCGACGAGCTGGTTGACCTCGCCGACCGTCACACCCGACCCGTTGGCGATGCGCAGCCGGCGCGACCCGTTGATGATCTTCGGATCGGCACGCTCCTCGGGCGTCATACCGCGGATGATCGCTTGCAGCCGGTCGAGCTGTTTGTCGTCGACGGAGGCCAGCGCGTCCTTCATCTGACCCGCGCCGGGCAGCATGCCAAGCAGGTTGCCGATCGGGCCCATCTTGCGGATCGCCAGCATCTGCTCGAGGAAGTCCTCCAGCGTCAGTTCGCCACTGCCGATCTTGGCCGCGGCCTCTTCGGCCTTCTGGGCGTCGAAGACCTGCTCGGCCTGCTCGATCAGCGACAGCACATCGCCCATACCGAGGATGCGGCTGGCCATCCGGTCGGGGTGGAAGACGTCGAAGTCCTCGAGCTTCTCACCGCTGGAGGCGAACAGGATCGGCACGCCGGTGATCTCGCGGACCGAGAGCGCAGCACCGCCGCGTGCGTCACCGTCGAGCTTGGTCAACACCACGCCGGTGAAGCCGACGCCCTCGCGGAACGCCTCGGCGGTGGTCACCGCGTCCTGGCCGATCATCGCGTCCAGCACGAAGATCACTTCGTCCGGATCGACGGCCTGCCTGATCGCGGCGGCCTGGCTCATCAGCTGGTCGTCGATGCCGAGGCGGCCGGCGGTGTCGACGATGACCACGTCGAAGTGCTTGGCCTTGGCCTCGGCCAGGCCCGCGGCCGCGACCGCGACCGGATCACCCGGCGCCGCATCGGCCGCACCGTCCGCCGACACACCGGGATGGGGTGCGAACACCGCGACGTCGGCGCGCTGGCCGACGATCTGCAGCTGGTTCACCGCACCGGGGCGCTGGAGGTCGCATGCCACCAGCAGCGGTGTATGGCCCTGAACGCGAAGCCATCTCGCGAGCTTGCCGGCCAGGGTGGTCTTACCGGAACCCTGTAGGCCGGCCAGCATGATCACCGTCGGCGGCGTCTTGGCGAACGCCAGCGGGCGGGTCTCACCGCCGAGGATGCCGATCAGTTCCTCGTTGACGATCTTGACGACCTGCTGGGCCGGGTTGAGCGCGCCGGACACCTCGGCGCCCCGGGCGCGCTCCTTGATGCGGTTGACGAAGGCGCGCACGACGGGCAGCGACACGTCGGCTTCCAGCAACGCCAGCCGGATCTCGCGGGTGGTCGCGTCGATATCGGCGTCGGTCAGCCGCCCTTTGCCGCGCAGGCCCTGCAGGGCCTCGGTCAACCGGTCGGACAGGGATTCAAACACGACGTCCAGCCTAATGGGAGCCGCCAGCGGCGCGCCGGAGCAGGGCGTGCGCGGCGTAAACGGCAGTGATCAGCTCGCTTCGGACACCGGTTTGCGGGCAGGCGGGGCAGGCAGCACCGCGTACAGGTCGCGTTCGATGTCGTCGCAGACGCCCTTGTCTGCGGTGATGCCGAAAAGGTCGACCACCGAGGAGCCCATCGTCGTCACCTTCGCCCACGCGATGTCGATGCCGTCGCGCTCGAACACGGCGGTCAGCCGGGCCAGCAGACCCGCGCGGTCGGTGCTGCGGATCTGCACGACCAGCTCGCCCGACCGGGCACCCTCGGACCACAGGATGCGTGGCGGGGCGGTGACGTGATTGATGGGGACGGCGGCAGGGACCTCGCCGGCGCGCGACGTGCCGTGCCGCGCGGCCTCACGTTCGCGGCGATCCAGTGCCTCCTGCACGTCGAGTTCACCGTCGAGCGCGAGGATGAACTGCTGGCGCAGCACCTCGGCCGCCGGGGGCGAGCCGAAATGCGGGGAGACGACGAACGTGTTGATCGCCGAGCCCTCGTGACCGTTCACCGAGGCCGAATGGACGCGCAACGAGTTCAGCGCGAGCACGCCCGCCGCCTTCGACAGCAGGCCGCGCCGGTCGGGAGCGATGACCGTCACGTTGAAGATCTGCGGGCCGCCCCCCGGTGTCAGCTCCAGATGAACGCCCACCTGTCCAGCGAGCGAAAGATATCGCGGATCAATGGGATCCGGTTGCGGTAGGGGTTCTCCGGCCATCACCATCCGGCAGCGGTGCACGAGATCGCCGAGGAGCGAGGCCTTCCAGTCGCCCCAGACGCCGGGTCCGGTCGCCAGCGAGTCGGCCTCGGCGAGGACGTGAAGCAACTCCAGCAGGACGGGATCGCCGTCGAGAGCGTCGACCACCGACGCAATCGTGTTGGGATCCTGGAGGTCGCGCCGTGTCGCGGTGTGCGGCAGCAGCAGGTGGTGGCGGACGACCTTCGACAGTATCTCGACATCCGACGGCCACATCCCCAGCCTGGTGCCGATCTGGGTGGCCAGCTCCGCACCGATGACGCTGTGATCGCCGCCGCGTCCCTTGCCGATGTCATGGCACAGCGCACCGAGCATCAGAAGGTCCGGACGGGCCACTCGCGTGGTGAAAGCGCTTGCCCGCGCGACGGTTTCGACGAGATGTCGGTCGACTGTCCAGATGTGCACCACATCGCGCGGAGGAAGGTCACGCACCGCACCCCACTCGGGAAACAGGCGCCCCCACAGGCCGGTGCGGTCCAGCGCCTCGATCGTGTCGACCGCCGACGGCCCCGCGGCCAGCATGACGAGCAGGTCCTTGAGCGCCTGATGCGGCCAGGGTGTGCGGAGTTCGGGGGCCGCTGCGGCCAGCCGGGACAGCGTCGAGGCCGCCATCGGCAGCCCCGTCGTCGCCGACGCTGCGGCCACCCGCAGGATCAGGCCGGGATCGCGTTCGGGACGGGCGTCGCGCGCGAGGATGACCTCGCCTGCGAACTCGATGACCCCCTCGTCGAGAGGGCGACGAGGGGGACGGCGCAATGCCGCGAATCCACGGCGGGGAAGCGCGTTACCTGCAGTGCGGATACCGGCGTCGACGTAGAAGCTGATGGTGCGCGCGGCATCGGACAGCATCCGGGCCAGATCGAAGCGGTCACCGATGTGCAGAGCCGCGCCGATCTCGTCGGCATGTTGGGCCAACAACAGGTCGCGGCCGCGGCCGGCCACCCTGTGCAGTTCGGTCCGTACGTTGAGCAACGCCAGATGAGCCTGCCCCAACGACCCGAGCGGCGACGCCAACGTGTGGTTGGGATACCCGTCGGCCAGTTGCGCGATCGCCAGCGCGTTGAGCAGCTGGACGTCACGCAGCCCACCACGACCGCATTTGAGGTCGGGCTCGGCGCGGTGCGCGATCTCTCCGCTGCGCTGCCAGCGCGCACGGGTGTGCTCGACGAGTTCGTCGAAGCGCGAAGCGATTCCGGTACGCCACTGCCGACGGGCTCCCCCGATCAGCAGCGCGGACAGGTCGGCGTCACCGGCGATATGACTCGCTTCCAGCATCGCCAGCCCCGCCGAGATGTCCTCACCGGCCACCTTCAACGCCTCGGGCACGGTCCGCACACTGTGGTCGAGGCGAATGTTGGCGTCCCACAACGGATACCACAGCAGTTCGGCCACCTGGCCGACCACGTCGTCCGGCATGTTGTCGTGCAACAGCATCAGATCCAGGTCGGAGTGCGGCACGAACTCACCCCGGCCCAGGCCACCGGTCGCGACGATGGCGAAGCCGCTGGTGGGCGTGATGCCGATCTCGGTGGCCTTGGTGGTCAGCCAGAACTCGTGCAGGTCTTGCAATGCATGTCGCAGGGCGGCCGAATCCAGTTGGCGCGCACCGTCTGTCAACAGCTGCTTGATCGCGGCGCACAGGTCCGTCGCGGGACGAGACGAGCCCGCCGCCGGCGCCACCCATTGAGGGGCACCGGCGGCGGTTCCCTGCTCCATGCGCTCCTCGGCAGCTGATTCGGGGTTCATCTCACTCATCTCGTCCTCTCCCCCTGTAACTCACGGTGTGTGATCGGACGGAGACGAACTCTCAGTTCTACAAGCGGCTCAAAGGGCGTCGGCTCCCCGTTCCCCGGTGCGTACCCGGACCACGGTGTCGACGGGGCTCACCCACACCTTGCCGTCGCCGATCTTCCCGGTCCGTGCGGCCTGGACGATGACATCGACCACCTTGTCGACGGCGGAGTCCTCGACGACAACCTCGACACGAACCTTCGGCACGAAATCCACGGAGTACTCAGCACCGCGGTAAACCTCGGTGTGCCCCTTCTGGCGCCCGTAGCCCTGAACCTCGCTGACGGTCATCCCGAGGATACCCGTCTGCTCCAGCCCGGTTTTGACATCCTCGAGTGTGAATGGCTTGACGATCGCTGTAATCAGCTTCATTTAGTGGATCCCTTCCGAGGAAATTGTTGCCGATCAGACGAGCTCGTAAGCGGTTTCAGCATGTTCGGTCGCATCAATGCCGGTGTCCTCGTCCTCCGCGGTTACGCGCCAACCCAACGGCTTAACGATAAAGGCAATGATCGCGGTCATGATGCCGGTGAAGATAACCGCCACCAAGGCGATGACGACCTGCACGACGAGCTGCTGGAACCCACCGCCGTAGAACAGCCCGGTCTCCAGCGCCAGGAAGCCGATGCCCACCGTTCCCCACAGGCCCGCTACCAGGTGCACGCCGACCACGTCGAGCGAATCGTCGTAGCCGAACTTGTACTTCAGTCCGACCGCCAGCGCCGACAGCGCGCCCGCGATGACGCCCAGGATCAACGACCCGATCGGCGACAGCGAACCGCAGGCCGGTGTGATGGCCACGAGGCCGGCCACGACGCCCGAGGCGGCACCGACGCTGGTTGCGTGGCCGTCGCGGAGCCGCTCCACCAGCAGCCAGCCCAGCATCGCGGCGGCGGTCGCAGCAGTGGTGTTGACCCAGACCTGGCCGGCGAGCATGTCGGCCGCGCCCTCGGATCCGACGTTGAAGCCGAACCAGCCGAACCACAGGATGGCGGCGCCCAGCATCACGAACGGAATGTTGTGCGGCCGATAGGCGACCTTGCCGAAGCCGGTCCGCTTACCGAGCAGCAGCGCAAGCACCAGTGCGGCCATGCCGGCGTTGATGTGCACCACCGTGCCGCCGGCGAAGTCGATCGGGGATACGTTCGCGGTGCCCTCCTCACTGACGCCGAAAAGCTTGGCCGCAATACCGTTCTCGGCTCCGGACAGCAAGCCGCCACCCCAAACCATGTGGGCCAGCGGGAAATACACCAACGTCACCCAGATCCCGCCGAACACCAGCCACGTGCCGAACTTCATGCGCTCGGCCACCGCACCGCTGATCAGGGCGACGGTGATGACCGCGAAGGTCAGCTGGAAGCCCGCCCAGACGATCGCCGGCACCGAACCGAATCCGCCGAGAACGTACAGCGATATTCCGTCCACTTCCTTGGTCTCCAGCAGCGGGCTCAGCCCGAACAGCGAGAACGGGTTGTCGAAGATGCCCGCGATGTCGCTGTTTCCGGTGTGCGCCGACGCGAACGACATCGAGTAGCCCCACAGCACGTAGATGACGCTCACGACGCCCATGGTCCCGAACGACATCATCATCATGTTCAGAACCGACTTCTGGCGTGACAGCCCACCGTAGAAGAACGCGAGACCGGGCGTCATGAACAGAACCAGCGCCGCGGCGGTGAGCACCCATGCGGTGTCGCCGGAGCTCAACCCGTCGGGGCCGAATGGCGCGAACGCATCATCGGGTAGGGCAAGGGGTAAGGCTGAAACCACTTTGTGTGAACCTCCTTGGGAAGTGCGCCGATCGGATCGGCCTCCCGAAGAGACTCTTTTGTCCGCGTTTCACCGGTGATTCTGTTCCGTTTCCACGAAGTGAACGGACACGCCAGAAGCGTTACGCTCGTGTTTCCACGCGGATTCCGCCGCGACGCACGGCCGCTGCCGGGCGCATCGGACTATCCGAGAAGCGCGTCGACGAATGCGCCGGGCTCGAACGGAGCGAGATCGTCGGCGCCCTCCCCGAGTCCGACGAGCTTGACCGGAACGCCCAATTCCTGCTGCACGCGAAAGACGATTCCGCCCTTGGCCGTGCCGTCGAGCTTCGTCAGCACCACCCCGGTGATGTCGACGACCTCGGCGAACACCCTGGCTTGCGGCAGACCGTTCTGG
Organism: Mycolicibacterium flavescens; assembly: GCA_900637135.1. Classification (NCBI taxonomy): domain Bacteria; kingdom Bacillati; phylum Actinomycetota; class Actinomycetes; order Mycobacteriales; family Mycobacteriaceae; genus Mycobacterium; species Mycolicibacterium flavescens. Next base: position 3,479,125 of record LR134353.1, read on the forward strand.
CCGATCGTGGCATCGAGCACCAGCAGGACTTCGTCGACCTCGGCGCGCTTGCTGACCACCCGCTTGACCTTGCCGAGTTCATCCATCAACCCGGTCTTGGTGTGCAGGCGCCCGGCGGTGTCGATAACGATGACGTCGGCGCCCTCCTTGATGCCCTCGTCGACGGCGTCGAAGGCCACCGAGGCGGGGTCGGCGCCCTCCGGGCCGCGTACCACCTGCGCCCCCACCCGCGACGCCCACGACTGCAACTGATCGGCCGCGGCGGCGCGGAAGGTGTCGGCCGCCCCGAGGACGACGCGGCGACCGTCGGCGACCAGGACGCGGGCCAGCTTGCCGACGGTGGTCGTCTTACCGGTTCCGTTCACCCCGACGACCAGCAGCACCGAGGGTTTGTCCGCGTGCGGCAGAGCCCTGATCGAGCGGTCGAGGTCGGGCTGCAGCGCTTCGATGAGGACCTCGCGCAGCACGGCGCGGGCGTCGGCCTCGTTCCGCACCCGGCTGCTGGCCATCCGGGCGCGCAGCGCGGCGACCACCGACTCCGTCACGACGGGCCCGAGGTCGGCGATCAGCAGCGTGTCTTCCACTTCCTCCCACGACTCGTCGTCCAGGTCGCCTCCGCCGAGCAGCCCCAACATGCTGCGTCCGAGAGTGTTCTGAGACTTGGCGAGCCTGCCCCGCAGCCGCTCGAGCCGCCCTTCTGTCGGTGCGATCTCGTCGAGGACCGGTGCGTCCTGCTCGACGACGGGTGCCGGCTCGGCAGGCGCGGGCGCCGGTTCAGGCGCGGGCGCCAGCTCGGCAGGCGCGGGTGCGGGCGTCGGTTCGTCAGGCGCGGGCGCGGGTTCGGCGGGTGCGGGGCGCTCCTGAACCGGCGGCTCGGGTAGCTGCACGTCGGCGATCGGGCGCTTCGGTGCGTCGCGCGGAATGGTGGCGTCGTCACCGACGGCGGGCAGGCCGGTGGTGTCGATGCGCTCGGGGGGCGCGGTCGGCGCGGATTGCGAGAACGTGATCCCTGCAGAGGCGGTATAGCCCCCGGAACGGTCGATCGGCGTGGCCGTCTCCGTCGACGACAGCCGGATGCGCCGGCGTCGATACCGCACCAGCCCGACGACGAGCGCGGCGACCAATAAAACGGCAATAACCGCTATCGCGATCCACAACCACATCGAGCCAACATCAGTCACGGCGCCATTGTCTCAAGGTGAGCCGCGCCGACGCCCCCCGCGCCCCCTCATGCCTCGATCTGTGCACCGCTTGTTGCGCTCAGCGCGCCAGACGGTGCACAAACCGCGGCTCAGTTGGCCGCGCCGACCAGTTCCTGCCCGCGCATGCGCTGGCTGATGACCGCGGTGATGCCGTCGTCGCGCATGGTGACGCCGTACAGGGCGTCGGCGACCTCCATCGTGGGCTTCTGGTGGGTGATCACGATCAGCTGGGAGCGCTCGCGCAGCTGCTCGAACAAACCGATCAGCCGGCGCAAGTTCACGTCGTCGAGCGCCGCCTCGACCTCGTCCATCACATAGAACGGCGACGGCCTCGCGCGGAAGATCGCCACGAGCATCGCGACCGCGGTCAGCGATTTCTCACCGCCGGACAGCAGCGACAAGCGCTTGATCTTCTTGCCGGGCGGCCGCGCCTCGACCTCGATGCCGGTGGTCAGCATGTCGTTGGGGTTCGTCAGCAGCAGCCTGCCTTCGCCGCCGGGGAAGAGCGTCGAAAACACCTGGGTGAACTCGCGTTCCACGTCGGCGTACGCCTCGGTGAACACCTGAAGGATGCGTGCGTCCACGTCCTCGATCACGTCGAGGAGGTCCTTGCGGGCACCTTTGACGTCCTCCAGTTGGGTGGACAGGAAGTTGTACCGCTCCTCGAGCGCAGCGAACTCCTCGAGCGCCAGCGGGTTGACCCGGCCCAGTTCGTTGAGCTCTCGCTCGGCCTTCTTGGCGCGCCGTTCCTGCGTCGCGCGGTCGAACGGCATCGGTGCAGGCGCGGTGACCTGCTCGCCACGCTCGCGCGCCTGCTCGAACTCGGCCATCTCCAATTCCGTTGGCGGCAACGGCACGTCCGGCCCGTATTCGGCGATCAGGTCGGCGGTTGCCATGCCGAACTGTTCGAGCACCTGCTCCTCGAGCTGCTCGATCCGCAGCGCGGCCTGCGCCTTGGCGACCTCGTCCTTGTGCAGCGCCTCGGTGAGGCCGTTGACTTTGGCGGTGAGCTCGTTGACCTCGTCGCGCGTCGCGGCCAGCGCGGCGGCGCGGTGCTGTCGTTCGGCGGCGACCTCGTCGCGGGCGCGTGAGGCCACCGCCACGACGGCGCTGAGCCGTTGCGCGACAACGCGACCCGATTCCGCGACCGCGGCCGCCACGGCCGCCGCATGTCGACGGGCTTCGCGAGCACGCATCGCGCGTAGCCTTGCCTCGCGTTCGGCCGCGGCGGCCCGGCGCAGCGAGTCAGCCTTTCCGCGAACGGCATTGGCGCGCTCTTCGGCGGTGCGCACCGTCAACCGGGCCTCCACCTCGGCGGTGCGGGCCGCCTCTGCCGCTGCCGTCGTCTCCTGCCGGTTGACGGGCTCGGCTTCGAACGTCGGCTCCTGCTGTGCGTTGTGCAGCCTCTGCTCGAGCTCGGTGAGTTCGTCGACGGTGCGGGACCGATTGGTTTCCAGTTCATTTCGCTGCTGGATCAGCCGCTGCCATTCGTCGTCGGCCGACCGCGCGTCCTGACCGAGCCGACCCAACTGCTCGTAGATCGCCGAGATCGCCGCGTCGGATTCGTTGAGCGCGGCCAACGCCTGCTCGGCGGCATCCTGACGGCTGGCCTGTTCGGCGAGCGCACCGGACAGCGCCGCCGACAGCTCGTCGACCTGTTTTTCGGCCTCTGCGAGCTCGGCGCGGGCCTTGTCGACCTCCGATGCGATCTCGAGCGTGCTGGGTTTGCGATCGGATCCGCCGCTGACCCAGCCCGGGCCCACGAGATCGCCGTCGGTGGTGACCGCCCGCAGCGTCGGATGCGCCGCGACCGCGTCCAGGGCAGCGGCCAGGTCCGAGACCACCACGACGTCGGCGAGCATGGCCCGGACCGCGCCCTGCAGTCGCTGTGGCGCCTCGACCAGATCAACCGCGCGCACCGCGCCGTCGGGCAACGACTGTGCCTGCGGCACTTCACGGTTCGGCCAGTCGCTCAGCACGATCGCCGCCCGGCCGCCGTCGGACTCCTTGAGCGCCGCGACCGCTGCACGAGCGGCTCCCGGGCTCTCGGCGGCCACCGCGTCGGCCGCGGCACCCAGCACGGTCGCGACGGCCACCTCGTAGCCGTTGCGCACCTTCAACAGGTTGGCGACCGAGCCGAGAAGCCCTGCCCCACCACGGTTCTTCTGTAGCCAGGCCGCCCCGTCCTTGCGATCGAGACCCACCGAGAGAGCCTCGATGCGCGCGCGTAGCGAGGCCACCTGACGTTCGGCGCCACGTTCGGCGGCCTGTAGTTCGGCGACGCGTTCGTCGGCGAGCCGCAGCGCGGCGACCGTGCGGTCGTGGTGATCGTCGAGACCGACCTCACCGGCGTCGAGTTCGCCGACGCGACTCTGCACGGTCTCGAACTCGGCCTGGGTCTGTTGCGCGCGGGTGGCGGCCTCGTCGATGGTGCCGGTGAGGCGGGCGACGGTCTCGTCGATCGACTCCACGCGAGTGCGCATGGTGTCGACCTGACCGGCCAGCCGCGCCAGACCCTCGCGACGGTCGGCCTCGGCGCGGGCGGCGGCCATGTGTGCGCGCTCGGCCTCGGCGGCGATGCGCTCGCGTTCGGTGAGTTCGGCGCGGGCCGCCTCGAGCTTGCCGCGCGACTCGGTCAGCTCGCTGAGCAGCCTGCGCTCCTGTTCGGCGACCTCGTCGGCCTGGGCTTCCAGGGCGTCGGGATCCGGACCCGTCGACGCCTCGGGCTCGGTGTCGAGATGCTGTGCGCGCTCGCTGGCGATGCGCACCGTCGCGCTGACGCGTTCGGCGAGCGCGGACAGCGCGAACCACCTCTGCTGCGCCGCGTCCGCGCGTTCGCTGAGGCTGCCGACCGCCGCCTCGTGCGCGGTCAGCTCGGCGGTCTTGGCCTCGAGCCGTGTGGCGATCTCGTCGTGTTCGCGCCGCAGCGTGGTCTCGGCCTGGTTGGTGTTGTCGAACTCGGCGCGGCGGGTGACGAGGTCGTCGGCGGCCAGCCGCAGCCGCGCGTCGCGCAGATCGGCCTGGATGGTTTGTGCGCGCCGGGCCATCTCGGCTTGACGCCCGAGCGGTTTGAGCTGACGGCGCAGTTCGGTGGTCAGGTCGGTCAGCCGGTTCAGGTTGGCCGACATCGCGTCGAGTTTGCGGACCGCTTTTTCCTTGCGCTTGCGGTGCTTGAGGACGCCGGCGGCCTCCTCGATGAACGCGCGCCGGTCCTCGGGGCGCGACTCGAGGATCTCGGAGAGCTTGCCCTGTCCGACGATGACGTGCATCTCGCGCCCGATACCGGAGTCCGACAGCAGTTCCTGCACGTCCATCAACCGGCAACTGCTGCCGTTGATCTCGTACTCGCTGCCGCCGTCGCGGAACATCCGCCGGGTGATCGACACCTCGGAGTACTCGATCGGCAGCGAGTTGTCGGAGTTGTCGATGGTCACCGTCACCTCGGCGCGGCCCAGCGGCGGGCGCGACGACGTGCCGGCGAAGATGACGTCCTCCATCTTGCCGCCGCGCAACGTCTTGGCGCCCTGCTCACCCATCACCCAGGTGAGCGCGTCGACGACATTGGACTTACCCGAACCGTTGGGCCCGACCACGCACGTGATGCCTGGCTCGAAGCGCAGAGTCGTCGGCGAAGCAAACGACTTGAAGCCCTTCAGGGTCAGACTCTTGAGGTGCACGACGTGCCACACTACCGCCGCAGCGGCTATCGCTCGGTGAACCCTTGTAGCGAGTCGCGAGGTTCTGTGAAGTCGGCGACGACGTTGTCGACCCGCCCCGGCGTTTCTCCTCTTTGCAGCAGGTCAAGCAGCCGCTGACAGGACTCGCGTGGCCCCTGGGCGACCACCTGAACCCGGCCGTCGGGCTTGTTGGCCGCGAATCCGGTCAGCCCTAGTTCCAGTGCTCGGGCGCGCGTCCACCACCGGAAGCCGACACCCTGAACGTGCCCGTGCACCCAAGCCGTCAGGCGTACCTCAGCTAACTCCTGCATCATCTACCTCAAACGTCACTTTGGCCCCAGCCTTGAGGGTGCGGCCGACGGTGCAGACCTGGTCGATGGCGCGCTCGACGACCGTGAGCACCCGCGCCCGCTCCTGCTCGGACAGCCCGGACAGGTCGAGTTCCATTCGCTCTTCGAGCAGCGGATAGCGCTCCTGCTCGCGGTCGGCCGCCCCGGAGACGCGGATCGTGGTGCGGTACTGCTCGCCGAGGCGCCGCTGCAGGGGCACGTCGCTGGCCATCCCGCTGCAGGCGGCGAGCGCGATCTTCATCAGCTCACCGGGCGTGAAGACGCCGTCGACGTCCTCGTTGCCGACGAGCACCTCCGCGCCGCGGGAGCTGTGTCCGACATAGCGCCGCACTCCCGTCCGCTCAACCCAAAGTTCGGTCATGGCCCCATCTTCGCCCAGACCGACGTATTGGCGGAAAACCGCGCGCTCAATCGACCATTACGTCGGTCTGGGCGCGGTTCGCCGTACCCGCGGGCGCGGCTGACATTTCGGACAGTAGAACGACGAGCGGTTCATGAACTTCTCGCGCCGCATGATGGCCCCACAGCGTCGGCAGGGCTCGCCTTCGCGCCCATATGCGTCCAGCGAGCGGTCGAAGTAACCCGACTCGCCGTTGACGTTGACATACAGCGAGTCGAATGACGTCCCGCCTTGGGCGAGCGCCTCGCGCATCACCTCGGCGGCCGCGTCGAGCAGCTCGGCCAGCTTCGGCCTGCTCAGAGACGACGCCAACCGGGCGCCGTTGACCTTGGCGCGCCACAGCGCCTCGTCGGCATAGATGTTGCCGATGCCCGAGACGACGGTCTGGTCGAGCAGCTGACGTTTGATCTCGGAGTGCTTGCCGCGCAACACTTTCACCACGCCGTCGCGGTTGAATTGCGGGTCGAGCGGGTCACGCGCGAGGTGCGCGACCGGAAACGGGACGTCGGTCCCGTCGACGGTGACCATGTCGGTGAGCAGCCATCCGCCGAACGTGCGCTGGTCGACGAAGCTCAACGCGGTGCCGTCATCCAGCAGCGCCGCGATGCGCAGGTGATTCTCGCTCGGGGGCGCGCCCAGCAGCATCTGCCCGCTCATGCCGAGGTGCACGACCAGCGCGGAGCCGTCGTCCAGCGTCAGCCACAGGTACTTACCTCGCCGCCCGGTCCCGGTGATCGTGCTGTCGAGCAGGCGCGCGGTCAGATCCGCGGGTCCCGCCTCGTGGCGCCGCACCGCGCGCGGATGATGTACGCGCACAGCGGTGATGGTCTTGCCGACGACGTGTGCGTCCAGTCCGCGACGGACAACCTCGACCTCGGGAAGCTCAGGCATCTACCTCGGCCGTCAGCGCGTTCCACGCCGCCGCGGCCGCCTTGAGTTCGGCCTCCTTCTTGGTGCGCCCGACACCCCTGCCGTATTCGGTGTCGGTCACCATGACCGTCGCGGTGAATTCCTTGTCGTGGTCCGGACCCGTCGAGGTGACGAGATAGGTGGGCGCACCAAGGCCGCGCGAGGCGGTCAGCTCCTGCAGACTGCTCTTCCAGTCCAGCCCGGCGCCCAACGTGGGCGCGGTGTCGAGCAGGTCGCCGAACAGCCGCAGGATCACCTCACGCACGACCGCGTTGCCGTGCTCCAAATAGATTGCACCCAACAAGGATTCGACGCCGTCGGCCAAGATGCTGGCCTTGTCGGCGCCGCCGGAGCTCAGCTCGCCCTTGCCGAGTAGCAAATAGGCGCCGAGCCCGCCATCGGACAGCTGACGACCGACGTCGGCGAGTGCCTGGGTGTTGACGATGCTGGCGCGCAGCTTGGCCAGATCGCCCTCGGACCGGTCGGGGTGCCGGTGGTAGAGCTCCTCGGTGATGGTCAGCCCGAGCACGGCGTCGCCGAGGAACTCCAATCGCTCGTTGGTCGGCAGACCGCCGTTCTCGTAGGAGTAGCTGCGATGGGTGAGCGCCATGGTGAGCAGTTCGTCGGGCAGATCCACACCCAGCGCCGCCAGCAGCGCGGCGCGCTCACTCACGCGTGTCCTCAGTGGGATCGTCGGCTCCGCCGACAGTGTCGACCATGCCGGCCAGCTTCGCCCAGCGCGGGTCGATCCGCTCGTGGTGGTGACCGGGTTCGGCGGTGGCCAAGGCCACACCGCAGTCCGGGCACAGGCCCGCGCAGTCCGGACCGCACAGCGGCGCGAACGGCAGCACCAGCCCGACGGCGTCGATGATCGGCTGCTCCAGGTCGACGGTGTCGTCCACCACGCGACCGACCTCGTCGGCTTCGGTCGTCTCGTCGGTGGCGCTGTCGGGATAGGCGAACAGTTCGGTGAGGTAGATCTCGACGTCGCCGGTGACCGGCGTCAGGCATCGCGCGCAGTCGCCCGTCGTGGGAGCGGACACCGTCCCGGAGACCAGGACTCCCTCCGACACCGACTCGACACGCAGGTCGAGTCCCAGCGGTGCCCCTTTGTCGATGGCGATCAGGTCGAGCCCGATGCGCGACGGGCTGGGCACCGTTTCGGAGACAGTCATCATCGACCCGGGTCGCCTACCGAGCCGGGAGATGTTGATCACGAGCGGCGATCGTGACGCGCGATGCGCCGCCGCTTTGGCATGCGTCGCCATAAGTACCGAGTTTACGGCGAGGATTCTTGGCGGCGCCCGGCGCTCAGCGGGCCGCGTAGTCGTGCGTGCCCGCGGCGGTGCGAAGTTGGTGACGACCTCGACCGACGGAGCGCAGCGTGCCGTTGAGGAAGTCCTCGAACTCCGCGAGCTTGCTGTCGACGTAGATGTCGCACTCGCCGCGCAACCGGTCGGCCTCGGCGTGCGCCGAGTCGATCAACCGCGTCGCCTCGGCGGTCGCGGTCGCGACGATCTCGGTCTGCGACACCAGCCGCTGCTGCTCCTTGATGCCCTCTTGCACGGCCTTCTCGTAGGCCAGGTTGCCGCTCTCGATGAGCCGGTCGGCTTCGGTCTTGGCCCGTCCGGTGCTCGCCTCGTACTCGCGCTTGGCGGTGGCGGCGACGCGGGTGGCCTCCTCGCGGGCCTCGCCGACCATCCGCTCGCTGTGCTGTCGAGCCTCGGCCACCATGCGATCGGCCTGGGCCTTCGCGTCGGCCAGCAGCCGGTCCGCTTCCGCGCGGGCGTGGTTCAGGACGGAGTCCGCCTCGGCGGTGGCCGTGGACACCATCGAGTCGGAGTGGTCCTTGGCCTCGCGCAGCATCCCGTCGCGGGCATCGAGGACGTCCTGGGCATCGTCGAGCTCACCGGGAATCGCGTCCTTGATGTCGTCGAGCAGCTCGAGGACATCGCCGCGCGGCACGACGCAGCCTGCCGTCATCGGCACGCCGCGGGCTTCTTCCACAATCGCGCTCAGTTCGTCGAGCGCCTCAAAAACTCGGTACACGGCAACACCCTCCAGGCGTAGTTGACAGTTACTAGTGTGCCTGGTGTTACCCCTGTGACTCAGCTTCCCGCCCGGTGTGTCGCCCCGGACGTCGGAAATTCATGGATTGCTGAGTCTCTCCACTCCCCAGGCCGCAACTCCCGGCTGAATTGCTGCTCGCATTATGTCAACCGCCCGGGACCGAGACGAAAGCCCGCCCCCGGGCGGCATCCTTCGATGGCGCCCGGGGGCGGGCGTGAGTCTTCCTCGAGTCTGAACTTCTTCGCGCGAAATCGGCGTTTTCTCGAACACAAGTTCAGATTCGGCGACCACGACGGCCGGGGGTGCTTACTTCACCGCCGCGCCGATAAGGTCGCGGGCGCGATCGAGCATCGAAGCGAACGGTCCGAGCGCGAAATTGGCCTTGGCCGACTCGACACCCGCATGCGGATGGGTCGGGGCGATCGCCTCGGCGGCCTGCACGGCGCCCGCCATCCGCTTGAGATCATCACCGTCGAGGTTCTTCTGCAGGTGGCTGAACTCCTCGCGCTCCTCGAGTTCGGCGTGCTCGACGACGTCCTCGCGGAACTTCTTCAGTTCGTCGATGAACTCCTGCGACCCGATGTCCATCTTCTCGAGCCGCGACAGGAACTCCTTGGCCTCGTGCTCTTCCTTGAGGCGCGCGTCGACGATGGCCTCACCGTCGGCGACCTCCTTGCGGGCGCGCGGGTGGACCACCATCTCCTCGGCGGTCTCGTGTACGGCCAGCAGCTGACGCAGATCGGCGAACGCCTTCTCGCGCGCCTCGGTTTCCGACGCGCCCAGCACTTCTTCGAACAGGTCCTTGATCAGGTTGTGTTGGTCGGTCAGAAACTTCACGACGTCGTCGGTGTTCTGGACAAACGTTTCAGCCATGGCAGAAACCTCCTGCATTTCGGTAGTGGTGTGGGCGCGAATGGGCTGTGCGCCTGCACCTGTTTACCCCTGCAGGAGCGGGCTAACCCTGGCTCAGCTTGGCCCGCACGCGCGTGTTGACCGCGGCGGGGAGCAGTTCGGAGACGTCGCCACCCATCGACGCGACCTCCTTGGCCAACGACGACGACACGAACGAGTACCGCGGTATCGAGGCTAGGAAGAACGTGTCGACGCCGGCGATGTGCTTGTTCATCTGCGCCATCTGCAGTTCGTATTCGAAGTCGGCACCGCCGCGCAGGCCCTTGACGATCGCCGTCACGCCGCGCTGCCGGGCGAAGTCGACCACCAGGCCCTGACCCGATTCGACGCGCAGGTTCGGCAGGTGCTCGGTGGACTCCTCGATCATCGCGATGCGCTCGTCGAGCGTGAACATGCCCTTCTTGTTCGGGTTGACCAGAACGGCGACGATCACCTCGTCGAACTGCGCGGCCGCGCGCTCGAAGACGTCGACGTGCCCGAGATGGACCGGGTCGAAGGATCCGGGGCATACCGCGCCGCTCATGAGCGATGACGCTAGCAGGGCCGCTCTGGTGCCTCGGCAAGCTCCAGGCGGGTGTCGCCGTAGGTGCGCGACGGCCATACCTGCCAGCCCGGCGGCCACGTGATCGGCGGTCCGCTCGCCGCGCGTTCCACCACGACGACGGTTCCCGGTCCGGCCCAACCCCGTTCGGTGAGCAGCGCCTGCATCGATTCCACTTCCCCGGCGGTGATGTCGTACGGCGGGTCGGCGAGGACGAGGTCGAAACGTCGCGGGCTGCCCGCGGCCAGTACCTCGGCGACGGCGCCGCGCCGCACGCTCGCCCCGGTGACGCCGAGTGCGGCGATGTTGTCGGCGATGACTCCTGCGGCTCGCCGGTCGGCCTCGACGAACGTCGCCTCCGCGGCGCCGCGCGAGAGCGCCTCGAGCCCGAGCGCGCCCGAGCCGGCGTACAGATCGAGCACCGCGATCCCGCCGAAGTCGACGCGCGCGGCCAGCACGTTGAACAACGCTTCCCGTACCCGGTCGGTGGTGGGACGGGTCCCTCCCCCAGACCTGATCTGGGGCACGGTGATTCGTCTACCGCCCAGCGCGCCAGCGATGATGCGGGTCAGCTGACCACCACCAGCAGATCGCCGCCTTCGACCTGTGCCGTCTCCGAGACCGCGACCCGGTTCACCTTGCCCGCCTTGGGTGCGGTGATGGCCGCCTCCATCTTCATGGCCTCGATCGTGGCGATCGTCTGACCGGCCTGCACCTCGTCGTCGACGGCGACGCCGACGCTGACCACCCCGGCGAAGGGCGCGGCGATGTGGTCGGGATTGGACTTGTCGGCCTTCTCCGCGGTGGGGATGTCGCTGGCGACGTTGCGGTCACGCACCAGGACTGGCCGCAGTTGGCCGTTGAGGATGCACATCACGGTGCGCATGCCGCGTTCGTCGGGATCGGAGATCGCCTCGAGCCCGATCAGCAGTTCGACGCCCCGCTCCAACCGGACGCGATGCTCCTCGTCGCTGCGCAACCCGTAGAAGAACTGGTTCGCCGACAGGCTCGACGTGTCCCCGTACTGCTCGCGGTGGGCCTCGAGTTCCTTTGTCGGCCCGGGAAACAGCAGCCGGTTCAGCGCGGCCTGGCGCTTCGGGCCCGCCTGGGCGAGCACCGCTTCGTCCTCCTCGCTCAGTTCCTCCTGCGCCTTGGCCGGCGCCCGGCCGGCAAGCGCCTTGGTGCGCAGCGGTTCGGGCCATCCGCCTGGCGGGTCGCCGAGTTCGCCGCGAAAGAATCCGATCACCGAATCGGGAATGTCGAATCGCGATGGGTCCGAGGCGAATTCGTCTGCGCTGATGCCTGCACCCAGCAGCGCGAGCGCGAGGTCACCCACCACCTTCGACGACGGCGTCACCTTCACCAGCCGGCCGAGCACCCGATCGGCTGCGGCGTAGTTGGCCTCGATCTCCTCGAAGCGGTCGCCGAACCCGAGCGCGATGGCCTGCTGACGCAGGTTCGACAGCTGACCGCCGGGGATCTCATGGTGATACACGCGCCCCGTCGGCGCCGGTAAACCACTTTCGAACGGCGCGTACACCCTTCGCAGCGCTTCCCAGTACGGTTCGAGGTCGCACACCGCCTCCAACGACAGCCCGGTGTCGTACTCGGTGTGTGCGGCCGCGGCCACGATCGAGCTCAACGCCGGTTGACTGGTGGTGCCTGCCAGGGGTGCCGCCGCACCGTCGACGGCGCTGGCTCCAGCTTGCCACGCCGCCAGGTACGTCGCCAACTGGCCGCCCGGGGTGTCGTGGGTGTGCACGTGCACGGGCAGATCGAACCGGGTGCGCAGCGCGCTGATCAACGTGTGCGCGGCGGGAGGCCGCAGGAGCCCGGCCATGTCCTTGATCGCCAGCACATGGGCACCCGCGTCGACGATCTGCTCGGCGAGCTTCAGGTAGTAGTCCAGCGTGTAGAGGTTCTCCCCGGGGTCGGACAGGTCGCCGGTGTAGCTCATCGCGACTTCGGCCACCGCCGTGCCGGTTTCGCGGACCGCGTCGATGGCCGGACGCATGGAATCGACGTTGTTGAGCGCGTCGAAGATGCGGTAGATGTCGATGCCCGTGGCCGTGGCCTCGGCGACGAACGCGTGGGTGACGGTCTCCGGGTACGGGGTGTAACCGACGGTGTTACGGCCGCGCAGCAGCATCTGCAGGCAGATGTTGGGGACCGCTTCGCGCAGCGCGGCCAGCCGCTCCCACGGGTCTTCCTTCAAGAACCGAAGCGCCACATCGTAAGTCGCCCCACCCCAGCATTCGAGCGAGAGCAACTGCGGCGTCATGCGCGCGACGTAGGGCGCCACCATCGACAGCCCCGTGGTGCGCACCCGGGTGGCCAGCAGCGACTGATGGGCATCACGGAACGTCGTATCGGTGACGGCCAAGGGTTTGGAGTCGCGCAGCCAGCGCGCGAACCCCTCGGGGCCGAGTTCGGTCAGCCGTTGCTTGCTGCCGTCGGGCGGCGGCGCTTCCAGGTCGATGTCGGGCAGCTTGTCCTGCGGGTACACCGATGCGGTTCGCGGGCCGTGTGGCTGGTTGACCGTCACGTCGGCCAAGTAGTTGAGGATCTTGGTGCCGCGGTCGGCAGGTGTTCTGGCGGTCAGCAGATACGGACGCTCGTCGATGAACGACGTGCTGATGCGGCCGGCCCGGAAATCCGGATCGTTGACGACCGCTTGCAGGAACGGGATATTCGTCGACACTCCGCGGATGCGGAACTCGGCCAGCGCGCGGCGCGCCCGCGCCACCGCGGCGCCGAAGTCGCGCCCCCGGCACGTCAGCTTCACCAGCATCGAGTCGAAATGCGCGCTGATCTCCGCACCGAGATGGGTGCCGCCGTCCAACCGGATGCCCGCGCCGCCAGGGGTGCGGTATCCGGTGACGCGGCCGGTGTCGGGACGGAATCCGTTGGCGGGGTCCTCGGTGGTGATCCGGCACTGCAGCGCGAAACCGCGCGGGGCCGACAGCGCCTCCTGGCTCAAGCCGAGGCTGTCGAGGGTCTCGCCGTCGGCGATGCGCAACTGGCTGGACACCAGGTCGACATCGGTGATCTCCTCGGTGACCGTGTGCTCGACCTGGATGCGCGGATTGCACTCGATGAACACGTAATGGCCGCGCTCGTCGAGCAGGAACTCGACGGTGCCGGCGAACGTGTAGCCGATCTGCCGGGCGAACGCGACCGCGTCGTCGCAAATCCGTTGCCGCAGTTCGTCGGACAGATTCGGCGCGGGTGCGAGCTCGACGACCTTCTGGTGCCTGCGCTGCACGCTGCAGTCCCGTTCGAACAGGTGCATCACGTTGCCGTGGGTGTCGGCCAGGATCTGCACCTCGATGTGGCGGGGATTGAGCACGGCCTGTTCGAGATACAGCGTCGGGTCGCCGAACGCCGACTCGGCCTCGCGCGACGCGGCATCGATCGCGTCGGCCAGCGCGTCGATTTCGGTGACCCGCCGCATGCCCCGGCCGCCGCCGCCGGACACGGCTTTGACGAACAACGGGAACTCCAGGCGCTCCGCGGCGGCCATCAACTCCTCGGCCGACGCCGACGGGGCCGACGAGTTGAGCACCGGCAGGCCCGCCGAGCGGGCCGCCTCGATCGCCCGCGACTTGTTGCCCGTCAGCTCGAGCACCTCGGCGCTGGGCCCGACGAACGTGATGCCGGCCTCCGCGCAGGCCGCCGCCAGCGCCGGATTTTCCGACAGGAAGCCGTATCCCGGATAAATCGCGTCGGCTCCGGCATGCTTGGCGACCCGGATGATCTCCTCGACCGACAGGTACGCGCGCACGGGATGGCCGGTCTCGCCGATCTGGTAGGACTCGTCGGCCTTCAGCCGGTGAATGCTGTTGCGATCCTCATGGGGATACACCGCGACGGTGTCGATCCCCATCTCGTAGGCGGCCCGGAAAGCACGGATCGCGATTTCGCCACGATTGGCGACCAGCACTTTAGAGATCATGGGCGATCACGCACGTACTTTATCCTCCGGGCGGATCAGACCAACGTGGACCAGTAGCTCCAGAAGCGCACGAGGATCAGCAGGAGCAGGCCGGTGAACCACAGCGTGACCAGAGACCACCGCCAGGTGTGCAGCACCCGCGTGACGGTGTTCCCGTGTTGGGGCTGCAGAGCGACGGCCGCAACGACCACCAACAGCGGGATCGTGACCGCCCACACCACCATGCAGTACGGGCACAGCGCGCCGATGCGGTAGAGGCTCTGGTAGATGAGCCAGTGCACGAACGCAGCGCCCAGCAGCGTTCCCGCGGCCAGACCGGCCCAGTACCAGCGCGGCAACGCGACCCTCGCGAGCGCGAGCACACCGGTCACCACCACGATCGTGAACGAGATGATGCCGATCAACGAGTTCGGGAAGCCGAACGCAGACGCCTGCGGTGTGATCATCACCGAACCGCAGGACAGCACCGGATTGAAGCTGCACGACGGGATGTACTCCGGATCGATCAGGAGCTCGACCTTCTCGACGGTCAGCGCGACCGCGGCGGCCAGCCCCAGCACACCCGCGATGAGGATCCACACCGCGCTCGGGCGACCCACCGGCGGACCCGTCGGCTCATGGGCCATGGGTTCGGACGGCTGGACGGCTCCGGGCGCGGCGAGCGTCACGGCCTCGCCGGCTGGGTCGGATCGGCGTTGGGCGGCGGCGCACCGGCGTCCAGTGCGGGCACCTCGCCGACGATCTTCTCGATCTCGGCGATCAGCGCGTCGGGCGTCGACGGCGAATAGTCCTCACCGTTGATCCGGATGGTCGGTGTCGAGTTGACCCCGCTCGCCTTGGCCAAACCCTTGACCATGTCGTTGTAGCGTCCACCGTTGATGCAGGCCGGCACCTCGCCGGTCACCCCAGCCTGCCGAGCGATCTCGATCAGCCGGGCGTTGTCGGGGAAGGGGCCCACCCCCTCGGGCGGCTGTTGTGCGAACAGCGCGGCGTGGAAACGCCGGAAGGCTTCGGTGTCGGCGTCGGCCACGCAGTAGCCGGCGTTGGCCGCGCGGGTGGAGTAACCCTGGCCCGCCCGGTCGAGGATGGACACCATGTTGTAGTCCACGGCCGCAGCACCGCTGTCGATCAGCCGGTTGATGGTCGGGCCGAACTGCTTCTCGAAGTTGCCGCACGCCGGGCACAGGAAGTCCTCGTAGAGCGACACCACCGCTTTGGGCTCGGACGTGCCCTCCTGGGTGATCACGTTGCTCGACGCCACGCGGACCGCCCTGGTCTCGCCCTCACCGGGTTTGTCCTCTTTGGTCATCACGATGTAGAGCACCAACGCGACGGCGAAGATCACGACGATGGCGGTCAGGCCGATCTGCACAGCCCGGTTCCGCTTGCGGTCAGCCGCCTTCAGGTCGTAGGTCGGGGTCTTCTTGCGTTTCGTGGCCACGCAGGTAAGAGTACCGGCGCGATTTCGCCGCCCGATCAGCCGCGGGCCAGATGCGCCCGCAGCGCCGAGATCACCTCGGCCATCGCGGTGGCGCTGTCACCGCCGAACGGGAAGAAGTTCGCAAAGCCGTGGATCAGCGATCCGAACTCCCGGTGGTCGACGCGGACGCCGGCGGCCCGCAGGGCCTCGGCGTACTGCCTGCCTTCGTCGCGCAGCGGGTCGAAACCGGCGGTGACGATCAGCGTCGGCGCCAGCCCGGACAGATCGTCGGCCAGAAGCGGTGAGACCCGTGGGTCACCGGAATCGACTCCACCGCGCAGGTATTTGTCGCGGAACCAGTCGATGTCGTCGCGGGTGAGGAAGTAGCCCTCGGAGAACAGCGCCTGCGACCTGGTCGTGTCGCGGTAGTTGACGACCGGGTACAGCAGGAACTGCAGGGCCGGCTGCGGCCCCTCGCCGCGGGCGCGGTGCGCGACGAGCGTGGCCTGGTTGCCGCCGGCGCTGTCACCCCCGACGGCGACGCGCTCGGGGTCGGCGCCCAGTTCTGCAGCGTGCTCGCACGCCCATCGGAACGCGGCGTGGGCGTCGTCGGTGCCCGCAGGCGCGGGATGTTCGGGGGCCAGGCGGTAGTCGACCGACAGCACGTGCATCTGTCCCCGGTGGCAGATCTCGCGGCACAGGTCGTCGTGGGAGTCGATGCTGCCGATGACCTGTCCACCGCCGTGGAAGAAGACCAGTAGGGCGCCCTCATCGTCGACGGGCCGGTAATGGCGCGCGCGGATGTCTCCTGCGGGTCCCGGGATCGAGAGATCGGTCACCGACGCGACGGGGATGTTCTGCTTGAAACCCGCAGCCAGCGTTTCGAGTTGTCCGCGGGCTGCGGCGACGCCGTCAGCGTTGACCAGACCGTCGATGCCCGTGAGCTTTTGTCCGGCGAGCATCAACTGCAGCGTCGTGTCCAGCGTGTTGCCGTCGACGCTGACGGTGCGACGTCCGAGCATGAGGCGCTTGACGGCCTCCGGGATGCGCGGCAGCGCGCGAAGGGTGACGCCCGCCGCGGCGTTGATCAGCGTCTCCTTACGGTTCGGCCGCCACTGGTCATCAGCTGGCAGACTCTGGGTCATGGCATCTCCCTCGATCACGTTGAACGACGGTAATTCGATACCGCAGGTTGGACTCGGAGTCTGGCAGACCCCTCCGGAGGACACCGAACGCGCGGTCGCGACCGCGCTCGAGGCGGGCTATCGCCACATCGACACCGCCGCCGCGTACCAGAACGAACGCGAGGTCGGCCAGGCGCTCGAGAAGTCGGGCCTGCCGCGCGATCAGGTGTATGTCACCACCAAGCTGTGGAACTCCGAGCAGGGTTACGACAGCACGCTGAGTGCCTTCGACAAGAGCATGCACCGGCTGGGGCTCGACTACCTCGATCTCTACCTCATCCACTGGCCCTTGCCGGCCAAGGGCACGTTCGTCGACACCTTCAAGGCCTTCGCCCACCTGCGTGAGCAGGGCCGCATCCGGTCGATCGGGGTGAGCAACTTCGAGCCCGAACACCTGCGGGAACTCGTCGACGCCACCGGCATCGTGCCCGCGGTCAACCAGATCGAACTGCATCCGCTGCTGCAGCAGGAGGAGCTGCGCGAGGTGCATGCCCAGATGGGCATCGCCACCGAGGCCTGGAGTCCGCTCGGTCAGGGTTCACTGCTGTCCAACGACACCGTGGTCTCGGTCGCCGATGCGCACGGCAAGACACCGGCCCAGGTGTTGATTAGGTGGCATATGCAGCTCGGCAATATAGTCATCCCGAAGTCGGTGACCCCCGAGAGAATCGTGAGCAACTTCGACGTGTTCGATTTCGAGTTGAGCGAACAGGACATGGCGTCCGTCTCGACGCTCGGCGACGGCACTCGGTTGGGCCCCGATCCGCGAACATTCGAATTCACGGGGTAGGTGAAATGACCGAATCGCCGGGCAATGCGGCTGCGGTTCCGACCGTCACGCTCAACGACGACCACACGATGCCGGTATTCGGTCTCGGGGTCGGCGAGCTGTCGGAGTCCGAGACCGAGCAGGCGGTGCTGGCGGCGTTGTCCGCCGGGTACCGGCTGATCGACACCGCCGCGGCCTACGGCAACGAAGAAGCGGTCGGACGGGCCATCAAGTCGTCCGGTGTTCCGCGCGACGAGATCTTCGTCACCACCAAGCTCGCCACTCCCGATCTGGGCTTCCAGTCGTCGCAGGACGCGCTCAAGGCCAGCCTCGACAGGCTCGGCCTCGACTACGTCGACCTGTACCTGATCCACTGGCCCGCCGGTGAGCACGGCAAGTACGTCGACAGCTGGGGCGGGTTGATGAAGCGCAAGGAGGTGGGCGACACCAAGTCGATCGGGGTGGCCAACTTCCACGCCGAGCACCTGTCGGACGTCATCGACCTGTCGTTCTTCACCCCCGCGGTCAACCAGATCGAGCTGCACCCGTTGCTGAACCAGGCGGAGCTGCGTGAGGTCAATGCCGGTTACGGCATCGCCACCCAGGCGTACGGACCGCTGGGCGTCGGGCAGCTGCTCGAGAACGAGGCGGTCACGTCGGTGGCGCAGGCGCACGGCAAGACGCCCGCGCAGGTGTTGATCCGGTGGAGCATTCAGCTGGGCAACGCGGTCATCGCCCGGTCGTCGAAGGCGGAGCGGATCACCTCGAACCTCGAGGTGTTCGACTTCGAGCTCACCGACGACGAAATGGGCTCGCTCAACGGGCTCGACGAGGGCAAGCGGTTCCGCCCGGACCCGGAAACCTACACCGGCACGTAGGCCTTTAGAGGACTCAACCCGTCGGGCAGGTGGCGGCGGCGTCGCGCAGCGCGGTGGCCGACGGCGCGTCGATCGGCAGCCGGTATCCGCGCAGCACCGCGATGAACTGCATCGAGTACTGGCAGTGAAACGCCGCATTGGGCGGCATCCACGTCGCGGGCTCCTGGTCACCCTTTTCCTGGTTGGCGTTTCCGGCCACCGCGATGAGATTCGCCGGATCGTTGGCAAACCGGACGCGCAGGTCTTCAGGCCAGTTGCGCGCCCCGAGGTCCCAGGCAAGCGCCAACGGGACGATGTGGTCGATTTGCACCGCAGCGCCGGTCTTCTCGCCGCGGGTGAAGGCGACGACGGCGTTGGTGTACGGGTCGTGCAGTGTGCCCGTGGCGACGGCGTCGGGGCAGCGCTTGATCGACACGAACGTCTTGTCGTCGAGGTCGCGATTGAGGATGTCGTTGCGGGTGTCGCACCCGTTGTGTCCGCCCGGAGCAGAGTTGTCGTCGGTCCAGCTGTCCCCGAAAGCCGCTCTGCGGTAGTCGTATCCGCGGATCCGCAACGGTATGACGGGAACACCCGCGAGAACGTCGGCGCCCGGCGCGACGGTCGGGACGTCGGCGCGTGCGATGAACTGCGCCCGGTCCCCCGCCGAGTTGACCGCCTGCGCGGCGACGATCACCGCCAGCGCGACGATCGCGGTCAGCCACAGCAGATGCCTGCGCTTCATGCCTTGTCCAGGAATTCGACGCGGTCGGTGTTGACGAACGGGGCGGCCAGCGCCGCCATACCCGGGTGGTCCGGATCATTTTCGTACAGCCGTGCGCAGAACTCGCGGGCCGTCACGATGATGTCGAGGTGCTCCTGCAGCGATAGGAACCGGAGCGTGATCGCGCGGCCGGATTGGTTGAACCCCAACACATCTCCCTCCTGCCGCTCGTAGAGGTCGAGGTCGGCGAGCTTGAACCCGTCCAATGTGGATGCGACGGCGGTCAGCCGGGCGCCGGCCTTGGACCCCTGCGGGAGTTTGGTGACGAGCAGGCACAGGCTCGGATGCTGTCCGCGCCCGATGCGCCCGCGCAACTGGTGCAGCTGGCTGATGCCGAACCGGTCGGCGTCCATCACCACCATCACCGTCGCATTCGGCACGTCGACGCCGACTTCGATGACCGTCGTGCACACCAGCACGTCGATCTCGCCCGCGCGGAACGCGGCCATCACGGCGTCCTTCTCGTCGGCGGGCAGCCTGCCGTGCATGAGCCCGAGCCGCAGTCCGGCGAGCGGGCCTCGGCTCAGCCGCGCGAACAACTCGACCACCGTGATCGGCGGCGGACCGCCCTCCTTGTCCTTGGCCGACTTGTCGTTCTCGTCGATCCGCGAGGCCACCACGTACGCCTGCCTCCCCTGGCTCACCTCTTCGGTGATGCGCTGCCACACACGGTCCAGCCAGCGTGGGTGCTGGCTGAGAAAGACGGTGTTTGTCGTGATCGGTTGTCTGCCCCGCGGCAGCTCGCGCAATGTCGAGGTCTCCAGGTCACCGTAATGAGTCAGCGCGACGGTGCGCGGTATCGGCGTGGCCGTCATCACCAGCAGATGCGGCGTGATACCCGCAGGGGCCTTGCCGCGCAACCGATCCCGTTGCTCCACGCCGAACCGGTGCTGCTCGTCGACGACCACCATGCCGAGGCGGTGGAACTCGACGGCGTCCTGCAATAGGGCGTGGGTGCCGATGACGATGCCCGCCTCACCGCTGGCGACCTCGTCGCGTACCGCGCGTTTCTGTTGCGCCGTCATCGATCCGGTCAACAGCGCGATGCGGGTGGCACCGTCCATGCCACCGAGTTGGCCCGCCATGGCCAGCGGGCCGAGGACGGCGCGGATCGAGCGAGCGTGTTGTGCGGCAAGGACTTCCGTGGGTGCGAGCAGCGCGCACTGGTAGCCGGCGTCGACCATCTGCAACATCGCGAGCACCGAGACGATCGTCTTGCCCGAACCGACCTCACCCTGCAGCATGCGGTTCATCGGTCGGGTGCTCTCCAGCTCGGCCGAGACGACGTCGAGCACTTCCTTCTGGCCGTCGGTCAATTCGAACGGCAACTGTTCGCACATGGCGGCGACGAGCCCGTCGTCGCGACGCTGCGCGACCGGACCCGACTCACTCAGCTCACCGTGGCGTCGGTTGACCAATGCCCATTGGAGGCCGATGGCCTCGTCATACGTCAGTCGCGCGACCGCGGCGTCGCGTTCGGCCGATCTCTCTGCGGTGTGGATCGCGCGGAGCGCCTGGTCTTCGGTGATCAGACCGTGTTGCCGCAGAAAGGCTTTCGGCAGCGGTTCGGTGATCGGGTCCAGCACGTCGAGCACCTGACGCACGCAGGCGTAGATCTCCCAGGTCTGCACCTTCTTGTTGGCGGGGTAGATCGGGAAGAAGTCGCGTTCGAAGGCGGCCAGCAGGTCCTCACCGGTGGCCCCCGAGGCCTCGGCGATCGCCTTGAGAGACTTGGATCCTCGCACGCCGCCGGTCTCGTGTAACACCAGGAATGCCGGATGGGTCAGCTGCATGACGCCCTTGAAGTAGCCGACCTCCCCCGACAGCATCACCTTCGCACCCTCGACCAGCTGCTTCTTGAGGTACTTGACGTTGAAGAACGTCGCGGTCACCTTCGGCTTCCGGTGTCCGAGGGTGACGACGAGATACTCGCGCTGGGGTTGCCGGTTCGTCCGCCTCAGCTCGGCTTTGGTGATGACGTCGACGAACGTGACGTGGACGCCCTCCTCGAGCTCCTCGCCGTCGCCGGCCGTCGTCATCTCGTCGCTGTACTTGCGGGGATAGTGGCGCACCAGATCGTTGACCGTGTGGATGCCGAAGTGCTCGGCGAGCGGGTCCGCGGCCTTCTTGCCGAGCACGAAGTCGAGACGGTCGGACAGCGTCGCCACGGCTACTCCACCCCGATCAGCAAGGCGTCGCCGCGGTGGCCGGTGTGGTAGGTCACCAGTTCGACGCCCGGGTGCCGGTCGTGCACGTGCTCGGAGAGCGCGCCGGCGACATCCTCGTCGACCCCGGCGCCGGTGAGGACCGTGACGAGTTCACCGCCGGCGGCCAGCAGCAGGTCGATCAGTCCCGCTCCCGCCGCGGCCAGGTGGTCGCCGACGATCAGCACTTCTTCGCCGGAGATGCCGAGACCGTCACCCGGCTTGCACATCCCCGCCCAGGTGTGCGCTTCCTCGGTGGCGATCCGCACCGATCCGTGCCGGGCGCCCGCGGCGGCCCTGGCCATGGTGTATCCGTCGTCGACGGCCTGGCGCGCGTCGTCGTGGACCGCCAGCGCCGCCAGCCCTTGAACCATGGACGCCGTGGGTACCGGCACCACGTCGAGGCCCCAGCCCATCGCGGCCGTGCACCCGGCGACCAGTTCCTCGGCCGCGACGTATCCGTTCGGCAGGATCATCGCCTGGCCCGCGTCGGCGTTGACCAGTGCGTGCAGCAGCTGTTTGGCGCTGACCGGCGCGTCGCCCTCGAGCCGCAGCACGTGGGCGCCCTCGGCCGCGAACAACTCCTCGGCGCCCGTCCCGTCGACGACGGCGAGCACCGTCCGTCCATGCGACCACGCCCTCACCGGGCGGGCATCGCGGGTGCCGCTGAGAGCGGTGATCTGGATGCGGCTGGTCGCGCCCACCGCGAGCCCGGCCTCGACGGCGGCGCCGGCGTCGTCGGCGTGCACATGCACCGAGTAATGGCCGCTGCCGTCCGACGGGGCGGCGATCGCGACCGAGTCGCCCAGCCCGTCGAGGTCGTTGCGCAGTTTCTCCACCCCTGCCGGATCGCATCCGCTGAGCAGGTACATCACCTCGAACTGCGGAGCCGCGACGGCGCGGTTGGCACCGTTGTCGGTGTGCGGTGGCGGCGCCGGAATGTACTCCGTCCTGCGCGGAGCACTGCCGGTCAGCGTGGTGCTCATCGCGTCCAGCAGGACCAGCAGACCGCGCCCTCCGGCGTCCACCACGCCCGCGCGGGCCAGCACGTCGAGTTGGCCGGTGGTCTTCTCCAGCGACTGCGCTGCCGCGTCTGCGGCCCTGCACACGACCTCGGGCAGCTCGGCGCCGTCGGTCGAGGCCTGCTCGGCGGCCTCGGCCGCGGCCTGGAGCACGGTGACGATGGTGCCCGGCACGGCCTCCCCCATCGCCCGGATCACCAACACCACGGCGTGGTGCAGCGCCGCGGCGAACAACGGCCCGTCCACCCGGTCGAGACCACCGTGCAGATCGGCCGACGCTTCCGCGGTGACCTCCGCCAGCGCGCGCAGAATCTGGGACAGGATCACGCCCGAGTTGCCCCGCGCCCCGTGGATGGCGCCGCGTGCCAGCGCCGCCGCGACCTCGGCGACGTCGTCGGCGCCGGCCAGCGCCTCGGCTTGCGCCCACGCCGAACGCATGGTGAACAGCATGTTCGTGCCGGTGTCGGCGTCGGCGACCGGGAACACGTTGAGCCGGTTGATCTCGTCGGTATGGGTGATGAGGTCACCGACCGCGGTATGCGACCACTTCTGCAGCATCGAGGCATCGAGCAGTCGAGCCGACATGCTTAACCTCCGCAGAAATGTGACGCTCCACGCACCCCGCCGTGCCGGTCAGCCTAGCGATTGGACCTGACAGCCCCGGCACGACGTTCTCGCCGGTCGGTAAGCTTGGCCAGGCTCGCACGCAGCGCGGGACGGCATTTTGGCGTTCGCTGCGGCTGCCGGTATCCTGGTCAGGTTGTCGGGTCGAGCCGCGCAGGTCGCGGTGCCGCGACCCGGACCCCACGTACTGATCTGAGGAGTTCTGCATATGGCTGCCGTGTGCGATATCTGCGGGAAGGGACCCGGCTTCGGTAAGTCGGTCTCGCACTCCCATCGCCGGACCAGCCGTCGCTGGGATCCCAACATCCAGACCGTGCGCGCCGCCCGCCCCGGCGGCAACAAGCAGCGCATGAACGTGTGCACGTCGTGCATCAAGGCCGGAAAGGTCTCGCGCGGCTGACACGCCGCGATTGCCGCCACCGGCGACCGGGTAGTCGTGCTGCATGACCTCTCGTGCAGCTGCAAAATCCGCCCTGACCGCGCTGGCGTCCGGATGTGCGCTGGCGTTGTTGACCGCGTGCGCCGGCGGTGATTCCGCCGGCGACGAGACCACCACTACGTCGACGACATCGCCCACCACGTCGGTGGAAGTGACGGTGGAGACGAGCGCGCCGGAGACCACCGCACCGTCGCCGGAACTGCCGACCACCACCGAGGGCGAGGGCACTGACGGGGGCACCGTCGAGGTTCCGGTGCCCGACGTCCCGTCGCCGCCGGCGATTCCGTCACCTCCGCCGATTCCCTCGCCGCCGCCGATTCCGGGCGTCGGATAGCCCTAGGGAAGCCGCCAGTCGATCGGCTCGGCGCCCATCTTCTCGAGCAGTTCGTTCGCGCGGCTGAACGGTCGCGAGCCGAAGAAGCCGCGCGACGCCGACAGCGGCGACGGGTGCGGAGACTCGATCGCCACGCAGTCGGCGCCGTCCAGCATCGGTTTCAGCGTCGAGGCGTCGCGACCCCACAGCACCGCGACCAACGGCTGCCCGCGCGCGACCAGCGCACGAATCGCGCACTCGGTCACCGCTTCCCAACCCTTGCCGCGGTGCGACGCAGGCGTGCCCGGTCGAACGGTGAGCACCCTGTTGAGCAGCATCACCCCGCGTTCGGCCCACGGCGTCAGGTCACCGGTGGACGGGGCGGGGTGGCCGAGGTCGCTTCCATACTCCTTGAAGATGTTCTCCAGGCTGCGCGGCAGCGGCCGCACGTCGGGCGCCACCGAGAAACTGAGGCCGACGGCGTGACCGGGCGTCGGGTAAGGGTCCTGTCCGACGATCAGTACCCGCACCCTGTCCATCGGAAAGGTGAACGCGCGCAACACGTTCTGACCTGCGGGCAGATATCCGTTTCCGGCGGCCAGTTCGGCGCGGAGAAACTCGCCCATCTGTGCGACCTGACCCGCGACCGGTTCCAGCGCCGTGGCCCAGCCCTGCTCGACGAGCTCGGGCAGCGGCCGCGCCGTCATACCAAGCCCTCGATCAGCAACACCACCGAATCAGCGCCGGCCCGGCGGTCCTTCGAGATCTCTTGATACTCGGGCGAGTTCGCCCAGTCCCGAAACGAAGGCTCATCGGGAAACGACATCAACACGACCTTCTCGCGGTCCGACTCGCCCTCCAGAATCTGCGGCGACTCGTCGGCCGCGAGCAGCGTCCCCGAGTACCGGTTGAAGACCTCAAGGAAACGGGCTTGGTAGCGGTCATAGGCCGCACGGTCCGTGAACCTCAGCTGGGCGATGGCGTACACGGTCACGAGTCGACACCCTAACTAGTCGAACGACTGCCACCCGGCATTCCCCTGCCAGGCCGCGCCGTCGACCGACACCCGCTCCGGACCCTCCTGCACGCGACCGATCTCCCTCCACCCGGACGGCAGCGTCCCCGGAAACGTCGCCACCAGCGCATGGTCCTCGCCACCGCCGAGGATCCACGCCCACGCGTCGGTGCCGACCGCTTCGGCCGCGCCTGCGAGCACGTCGCGGTCCGCGGTCAATGCCGTGGTGGACAGGTCGATGCTGACGCCGGACGCCTCGGCGATGTGGCCCAGGTCGGCCAGCAGCCCGTCGGATACGTCGGTCATCGCGGTGGCGCCGCTTTCGGCGGCGACGCGGCCCTGTCCGTACGGCGGCCGCGGCGCCACATGGCACCGACGTAGTTCGTCGAATCGCTGGACACCGTTGCGCCACAATTCGAATCCGGCAGCTGAACGACCGATGTCACCAACGATCGCCACCACGTCGCCGGGCCGTGCCCCGCTGCGGCGCACCGGCTCACGGCCGTCGAGGTCACCGAGTGCCGTCACCGAGATCACCCATTGCGGCGCGCTGACCAGGTCGCCGCCGACGATGCCCGCGCCCATCGACTCGGCCTCGCGCCACATGCCGTCGGCGAGTTGCAGAGCCTGGTCTGCCGGCGTATCCGATGGTGCTCCGAACGCGACGACAAAACCGGTCGCGCGTGCGCCCATCGCCTCGATGTCGGCGGCGTTCTGCGCAATCGCCTTGCGCCCCACGTCATACGGCGTCGACCAGTCCAGCCGAAAGTGACGCTCGGCCACCAGCATGTCGGTGCTCACGACGGCCTTACCGTCGGGTGCAAACAGCACCGCGGCGTCGTCACCGGGCCCCAGCGCGACGGCGTCCGGCTGGCGGCGCCCGGCCACCAAGCGCCGGATCACGGCGAACTCGCCCACTTGCGCCAGGGTTTCGGCGTCGTACGCCATGTCACCTCCCGTCGCGGCCGCACCTCATCCGTTTCGTGCGGTCTGAACACCGGCCGCACCTGCGGTACGTTAAGCGCCTGCGGCGTGGAGTCTATGCAGCGATGTGGAGGAACAGCGGGTGGTCGAGGCTTTCATGCTGATTCAGACCGAGGTGGGCCGCGCCGAGGTCGTCGCCAAACAACTCGCCGCGCTTCCCGGGGTGGTGTCCGCGGAGTCCGTGACGGGACCGTACGACGTGGTCGTGCGCGTGGGCGCCGACACCTTGGCCGATCTGAAAGCCACCGTGGTTCCCAATGTTCAACAGGTGACCGGTATCACCCGCACGCTGACCTGTCCGATCGCCAACGGGGCGCCTCTCTAGAGTTGGACCGTGGCTTCGCAGACCGGTGACGGGCCGCCGCGGGCGCTGCTGATCGCCGCGCTGGTGGTGGCGGTGGCGGCGGTTGTGGTGATTCTGGTGATCGCCGCGCTGCGCCAGAATCCCGACGAGCAACAGGCGGTGCCGTTGGTGCCGGTGCCCGCCCCACACGCCACGAGCGCCGAATGCGCCGACCTGATCGCCCAACTGCCGGACGAGCTCGACGATCACACCCGCGCACCGCTGGCCGATCCCGCACCTGCAGGTGCGGCGGCGTGGCCGGCCGAGGGTCAGGGCGAACCGATCGTGCTGCGCTGCGGGGTGGAACGGCCCACGGAATTCGTCGTCGGTGCGCCGGTGCAGGTGGTAGACGACGTGCAGTGGTTCCGGGTGGCTGAGGCCGGCGTCGATGACGCGGGCGCCGAACAGGCGCGCAGCACGTGGTACGCCGTCGACCGCGGCGTGTACGTCGCCCTGACGCTGCCGCAGGGCTCCGGTCCGACACCGATCCAGCTGCTGTCCACGGTCATCGCCGAGTCACTTCCGGCCAAGCCCGTCGCTCCTGCGCCGGTGCGTTGATCCTGCGCTGGGCCGCAGGTAGCACCGTCAGCGCAGACCGGTGCCGCGTTTAAGTGCGGTTTCGACCATCGTGGCCAGCAGGGTCGGGTAGTCGACGCCGCTGGCGGCCCACATCCGCGGGTACATCGAGATGGTGGTGAACCCCGGCATGGTGTTGAGCTCGTTGATCACCGGCCCGTCATCGGTGAGGAAGAAGTCGACGCGGGCCAACCCCTGACAATCGATCGCGTTGAAGGCCTGAATCGAGAGCCGTCGCACCGCCTCCGCAACGTCGTCGTCGACTTTGGCGGGGACGTCCAGTTCGGCGGCGTCCTCGAGGTATTTCGTCGCGAAGTCGTAGAAGCCGTCCTCGCGGCCGCGTACGCCTGCGACCCGGATCTCGCCGAGCGCGCTGGCCTCGATTCGGCCGTCGGGGAATTCGAGCACGCCGCATTCCAGTTCGCGCCCCGGCACCGCGGCTTCGACGATCACCTTCGGATCGTGACGGCGGGCCTGTTCGATCGCCGACGGCAGCTGATCCCACGCCGTGACCCGGCTGACGCCGATCGACGACCCCCCGCGCGCCGGCTTGACGAAGACGGGCAGGCCGAGCCGCTCGCGAGCCTCGAAAGCCAAGGTGTCCTGGCGGGGCCGCAGCACCTCGTGATCGCCGATCGGCAGGCCCGCGGCACCCAGCAGCTTCTTGGTGAACTCCTTGTCCATGCCCACCGCACTGGCCAGGACACCCGCCCCGACATAGGGCACCCCCGCCAACTCGAGCAGCCCCTGGATCGTGCCGTCTTCGCCGTACGGACCGTGCAGCACCGGGAAGACCACGTCGACCGCCGCCAGCATCTCCCCCGCCCCCTGGCCCAGCGACAGCAGTTGGCCGCCGCGGCCCGGATCGGCAGCCAGGGCCAATTCCGTACCCGACGCGGCGGTCACCTCCGGAAGTCGGCCGTCGGTGATCGCAAGGCTGTCCGGCTGCGCGTCGGTCAACATCCAGGCCCCTTCCGGGGTGATGCCGACGGCGACGACTTCGAACCGCTGCGGATCGAGGTTGCGCAGGATGCTGCCTGCGGATACGCAGGAGATCGCATGCTCGGAGCTGCGTCCGCCGTAGACGACGGCAACCCGGACGCGTCCGGTGCTCCTGTCCGATGTCGCCGGCCGGGCGGCTCCGGGCTCATGGCGGGCAGTCACAACCTAGAGAGGCTACCGCCCGCGTCGGCGGCCGGTCGTCCGGCGATGGCCCGTGGCGGTGTCAGCCCAGTGCCTGCTCGATGTCGGCGATCAGGTCGTCGGTGTCCTCGATCCCCAGCGAGATGCGCGCGAACCCGTCGCTGACGTCGTCGCCCCAGCGGGCGCGGCGGTCCACCGACGTGTGAATTCCGCCGAAACTCGTCGATGCGATCAGCAGCGCGCTGCGCTCGACCAGGCTGTGCACAGCCGCAGCGTCGGCCAACTCCACGGCGATCAGGCCGCCGAACCGTTTCATCTGCGCGCACGCGATGCGGTGCGACGGATCGTCGGGCAGACCGGGATAGCGCACGGCGCGCACGGCGGGGTGGGCATGCAGCGCCACCGCGAGCGCCGCCGCGTTGTGGCACTGCCGTTCGAAGCGCAGGCCGGCGGTGCCCAGGCTGCGCATCAGCAGCCACGCCTCGAAGGCGCCGAGGATGGCACCGGAGTGGAGTCGTTCGCGCGCGACCTCGGCCATCAGGTCGGTGTGCGCGCTCGCGACATAACCGGCGAGCAGATCGCTGTGGCCCGACAATGCCTTGGTCGCACTCGCGACGACCACGTCGGCGCCCAGCGAAAGCGGTTGCTGACCGAAGGGGGTGGCGGTGGTGTTGTAGACGACGAGCGTGGCGCCCCGGCTACGGCACTGCAGCGCGAGCCGGTGCAGATCCACTACATCCAGCCCCGGATTGGCCGGGCTCTCGGCCAGTACGACGTCCGCGTCCGCCGATGCCGCACACATCTCTTCGGTGGCGGCCTGCACCACCGTAACTCCTTGCTCGGCAAGGTATTCAGAGGCGTACCGGCGGACTTGATAGTAGCCGTCGGCGGGCACGACGAGCTTATGTCCCGGCTTGGCGAGCACCCTCAGGACGGACGTGATCGCGGCCATCCCCGATCCGAAGGCCAGCGCGGACGGGGCGGCCTCCAGTTGCGCGAGCGCCAACTCGAGGTGGCGCCAGGTCGGATTCGAGCTCCGCCCATAGGAATCCGGGACGTCCGACGGATCGGATGACAGGTGGAAGGTGGACGCCGGGACCGGTGACGGTGCCACGGCCTGCCCCGGAACAGCTTCCGAGGCAATGGATTTGACGCTGCGAGTGGAGTCCCCGTACTGACCGTCCACCGGTCACTCCGGTTTGGTGCTGCGTCCGAGCAACAGGACGACGGCCTCGTCGACCGACAGACCCCTGTGGCATACCCGGAATACGGCGTCGGTCAGCGGCATCTCGACGTCGTAGCTCTCGGCCAGCGCCAGCACCGATTGGCACGACGCGACGCCTTCGGCGACGTGGCCACCGGTGGCGAGCATCGCCGATTCCATTGTGCCGCCCTGGCCCAGGCGCAGCCCGAACGTGCGGTTACGCGACTGCCCGGATGTGCACGTCGCGACGAGGTCACCGACCCCGGCCAAGCCTGCGAGGGTCGCGGGCTTGGCGCCCAACGCGATTCCCAACCGCATGATCTCGGCCAGCCCACGAGTGATGATCGCCGCGGCGGTGTTCTCCCCCAGTCCGACCCCGGCCGCCATGCCGGACGCGAGCGCAATGACGTTCTTGCACGCACCACCGACTTCGGCGCCGATCACGTCGGCATTGGTGTACGGCCGGAAGTACGCCGTCGAAAGCGCCCGTTGCAATGCGACGGCCCTTCCGGAGTCGCTACAGGCGACCACGGTGGCCGCCGGTTGTTCGTCGGCGATCTCGCTGGCGAGGTTGGGACCGGAGACCACCGCAACGCGTGCCGGGTCGGCACCGGTCACCTGGATGATCACCTGGCTCATGCGCATGAGCGTGTCGAGTTCGATGCCCTTGGCCAGGCTCACCAATGTGACTTCGTCGTCGATCAACCCCGACCACTGTTCGAGATTGGCCCGAAGGGTCTGGGCGGGCACCGCGAACAGCACCGTGCATGCGCCGTTGAGCGCCTCGGCCGCATCGCCGGTCGCCCTGATGGTCTTGGGCATTTCGGTGTCACCGAGATATCCGGAGTTGCGATGGGTGTCGTTGATCTCGTCGGCGACTTCTTGGTGACGTGCCCACAGCGTCACCTCGTTGCCGGCATCGGCAAGGACCTTCGCCAGTGCGCTCCCCCACGCACCGGCACCCATCACCGCCGCCTCGACCACGCCTTCAGCCTAACCCCCGCCGGACTGCTGGCAGGATGACGCACATGAGTGGGTCACCGGATGCCGAGATCGCATTGGTGATCGCGGTAAAGCGCCTGGCCGCGGCCAAGACCCGGTTGGCCCCCGTCTTTTCCGCAACCACCCGCGAGAAGGTCGTACTGGCGATGCTGATCGACACGATCACCGCCGCGTCGGCGGTTTCGGCCATCGGCTCGGTCACGGTGGTCACACCGGACGAAGTCGCCGCCGAGGCGGCGGGTCGACTCGGCGCGCGGGTGCTCACCGACCCGACCCCCGACAGCCACCCCGACCCGCTGAACAACGCGATCGCAGCCGCCGAAGCCGAAGTCCGTCATGAGACACCGAACGTCGCTGTGTTGCAAGGTGATCTGCCCGCATTGCAAGCCCATGAGCTGACCGCGGCCGTTGCCGCGTCTCGTAAACACCCACGCAGCTTCGTCGGCGACCGGCACGGCACCGGTACGTCGGCGTTGTTCGCGTTCGGGGTCGCCTTGAACCCGCAATTCGGCGCCGACTCCGCTCAACGCCACCGGCGTTCCGGCGCGCTCGAGCTCACCGGTGCGTGGCCGGGACTGCGCTGCGACATCGACACACCCGACGACCTGCTGGTGGCGCGCCGGCTCGGCGTCGGCGCGTCGACGACGGCGGCCATCACCGATTCGAGGTGAACCGTTCAACTGCGCGCTGGCACGAAGACCGTTGGATAGGGGATCATCGCAGGCATGACGAAAGCCGGGATCGAGGTTCGCGACAGCGACGGCGACCCACCGCCGAGCATCCGAACGTTGCCGTCGGACTCCGGTAACTCGGCGCCCGAAGCCCCTCCCGCGGCGACCGCCCCCGCCGTCGAGAACGCGCTGCCCGAAGACCGCTACCTGAACCGCGAGCTGAGTTGGCTCGATTTCAACTCCCGGGTACTGGCATTGGCCGCCGATACGTCGCTGCCGCTGCTGGAACGGGCGAAGTTCCTTGCGATCTTCGCCTCGAATCTCGATGAGTTCTACATGGTCCGCGTCGCCGGACTGAAACGCCGCGACGAAATGGGGCTGTCGGTGCGCTCCGCCGACGGGCTCTCACCCCGTGAACAGTTGCGTCGAATCAACGAGCGAACCCAGCACCTCGCCGACCGGCACGCGCACGTATTCCTCGATTCGGTGCGCCCCGCGCTGGCCGACGAAGGCATCGTTATCGTCACGTGGGCCGAACTCGACGAGGCCGAACGCGCACGGTTGTCGACGTACTTCCACGAGCAGGTGTTCCCGGTGCTGACGCCGCTCGCCGTCGATCCGGCCCACCCGTTCCCTTTCGTGAGTGGCCTGAGCCTGAACTTGGCGATCACCGTCAAACATCCCGACGACGGTGGGCAGCACTTCGCCCGAGTCAAAGTGCCCGACAACGTTGAACGGTTCGTCGAACTGGCCGCCCGCGACAGCGATGCCAGCATCGTTCGCTTCCTTCCGATGGAGGAACTGATCGCGGCGTTCCTTCATGTCCTGTTCCCCGGGCTGGAGATCGTCGAGCACCACGCGTTCCGCATTACGCGCAACGCCGATTTCGAGGTCGAAGAGGACCGCGACGAAGACCTGCTGCAAGCGCTGGAACGGGAACTGGCACGGCGTCGGTTCGGTTCGCCGGTCCGGTTGGAAGTCTCCGACGACATGACCGAGAGCATGCTCGAGTTGTTGCTGCGCGAACTCGACGTCGCACCGGGCGACGTCATCGAGGTGCCTGGGTTGCTCGACCTGTCCTCGCTGTGGCAGATCTACGATCTCGATCGCCCTGCCCTCAAAGACCGGCCGTTCGTACCGGCCACCCCGCCGGCGTTCGGCGAGCGGGAGACACCCAAGAGCATCTTCTCGACGCTGCGCGACGGCGACGTGCTGGTGCACCACCCGTACGATTCCTTCTCCACCACCGTGCAGCGGTTCATCGAACAGGCCGCGGCGGACCCGAACGTGTTGGCGATCAAGCAGACCCTGTACCGCACCTCCGGCGACTCGCCAATCGTCAACGCGCTCATCGACGCTGCGGCGGCGGGTAAGCAGGTCGTCGCGCTCGTCGAGATCAAGGCCCGGTTCGACGAGCAGGCCAACATCAAGTGGGCACGCGCACTCGAGCGTGCGGGTGTGCACGTCGTGTACGGGCTCATCGGGCTCAAGACTCACTGCAAGACATGTCTGGTGGTGCGCCGGGAGGGCTCGCTGATCCGGCGCTACTGCCACATCGGCACCGGCAACTACAATCCCAAAACCGCGCGGCTGTATGAGGACATCGGGCTGCTGACCGCCGCGCCCGACATCGGCGCGGATCTCACCGACCTGTTCAACTCGCTGACGGGCTACTCGCGCAAGGACTCCTATCGCAACCTTCTTGTTGCCCCCCAGGGAGTCCGAAGGGGCATCATCGAGCGCATCGAACGGGAGATAGTCGCCACCCGCGACGGTGCCGAAGGGCGGATCAGGCTGAAAGCCAACGCGTTGGTGGACGAGCAGGTCATCGACGCGCTGTACCGCGCGTCGCAGGCCGGTGTGCGGGTCGAGGTGGTGGTCCGGGGTATCTGCGCGCTACGCCCCCATGCCCCTGGATATTCGGACAACATCGCCGTCCGATCGATCCTCGGCCGGTTCCTCGAACACTCGCGGATCATTCACTTCCGCGCGATCGACGAGTTCTGGATCGGCAGCGCCGACATGATGCACCGCAATCTGGACCGGCGCGTCGAAGTGATGGCCGAAGTCAAAGATCCGCGGCTGAAGGCGCAACTGCACGACATCTTCGAATCGGCGATGGACCCCTCGACCCGGTGCTGGGAGTTGGGCGTCGACGGTAAGTGGACGGCGTCACCGCAGGAGGGCCACACGGTCCGCGACCACCAGGTCTCGTTGATGGAACGCCACCGGCAACCATGACGGAATTCCTCAACGTCAGGAACTTTCAGCATTGTCGTCGTGGGCCGCGGGTGCCCAGAATGATCTGCAGGAGTTGAGGTGCCGAAGCGGACATCCGAGACCGGCTCCGATGCGGAGACGATCCTGGCCGGCGGGGCGGTGTTGTGGCGGCCCGACGGAAATCCCGATGCGCCGGAAGTCGCCCTGATTCACCGCCCTCGGTACGACGACTGGTCGCTGCCCAAGGGCAAGGTGGACCCCGGCGAGACCGAGCCCGTGACCGCCGTCCGTGAGGTGTGCGAAGAGACCGGGTACACCGCACATCTGGGCCGGCGACTCAGTTCGGTCAGCTATCCCGTCGAGGGCGGTAAGAAGAAGGTGCGCTACTGGGCGGCGCGCATGGTCGCCGGGGAGTTCCGCCCGAACGACGAGGTCGACGAGCTCAAGTGGCTACCCGTCCCGGCGGCGATCAAACAGCTCGATTATCGACACGACCGAAAGGTGCTGCGCCACTTCGCGAAGTATCCGGCCGACACCAAGACCGTGCTGATCGTCCGCCACGCCACCGCGGGCAGCAAGTCCCGGTTCAAGGGTGACGACCGCCAACGACCCTTGGACAAGAACGGTCGGGCGCAGGCGGAGTCACTGGTCGGGATGCTGCTCGCCTTCGGTGCCGACCGGCTGTTCGCGGCGGACCGAGTGCGCTGTGTATCGACGTTGGAACCACTGGCACAAGAACTCGGGACGTCGATCCAGCGTGACGAGCTGCTGACCGAGGAGGCTTACGCGGAGAACCGCAAGGCCGCCCGGCAGCGCTTCCTCGAGATCGCCGACACCGCTGGCACGCCGGTGATCTGCACACAGGGCAAGGTCATTCCGGACCTTATCGAATGGTGGTGCGAGCGCGACGGCGTGCGGCCCGACAAGTCGCGCAATCGCAAGGGCAGCACCTGGGTGATGTCGCTTCACAACGGTCGGTTGATTGCGGCGGACCACATGGGCAGCCCGCTGGCCGTGAAATGACGCCCACACGTTGAATGCAAATTCCGGCGGACTCCCGCTCGGAAAGATTGAGCCGTAGATGTTTTGGTGGGCATGAAACGCGAACACGCCGTGGGTCGCGCAGACCCACGGCGTGTCCGGTCGAAACTACTTGCGCCCGCGCTTGGCCGGTGCCTTCTTGGCGGCCGACTTCTTGGCTGCGGTCTTCTTGGCCGGTGACTTCTTGGCCGCCGACTTCTTGGCCGGTGCCTTCTTCGCCGCCGACTTCTTGGCCGGTGACTTCTTGGCGGCGGTCTTCTTGGCTGCCGTCCGCTTCGTCGCGGCCTTCTTGGCCGGTGACTTCTTAGCGGCGGTCTTCTTGGCTGCCGTCCGCTTCGTCGCGGCCTTCTTGGCCGGTGACTTCTTGGCGGCACTCTTCTTGGCGGCCGACTTCTTGGCCGCCTTGCGGGCACTTCCCGCCGTTGCGCCTCTCTTCACTGCTGGTCCTTCCGCGGGGAGGCGCTGTGCGCCAGAGACAACGGCTTTGAACTGAGCGCCGGGCCGGAAGGCCGGCACGGACGTGGGCTTGACTTTCACGGTCTCGCCGGTGCGCGGATTACGCGCAACGCGGGCGGCGCGGCGCCGCTGTTCGAAAACGCCGAAGCCGGTAATGGTGACGCTGTCACCCTTGTGCACCGCACGCACGATGGTGTCGACGACATTCTCCACCGCGTCGGTGGCCGACCGACGATCCGAGCCCATTTTCTCCGTGAGTACGTCGATGAGCTCTGCTTTGTTCATGCATAACCTCCGGAAACCAGTGGTCCTCTTTGGACCGACTAGAGGACACGGTAAACCCATTCCCCATTGATTTCCAAGAGCCACGCGCAGTTTCAGGCGAAGCCAGCGAACTTTCTTGCCCCCCTTGACCTCCAAAGGGGCCCCGGAGAACCGGGTCCAGTGACGGTGATTTCGGCTTACCGAGCGCCGTTATCCGGCCGGCAGAGTCCGCGGTTTCCAGTCCGGCCTGCGCGATTCATAAGCCGCGATATCATCGCATTTGCGCAGCGTAAGACCTATATCGTCGAGTCCGGAGAGCAATCGCCAAGCCGTATAGTCGTCAATTCTGAACGGCACCATGACCGTTCCTGCGGCGATGGTTCGATCTTGAAGATTCACAGTGATTTCCAGGCCTGGCTGCTGCTCGATGAGCTTCCATAAAATTTCCACATCATCTTGCGGAATTTCGGCCGCCAGAAGCCCGGCCTTGCCCGCATTGCCCCGAAAGATGTCGGCGAAGCGGGACGAGATGACGACCCGGAAGCCGTAATCCATCAGCGCCCACACGGCATGTTCGCGTGACGAACCGGTGCCGAAATCGGGGCCGGCGACCAATACCGAACCTTTGTCGAACGGGGGCAGGTTCAATACGAACGACGGGTCGTTGCGCCAGGCGGCGAACAAGCCGTCCTCGAAACCCGTTCGTGTAACTCGCTTCAGGTAGACCGCCGGGATGATCTGATCGGTGTCGACATTCGACCGACGCAGGGGGACGCCGATGCCGGTGTGGGAATGGAAAGCCTGCACGGGATCTGCTCCTATCAGTCGGTCAGGTCTGCGGGCGAGGACAACGTGCCACGCACCGCGGTGGCCGCCGCGACCGCGGGAGACACCAGATGTGTGCGGCCGCCCTTGCCTTGCCTGCCCTCGAAATTCCGGTTGGAGGTCGACGCACAACGTTGACCTGGTGACAGCTGGTCGGGATTCATGCCCAGACACATCGAGCAGCCCGCCTGACGCCACTCCGCTCCCGCAGCGGTGAAGATGTCTCCGAGCCCTTCGGATTCGGCCTGCATCCGCACGCGCATGGACCCGGGCACGATCAACATGCGCACCCCGTCAGCGACCTTGCGTCCGCGCAGCACGTCGGCGGTCACCCGCAGATCCTCGATACGACCGTTGGTGCACGAACCGACGAAGACGGTGTCGACCGTGATGTCACGCATCGCGGTGCCGGGTCGAAGGTCCATGTAGGCCAACGCCTTTTCGGCCGCTTGGCGCTGCCCCTCGTCGAACATCAATTCCGGGTCGGGCACCGAACCGGACAGCGGCACCCCCTGGCCCGGGTTGGTGCCCCACGTGACGAACGGGCTCAGGGTCGAGGCGTCGATGTAGACCTCGGTGTCGAATTCGGCACCCTCGTCGGTGCGAAGGTTGCGCCATGCGGCGACTGCTTCGTCCCACTGTCGGCCCTGTGGGGCGTGCGGACGCCCGCGCAGAAATTCGAACGTCGTGTCGTCCGGTGCCACCATGCCGGCGCGCGCACCGGCCTCGATGCTCATGTTGCAGATTGTCATCCGGCCCTCCATCGACAGCGATTCGATGGCGCTGCCGCGGTATTCGATGACGTGACCCTGTCCTCCGCCGGTGCCGATCTTGGCGATCACCGCGAGAATGATGTCCTTGGCGCTCACTCCGTCGGGAAGTTCACCGTCGACGTTGACCGCCATGGTCCTGAACGGGCGCAAGGGAAGAGTCTGCGTCGCGAGTACGTGCTCGACTTCCGAGGTACCGATCCCCATCGCCAGCGCGCCGAACGCGCCGTGCGTGGAGGTATGGCTATCGCCACACACCACCGTCATCCCGGGCTGCGTCAATCCGAGCTGCGGTCCGATGATGTGCACGATGCCCTGCTCGGCATCACCCATCGGATGAAGCCGGATACCGAACTCTTCGCAGTTGCGCCGAAGGGTCTCCACTTGTGTGCGCGAGACAGGGTCGGCGATCGGCTTGTCGATGTCGACCGTCGGCACGTTGTGGTCCTCGGTGGCGATGGTCAGATCCGGTCTGCGTACCGGGCGCCCCGCCAACCGCAGCCCGTCGAATGCTTGCGGGCTTGTCACCTCGTGGACGAGATGGAGGTCGATGTAGATCAGATCGGGTTCGCGCGCAGCGCCCTCGCCGCCACCTTCGACGACGACGTGGTCGGCCCACACCTTTTCGGCCAACGTGCGCGGTGTGTCACCGCGGCCGCGGGCGGCACTGGAAACATCGGTGGACATCTTGACTATCTCACAATCTGGGACGTTAGTATCTCCTTGTGAGACAGGATAGCGGCATCGGCGTATTGGACAAAGCCGTGGGTGTGCTGCACGCGGTCGCCGATTCGCCCTGCGGGCTGGCTGAACTGTGCGAGCGCACGGGTTTACCGCGTGCCACAGCGCATCGTCTTGCCGCGGGCCTGGAAACCCACCGCTTGCTGGCACGCAACGGTGACGGCCGCTGGCGGCTCGGTCCCGGTCTGACCGAGTTGGCCGGACAGGTCAACGATCCGCTCGTGGCCGCAGGAGCGGTCGTGCTGCCCCGGTTGCGCGAGATCACCGGCGAGAGCGTGCAGCTCTACCGCCGCGAAGGCACCTCGCGGATCTGCGTCGCGGCGCTGGAACCGCCTGCCGGGCTGCGGGATACCGTGCCGGTCGGCAGCACGCTCCCGATGACGGCGGGCTCGGGCGCCAAGGTCCTGTTGGCGTATGCCGACGCGGCCACCCAGCAGGCCGTCCTCCCGAACGCCAAGTTCACCGATCGCACTCTGGCCGAGGTGCGCAAGCGCGGCTGGGCGCAGAGCGCCGCCGAACGCGAACCGGGTGTGGCCAGTGTCTCGGCTCCGGTGCGTGACGGACGCGGCGTGGTCATCGCCGCGGTATCGGTGTCCGGACCGATCGACCGGATGGGCCGGCGGCCGGGTGCGCGGTGGGCCGCCGATCTGTTGGCCGCTGCCGACGCCCTGACCCGGCGCCTGTGAGATGTGACGCAGTTTCGCAGACCGCGAAATCTGTACCCCCGATGGGATTCGAACCCACGCTACCGCCGTGAGAGGGCGGCGTCCTAGGCCGCTAGACGACGGGGGCTAGAACTGGTTTCCGGATCGCCAGCATATCTCAGCGAGATTTGTCGGCCTAATCACGGTGGTTGGCTGGGGTACCAGGACTCGAACCTAGAATGGCTGAACCAGAATCAGCTGTGTTGCCAATTACACCATACCCCATCGGCAGTCCGTAACCGCAGGTCACGGGCTTATTTCGGCCCCCTTGCGCGGCGGGCGGAACCCATCGCGCGCGGTATCGGACCGACGTGCAGACTACCAAAGATTTTCAACGCGCTTTTCACGCCTCGGCTTCCGCGGCGGCTCGTTCGCGGCCGGCCCGTAGCCGGTCCAAGCTGCGTTCGCGCCCCAGCAGGTCAAGCGATTCGAATAGCGGCGGGCTGACCGAAGCGCCCGTGGCGGCGACGCGGATCGGGCCGAACGCCTTGCGCGGCTTCAGTCCGAGGCCGTCGAGCAGCGCCTCCTTGAGGGCCGCCTCGATCGCCGGAGTGGTCCAGTCGCCGACGTTCTCCAGTGCGCCCAGTGCGGCGCCGAGCACCGCGACCGCCTCGGGCTTCAACTCCTTGGCCGCCGACTTCTCGTCGAGCGTGAACTCCGCGTCGTTGAGGAACCGCAACAGGTCCCACGCGTCGCCGAGCACCACGATGCGGGTCTGCACGAGCGCGGCGGCTTCGGCGAACCGGTCGTCGTCGAGGCCGGTGTCGTGACCGTGCTCGGCGAAGTACGCGCTCAGACGGGCGCTGAACTCCTCTTCGCTCAGCATCCGGATGTGTTCTGCGTTCAGCGCGTCGGCCTTCTTCTGGTCGAACCGCGCCGGATTCGAGTTGACGTCGGCGACGTCGAAGGCGGCCACCATCTCGTCGAGGCTGAAAACGTCCCGGTCCTCGGCGATTCCCCACCCCAGCAGGGCCAGATAGTTCAGCAGGCCTTCCGGGATGAAACCGCGCTCGCGATGCAGAAACAGGTTCGACTGGGGATCGCGCTTGGACAGCTTCTTGTTCCCGTCTCCCAGAACGCTTGGCAGATGCGCGAACTCGGGAATCCGGTCGGCCACGCCGATCCGCATCAGCGCCTGGTAGAGCGCGATCTGGCGCGGGGTCGACGACAGCAGGTCCTCACCGCGCAGCACGTGGCTGATCTTCATCAGCGCGTCGTCGACCGGATTCACCAACGTGTACAACGGCTCCCCGTTGCCGCGGGTCAACGCGAAATCGGGTACCGATCCGGCCGGGAACGTCGTTTCACCGCGCACGAGATCGCGCCAGCCGA
This sequence comes from Mycolicibacterium flavescens, assembly GCA_900637135.1. NCBI lineage: Bacteria > Bacillati > Actinomycetota > Actinomycetes > Mycobacteriales > Mycobacteriaceae > Mycobacterium > Mycolicibacterium flavescens. The sequence goes on from LR134353.1 coordinate 3,518,045, forward strand.
TGTCCTCGTCGGGCATCTTCAACCGCACTACGGCGCGCCGGCCCTGGGCGCGGAACTCCGCCTTCTGTTCCTCGCTCAGGTCGCGGTCGTAGTTGTCGTAGCCCAATTTCGGATTGCGCCCCGCGGCCAGATGACGCGCTTCGACTTCTTCAGGCGTGGAGAATGACTCGTAGGCGTCACCGGCCTGTAGGAGCCGGTCGATCACATCGCGGTAGAGATCGAGCCGCTGCGATTGGCGGTACGGCCCGTAGGGCCCACCGACTTCGGGGCCTTCGTCCCAGTCGAGTCCGAGCCAGCGCAGCGCGTCGAGTATCGCGCGGAAGCTCTCCTCGGAATCGCGTGCCGAGTCGGTGTCCTCGATGCGGAACACGAAGGTGCCGCCGGTATGGCGCGCGTACGCCCAGTTGAACAGCGCGGTGCGGATCAGGCCGACGTGCGGCGTACCCGTGGGTGACGGACAGAACCGCACCCGGACATCACTTGTCATCACTTCCCTTTGCGCACAACCGGATTCGTCAACGTTCCGATACCTTCGACGGTGATGCTCACGGTGTCGGAGTGTTGGATCGGGCCGACACCCTCCGGTGTCCCGGTCAGGATCAGATCGCCCGGCAGCAAGGTCATCACCCGGGAGATCCATTCCACGATCGCGCCGACGTCGTGGATCATCATCGACGTCCTGCTGTTCTGCTTGACGACGCCGTTGACCTCGGTGCGGATCTCCAGGTCCGCAGGATCGACGTCGGTGACGATCCACGGCCCGACGGGGCAGAACGTGTCATGCCCCTTCGCGCGGGTCCATTGGCCGTCCTTGCGCTGCTGATCGCGGGCCGAGACATCGTTGGCGATCGTGTATCCCAGGATGTTCTCCGCGGCGCGCGCGGCCGACACGTCCTTGCACGGTCTGCCGATGACCGCCGCCAACTCACCCTCGAAGTGCACGGGATCGGCGTCGGCGGGTAACTGAATCGGCACGTTCGGTCCGACGATCGCCGTGTTGGGTTTCATGAAGATGATCGGGTCGTCGAACGTGGGGGGTTCCGAGCCGTCCCCGGCGGTTGCGGCCATCTCGGCGATGTGGGCGGCGTAGTTCTTGCCCACGCACACCACCTTGGTCGCAAGGATCGGGGCGAGCAGACGCACGTCGGCCAGCGGCCACTGTCTGCCCGTGAACTGTGGATTACCGAACGGGTGCTCGGCGATCTCCCTCGCGATCGCCTGGGCGGGATCGTCGAGTGGACCCTCGACGCTGACGAAGGCGACACCATCAGGGCTGGCGATTCGGCCAAGGCGCATGGCGTTCAGCCTAGTAGTCGGCCAAGAAGCGGCGGCCGACCGCTCCCATGACAGCTTCGTCTCGGTATCTGAGATACAGATTCAGCATAGTGAGATCGCTATGCCACGATGGACCGATGTCCGCCGAGTCGCTCAGCACCGCCCGGCGTTGGTCGTTGCTGTGTATCGCGCTGGCAGCGACGACGAGCGCCAACGTGTTCATCAACGGCGTGGCGTTTCTCATCCCGACACTGCACAGCGAGCGGGGCCTCGACCTCGCGGCGGCCGGCCTGCTTTCCGCGATGCCGGGCTTCGGGCTGGTGATCACGCTGATCGCGTGGGGTTATGTCGTCGACCGCTACGGCGAGCGCCTTGTGCTGACGGTCGGGTCTGTGCTGATATCGGCGGCCGCGTTCGCGGCCGCCTTCTCCGAATCCCTAATCGCCGTCGGCGCTTTCCTCTTTCTCGGCGGCATGGCGGCCGCGAGCAGCAATTCGGCCAGCGGGCGGTTGGTGGTCGGCTGGTTCCCGGTCGAACGACGCGGTCTGGCCATGGGGATCCGGCAGACGGCCACCCCGTTGGGCGTCGGGTTGGGCGCGCTGGTGATCCCGCGGCTGGCTGAAAGCCACGGTGTGACTGGCGCGTTACTGTTTCCCGCGGCGGTGTGCGCGGTGTCGGCGTTGGTGTGCCTGGTCGCGGTGATCGACCCGCCACGACCGCCGCGTTCCGAGGCGCCGATCGAACATCTCACGAACCCCTATCGGGGATCGTCGGTGCTGTGGCGAATTCACGCCGTCTCGGTGTTGCTCGTCGTGCCGCAGGCGGTGGTGTGGACTTTCACGCTGGTGTGGTTGATGTCGGAGCACGGCTGGTCGGCAGGCTCGGCGGGCCTCATCGTCATGGCGGCCCAATTGCTCGGCGCCGCCGGACGCATCGCGGCGGGGTACTGGTCGGACCGGTTGGGTCAACGGCTTCGTCCGATCCGTGCGATCGCCGCCGCCGCGGCGCTGTCCATGGGGGCCCTCGCGCTGTCGGACTGGCTGAGCTCTCCGGTCGCGGTGGCGGCGATGGTGGTCGCCTCGGTGATCACGGTGTCCGACAACGGTTTGGCGTTCACCGCCATCGCTGAGATCGCGGGGCCGTTCTGGAGCGGCCGCGCCCTGGGCACCCAGAACACCAGCCAACATCTGGCGTCGGCGGCCGCCGCACCGCTGTTCGGTGGGTTGATCGGGGTTGCCGGCTATCCGGCTGCATTCGCGGTGAGCGCGTTGCTCCCGCTGGCGGCGATCCCACTCGTGCCCCCTGACCCCTCAGGTTCGCCGAACCCTGCGCCGGGACTGTGATTCGCTCAACGTGAGCTCCGCACACGGCTGTTCACACCAGCGCGTCGTCAACCTCTGCCGGAACCACTCCTGTCGTTGCCCACCTAGGAGCGAATAACTCGCTGGCAGCGAATTATTCGCTTGGAGCTGGGCAGTACGGGAGGCAGTTCCCGGGGCTATCTGAGCGAGTGGGGATCTGAGCGCCCGAGGGTCAGGCGGCCGCGACCGGCGAAGTCGGTGCCGAGCTACAGATAGCCCGCGATCCGGTCGCCGACCGCGGTGGTCGAAAGCTTCTCGTCGCCGCGCGTGGCCAGATGCTGCTCGACGGCCTTGTCGACGCGCGCGGCCGCATCCGTCTCGCCGATATGGGCCAGCAGCAGTGCGACCGACATGATCGCAGCGGTCGGGTCCGCGATTCCCTGGCCCGCGATGTCGGGGGCGCTGCCGTGCACAGGTTCGAACATCGACGGGTTGGTGCGGGTGGCATCGATGTTGCCGCTGGCCGCGAGGCCGATTCCGCCACACACCGCGGCGGCGAGATCGGTGACGATATCGCCGAACAAGTTGTCGGTGACGATCACATCGAAACGGCCGGGATCGGTGACGAGGTGGATGGTCGCCGCGTCCACGTGCTGGTAGGCGATCTCGATGTCACCGAAGTCGGCGGCGACCTCCTGAACGGTGCGCCACCACAACGCGCCCGCGAAGGTCAGGACATTGTTCTTGTGCACCAGGGTCAGGTGCTTGCGACGCTGCTGGGCGCGGACGAACGCGTCCGTCACGACGCGACGCACACCGAAAGCGGTGTTGACGCTGACCTCGGTGGCGATCTCGTGCGGTGTGCCCACGCGGATCGCACCGCCGGTTCCGGTGTAGGGACCCTCCGTGCCTTCCCTTACGACGACGAAGTCGATGTCGGGGTTGCCCGCCAGGGGGCTGCTCACCCCGGGGTACAGCCGGCCGGGGCGAAGGTTGATGTGGTGGTCGAGCGCGAACCGGATCCGTAGCAGCAGACCGCGTTCGAGCACGCCGCTGGGTACCGACGGGTCCCCGATCGCGCCGAGCAGGATCGCGTCGTGCCCGCGCAGTTCGTCGAGCACGGAGTCGGGCAGCACCTCACCGGTGGCGTGGTAGCGGCGCGCGCCGAGGTCGTAAGGCGTCTTGTGCACGCCGGGAAGCACCGCGTCGAGTACCTTGACGGCCTCCCCGACGACCTCCGGGCCGATCCCGTCACCGGCGATGATCGCCAGCTTCATGGCCGAAGTCACGACAGATCAACCACTTCCAGCATCATCGCGCCGACTTCATCGGCGATGGTGGACCGGACGTCGGAAGGAACGTCACGGTCGATGCGCAGCAGGATGGTCGCGCCGGGACCTTCGGCGTCCTCGCTCAACTGGGCGGCGTGGATGTTGATGCCCGCCGATCCGAGGATGGTGCCGATCTTGCCGAGCGTGCCCGGCTGGTCGACGTAGTTGATGATCAGGTAGACGCCCTCGGCCCGCAGATCGAAGTTGCGCCCGTTGATCTGGACGATCTTCTCGACCAGTTGGGTACCGGTCAGCGTGCCTGCGACATTGGCGGTCGTCCCGTCGGCGTAGACGGCCCGCACGTCCACCACGCTGCGGTGGTTGGGACTCTCGCTCGCGGTGCTGATCTCGGCCTGCACCCCCCGCTCGGCGGCGAGCGCGGGGGCGTTGACGAATGTGACGGGGTCTTCGATGATCGCCGAGAACAGCCCGCGCAACGCCGAAAGGCGAAGCACCTCAACGTCTTCGGCGGCAAGCTCACCCTTGACCTGCACCGCCAGCGACACCGGAAGCTCGTCGCACAACACTCCGACCAGCAGGCCGAGCTTGCGGACGAGGTCCAGCCACGGCGCAACCTCCTCGCCGACGACTCCCCCGCCGACGTTGACCGCGTCGGGAACGAACTCCCCGGCCAGGGCAAGCTTCACGCTGGCCGCGACGTCGGTGCCCGCCCGGTCCTGCGCCTCAGCGGTGGACGCGCCCAGATGCGGGGTCACCACCACCTGCGGCAGGTCGAACAGCGGGCTTTCGGTCGTGGGCTCGCTGGCGAACACGTCGATGCCCGCCGCGCGCACATGCCCTGAGCGCACCGCTTCGGCCAGCGCGTCTTCGTCGATCAGGCCGCCGCGGGCGGCGTTGACGATGATCACGCCGGGCTTCGTCTTGGCCAGCGCCTCCTTGCCGATCAGTCCCGCGGTCTCCGGTGTCTTCGGCAGGTGCACCGAGATGAAGTCCGCGCGCTCCAACAGGTCGTCGAGGCTCAGCAGCTCGATGCCGAGCTGTGCGGCGCGGGCCGCCGAGACATACGGGTCGTAGGCGACGACGTGGGTGCCGAACGCGGCCAGGCGCTGGGCCACCAGCTGACCGATGCGGCCAAGGCCGACGACGCCGACGGTCTTGCCGTAGATCTCGGTGCCCGAGAACGACGAGCGTTTCCACGTGTGCGCGCGCAGCGACGCATCGGCGGCCGGGATCTCGCGCGCCGCGGACAGCAGCAGGGCCATGGCGTGCTCGGCCGCGCTGTGGATATTCGAGGTCGGCGCGTTGACGACCAGCACGCCTCGGGCGGTGGCCGCGTCCACGTCGACGTTGTCGAGACCGACTCCGGCACGGGCGACGATCTTGAGCTTGGGCGCGGCGGCGAGCACCTCGGCGTCGACGGTCGTCGCGGAGCGCACCAGAAGCGCGTCGGCATCGGCCACCGCGGCCAGCAGCTTCGGCCGGTCCGGACCGTCGACCCAACGGACTTCCACCTGGTCACCGAGGGCGGCGACCGTCGATTCGGCCAATTTGTCGGCGATCAATACAACGGGCAGACTCACGCGGTCAGCCTAATGGGCTTGAATGTTGGGGTGGTGGGTGGGAGAACCGCAGGCGTGGTGGGTGGGAGAACCGCAGGCGTGGTGGGTGGGAGAACCGCAGGCGTGGATGTCACCGTCGTCGGCAGCGGACCCAACGGTTTGGCGGCAGCCGTCGTCTGTGCCAGGGCCGGGTTGTCGGTGCAGGTGTTCGAGGCGCAGCCGACCCTCGGAGGTGGCGCCCGCACTCTTGCCGACCCGGAGTTTCCCGGCGTCTCCCACGACATCTGTTCGGCCGTTCACCCGCTCGCGCTGGCGTCGCCGTTCCTGGCCGAATTCGACCTGCCCGCTCGTGGCGTGAGCCTGCGGGTACCCGAGGTCTCCTACGCCAATCCTCTTCCCGGGGCGCGCGCCGCGATCGGTTACCACGACCTCGACCGGACCGTCGCGGAGCTCGAGCACGGGCACTCATGGCGCAGGTTCTTCGGCCCCATGGTCGAACGCGACGACGCCGTTCTCGATCTGCTGCTCGGCGACAAACGCTCAGTCCCGAGCAACCCGATCGCCGCGGTCCAGGTGGCGAGCCGGCTGCTCGAACAGGGCACGCCCGCGTGGGGCGCACTCAAGGGTGACGATGCGCGCGCATTGTTCAGCGGCGTTGCCGCACATGTGATTTCGCAAATTCCGTCGTTGGTGTCGGCGGGCGGGGGCCTCATGTTGGCCACGCTCGCACACACCGTCGGCTGGCCCATCCCCGTCGGCGGAAGCCAGGCCATCGTCGATGCGCTGATCTCGGACCTCCGTGCTCACGGTGGTGTGATCACGGCCGGCCAGGAGGTCACCGAACCACCCGAGGGTGTCGCACTCTTCGACACCGCACCCACCGCGCTGGCCCGCATCTACGGCGACAAGCTGCCCCGCCGCTATGCAAAAGCCTTGCAGCGATATCGATTCGGCCCCGGCGTGGCCAAGGTCGACTTCGTGCTCTCCGAGGATGTGCCGTTCACCGACGAGCGGTTACGACAGGCGCCCACGCTGCACATGGGTGGCACCCGCGAGCAGATGGCTCACGCCGAACGCGAGATCGCCGCAGGGCGGCACCCCCAGTGGCCGATGGTGCTCGCCGCGCAGCCACACCTGGAGGATCCCGGCCGCATCGACGCCCAGGGCCGCCGGCCGTTGTGGAGCTACGCGCATGTCCCGAATGGATCGACCGTCGACCAGGCCGAGCGGGTCACCGACATCTTCGAGCGCTTCGCGCCCGGCTTCCGCGACATCGTGGTGGCCGTGCGATCCGTTCCCGCCGCACGCCTGGCCGACCACAACGCCAACCTGGTCGGCGGCGACATCGGCGTCGGCGGCAACACCCTCGTTCACGCGCTCGCGGGTCCGACCCCTCGACTCAACCCCTGGACCACACCCATCTCCAAGGCGTACCTGTGCTCGTCGGCCACGCCGCCCGGGGGCGGGGTGCACGGCATGGCCGGTTATTTCGCCGCGCGCACGGTGCTGCGGCGCGAGTTCGGCATCAAGACGATGCCTGCACTGTCTCCCTGAGCCCGGAACCCGGTACGTATCGATGCAAATTCGATGCGTAGGTGCGGCGAGAAGGGGTACCCCGGTTGAGTTCGACCGATTCGGGTACCTGTCATCGCATCGAGTGAAGGGAACGCTGCTTGAGCGGGATCAACGGAAACACGCAGACCCCGCTCCTGTCGGTGTCAGACCTCACCGCTCCCCCCAGAGGGCTCATGACCACGGCATTTCCGGTATGGCGCGACGCCATACGCAGTGAGGTGCTTCGGTCACTGGCCGATTTCGTCAAGACACGCTGCGCCGACGACCTCAAGTCGGCCGGAGTCGATCTCGCCGCCGACGTCCTGCAGGATTTCGTCGACGGCGGAAAGTGCGTCCGCTCGACTTTCGTCTACCTGGGCTGGTTGTCCAACGCCGACGACGATCCCGGTGCGCTGCGGGCGGCGGCGAGCTTCGAGTTGCTGCATGCGTTCGCCCTGCTGCAGGACGACGTGATGGACGGCTCCGCGCTGCGCCGCGGGCGACCCTCTGCTCATGTCAGGTTCGCGCAGTGGCACCGCGAGCGGGCAATGTCGGGTTCACCCGAACGTTTCGGCGAGGCCGCGGCCGTCCTTCTCGGTGATCTGTGCCTGGTGTGGGCTGCACAGATGCTGCGGGAAAGCGGTGTCGGCGAGGCTGCGCTGGCGCGCGGCTGGCACAGATACGACTTGATGCGCACCGAACTCGCCGTCGGCCAGTTCGCCGACCTGGTCAACGACGCCGCCGAATTCCCCGAGTGGGAACGGGTTCTCGACGTGATGCGGCGCAAGTCCGGCAACTACACCGTGCGCAGACCGCTCGAGATCGGCGCCGACATGGCCGGATGCGCGCCGGGTGTGCTGATGTTGCTCGGCCAGTACGGCGAAGCGGTCGGTGAGGCCTTCCAGTTGCGCGACGACGTCCTCGGCATCTTTGGGTCTCCCGAGATCACCGGTAAGCCGGCAGGCAGTGACCTCTTCGAGCACAAGGCGACCAGCGTCGTGGTGGCCGCCTACGGCCTCGCCGACGCGAACCATCGCCGCGAGCTCACCCACCTGATGAGTGCCTCTGATCTGGATCACGAGGACATCCGCCGGTGGCGCGAGCTGATCGTCGCGACCGGCGCACTGGAATGGGTTGAACAGCTGATCGATTCGCGGCTCAACCGCGCACTCGAGCTGATCGACACGAGGCAACTGGACCCGTTGATCCGCACCGCGCTGGCCGACATGGCCGCCGCCTGCACCGAACGGGCCGCGTGATGCGCACCGTCGCGGGCCGCACCGACCACGTCGTCGTGGTCGGCGCAGGACTGTCGGGACTGTCGGCGGCGCTACAGCTCGCCGGGCGCGGCCGCACCGTCACGGTCCTCGAACGCGGACGCCATCCGGGTGGGCGCGTCGGTCGCGCCGACATCGGCGGCTACCGCCTCGACACCGGGCCGACCGTGCTGACGATGCCCGACATCATCGACGACGCGTTCGCCGCCGTCGGCGAGAACACCGCGGACCGACTGGACCTGATCAACGTCGATCCCGCCTACCGCGCGTCGTTCGCCGACGGCAGCTCGCTGCACGTGCGCGCCGAAGCCGACGCGATGGCCGCCGAGATCGAGGGCTTCGCAGGCCGCGACCAGGCGGACGGCTATCTGCGCCTTCGCGATTGGCTGGCCAAGCTGTACCGCGTCGAGTTCGACGGGTTCATCGCCGCGAACTTCGACTCACCGCTGTCGCTGCTGACACCGCAGCTCGCCCGGCTGACCGCCATCGGCGGCTTCCGGCGCTGGGACAGGATGGTGCGCCGCTTCATCAGCGATGAGCGACTGCAGCGGGTGTTCACCTTTCAGGCGTTGTACGCCGGTGTGCCGCCGCACCGGGCGCTGGCGGTGTACGCCGTGATCGCCTACATGGACACGATCTCCGGCGTGTACTTCCCCCGCGGCGGTGTGCGCGCGTTGCCCGACGCGCTGGCCGCGGCCGCGACCGATGCCGGCGTCGAGTTCCGTTACGATTCGGCGGTTTCGGCGTTGGAGCGCACGGGCGACCGGGTGGTCGCGGTGCATACCGAGGGCGGTGACCGGATCACTGCCGACGCGGTGGTGCTGACCACCGAACTGCCCGACACGTACCGGCTGCTCGGTCGCACGCCGCGGCGTGCGCTGCCGCTGCGGCCCGCCCCGTCGGCGGTGGTGGCCCACGTCGGCTGCCGCACCGTGGGCCCGGACGTCGGACACCACACGATCGTTTTCGGCGACGAGTGGCGCAAGACGTTCACCGACATCATCGACGACGGGCGCGTGATGTCGGATCCGTCGCTGTTGGTGACCCGCCCCACCGCCGGGGACCCGTCGCTGGCGCCGGCAGGCCGGGACCTGCTGTACGTCCTCGCCCCCGCGCCCAATCTGGCAGTGGGACACATCGATTGGGCATCGACGCGCGACGATTACGTGCGCCAGATGATGGACGTGGTGAGCTCACGGCTCCCGCAGGTGGGGGTCGACCCCGAGGTGCTGCACGTCGTGGATCCCGCGGACTGGGCACGTCAGGGAATGGCCGCCGGAACTCCGTTCGCGTTGGCCCATACGTTCGGCCAGACCGGCCCCTTCCGTCCCGCCAACACCGTTCGCGGCGTCGCCAACGTGGTGTTGGCGGGGTCGTCGACCGTTCCGGGAGTCGGCGTTCCGACCGCGCTGCTGTCGGGGCGGCTGGCGGCCGACCGAATCACCGGCCTGCCAGCCCGGCGGGCCCGTAGCCAGGTGGTGCAAGCATGATCGGTTCCGAACTCGACGCCGCGGGCGTACACGACCCGACACTTCGCGACGCCTATCGCCGCTGCCGCACGATCAACGCCGAACACGGCCGCACCTTCTTTCTGGCCACCCGGCTGCTGGCGCCCGAACAGCGTCCCGCCGTGCACGCGCTGTACGGCTTCGCCCGCCGCGCCGACGACATCCTCGACGACTTCGATCCCGTCATCAGCATGAATGAGCGCGCCGATCAGCTGCAGCGCCTGGCCACCCAGCTGTTCAACCGGCTCGCGCAGGGCAGCTGCGACGACGGGGATCCGTCGCTGGCCGCGGTGGTGCACTGCGCCCGGCGGTACGGCATCCCGTGGGAGCTGTTCGACGACTTCCTCGGCTCCATGCGCATGGATCTGAGCGTCACCGACTATCCCGACCGGGCCGCCCTCGATCGCTACATGTACGGCTCGGCCGAGGTGATCGGTTTACAGCTTCTGCCCGTACTCGGCACCGTCGGCCCACGCGAGGAGGCCGCGCCGTATGCGGCGGCACTGGGAAAGGCGTTCCAGCTCACCAATTTCCTGCGTGACATCGACGAGGATCTCGAGCGCGGCCGGGTCTATCTGCCGGCCGACGAACTGGCCGCACACGGGGTCGACCGAGATGTGTTGACCTGGTGCCACGAGAACCGTCGCACCGACGCAAAGGTGCGCCGGGCGCTGGTGGAACAACACGCCATCAACCGGCGCGTGTACGACTTCGCACGGCGCGGCATCGCTCATCTGAGCCCGCGGTCGCGCCCGTGCGTGTCAGCGGCGCTGACCCTGTACTCCGAAATCCTCGACCGTATCGAGCAAATCGACTTCGCCGTGTTCAGCCAGCGCGCCACCGTGGGCACCGGTCGCCGCATCCGCGTCGGGTGCGCCGGACTGGTCAAGGCGTGGAGGGCGCGTCGTCAGGAACCCAAGGCGTGACGATGGACAACTGGCATTACCTGTTGGTTCTGGCCGCGTGCCTGGTGATCACCGCGCCGTTGGAGATCTTCGGCGACGGCGTTTACCGGCAGGCGCGCCGGGCCGCGGCCGCGATTCTGCCCGTGGCCGCGGTGTTCGTGCTCTGGGATGTGATCGCCATCTTCGCCGACGTGTGGACCTACAACTCGAATTACGTCACTGGGATCGACATCCCCGGCGTGATGCCGATCGAGGAACTGCTGTTCTTCATCGTGATCCCGCTGTGCGGATTGTTGACCTACAACGCCGTCACCACGATCCTGACGTGGTTGCAACGGACGCGGGATCGTGTGGAGCAGGCCAAATGACCGGACTCGGCTACACGGTGCCCGCCGTGCTCGGGGTGATCACCGTGTGCGCCCTGGAATTGGGCGTGCTTCGCACCGGGCTGTTCCGCAAGCCCGCGTACTGGATCTCGATGGCGATCGTGCTCGGTTTCCAGATACCGGTCGACGGTTGGCTCACCAAGCTCAGCGCGCCGATCGTCATCTACGACGAACGGCACACCAGCGGCATCCGGTTCCCGTTCGACATCCCGGTCGAGGACTTCCTTTTCGGCTGGGCGCTGGTCACCGCGGTGCTACTGCTGTGGGAACGGCAGCGGCTGCGCACACAGAGGAGGAACGCGCCGTGAAAGTCAATGCGGGCCGTGACGCCGGTGACCCCGCTGATGTCCCCGCCGCGTTCGACGAGGGGGCACCGGCCTACGACACGCTGGTCGACTCCAATCCCGGATACCATGAGCACCTTCGTATTTCGGCACAGCGGATGCGGTTGCCCGATGACGGTCGCGGTCTGCGGTTGCTGGACGCCGGCTGCGGCACCGGCGCGTCCACCGCGGCGCTGCTGTCGGTGGCGCCGCACGCCGAGATCGTCGGCGTCGACGGCTCTGAAGGCATGCTGGCCGAGGCGCGGGCCAAACAGTGGCCCGACTCGGTGCGGTTCGTCCACAGCCGCATCGAGGACCTCGCCGCCGCCGGCGTCAGCGGTCCCTTCGACGGCATCTTCGCCGCCTACCTCATCCGCAACCTGCCCGACCCCGACGCGCAACTGCGCGAGTTCCGCACGCTGCTGCGCCCGGGAGCGACGCTGGCGGTTCACGAGTACTCCGTGCGCGACTCGCGGCTGGCGACCGCGGTGTGGAACGCCGTGTGCGCCACCATCATCATTCCGAGCGGGCGTCTCCGCAGCGGTGACGCCTCGCTGTACCGGTACCTGCGGCGCAGCGTGAACCGCTTCGACGGTGCCGCGGACTTTCGGGATCGCCTGCGCCGCAATGGCTTCACGGCCGTACACAGCGAGACGATGCCGGGTTGGCAGCGCAACATCGTGCACACGTTCCTCGCCGAGGCGCCCCGATGACCGACCCGCAACGCATCACCCACCCCGCACCGCCGCCCGACGCGGGGGTGCCTTTCGACAAACGGCACGTGGTCGTCGTCGGCGGGGGCATCGCGGGCCTGGCCGCGGCCACCGGTCTCGCCGAACGCGGTGTGAGCGTCGATGTCCTCGAACGCGAGACGTACCTCGGGGGTCGTGTCGGTGGGTGGACCGATTCGCTCGACGACGGCTCTCCGGTCGCCATGAACCGCGGCTTCCACGCCTTCTTCCGCCAGTACTACAACCTTCGAAACCTGTTGCGCCGCATCGATCCAACGTTGGGCATGCTCACCGCCGTCTCCGACTACCCCCTGGTCGACGCGCACGGTAGACGCGACACCTTCCGGGGCCTGCCGCAGACGCCACCGTGGAATGCGTTGGCTTTCGCGCTGCGCAGCCCCACCTTCCGGCTTCGCGACCTGGTGCGGCTCAACGCCCGCGCCGCAGCGCCCTTGGCCGCGGTGTCGGTCCCCGAGATCTATGACCGTCTGGACCATGTCGACGCCGACACCTTCCTTCGCGACATCAACTTCCCCGAACCCGCTCGCCACCTGGCCTTCGAAGTCTTCTCGAGAAGCTTCTTCGCCGAGCCGACCAACCTCTCGGCCGCCGAACTGGCAACAATGTTCCACATCTACTTTCTGGGCTCCAGCGAGGGCCTGGTGTTCGACGTCGCAGGTGCGAACTTCGACACGGCGCTGTGGGAACCGCTGCGCGCGTACCTGCAATCGCTGGGAGTTCGCATCCACACCGGTGTGTCGGTGACCGAGGTACGCACCGCTGACCGGTTCGCGGTGCACTCCGACGGCGGCGACCCGCTCGAGGCCGACGGGGTGGTACTGGCCACCGATGTCTCCGGCCTGCAGCGCATCGTCGGTCAATCGGCATCGCTCGGCGACGACGAATGGCGGTCCCGGATCGCCGCAATGGGCACGGCCGCACCGTTCGTCGTGCAGCGACTGTGGTTGGACCGGCCCGTCGATCCGGACCGTGCGGCATTTCTCGGGACGGGCGGCCGACCGCCGCTGGACAATGTGAGCGTGCTGGACAGGTACGAACGGGAGGCGGCGACGTGGTCGCGCCGAACCGGCGGCTCGGTGGTGGAGCTGCACGCGTACGCGGTGACCGACGGAAAAGACGACGTGCTCGAGCGGTTACCGGTGCGGATGGCCGAACTGTATCCCGAAACCGCCGATGCGAAGATCGTCGGCGAACGGGTGCTGTGCCGTCAGGACTGCCCGCGTTTCGCCCCCGGTGACTTCGAACGCCGCCCCACCGTCTCGACGCCGCAGCCCGGCCTGGCACTGGCCGGTGACGGTATACGCATCGACCTGCCGGTCGCGCTGATGGAGCGGGCCGCCACCACCGGATGGTCGGCGGCCAACCTGCTGCTCAAGCGCTTCGGCCTCACCGGCCACGACCTCCAGACGGTACCCACCCAGGGTCGCTTCGCCCCCCTGCGGCGACTGGCCGAAAGGCAGTACGCATGACCATGCTCGCCGAACTCAAGGCACGGTTGGCGAAAACCACGCCGTTCCAATTGCTTCCGCGCACCACGTGGTCCGGCCAGCAGCCGACGTACGACGATGCCAAACCGTCGCTGATCCACAGCGCGCTGCGCCGCTCACAGCGCAGGCCGAGCGGAAACTGGTATGCGTTCGCGGCCAGCGACACCATCGGCAAGCGACCGGTCAGCGCTACGGTCGGCGGAGTCGAACTGGTCGCATGGCGCGGCACCGACGGCAGTCTCGCGGTCGGCCCGGCAGCCTGCCCGCACCTCGGCGCCGACCTGTCCACCGGGACCGTCGAGTGCGGGACGTTGATCTGCCCGTGGCACGGACTGCGCTTCGACGGCGGCCGAACCTGGAGCTGGCGGCCCTACCCCGCCCACGACGACGGTGTGCTCGCATGGGTGCGGCTGGACGCAATCGGCGGTGAAAGCCCCACGGAGGCACCGATATTGCCGAGGCGACCCGAGGGGCCGCGGCTGTCGGCGGTGACGCGGTTGGTCGGCACCTGCGAGCCCAGCGACGTGATCGCCAACCGGCTCGATCCGTGGCACGGGGCGTGGTTTCACCCGTATTCGTTCACGCGGCTGGACGTACTGTCGGCGCCGGCGGCCGACGACGATCTCCCTGAAGACGCCGACCGCTTTCTGGTCGCAGTCACCTTTCACATCGGGCGGCTCGGCGTCCCGGTGATCGCGGAGTTCACCACACCGGAGCCGCGCACCATCACCATGCGCATCATCGACGGCGAAGGCGCGGGAAGCGTGGTCGAGACGCACGCGACCCCGCTTGGTCCCGACCGCGACGGCGTGCCCCGCACCGCCGTCATCGAGGCGGTCATCGCCCATTCCGACCGTCCGGGATTCGCACACGCGCTTCGCGGCGCTCCGATGATCACCCCGTTCATGCGATATGCGGCCACCCGCTTGTGGCGTGACGATCTGGCTTACGCCGAACGGCTTTACCGGCAGCGCTCCCGGGCTTGAGCCCGTTTTGCGTCGGGTCGCCCGGGTATACCGCCGAGATGAGCAAGGACATCCGCAAGGGCGACAAGGTGCAGTGGAAGAGTCACGGCACCACCGTCACCGGGACGGTCGAAGAGAAGATCACCTCGGGCACCGAGGCCGCGGGTCGCACGGTGCGCGCCGACTCCGACAACCCGCAGTACCGGGTGCGCAGCGACAAGAGCGGCCGCGACGCGGTGCACAAGCCGGAATCGCTGAAGAAGAAGTAGCGCATGCGCAAGGGCGTCGGATATGCGCGCCGCCATCTGGCCCAGCGGCCGAACGGCGACATCGAGGACTCGGCGTGGCGCTACTCGTTGATGAACTGGGGCCACGACCCCTTCAAGTGAGGCTCGTCGAGCAGAGGTATCTGCTCCATGGCCCACGGGCTGATCGACCAGGGCAACCCGACCGCCGAGCGCAACTGATCCCAGGAAACCCACATCCACTCCATGACCTCACCCGGATCGGGCCGCAACCGCCCGTCACAGCGGGCGACGAACACCGGACAGATCTCGTTCTCGACCGTGCCGTCGGCGGCGACCGCGCGGTACCGGAAGTCGGGCAGCACACACACCGGGGATTGGATCGATATGCCCAACTCCTGGCGGGCGCGGCGGCGCACCGCATCCTCGACCTGCTCCCCCGGTGCCGGGTGCCCGCAGAACGAGTTGGACCATACCCCCGGCCAGGTCGTCTTGTTCAGCGCGCGACGGGTCAACAGCACCCGACCGTCGGCATCGAACAGATAGCACGAAAAACCGAGGTGAAGCGGGGTCGCCGCGTGGTGGACACTCGTTTTGGCGGCGCTGCCGATCTGCCGCCCCTCTTCGTCGAGAAGGACGACGCACTCACCGGTCGTGGCCATGGTCGTCGGCGTGCTCACTGCAGACACCTCATGTGTGTACCCAAATCCGCCGGGCTAACCGACGCATAGACGATGCAACCCGGTCATGAGGCGCCCACACACCAATCGACGGCCTCACGCAGGCTGTGCACGCGCGCGGCCGGGCCGACGCCGGCGGCCGCGTCCCACCCGGTGCCGCCGAGCGCGACGTCGGTTTCCGCGCTGGCCGCTGCGACCATATCCATGTCGGCAGTATCGGAGGTGTGTGACCACAGCACCACCCGGGCGGAAGGCGTCACCCTGCCGATCGCCTCGGTCAAGGCCGCGACCGGAACGTCGGCGCCGAGCATCAGCGCACCGCGCCGACGTTCGGAGAGGGCGGCGCGAAGCGCTTCGAGCGGCAGGACATGCGCTTCGCGCGCGGTGCAGGCCAGGATGACCGCTGTCGAGGCGTCGATGCGCATGAGCGGTGCTGCGTGCAGTGAGCGCGACACCGCCCACGACAGCGCGTGTTCGACGTCGACGCAGCCGCCGTCCTCGTCCTGCTGGGTGACGATGGCCGCGAACGCCGGCCGCACCATCAGGTCCCATGTGTCGACAACCCCGAAGTGACGCAGGTGGGTGTCCAGGAGTCGACCCAACGCGGCGAGGTCCAGTTCGAATGCGGCCGACAGCAGCGCCTCGACATCGCCGCGTCGCGGCGCGACGGACCCGGACGCGAGGCGGGCGGCGCTGCGGGCGCTGGTGCCCTGCCCGATGAGCTGGTGCATGTGCTGCACGACGGCGATGTCGTTGTCGCTGTAGAGCCGGTGTCGTCCGGGGCGGTGCTGCGATGGCCCGACCCCGTAGCGCTGGCTCCAGCTGCGCAGGGTCGCAGTCGGCACGCCGACGCGCTCGGCCACCACGCGGACGGTGTACCGCGGTGTGTCAGCGTCATTCATGGGGCCTGCTCACTGGGGTTTCGGCCTAGCGAGGGTTCACCGATCGCGCGCCGGGCAAACCATCAATGCGAAAGCGATGCATCAGTTCGTTATGTGGACATGGCTGCGGCTCGAAGCGGGTACTTGTAGCCCCATGACCGATCAGCAGAAGGACGAACAGCACAGCCGCCCCGAGGGACTCGACGACGCGACCGTCGAGGCGGTCGGCGGGGTCTCGGAGGCATTGGAGTGGGTGGAACGCGCACGCGGACATCTGTATTCGTTCCACCAGCTGATGGGTCGCGCAGACCTTCTGCTGGGCGAGGCTTGTGACAAGTTGCGCGACGCCGGCCACGACGGTGTCGCCGAACGTCTGGAGTCCGAACTCGTCGGCCGCAACGTGCTGTACGGCCGTTGGACGTTCCAGATCGTCGAGGACTTCGACGACAGCTACTGGTCGGTGTTCCGCGACCACGAACGCCAAGTGCGCGACGCGCTGCAGCAGGGCCGCAGGCACGTGTTCGAGTCCGAAATGAAGGAGCGGCGCCGCACCCAGGGTCGCCCCGGGCACGAGCACCGCCCCGACGAGTAGTGATTTCGGTGTCGTCGGTGCCGCTGAGCGCAACCAACTACACCGAAATCGCCGAAGTTAAGCCGTTTCGGTGATGGGCCGGTCCACCCAGCTCATCAGGTCGCGCAGCTTCTTGCCGGTCACCTCGATCGGATGCTCCGCGTTCTTCTTGCGCAGGCCCTCGAGCTCCTTGTTGCCGCCCTCGACGTTGGCGACGAGCTTCTTGACGAAGGTGCCGTCCTGAATCTCTTTGAGAATGGTGCGCATCCGCTCCTTGGTGTCGGCGTCGATCACCCGCGGCCCGGAGAGGTAGCCGCCGAACTCCGCGGTGTCGGACACCGAGTAGTTCATCCGCGCGATGCCGCCCTCGTACATCAGGTCGACGATCAGCTTGAGCTCGTGCAGCACCTCGAAGTACGCCAGCTCCGGCGCATAACCGGCCTCGACCATCACGTCGAACCCGGTCTTGACGAGTTCCTCTGTGCCGCCGCACAACACGGCCTGCTCACCGAACAGGTCGGTCTCGGTCTCGTCCTTGAACGTGGTCTTGATGACGCCTGCGCGGGTGCCGCCGATGCCCTTGGCGTACGACAGCGCAAGCGCCTGGCCCTCGCCCTTGGGGTCCTGATCGATCGCGATCAGACACGGCACGCCCTTGCCGTCGACGAACTGCCTGCGCACCAGATGTCCCGGACCCTTCGGGGCGACCATGCCGATCGTGACGTTGGCCGGCGGCTTGATCAGGTCGAAGTGAATGTTGAGGCCGTGGCCGAAGAACAGCGCATTGCCGTCCTCGAGGTTGGGTTCGATGTCGTTCGAAAAGATCTCGGCCTGTGCGGTGTCGGGCGCCAGCAACATGATGACGTCGGCCCACTTGGCGACCTCGGCGGGCGTGTCGACCTCGAGCCCCTGCTCGGCGACCTTTTCACGCGACTTCGAGCCCTCTTTGAGGCCGACCTTCACCTCGACGCCGGAGTCGCGCAGGCTCAGCGAGTGGGCGTGACCCTGGCTGCCGTAGCCGATGACGCCGACCTTGCGTCCCTGGATGATCGACAGGTCCGCGTCGTCGTCATAGAACATCTCTACTGCCACTGAATTTCCTTATCTACTCACTTGGTTTGGCGATTTGGGTTACTTGGTGGTCCCGATGCTGCGCGGGCCGCGCGACAGCGACACCACACCGGACTGCACGATCTCGCGGATTCCGAAGGGCTCCAACACCCGCAGCAGCGCCTCGAGCTTCTCGGGTGTACCGGTCGCCTCGACCGTCAGCGACTCGGTCGACACGTCGACGACCTTGGCGCGAAACAGGTTCACCGCCTCGATGACCTGACCGCGGGTCGAGGCGTCGGTGCGCACCTTGATCAGCGCGAGCTCACGCGAAACCGAGTTCTCTTCCTCCTGCTCGACGATCTTGATCACATTCACCAGCTTGTTGAGCTGTTTGGTGATCTGCTCCAGCGGCGCTTCGTCCACGCTGACCACGATCGTCATCCGCGACATGTTCTTCTGCTCGGTCGCACCGACCGCCAGGGACTGGATGTTGAAGCCGCGCCGGGAGAACAGCGACGCGACGCGCGCCAGGACACCCGGTTTGTCCTCGACCAGAACCGACAACGTCTGCGTAGCGTTGGTACCCATCAGGCGTGGCCTTCTTCCGGATCGTCGAACAGCGGGCGGATGCCGCGCGCGGCCTGGATCTCGTCGTTGCTCGTGCCCGCCGCGACCATGGGCCATACCTGGGCGTCTGCGCCGACGATGAAGTCGATCACCACGGGACGGTCGTTGATCTCGCGGGCCTGCCGAATCACGTCCTCGACGTCTTCGGCTCGCTCGCAACGCAATCCGACACATCCGAGCGCCTCGGCCAGCTTGACGAAATCGGGGATGCGCCGCGAGTGCGTGGCCAGATCCGTTTGGCTGTACCGCTCTTCGTAGAACAGCGTCTGCCACTGGCGCACCATGCCGAGGTTGCCGTTGTTGATCAGCGCCACCTTGATCGGCGCACCCTCAACGGCACAGGTGGCCAGCTCCTGGTTGGTCATCTGGAAGCAGCCGTCGCCGTCGATGGCCCACACCTCGGCCTCCGGGCGGCCGAACTTGGCCCCCATCGCCGCGGGGACGGCGTAGCCCATGGTGCCGAGGCCGCCGGAGTTCAGCCATGTCTTCGGCTTCTCGTAGGAAATGAACTGCGCGGCCCACATCTGGTGCTGGCCGACGCCTGCGACGTACACGGCGTCGGGACCGGCCATCTTGCCCAGCGTCTCGATGACGTACTCCGGTGAGAGGCTGCCGTCGCTCTGCGGCCCGTAACTCAGCGGGTAGGTCGCCTGCACCCCTCCCAGGTACTCCGTCCAGTTGTCGATCGTGATCGCGTCGGCGGTGCCGTCCCGGCGCAGGGCCACGACCAGATCGGCGATGACGGCCTTGACGTCACCGACGATCGGCACGTCGGCGTGGCGGTTCTTGCCGATCTCGGCGGGGTCGATGTCGGCGTGGATGACCTTGGCCTCCGGCGCGAAGGAATCCAGCCGCCCGGTCACCCGGTCGTCGAACCGGGTGCCCAGCGCTATCAGCAGGTCGCTGCGCTGCAGGGCGGCCACCGCGGACACCGTGCCGTGCATTCCGGGCATGCCCATGTTCTGCGGATGGCTGTCGGGGAACGCCCCGCGCGCCATCAGCGTGGTCACGACCGGAATTCCGGTCAGCTCGGCCAGCTCCAGCAGTTCCTCAGTGGCCTCTCCGCGGATCACCCCGCCGCCGACGTAGAGCACCGGCTTGCGTGCGGCGGCGATCAGTTTGGCGGCCTCGCGAATCTGACGGTTGTGCGGTTTGGTGTTCGGCTTGTAACCCGGCAGGTCGATGCGCGGTGGCCAGCTGAAGGTGCACTGCCCCTGCAGAACATCCTTGGGGATGTCGACCAGCACCGGCCCGGGGCGGCCCGAGGCCGCGATGTGGAACGCCTCGGCGATCGCCTGCGGGATCTCGTCGCCGCTGCGCACGAGGAAGTTGTGCTTGGTGATCGGCATCGTGATGCCGGAGATGTCGGCCTCCTGGAACGCATCGGTGCCGATCAGGCCGCGCCCCACCTGACCGGTGATCGCCACCACCGGAATCGAGTCCATGTGCGCGTCGGCCAACGGTGTCACCAGGTTGGTCGCACCGGGCCCCGACGTGGCCATCATCACGCCGACCTTGCCGGTCGCGTGGGCGTAACCACTGGCGGCATGCCCGGCGCCCTGCTCGTGACGGACCAGGACGTGGCGCAGCTTCTTGGAGTCGAACAGCGGGTCGTACACCGGCAGCACCGCCCCGCCGGGGATCCCGAAGATGGTGTCGACGTCGAGTTCCTCCAGCGACCGGATGACTGCCTGTGCGCCGGTCATCTGTTGCGGCTCAGCGCGTTTGGCCGGTGCGGGCGCAGATTTGGCCGTCGGGTGGGTGGCATGTCCGTCGTCGGGCACGGTTGCCGCCACCTGCTCCAGCGGTCGGGTTGTTGGTGCGCTCACGGTGTTCGTTCTCCTAAATCCTTCTTCGGATCCGTCTCTAGGGTCTCAAATTCGGTGGTCGGGCAAGAAAAAACCCCCGTCAGCTGGGTTGCTGTACGAGGGTCGCGCGCTGATGCCGGAGTTATGCCCGAGTAAGGGCGAGCGCGGCATCAACGCGCTTCCCGATTACTACGAGCAACCCCTGGGCCTGCATAACCGTCGACGGTAGCCTCTGCACTGGTCACAGGTCAAATTGCGGCACGGTGCGAAGATGGCGGGGTGAGTTCGAACGCCGCTCCCGCTCCCGTCGTCATCCGGATCTCTCCCATGGCGCATTTCGCCGTCGCCTTTCTGGCGTTCAGCATGCTTTCGCTGGTTCTGGCGGGCCTCACCTGGGTGGCGGCCCTGTTGATCATTCCGATCGTGTTGTCGGTGTTCGTCGCGCGCTACCGCACCGTCGCCGACCACGATCAGGTGACCGCGCGCACGCTGTTGGGCAGCGAGACCGTCGGCTGGGGCGACATCGACGGCCTGCGCTTCGGCAAGGGATCATCGGCTTACGCCCATTTGAAGGACGGCAGAGACCTGCGGTTGCCCGCGGTGACGTTCGCGACGTTGCCGCTGTTGGCCGAGGCCAGCGAGGGGCGTGTGCCCAATCCGTACGCGAAGGATTAGGCGAACGGGTTGCCGCCGTTGAGCAGCACCCAGAGAGCCACACCGGCGCCCGCGCCGAGCACCAGCGCGCCGAGCGATCCGAGGAAGGGCCGGCGTGCCCAACCGCGTCCGGCGTCGAATCCGTACCGGCCGGGGCCCGTCAACACCAGCGCGGCCACCGCGCAGGTCAGAAACACGTTGTACTCGTGCCCGTCGGTGAGGAAGTCCGACAGGCGCGCCTCCTCGTGGGCGACCATCGCCTCGGCCAGTACGCCGGTCACCAGATACGCCAGCGCGCCGGCGGCGGCCACCGGGGTGAAGAGACCCAGGATGAGCAGCACGCCCGCGGCGATCTGCCCGAACGCGCCGACGTAGGCCAGGATGTCGGCGTAGCGGAAGCCCATATCGGACAGCTGGGCTTCCCATCCGCCCAGCCCGGGCCCGCCCCACAGCCCGAACGCCTTCTGCAGGCCGTGGCCGATGAACAGGGCACCGACTGCGAGGCGCAACAGTAGAAGGCCGAGGTCGAGCGTGCCGCGGCGCTCCGGTGCGGCGCGGAACGGATCGGGGCCGATCTCCGCCGGATCGGCCGAGTAGTCGAGTGCGTGCCTGCCGCCGGGCTGCACGTACGGCAGCGGCTCGGGATCGTTGAGCAGTCCGAAACCGGTGGAGACCGGCGCGCCGCTGTTCGAGTCGTAGTGCGGGATCGCGGTGGTCTCGAAGTCGCCGGCGTAGTTGGCCGACGGGAGGTCGTCTTCGGGGTCGACCAGGCTCGCCGACGCGGGCCGCCCGGCCGCGTCGTCGGGCCGCTGCCAGGCGCGTGGGTCATTGGAATGACTGGTCACCATGCCAGCGTAAGTGCTTGTCACCCGGTAGCCGGGTATTGGCGCGGTGCTTTCGGGGCCTTAATTCGCCGACGGTTCGGGGCGCGGCCCAGCGGGTGCGCGTGGCGAACACATCCGAATGATCCGTAACCTGGCTCGCATGAAACTGCGCCGGCCGATGCGGGGTGCGCTCGCCGTGGCGTGCGCGGCGTTGCTCGTCGGGTCGGGCTGTGCGCGATTCGACGATCTGCAGTCGCAACCGTTCACCACTGAGCCCCAGCTCGAGCCCGGTCCGACGTCGTCACCGCCGCCACCGCCGCCGCTGCCCCCGACGCCGTTTCCGAAGGAGTGCCCGGCGCCCGGCGTCATGCAGGGTTGTCTGGAAAGCACCAGCGGCCTGATCATGCTGCCCGACAGCCAGTCGGCCCTGGTCGCCGAGCGCACGACCGGCGTGGTCAAAGAGGTCTCGGTGCGGGCCGAACCCAAGGTCAAGACGACGCTGCCGGTCGACGGGTCGGGTGATGGCGGGCTGTTGGACATCGTGCTGTCACCGACCTATCAACAGGACCGGCTGATGTACGCCTACGTCAGCACCCCCACCGACAACCGCGTCATCCGCATTGCCGACGGCGACATCCCCAAGCCGATCCTGACCGGCATCCCGAAGGGCGCCACCGGCAACACCGGCGCGTTGATCTTCACCAGCCCGACGACGCTGCTCGTGCAGACCGGCGACGCGGGCAATGCCGCCGATGCCGCGAACCCTGGGTCGCTGGCCGGAAAGGTGTTGCGGATCGAGCAGCCCACCACGGTCGATCAGGCCCCGACGACGACCGCCCTGTCGGGTCTGGGCGCCGCGGGCGGCATGTGCCTGGACCACTCGGACGGGTCGCTGTACATCACCGACCGCGCCGCATCCGGTGACAGGTTGCAGCGCATCACCAAGGACTCGAAGACGTCCACGGTGTGGACCTGGCCCGACCGGCCCGGTGTTGCGGGCTGCGCCGCGCTGGACGGGTCGGTTCTGGTCAATCTGGTCAACACCAAGCAGACCGTCGCCGTGCGGCTCGCTCCCGAAACCGGTGCGGTGACCGGCGATCCCGAGGTGGTGCGCCAGGACCAGCACGGCCACGCCTGGGCATTGGCCATGTCGCCCGACGGCAACATCTGGGGTGGCACGATCAACAAGACGGCGGGCGATGCCCAAAAACTCGACGACGTGGTCTTCCCGCTGTTCCCGCAGGGCGGCGGCTTCCCGCGCAACCCGGCGGACAACACCTGATCGACTGCGCGGTTAGGACCTTCAGCTCTCGACGATGCGCAGGCCGATGATGCCCACGACGATCACGGCGAGAAACGCCACGCGCGCCGCGCTGGCCGGCTCACCGAGCAGGAACACTCCCGCGACCGCGACACCGACGGCGCCGATGCCCACCCAGACCGCATAGCCGGTGCCTGCGGGCAACTGACGAAGTGCCAGGGTCAGCAGGACGAAGCTGAGCAACGCGGCGCCGACGCCGAGCACGCTGGGGCCCAGCCTGCTGAACCCCTCGGACTGCTTGAGCGCGATCGCCCAGACGATCTCGAGCAGCCCCGCGACAACCAGGATCAGCCACGCCATCGCGGGTCACGCATTCGTTCCACCGTCGACGGTGAGAACCGCGCCGGTGATGTTCGATGCACCCGGACCCGCAAGGAACGCAACGGAATCGGCGATGTCGTCGGCGGCGGCGTAGCGGCCGAGAGCGCTGAGCGCGCGCTGCTCGTCGGCGCCGGCCGCGTCGGCGGGGTTCATGTCGGTGTCGGTCGAGCCGGGCTGCACAAGGTTGACGGTGATGTCGCGTGCCCCGAGGTCGCGCGCAAGGCCTTTGGTGAACCCGATGAGCGCGGCCTTGCTCATCGAGTAGAGCGTGACCCCTGCAGAGGGCACCCGCTCGGCCAGATTGCTTCCTATGCTGATGATCCGGCCGCCGCCGGGCATGTGCCGCACGGCGGCCTGACTGGCCAGGTACACCGCACGGGCGTGGATGGCGAGTGTGCGGTCGATCTCCTCGACCGATACCGCCTCGATCGGACCATAGGGAAAGACGCCCGCGTTGTTGACCAGGATGTCGAGCTTGCCGAACTGCGCATTGGCCTGCTCCACGGCCGCTGGCACGTCGTCGGCGGAGGCGCTGTCCGCACGAATCGCCAGGCCGCGCCTGCCGCGCGCAGCGATCCCGTCAACGACCTCGTCGGCGCGCTCCTTAGTCCGCGCGTAGGTGATGGCGACGTCCGCGCCGCGTTCGGCGAGGCGGGCCGCGATGGCTGCCCCGATCCCCCTGCTGCCGCCCGTGACCAGCGCCGACTTCCCTTCCAATTCCGACATCTCGACCTCCTTTATGTATCGTTCGATACATAATTATCGGGCCTGCGTATACTTGTCAACGATTTCTTTGACGTTCGATACAGAAGGGGGTGCGGGGGCATGGTGTCACGCGGCCGACCACGCACCTTCGATCGCACCGAAGCCCTGGAACGCGCCATGGAGGTGTTCTGGCAGCACGGTTACGAGGGCACGTCGATGAGCGACCTGACCGCGGCGATGGGCATCAATTCGCCGAGCCTGTATGCGGCGTTCGGGTCCAAGGAGGAGCTGTTCCGCGAGGCGGTCGCTCGCTACGACCAGACGCTGGGCGCCACCGCGGCAGCCGAGTTGCGCGATCGGCCCACCGCACGTGAGGCCATCGCCGCGGTGCTGCGCCACCACGCCGAGGTGTTCTGCGATCCGGACAAACCCCGCGGCTGCATGATCGTGCTCGCCGCCACCACCTGCACCGAACGCACTCGTTCAGTGCACGAACACCTCGCCGAGTGGCGCGTCGCCACCGAGGACGCCTTCCGCACCCGGGTCGACCGGGGGATCGCCGACGGCGACGTCCCGGCCGGAGCCGACGCCGCGACCATCGCCGCGTTCTACAACACCGTGAACCATGGGATGGCGATACAAGCCCGCGACGGCGCGGACCGAGAGAAGTTATCGGCGATCGCCGAAGCGGCCATCGCAGCTTGGGAGGGCCTGACCGGGTCCTGACACGCCGCCATGCTTCCAGAATGCAGCCAGGGCCGTGGTCGAGCTTCGCGCACGACCCTGTGTGCAGTTTCGGTGCTAGCTGCAGGCCGCCAAGACCAGCTCGCGCACCCGTGCCGCGTCGGCCTGTCCCTTGGTGGCCTTCATGACGGCGCCGACGATCGCGCCCGCGGCCTGCACCTTGCCGCCCCGAATCTTCTCGACGATGCCGGGATTGGCCGCCAGCGCCTCGTCGACGGCGGCCTGCAACGCCGAATCGTCGCGCACGACCTCCAGCCCACGACCCTTCATCACCTGCTCGGGTTCGCCCTCGCCGGCCAACACGCCCTCGACCACCTGCCGGGCGAGCTTGTTGGACAGCTTGCCGTCGTCGACGAGCTTGACGACCGCGGCCACCTGCGCGGGCGTGATCGGGAGCTCGTCGAGTTCCACACCGGCTTCGTTGGCCTTCTGCACCAGAAAGTTTCCCCACCACGCGCGGGCCGCGTCGCTGGATGCGCCCTGTTCGACGGTGGCGGCGATCAGGTCCAGCGCGCCGATGTTGACGAGGTCGCGCATCACCTCGTCGGAAATTCCCCAATCGTCCTGAATTCGCTTGCGGGACAGCCACGGAAGCTCGGGAATCGTCGCCCGCAACCGCTCGATCCACTCCGCATCGGGTGCCACCGGCTCGAGGTCGGGCTCGGGGAAATACCGGTAGTCCTCGGCGGTTTCCTTGCTGCGTCCCGGTGAGGTGTAACCGTCCTCGTGAAAGTGCCTGGTCTCCTGGGTGATTCGACCGCCCGACTCGAGAACCGCTGCCTGCCGGCGCATCTCGTAGCGGACGGCGACCTCGACGCTCTTGAGCGAGTTGACGTTCTTGGTTTCGGTGCGGGTGCCGAACTCCTTCTGCCCTATCGGTTTGAGCGAGACGTTGGAGTCACAGCGCATCGAACCCTGGTCCATGCGAACATCGGAGACGCCGAGGCCGCGCAGCAGATCCCGCAGCGCCGTCACGTAGGCACGGGCGATCTCGGGGGCGCGCTCGCCGGCGCCTTCGACCGGCTTTGTGACGATCTCGATCAGCGGCACACCGGAACGGTTGTAGTCGATCAGCGAGGTCGTGGCGCCTTCGATGCGGCCCGTCTCGCTGCCGAGGTGGGTCAGCTTGCCGGTGTCTTCCTCCATGTGGGCGCGCTCGATCTCGACCCGCCAGTTCGACCCGTCGTCGAGCGGCACGTCGAGGTAACCGTTGATCGCGATCGGCTCGTCGTACTGGCTGATCTGGTAGTTCTTCGGCATGTCCGGATAGAAATAGTTCTTGCGGGCGAACCGGCACCACGGCACGATCTCGCAGTTCAGCGCGAGCCCGATCCGGATCGCGGACTCGACGGCCTTCTCGTTGAGCACGGGCAGCGACCCGGGCAGTCCCAGGCAGACGGGGCACACCTGAGTGTTGGGTTCAGCGCCGAACTTGTTGGCGCAACCGCAGAACATCTTGGTGGCGGTGGACAGTTCGACGTGGACTTCCAATCCGAGCACGGGCTCGTAGCGCGCGACGACGTCGTCGTAGTCCAGCAGGTCGGCGGTCGCAGCAGTCATGACGCCGATCTTAGTAAGCGGGCTCAGCCGAAGAACTCCGCGGCGTCGTCGTACCGGCTCTGCGGGACGAGCTTCAGCTGGCGGGTGGCGTCGGCGAGCGAGACGCGGCCGATCTCCTGGCCGCGAAGCGACACCATCATCCCGTACTCGCCCGCGTGTGCGGCATCGGCGGCGTTGACACCGAAGCGGGTGGCCAGCACGCGGTCAAAGGGCGTCGGCGTGCCGCCGCGCTGCACGTGGCCCAGAACCGTCACCCGCACCTCTTTGTTGATTCGCTTCTCCACCTCGAAGGCGAGCTGCTGTGCGACGCCGGTGAAACGCTCGTGGCCGAACTCGTCGAGTCCGCCCTGCCGCAGTTGCATCGACCCCTCGGCCGGCTTCGCGCCTTCTGCCACCACGCAGATGAAGTGCGAATCACCGCGCACGAAGCGCTGTTTGATCAGTCGGCAAACCTCTTCGACGTCGAAGGGCTGTTCGGGGATCAGCGTCATGTGCGCACCGGACGCCAACCCCGCATTCAACGCGATCCAGCCCGCGTGGCGGCCCATCACCTCGACGAGCATCACGCGCTGGTGTGACTCCGCAGTGCTGTGCAAGCGGTCGATGGCCTCGCTGGCCACCCCGAGCGCGGTGTCATGTCCGAACGTGACATCGGTGCAGTCGATGTCGTTGTCGATGGTCTTCGGCACGCCGACGACGGGAACGTTCTCCTCGGAGAGCCAGTGCGCGGCGGTGAGCGTGCCCTCGCCGCCGATCGGGATCAGAACGTCGATGCCGTTGTCGTCGAGCGTCTGCTTGATCTGGTCGAGCCCGGCGCGCAGTTTCTCCGGATGCACGCGGGCGGTGCCGAGCATCGTGCCGCCCTTGGCCAGCAACCGGTCGTTGCGGTCGTCGTTGGCCAGTTGGATGCGACGGTTCTCCAGCAGACCGCGCCAGCCGTCCTGGAATCCGACGACCGACGAGCCGTAGCGCACGTCGCACGTGCGCACCACGGCCCGAATGACCGCGTTCAGTCCCGGACAGTCACCGCCACCGGTCAGCACTCCGATCCGCATGGCTACATCCTCCCCGAGCGCGCGGATGTTTGCGCCCTCTGTCGGCGTTTGCGTCCAACAAACGTGCGCTCGCGGCCCCTAAACCGCCGTCGACAGCGGCCCGCGTGCCGCCTCGTAGGCCGCGCCGACGCGGTACAACCGGTCGTCGGCCAGCGCGGGTGCCATGATCTGCAGTCCGACGGGCAGCCTGTCGTCGGGTGACAGCGCCGAAGGCACCGACATTCCGCAGTGGCCCGCCAGGTTCAACGGCAGCGTGCACAGGTCGAACAGGTACATCGCCAGCGGGTCGTCGACCTTCTCCCCCAACGGGAATGCCGTCGTCGGCGTCGTCGGCGAGATCAGCACGTCGACCTTCTCGTATGCCTCGTCGAGATCGCGCGCGATCAGCGTGCGCACCTTCTGCGCCTGGTTGTAATACGCGTCGTAGTACCCCGCCGACAGCGCGTAGGTGCCAATCATGATGCGGCGCTTGACTTCCGGGCCGAAGCCGGCGGCACGAGTCAACGCCATGACTTCCTCGGCGCTGTGCGTGCCGTCGTCACCGACGCGCATCCCGAAGCGCATCGCGTCGAAGCGCGCGAGGTTGCTCGAGACCTCCGATGGAAGGATCAGGTAGTAGGCCGGCAGCGAGTAGTCGAAGTGCGGGCAGTCCACCTCGCTGACCTCGGCGCCCAGCGCGGTCAGCTGTTCGACGGCGGCGTTGAACGACTCCAGCACACCGGGCTGGTAGCCGTCGCCACGCAACTGCTTGACCACACCGATCCGCACGCCCGCCAGGTCGCCGGCCGCTCCGGTCCGCGCGGCGCTGACGACGTCGGGCACCGCGGCGTGGACCGACGTGGAGTCCTTCGCGTCGTGCCCGGCGATCACCTGGTGCAGCAGTGCGGTGTCGAGGACGGTGCGCGCGCACGGGCCGCCCTGGTCGAGCGAGGACGCGCACGCGACCAGCCCGTAGCGCGACACGGTTCCGTAGGTCGGTTTGACGCCGACCGTCGCAGTCAGCGCGGCCGGCTGGCGGATCGAACCACCGGTGTCGGTGCCGATTGCCAATGGCGCCTGGAACGCCGCCAGCGCTGCGGCGCTTCCCCCTCCGGAGCCGCCGGGCACGCGCTCGACGTCCCACGGATTGCGCGTCGGCCCGTACGCGGAGTTCTCCGTGGACGACCCCATCGCGAACTCGTCCATGTTGGTCTTGCCGAGGATCGGCAGGCCGGCAGCACGCAGCAGCATGGTGACGGTCGCGTCATAGGGCGACGTCCAGTCCTCGAGGATCTTCGATCCGCAGGTCGTGGGCATGTCGGTGGTGGTGAAGACGTCCTTGAGCGCCACCGGCACCCCTGCCAGCGGCGAGGGCAGATCCTCGCCGGCCGCGACGGCCGCATCGACGCGCGCGGCGGCCTCCAGCGCACGCTCCTCCGCGACGTGCAGGAACGCGTGGTAGCGGTCGTCGGTCGCGGCGATCTGGTCCAGGTGTGCCTGGGTGACCTCCGTCGACGACACCTCTTTTGCGGCGATCTTTTCTCCGAGCGTCGCGGCGTCCATTCGGGTGAGATCGCTCACTGCGCCTCCCCCAGGATCCGCGGCACCGCAAACCGGCCCTCGGCCGCCTTGGGCGCCTGGTCCAGCGCCTCCTCCTGCGTCAGGCACGGCTCGACCGTGTCCGGCCGGAACACGTTGACGTCGGTGAGCGGGTTCCCGGTCGGTTTGACCCCTTCGACGTCGACGGACTGGATTTGGCTGACGTGACCGAGGATGGCGTCCAACTGCCCGGCGTAGTTGTCCAGCTCGTCTTCGGTCAGGGCGAGGCGGGCCAGACGCGCCAGATGGGCTACCTCGTCTCGGGAGATCTGCGACACGACAAGCAAGCCTAGTCATCGCCGTTGCGGCCGCCGAGGCCGGAATGCCCACACCCTCCCGCTGTGCAAAAGTGTTGCGCGTGCCTACGTACCTGCTGCGTGTCCAGCTAGAGGACCGGCCCGGCAGCCTCGGCTCCCTTGCCGTGGCGCTCGGGTCGGTGGGCGCCGACATTCTGTCGCTCGACGTGGTGGAACGTTCGGCCGGCTACGCCGTCGACGATCTCGTGGTCGAACTGCCCGCCGGCGCCATGCCGGACATGCTGATCACCGCCGCCGAACAGATCAAGGGTGTCTACGTCGACTCGGTCCGGCCGCACACCGGCCTGCTCGAGGCGCATCGCGAACTCGAGCTCATCGACCACATCGCGGCGGCGCACCGCAAGGACAAGTTGCAGGTCCTGGCCGACGAAGCGCCTCGGGTGTTGCGGGTGGGTTGGGCCACCGTGATGCACCTGACCGACGGCGGGCCGCAACGTGTCGTCGGCAGCCCGGGCGCCCCCGAGACGCAGGCGGCAGAAATCCCGTGGCTGCCACTCAACCGGGCCGAGGCCCTCGACGGCGACGCCGCGTGGGTGCCCCAGGTCTGGCGCGATATGGCGACCACCCTGGCCGCCGCCCCGCTCGGCGATCCGCGCACCGCGGTGGTGCTGGGCCGCCCCGGCGGGCCGCAGTTCCGGCCGTCCGAGGTCGCCAGATTGGGTTATTTGGCGGGCATCGTCGCCACGATTCTGCGCTGAGTCCACGCGGCCGGGCAGCTGTTACGGTTGGCCGCAATCCCATCAACCGCACCGCTCAACGTCGACCGGAAGGTTTCGCGTGGAAACGCTGCTAATCGTGCTGGCCGCCATCCTGCTCATCGCGGCGATCGTCGTGTTGGTGAAGGCACTTCAGCGGCCGAAGACGCCGAAGACCCCTACCACGCGGGAAGATCCGCTCAAGTTCGCCGCCACCATGCCGCAGTTCGGCCCGCGCCAACTCGGACCCGGCGCAATCGTCTCCCACGGCGGCATCGACTACGTGGTCCGCGGCTCGGTGACGTTGCGCCAAGGCCCGTTCGTCTGGTGGGAGCACCTGCTGGAAGGTGATTCCGATTCGGAGCCGCTGTGGTTCAGCGTCGAGGAGGACGAGGGCCGACTCGAGTTGGTGATGTGGACACGACGCAAGGATGCGGCACTGCAGCCGGGCGGCGAACTCGCCGTCGACGGAATCGCCTATCGCGAGACCGAACGCGGCAGCGCGTCGTTCACCACCGAAGGCACCACCGGACTGCCCGCGGGTGGGGAGATGGAGTTCGTCGACTACGCGAACGCCGACGAGACATCGCTTCTCGGGTTCGAACGCTGGGCGCCCGACATGCCGTGGGAAGTGTCGACCGGCAAGCCCGTGCGGGCCGGCGAGCTGACGGTCTACCCCGCGCCGCCGCCCAGCGAATAGGAAACCGTGCCCTTTCACCGACTGGTAGTGACTCCGGCTGACGTGTCCGGCAGGGGACTTCGGCTGGCCTTGAATGCGTGCGTACCGTCGCCGCTGGCGGCGTGCTCGCTGCCCCATCCCGCCGACGGCACCTTGGTGCTCGGCGTGCTCGGCGCGTCGCACGTGGTCACCGTCAAGCATTCCGAACACACCTTCTCCGAAGAGGTTTCGTGCACGGCGCGCACGGATGCCGAGCTTCCGGGCCGCGCCGAAGCGCCCGGATACCGGATCGAGTCCCGGACGGAAGCGTGTGGCGAGGCGGAATTTCGCAGGCTCGCGCAGATGCTGCGGGTCAGTTGTGAGCGCGAGGGCGGCTGGCTCGGTGGTGCGTTCCCGGGTGACGACGCCGCACTGACCGCGCTGGCCGCCGAACCGGACGGGCCCGGATGGCGCTGGCGGACATGGCATCTGTACCCCGACCGAGCCGCGGGCGGCACCGTCGTCTACACCCGCAGTCGGTGGCGACCGTGAGCAGAACCACGTTGTTCTGGCTGGCCGGCGGGCTGGCCGTGGCGGGGATCGCATGCCTGGTTCTCGGTATCTCGTTGCAGAACCGCGACATTCGTACATATGTGGCCGAGAACTACGCCGCGTACTCGCACGGTTCGGAGGCCAGCAGCTACGAGTGCAGCGGGTCGCCCAGCGAAGTGGCCGACCGTCTTGCCGACTATCGGGCTCCCGAGGCGCGGGCCACCGATCGCGGCATCGAGTACCTGCGCTATGACGACGACATCGTGATCATCGGGCCGGACGGCAACCGACCATGCACGATCCGGGTCGAGGACGTTCGCGGCAGCAGATACAGCGGGGGCGCCTTCATCTTCCTCGGGCCCGGGTTCTTCCCCGGTGCACCGGCGGGGGGCGCGGGCGGTAGCTCCGGCGGCCCGGGCGGAACGAAATGACGCGCGCACCAGAGCCAATCAGGTAAGGAGAACCCCATGAATCTGGCGGTCGAATTCGGCAGCATCAGCGGCGAGAGCCTCGCCCAGAATGTGGTCGCAGCGATCCTGTACTTCCTGGTGGGTGTCGGCGTCCTGGCAGCCGGATTCGCCATGGCCGACGTGCTGACCCCGGGGAACCTGCGTCGGTTGGTGTTCGTCGAGCGGCGGCCCAACGCCGTCGCGGTCGCATCGGGAATGTATGCAGCCCTGGCAATCGTGGTGATCTCGGCGATCGTGGCCAGTTCCAACGAACTGGGCCAGGGGCTCGTCGACGCGGCGGTGTACGGCCTCGTCGGCGTTGTGCTGCAAGGACTGGCGCTGATCGTGCTGGAGGTGGTGGTGCCCGGGCGTTTCCGCGACCTGATCACCGAGGAGCGGCTGCACCCGGCCGCCATCGCGACCGCCGTGACGCTGCTCGCCGTGGGAGGGGTGAACGCCGCCGCGCTGTCATGACGGCGACCGAACACGACGCACCCGCACCGCGGCTGGCCGGATCGGTCCGGCGGTGGCGCGCGGTGTTGTTCGCGGCCGTGGCGGCGTGCGCGGCGTGCGGCATCATCTACGAACTGGCGCTGCTGACCCTGTCGACCAGCCTGCACGGCGGGGGCATCGTGGCGATGTCGCTGATCGTCGCGGGCTATGTCGCCGCGTTGGGCGTCGGTGCGCTGCTGGTGAAGCCGTTGCTGCACCGTGCCGCGGTCACGTTCATCGCCGTCGAGACGACGCTGGCGATCGTCGGCGGGTTGTCTGCGGCCGCACTGTACGTCGCGTTCGCTTTCGTTGGCGGCTCGCTGTGGGTGCTCGCGATCGGCACCGCCGTGATCGGCTGCCTGGTCGGCGCCGAGGTGCCGTTGCTGATGACCCTGCTGCAGCGTGGACGCACCGCGGGCGCCGCCGATACCGGTCGGGTGCTGGCCAATCTGAACGCCGCCGACTACCTGGGCGCGCTGATCGGCGGGTTGGTCTGGCCGTTTCTCCTACTGCCGCAGCTGGGCATGATCCGGGGCGCCGCCGCCACCGGGATCGTCAACCTCGTCGCGGCGGCCGTCGTGGCGGTGCTCCTGCTGCGACGCATCGTCACTACGCGCGAACTGGCGGTGTCGCTGACGGTGTTGGCGGCCGCGCTGGCGCTGCTTGTCACGCTTCTGGTGCGCGCCGACGGCATTCAGACCTCGACCCGCCAGCGCCTCTACGCCGATCCGATCATCGCCCACGAGCAGTCGGCGTACCAGGAGATCGTCGTCACCCGGCGCGGTGACGACGTTCGGCTGTATCTCGATGGCGGACTGCAGTTTTCGACTCGCGACGAGTACCGCTACACCGAGAGCCTGGTCTACCCCGCACTCGGTGGTGACCCTCGCTCGGTGTTGATCCTCGGTGGCGGTGACGGCCTGGTGGCACGTGAAGTGTTGCGAGACGAGGACATCGAGACAATCGTGCAGGTGGAGTTGGACCCCGCCGTGGTCGAGGTCGGGCGTACTACGTTGCGCGACGCGAACGCCGGCGCCCTGGACGATCCGCGGATGCAGGTGGTCATCGACGACGCGATGACATGGCTGCGTGCGGCCCCCGGAAACGTCGAGCCCGGCGGCTTCGGCGCGGTGATCGCCGACCTGCCCGACCCGGACAACCCGGCGTTGGGACGGTTGTACTCGGTGGAGTTCTACGCCTTGATCGGCCGCGTTCTGGCGCCGGACGGTCTGCTGGCCGTGCAGGCGGGCAGTCCCTTCTCCACCCCGGCCGCGTTCTGGCGCACGGTGTCAACGATCCGTGCCGCCGGCTACTCGGTGACCCCATATCACGTGCACGTGCCGACATTCGGCGACTGGGGATTCGTCCTGGCGCGCCGGGGCCCGACGGCGCCGAAGTCGACGATTCCGGCCGACGCCCCGCCGCTGCGCTACCTCGACCAGCGGACGCTGGATGCCGCCACCGTGTTCGGCGGCGACATCCGGCCCCAGTCGTTGGAGCCCTCGACGCTCGACCACCCGCGCGTCGTCGACGACGTGCGGCGCGGATACCGCTGACCCGTCAGCCGCCCGCAGGCACCGGCCAGCGGTCGTTGACGTCGGCGTTGGTGTCCTTGCGGGCACAGTGCGCGCAACAGAAGATCGCTTCTTCTGTCTCGATGCCGTGACCGAGGATTCGGCACCCGCAGTGGGCACACTCCGGAGCCAGTTGGACCGCCGCGCACTCGACGCTGTCGAACGTCGCGCTGCGGCCGTCGGGCCACGTCACGGTGAACGCCTTGTCGTAGTCGTTGCCACAGGTATCGCAGATCGCCATCACAACTCCTTGTCGATTCGCCCAGTCGAGTGCCCGGTGAGCGGGGCCGACAAACGCAGCCGTAGTCACAAGCAGCGACTCAGACGCCGTCGGGCCCGTTCTGCAACAACCGGGCGAACCCGTCCTCGTCGAGGATCGGCACGCCCAGCTCGACGGCCTTGTCGTACTTCGAGCCCGGCGAATCACCAGCGACCACGTACGCCGTTTTCTTCGACACGGAGCCGGCCGCCTTGCCACCGCGGGCGACGATCGCCTCCTTGGCCTCGTCACGTGAGTAACCGGCCAGCGACCCGGTGACCACGATCGACAACCCCTCCAAGGTCCGTTCGATGCTCGCGTCGCGTTCGTCGGCCATCCGCACGCCCGCGGCACGCCATTTGTCCACGATCGCCCGGTGCCAGTCGACGGTGAACCACTCGGTCACCGCGGCCGCGATCGTCGGGCCCACGCCTTCGACAACCGACAGCTCCTCCTCCGAAGCCGCCATGACGGCGTCGAGGCTGCCGTACTCGGTGGCCAGTGCGCGCGCCGCCGTCGGCCCGACGTGCCGGATCGACAACGCGACGAGCACCCGCCACAGCGGTTGGGATTTCGCCTTGTACAGGTTGGCCAGCAGGCGTTTACCGTTCGCCGAGAGCTGTCCGTTCTTGGTGGTGAACAGGTCGGTGCGCAGCAGGTCCTCTTCGGTCAGCGTGAACAGGTCGCCCTCGTCGGTGATGACACCGGCCTGCAGCAGAGCGGTGCCCGCCTCATAGCCCAGACCCTCGATGTCGAACGCGCCGCGGCCGGCGACGTGAAACACGCGCTCGCGCAACTGCGCCGGACAGGACCGGGTGTTGGGGCAGCGGATGTCGGCGTCACCCTCCTTGGCCGGCGCGAGCTTCGTTCCGCACTCGGGGCAGTGGGTCGGCATCATGAACTCGCGCTCGGAACCGTCGCGCAGATCGACGACCGGGCCGAGCACCTCGGGGATCACGTCACCCGCCTTGCGGATGACCACCGTGTCGCCGATGAGCACGCCCTTGCGCTTGACCTCCGAGGCGTTGTGCAGCGTGGCCTGGCTGACCGTCGAGCCGGCCACCTTGACCGGTTCCATCCACGCGAACGGCGTGACCCGGCCGGTGCGCCCGACGTTGACCCTGATGTCGAGCAGTTTGGTCTGCGCCTCCTCGGGCGGGAACTTGTAGGCGATGGCCCACCGCGGCGCCCGCGATGTCGCGCCGAGCCTGCGCTGCAACGCGACGTCGTCGACTTTGACCACCACGCCGTCGATTTCGTGTTCGACGTCGTGGCGGTGCTCGCCCCAATACGCGATGCGTTCGGTGACCGCGTCGATTCCCGTCACCTGGGCGGTGTGCTCGGAGACCGGCAGCCCCCAGGCCGCCAGCGCGCGATAGGCGTCGTGCAAGGTCTTGGGCCGAAAACCCTCGGCGCGGCCCACACCGTGGCAGATCATCCGCAGCTTGCGACGCGCGGTGACGGCGGGGTTCTTCTGCCGGAGCGAGCCCGCGGCGCTGTTGCGCGGATTGGCGAACGGTGGCTTACCGTCCGCCACCAGACCGGCATTGAGGTCCTCGAAGTCGGCTACGCGGAAGAACACCTCGCCGCGTACTTCGAGGACCTTTGGCGGCGGGAATTCGTCGCTCTCCGTGAGCTTTTCGGGCACGTCGCCGATGGTGCGGGCGTTCAGCGTGACATCCTCGCCGGTGCGGCCGTCACCCCGGGTGGCCGCACGCTCCAACCGGCCGTCGCGGTACACCAGGGCCAGCGCCACCCCGTCGATCTTCAGTTCGCACAGGAAGTTCGCCTCCTGCAGCACGTTGGGGCCCAGCTCACTCTTGAGCCGGCCCGCCCATGCCGAGAGCTCGTCGGGCGTGAACACGTTGTCCAGGCTCAACATCCGCTCGAGGTGTTCGGCGGAGGCGAAGTCGGTGGAGAAGCCGGCCCCTCCGACCAACTGCGTCGGCGAGTCCGGGGTCCGCAGTTCGGGGTGGTCCTCCTCGAGGGCCTGCAGTTCACGCAGCAGCGTGTCGAACTCGGCGTCGGTGATGATCGGCGAGTCCCGCACGTAGTAGCGGAACTGGTGCTCACGCACCTCGTCGGCGAGCTCTTGCCAGCGACGACGCACGTCGGCGTCGGGGGCGTCGTCGGCCTGTGCGGCCAGCGCGTCTTCCGCACCCTTGGAGGTCACCTTCGCAGGTTAACCGAGCGGCCCGACAGCACCGCACCGTTACCCTGGCCCCATGCCGCACCCGATCATGTTCCGCGACGACGACCCGGTGCTGGCGCGGGTACGGACAATGGCGCTGGCGTTCCCCGAGGCCTACGAGAAGGTCTCGCACGGACGGCCCGCGTTCTTCGTCGCCAAGATGTTCGCCATGTACGGCGGCAGCGTCAGACCCGCGACCAAGGGCGACTACATCCAGTACCCGCAATCGATCCTGGTCAAGGTCGACGACAGTGAACGCCAGGCGCTGCAGCAGGACGCCCGATTCTTCTCGCCCGCCTACCTCGCACCGTCGGGGTGGCTCGGGCTCGACCTGTCGGCAGACAAAAAGATCGACTGGGACGAGATACGCGAGCTGATCGACGCGTCATTCCGATTGACCGCGCCCAGGAAACTCGTCAAACAGCTCGACGAAGGCTGAACAGGTAGCAGGCAGGCCATGATTCGATCGGAGACGCCATGAGTTTTGCGAGCCCCTTCCCCGAGGTCGACATCCCGTCCACCAGCGTCTACGACTACTTGTTCGGTGATATCGCAGACGACGACCTCGACCGCGTCGCGCTTGTCGACGCGAAATCGGGGCGCGAAACCACCTACCGCGAAACGATCGCGCGCGTCGACGCGTTCGCCGGTGCGCTCGCCGGACGCGGGATCGGCGTCGGCGATGTGGTCGGCCTGCTCTCACCGAACAGCTCGGGATTCGCGGTCGCATTCCACGGCATCCTGCGCGCGGGCGCGACGGCCACGACCGTCAACGCGTTGTTCACCGCCAAGGACATCGCCAAGCAGTTGACCGACTCCAACGCCAAGATGCTCGTGACGGTGTCGCCGCTGCTGGCCCAAGCCCAGGAAGCGGCCGCGGCGGTCGGCATTCCCGACGACGGGCTCATCGTGCTCGACGGACCCGGCCTGTCCTCCGACGGGCATCCCAACGCCGCCGACCTCATGGGGCCGGGCCATCCACCGCCTGAGGTGAGCTTCGCGCCCTCATCGCACTTGGCGGTGCTGCCCTACAGTTCGGGAACGACCGGAAACCCGAAGGGCGTCATGCTCACCCACCGCAACCTGGTGGCCAATGTCGCCCAGATCCGGCCGCTGCATGGCATGGTCGCCGACGACACCGTGTTGGCCGTTCTGCCGTTCTTCCATATCTACGGGATGACCGTGCTGCTCAACGCGGCACTGCACGCCAGGGCCCGGCTGGTCATCATGCCGAGCTTCGATCTCGGCGACTTCCTGGGCAACATCCAGGACCATGCCTGCACCATCGCGTTCATCGCCCCGCCCGTCGCGGTCGCGCTGGCCAAGCATCCGCTGGTCGACGAGTACGACCTGTCGTCGCTGAATGTGGTGATGTCGGGTGCGGCCCCGTTGGACGCCGACCTCGGCCACGCTGTCGCCGAGCGGTTGGGCTGCCGCGTGATCCAGGGTTACGGCATGAGCGAGCTCAGCCCGGTCAGCCACATCACGCCCTTCGACGGCGGCCAACACGAGATGAACATGGTGGCCCCGCTCAGCTCGGTCGGCTGGACGGTGTCGAACGCCGCGTCGAAGATCGTCGACCCCGAAACCGGTGACGAGATCGACCCGCCCACACAGGGTCTCAGCGAAACCGGCGAACTCTTGTTCAAGGGCCCCAACGTGATGGCGGGCTACCTCGGCAACGAGAAGGCCACCAAGGAGACCATCGACGACCAGGGCTGGTTGCACACCGGTGACCTCGCACAGGTCGACGCCGATGGCTGCGTCTACATCGTCGACCGGCTCAAGGAGCTGATCAAGTACAAGGGCTATCAGGTGCCGCCCGCCGAGCTGGAGGCCGTGCTGCTGACTCATCCCGACATCGCCGACGCGGCCGTGGTCGGAGTCGTCGACGCCGATGGCGAAGAGGTACCGAAGGCGTTCGTGGTCAAGCGATCCGGAGCCGAGCTGAGCGAGCAACAGGTGATCGAGTTCGTCGCGGGCGAGGTGGCTCCCTACAAAAAGGTCCGCCAAGTGGCGTTCATCGACGCGGTGCCGAAATCGGCGTCCGGCAAGATCCTGCGCAAGGACCTGCGCGGCTGATCAGGGCCGGCCGATCCGTTCGGCGGCCTGCGCCGCTCGCGCCTGCCGATAGCCCAGCGCGGCGCCCGCCACGGGGATGAGCAGCAACCCGGCCAGCCCCCACAGCGGGTCGCTGGTCCCGGCGCCGGGCGCGACGACGAACTGGCGCACCACCGCGGGCGGAGTGTCCACTGGGTCCAACACAGCGGGTGCGCGCGGTGCCGGTGAGAGCGGCGTCGTCGGGATCGGTTGCGCGGGCACCGGCGCTGAGGGTGCCAGTGCTGGTGGCTGCCAACCGGTTTCGGGCTGAAGGTCGCGGCTGTGCGGCACGCGTCCGTTGCCGAACGCCACCTGCGGCGGCTCGAAGGCGGGGGCCGGCGCACCCGCAGCACCGGATCCACCAGAGGCGACCGGGGCGGCCGACGACGCGGTGTTCACCGGCGCTTCGGCCGGTGGCGTCGCGCCGACGGCCGACCGGCTGGCGGATACGTCGGGCGCCGCAGCCGCACGGCTGGCGGATAAGTCGGGCGCAGCCGCACGGCTGGCCGATACGTCGGGCGCGGCGGCGCGGCCTGCCGAGTCCGGGGCGGTGCGGCCGGCCGATTCCGGGGCGATAACAGCGCCCGGCCGGCTATCCGGCGACGGCTGCGCGAGCCCGTCTCGGCCGGATCCGACCCGCGACTTCGGGGCCGCGCCGGGCCCGTTGGTGTCCCCGCCCCGTTTGCTGCCGGTCGTGCGCTTACCATCGCGACGGTCGTTGTCGTGCTTGCCGTTGCCGGACCCGCGGCTGTGGTGGCCGCCGCCGCGGTCGGCGCTGTGGCCCCGGTCCGAGCCGCGCGAATCACCCGGGTGGGCGTATGCGACCGCCGCACCCGATCCGCTCACCAGGAGAAATACGGACACCACGCCGGCACCTGCGGCGAGGCGCGCGTTCATCCGGACACCATTCCCTTCTCGGCAAAGGCGATCGACGCCGCCTGCGGAGCATTCTCGCATGGGTAGCCGCGTAATACGAGGTGTCCGGCAGGAACGCCGCAAATAGTTCAGCGAAGCGCGTTTTCCGTGGTCCGCGGCGTGCGCCCGTGGGTCGCTCGACGGTGCGATCCACGGCTCGCGAAACCGTCTCCAGGGACTCGCTGGCGTCGGCGAGGAGTGCGGGCCACATCCGCCAGATGCGTTCACGGCCACTGCGCCGGCTGCTCACCAAGCCGGCTGACGCCAACGGTTTGGTCGTTGCCAGCCGGTTGACCGGATCACCTCGGCCGCTTCGCTGGCTAGATCGCGTCGGGGTCCTCGGCGAAAGCATCCGCCGCCTTCTGCGCCAATCCGATCGCGGTGCGCGCCCATTCGGTGGTGGCGCCCGCCAGACCGCACGCCGGCGAGATGCCGGTCCGCTCCCTGAGCACGGATCGGGGAAAGCCGAGCCGGTCGGTCAGCGACACCGCGGCCTTGGCGATCTCCTCGACCGAAGGACGGGTCTCCGGCGCTGTCGAGGGCACCACGCCGAACACCACCGTGCGACCCGAGTCGACGAACTCTCCGACGCCGTCGAGGTCGTCGGCCGCCAGTGTGGACACGTCGACGGAAACCGCGGCGATTGAACTGCGCTGCAACACATTCCACGGCACACCTGCGGCGCAGCTGTGCACGACCACTGGGACGTCCGCCGCGGCGACGCATTCGTCGAGCAAACCGATGGCCTGCGCCTCGTCGACGGCGTGCACGGGCGTCAAACTGGTGACCCCGGTCAGCCGGCCTTCGAGCGCGGAGAACAACAGCGGTTCGTCGAATTGAACGACGACCGCCGCGTCGAGCCTCCGGCCCACAGTCGCGCGGTGCGCTGCGATCCCTTCGGCCAGCGACGCGGTGAGGTCGCGCACCGCGCCTCGATCGGTCAGGGCGCGATGGCCGTTGGGCAGCTCCAGTTGCGCCGCCAACGTGACCGGTCCCGGCGCCTGAACCTTGACCGTGCGCCCAGCGCCGCGTAAACCTGCTTTCTCCCAGGCTTCTTCGAGCGCGTCGAGGTCCTCCTCGAGCAGGCTCCTCGCCCGCCTGAGCACTGCGGTGCGGCCCGCCGCGATCCGATATCCGCGGGGCACGGTATCCATACCGATGTCCACCAGAATCGCACCGGCCCGGCCGATCATGTCGGCACCCACGCCACGGCCCGGCAGTTCCACCAGATGCGGCAAGGTGGGCAGTTCGCCGACGACGACCTCGGCGGCCTCGCGCGCCGACGTTCCGGGCCAGGACCCGATGCCGGTGGCTGCGGCGAAAGCACTCACTCGTTTGACAGTATTCGATGGGGCTAATCTCATCCCGAAAGGGTTGGGGAAGGACAGGCCATGCCCGCAGCGCTCCGGTCGCTCGTGCTGTGGTGCGTGGCGGTCGCGATCACCTCGGGGTGCACTCAGGTCATCGACGGACACGC
The DNA here is from genome assembly GCA_900637135.1 of Mycolicibacterium flavescens. Classification (NCBI taxonomy): domain Bacteria; kingdom Bacillati; phylum Actinomycetota; class Actinomycetes; order Mycobacteriales; family Mycobacteriaceae; genus Mycobacterium; species Mycolicibacterium flavescens. The sequence continues at coordinate 3,558,935 of LR134353.1, forward strand.
GATGCGGGCGACGCCGGGCATCGACGACGGATCGCTGTCGCCGGTCGATGTGGAGACGATCATGCTCGACCAGTCACAGATGCGCGCGATCACCGGGGCCGGTGAGGATCTCACGATCATCCCGACCATGGACGGCAAGATCCCCGTCGACATCGAGCCGCTCGCCGAGACCACTCCCCTGCCGTGCCAATGGATCTTCGCCGAGACGCAGACATTCGGACCGGAGGTCGAGGAGTTCCGCAAGACCACGTTCCAGCACCCGCCCGAAGGCGGGTTGATCTCCGAGGGCGCGGCGGCCTATCGCGACGCCGCGACGGCCCGGCGGGCGTTCGACTCGCTCGTTGCTCTCGTCGACGGTTGCAGCGCAACGCCTTTGGGACCGATGTTCGTCGGCGAGTGGAGGGTCGGCGCGGACACCCTGCAGACCCGGCCCTCGGGCGCCTGCGGTCGCGACTACCGCGTGAAGGCGGTCGTTCTGGTGGAGGTGACCGCGTGCCGGTTTCCCGACTCGGTGCCCGAGATCGTCATGTCCAACATCCTGGCCAACGTCCCCGGATAACTACCGGGTGATCGTCGCGCTGCCCAGCACTTCGTCGCCGGAGGGGTCGGGGCGGTACAGCACCATCGTCTGGCCGGGAGCCACGCCGCGCAGGGGCGCGCGCAACTCGACGACGAGCCGGTCGTCGCGCAGTTCGGCCACGCCGTCTGCGACACCGCCGTGCGCGCGGACCTGCACCTGGCATTCGATCGGGCCCGCAGGCGCGACACCGGAGGTGACGATCGGCCGCTCGCCGGTCAAGGTCCACACGTCGAGGTCGTCGGCGCCACCGACCCGCACGGTCGCGGTCTGCGGGTCGATCCCTGTGACATAGCGCGGCCGTCCGTCCGGGCCCGGCCCGGCGATGCCCAGACCCTTGCGCTGACCCACCGTGAATCCGTGCACGCCGTCGTGTTCGGCGAGCACCGTCCCTGCGGCGTCGACGACCGAACCGCGTCGCACACCGATCTTGGCCCCGAGGAACGCGCGAGTGTCACCGGAGGGAATGAAGCAGATGTCGTGGCTGTCGGGTTTCTCGGCGACCGCAAGCCCGCGACGCGCAGCCTCCTCGCGGATCTGCGGCTTCGGGGTGTCGCCGACCGGGAACACCGCGTGCCGCAGTTGCTCGGCGGTCAGCACCGCGAGCACGTAGGACTGGTCTTTGGCGGCGTCGACCGCGCGCCGCAGTCGACCGTCCGACAGCCGGGCATAGTGTCCGGTGGCCACGGCGTCGAATCCCAACGCCAGCGCGCGGGCGGCCAACGCGGAGAACTTGATCCGTTCATTGCAGCGCACACACGGGTTCGGGGTCTCCCCGCGGGCGTATGACGACACGAAGTCGTCGATGACGTCCTCTTTGAACCGGTCGGCGAAATCCCAGACGTAGAACGGGATGTCGAGGATATCGGCGACCCGACGCGCGTCACCGGCGTCCTCTTTCGAACAACAGCCGCGCGATCCGGTGCGCAGTGTGCCAGGAGACGGTGACAGTGCCAGGTGAACACCGACGACGTCATGTCCGGCGTCGACCATCCTGGCGGCGGCGACCGAGGAGTCCACGCCGCCGCTCATCGCCACGAGTACCCGCACTACTCGACCACTCCCGAACTTGCCAGCGCCGCCTGCCGGGCCCGTTCGACGGCGGCGGGCAGCACCGCGAGCGCGGCATCGACGTCGTCCTCACTGCTGATGTGCCCCAACGAGAGTCGCAGCGAACCCCGCGCACTCGCCGGGTCGGCACCCATCGCGATCAGCACGTGTGAGGGCTGCGCGACGCCTGCCGTGCAGGCCGAACCGGTCGAACACTCGATACCCTTGGCGTCCAACAACATCAGCAGCGAGTCGCCCTCGCAGCCGCGGAAGGTGAAGTGGCAGTTGCCGGGCAGCCGAGCGGCACCCGTCGCGCCGTTCACCTCGACGTCGTCGATGGCAGCCAACACGCCTTCGATCAAGCGGTCACGAAGCGCGGACACCCGCGCACCGTTGGTCTCGAGCCCGTCGACCGCGGCTCTCGCCGCTGCGGCCATCGCGACTGCTCCCGCCACATACGGTGTGCCGGAGCGGACGTCGCGCTCCTGGCCTCCGCCGTGCAACAGCGGGACGCAGGCCGTGTCGCGGCGCAGCAGCAGCGCACCGATCCCGGTGGGGCCGCCGAACTTGTGCGCCGCGATGCTCATCGCCGAAAGCCCACTCGCGGCGAAGTCGACCGGAATGTGGCCGACGGCCTGAACGGCGTCGCTGTGCATCGGCACGTCGAATTCTGCTGCCACAGCGGCGAGCTCGGCGATCGGCATGATCGTCCCGACCTCGTTGTTGGCCCACATCACCGACACCACAGCCACGTCGTCGTGGTCCTGCAGCACCTGTCGCAGCGCCGCAGGCGTGACCGAACCGTCCTTCTCGACGGGCAGCCAGGTCACCTCGGCGCCCTCGTGCTCGACGCACCACTCGACCGAATCCAGCACGGCGTGGTGCTCGACCGGCGTGGTCACGATCCGCCTGCGGCGCGGATCGGCGTCGCGGCGGGCCCAGAAGATGCCTTTGACCGCAAGGTTGTCGCTCTCGGTGCCGCCCGCGGTGAAGATCACCTCCGACGGGCGGGCGCCCAGCAGATTGGCCAGCGTCTCGCGCGACTCCTCCATCCGCCGCCGGGCCGTGCGGCCCGTGCCGTGCAACGACGACGCGTTGCCGACCGTCGCCATCGCGGCCGTCATCGCCTCGATGGCAGCGGGGTGCATCGGGGTGGTGGCGGCGTGATCGAGGTAGACCGGCTGATCCGAGGTCATAACCCGTCCAGAATAGCCGTCGAGCCGGGACTCCCCCGATCCGCTCAGGCCACGAGCGCGTGACCGGACGGGTGTTTGGTGGTGTAACCCCGCACCGCCGTCTCACAGCGATTGGCCAGGTCGCGGCGGTCGGTTCCGGGTAGCTGCAGCGACTCGACGTGCACCCGCGCGACCGTGCGCCTCGTCGTGACCAGTCGCCGGATCGAGTCGAGCAGTGTGTCATCGCCCACATAGGCGGCGACGGTGGAGGTGGCGCCGTCGGCGTGGTGATACGCCAAACGCAACGGCTGGACCGGCCTGCCGGCGTCGATGGCGCCCTGGAACATGGCGGGGCGGAAGCGGCCGTACGCCAGTCCGCAGTAGGTGGTGCCCTCCGGAAACGCGATCACGGTACGGCCCGCACTCAGATTGCGGGTGACGGCGCCCACCACGTCGGGCAGGCGCCGCAGGTCCGACCGCTCGATCGGGATCACCTTGAGCAGCCGAGCCAGCAGTCCGAGGCCCGGCCAGCTGACGAGCTCGGACTTGGCGACGAACCGGCCTGGCAGCACCGAGCCGACCACGAAGACGTCCACCCAGGAAATGTGGCCGCTGACCACCAGAACGCCGCTCAGGTTGCGGATCGGGCCCCCGGACACCCTGGTCCGCACACCAAGGCAGTACAGCAGCAACCGGCAGTAGCCGCGCTGCAGATGGGATCGGCCGGGGGCGGGGACGGCCAGCATCGGCGCCAGCAGCAGGACCAGCAGGGCGGAGGTGACCCGTACCGCGGCGCGGCAGGTCACGATCACCCGTGGCCCGGACCGCGCGGCGTCTGCGCCGACGCAGCTCGCATCGCACGACGCCTTCGGCACCCAGGTGCCGAGGGTGCTCACGGCGCGATCCCGCCGGCCAGGGCGGCGGCTGCGACGGACCGCAGCCTGCGCAGGTAGCGCGTATCGGCCCGACGCTTGTCGAGCAACGCCGGGAAATCGCCAACGCCGAAATCGGGATCGTAGGCGGGTTCGCCGCACACCTGCGCGCCGAGCCGCAGGTAGCCGCGCATCAACGGTGGTACGACGAGCCTCTCCGGTGGCTCGATGTCGTCGAGGCCCTTGCCGCCGACGGTCACCGGCCGGTACGGGTGCACGGTATAGAGCGCCGGTGCGGCGTGGCGGCGACGGACGAAGTCGCGGACCCCGCGGATCTGTGCGCCCGGCGGGTAACCGTCGGGGCCGTGGACGGGCACCGACACGCAACCGGTGACGTAGTCGTACCCGCAGCGGTCGAGGTACGCCAGGATCCCGGCCCACATCAGCAGCACGACGGCTCCGCTGCGGTGATCCGCTCGCACCACAGCCCGGCCCATCTCGACCAGGCCCGGCCGCAGCGGGTCGAGCGCACGCACGTCGAATTCGGTTGCACTGTAGAGGCTTCCGGCGGCGACGGCGCCCGCGGGTGGCAGCATTCGATAGCATCCGACAAGGTCGCCGGTGACGTCCTCGCGTACCAGCAGGTGGTCGCAGTGCTCGTCGAAGCGGTCGGCGTCCAGGCCGTCGGCGGAACCGGTCAGCGTGAATCCGGGCTCGGCGGTGAACACGCCGTGGCGCAGCCGCTGCGCCGCTTCGATGAGCGTGGCATCCGTCGTCAGCAGCAGGGTGTAGCGCGGCGCGGGACCTGCGGACCCGGTCCGGCCGCGGTCGATCTCCTCGGGGGCGATGAGTACAGAAGCAGTGCTCATGGCTGCACGCTCGCCCAGCCGCATCTCCGGGCGGCATCGCAGGCGTGACGTGTCGATGAGCGCCAGGTGACGAATTGCCCCGGCGAGACGTCAGTCGCCGAGCAGCACGACGTTGTCGGCTACCGCGTTGCGGGGTGTGCGCACGTGGTTGGCCGGGAAGTTCGGGTCGGCGTACCCGATCGCGAGTCCGCACAACACCCGCAGTTCGGCGGGGATGTCCAGCTGTTCGCGCAGCACCTCGGGGAAGTGCGCAACCGAAACCTGCACGCACGTGTCGAGACCGCGTTCGGTCAGCGCAAGCACCAGCGTCTGCAGGAACATCCCGACCGCGAGGCTGTCCGCGTGTCCGAGATCGCGGTGCATGCAGACCACTCCCGCCACTGGGGCGCCGAAGAACTCGAAGTTGCGCAGCTGTGCGAGACGTCGCCCCTCGGCGTCGTGACGGGGCACACCCATCGAGCCGTAGACCAACGCGCCCAACTCCTGCCGCAGCGGTGCGAAGCTCTCCGGAATCCCCATGGTCGCGGGAAAACCGGCGGACGCGCGGTGCAGCAATGATTCGACGAGTTGGTCGCGGCGCGCGCCGGTGGCCAGGAACAGCCGCCAGGGTTGGATATTGGAGTTCGACGGTGCACGCATCGCCAGCTCCAATGCCTCGTCGAGGAGTACGCGCGGTACGGGCTTGTCGGGCAGGAACTTCCGTGTGCAGTGCCGCTCGCGAACAGCCCGGTCCAGGTCGCTCTCGGGCGCCGCGGAGGTCATCGTCGTGCCAGCCAATCCGTGAAGTGCGTTGCGGCGATGACGGCGCCGTCGCCGGTGACCAGGCTCCGCTCGTCGAGCGGAGTGCCGAAGTACGTCGCCTCGGTGGTGACCACGACCGGCCGCTCGTCACCGCGTGCGGCCAGCACCGCACCCGCGAGCTCGGCGAACGGCATCTTGTCGGGCCCGCCGATATCGACGTGACCGTTGCTCGGGGTCGCTACGGCTGTCCGGGCCACCTCGGCGGCGACCTCATCGGCAGCGATCGGCTGGATCAGCGCATCGGGCGCCCGCACTTCGCCGTTGCCGCTCAGCGATTCGGTGATCGCCTCGGCGAATTCGTGGAACTGCGTGGCGCGCACGATGCTGAATGGCAGTCCGGAATCTTTGATGATGCGTTCCTGCGCGACCTTCGCACGCAGATAACCGCTTTCGGGAAGCCCGTCGGCGCCGACGATCGACAGCGCCACGACGTGGCCCACCCGCGCGGCCGTCGCGGCACCCACCAGATTCGTCGTCGACCTCGTGAAGAAGTCCATGACCGCGTCGTCCTCGAACGACGGCGAGTTGGTCACGTCGATCACCACATCCGCGCCGGCGACCGCTTCGGCCACCCCGGCGCCGGTCAAAACGTCCAATCCGGTGGAGCGCGCCGCGGCGACCACCTCGTGGCCGTCCGCGGTGAGGATCGATACCACCTTCGAGCCGATGAGTCCGGTCGCGCCGAACACGGTGATCTTCATCTCGGAACCTTTCGTCGTGCCTGTCACGAAAAGACTGGCACTCCGGTGGCGGCGATCGAGCCCTTGAAAGTCCGTAGTCCGAGCGCTCACCCTCGTACGCCCTCGGGACGGCATGCAAAAGGCCCCCGGACAGTGTCCGGGGGCCTGTCGCGCGGAAACTTAGCCCTTCCGAGCCTTGACCGCCTCGGTCAGCTGCGGTGTGACCTTGAACAGGTCGCCGACGATGCCGAGGTCGGCGATCTCGAAGATCGGCGCCTCTTCGTCCTTGTTCACCGCGATGATCGTCTTGGACGTCTGCATGCCCGCGCGGTGCTGAATCGCGCCGGAGATGCCCAGGGCGATGTACAGCTGCGGCGACACCGTCTTACCGGTCTGGCCCACCTGGAACTGGCCCGGGTAGTAGCCGGAGTCGACGGCGGCACGGGACGCGCCGACAGCGCCGCCGAGCGAGTCCGCCAGCTCCTCGACCACGTTGAAGTTCTCCGCGCTGCCCACACCGCGGCCACCCGAGACGACAACCGTCGCCTCGGTGAGCTCCGGGCGGTCACCCGCGACGGCGGGTTCGCGCTTGGTGATCTTCGTCGCGTTCTCGGCCTGGCCGGGCACCTCGACGTTGACGACCTCGCCCGCACCGTCGGCGGGTTCAGCGTCGATGGCTCCTGCGCGCAGCGTGATGACCGGAACCTCACCGGTGGACTCGGCCTCGACGGTGAATGCACCACCGAAGATCGAGTGCACGGCCTTGCCACCCTCCTGGACGTCGACGACGTCGGTGAGCACACCGGAACCGGTGCGGGCCGCCAACCGGCCGGCGATCTCCTTGCCGTCGGCGTTGGCCGACAGCAGAACACCGGCGGGCGACGCCGACTCGACCAGCGATGCCAGCACGTCGACCTGCGGGGTGATCAGGTAGTTCTCCGCGTCGTCGGACTCGGCGACGTAGATCTTGGCCGCGCCCGCGGCCTTCAGGCCGTCGGTGAGCGGTTCTGCGGTGCCCGGCGCGCCGACGACGACGGCCGAGGGCTCGCCGAGCTTGCGAGCCGCGGTGATCAACTCCGAGGTGACCTTCTTCAGTGCACCTTCGGCGTGCTCAACGAGCACGAGTACTTCAGCCATGAGTTCTTCTCTCGTCTCTTGTTCTTCGCAGTCTCGGTCTGGGGCCTAGATGATTTTCTGGGCGACCAGGTACTCGGCGATCTTGGTTCCGCCGTCGCCTTCGTCGGTGACCTTCTCGCCGGCGGTCTTCGGCGGCTTCGGCGTCGACGACAACACCTTGGACCCGGCGTTGGCGAGACCGACCTCATCGCCCTCGACACCGATCTCGGCGAGCGTGAGCTTGGTGACTTCCTTCTTCTTGGCGGCCATGATGCCCTTGAAGGACGGGAAGCGAGGCTCGTTGATCTTCTCGTTGACGCTGACCACGGCGGGCAGCGGAGCCTCGACGAAGAACACGCCGTCGTCGGTCTCCCGCTCGCCGCTGACCTTGCCGTCCTCGACGGTCACCTTGCGCAGATGCGTCAGCTGCGGCAGACCCAGGTACTCGGCGATGATCGCGGGTACCGCGCCGCCGGTGCCATCGGTGGCCTCGTTGCCGGCGATGACCAGCTCGGTGCCCTCGATGGTCCCCAGCGCACGTGCCAGGGCCCAACCGGTCTGGACCATGTCCGAGCCGTGCATGCCCTCGTCGACGAGGTGCACGGCCTTGTCGGCACCCATCGACAGCGCCTTGCGGATCGCCTCGGTCGCGCGCTCGGGGCCGGCCGTCAGCACCGTCACAGTGCTGTCGCCGCCTTCCCTCTCCTTGATGAGCAGCGCTTCCTCGACGGCGCGCTCGTTGATCTCGTCGAGCACCGCATCGGCCGCCTCGCGGTCGAGAGTGAAGTCGCCGTCGGTGAGCTTGCGCTCCGACCAGGTGTCAGGGACCTGTTTGATCAGGACCACGATGTTCGTCATGAGTCTGGTTCGTCCTCCTCGAAGGGACCGATGATCGGCCCGCATAACACGCTTTGAGCAACAACCACCATGTTACTCGCGGGTAACTTGTGGCGGTTCGCAGGAACACTGTAGCGGGTCGAAGTTCGTGTTCTAGCAGCACGTAGGGGGTGAACCATTCGTCTGTGGGCCGTTTCACGTTAGCCTGCCTTCCAATGAGCGCTTTTGTTACTGATGGACCCGACCTCCCCCTCACCGGGGAACGCACGGTTCCGGGACTCGCGGAGGAGAACTACTGGTTCCGCCGCCACGAGGTCGTCTACGAGCAGATGGCCCACCGCTGTGCGGATCGCGACGTGCTCGAGGCAGGATGCGGCGAGGGCTATGGGGCCAACCTGATCGCCGACGTCGCCCGGTGCGTGATCGGCCTGGACTACGACGAGACAGCGGTCGCCCACGTGCGTGCGCGGTATCCGCGCGTGGACATGCGCCACGGCAACCTGGCCGAATTGCCGCTCGCAGACGGCTCGGTCGATGTCGTGGTGAACTTCCAGGTCATCGAACACCTCTGGGATCAGGGGCAATTCGTGCGCGAATGCCTGCGTGTGCTGCGGCCGGGCGGGCGTCTGCTGATGTCGACGCCGAACCGAATCACGTTCTCCCCCGGTCGGGACACCCCGGTCAACCCGTTCCACACCCGCGAACTCAACGCCGCCGAGTTGACCGAACTGCTCACCACCGAAGGGTTCGCGGTCGAAGGCGTGCACGGGGTCTTTCACGGGCCGCGGCTCGTCGAACTCGACGCCCGACACGGCGGCTCGATCATCGACGCCCAGATCGCGCGGGCAATAGCCGATGCGCCGTGGCCCGAGGATCTGCTCGCCGACGTGGCCTCCGTGCGCAGCGACGACTTCGATCTGGTCGACGCGCGCGATCGGAACATCGACGACAGCCTCGATCTGGTCGCGATCGCGGTGCGGCCGTGACATCCGCCGACCCGGCTCCGGGCCTCTTCACGCTCGTTCTCCACACCCACCTGCCCTGGCTGGCTCATCACGGCCGCTGGCCCGTCGGCGAGGAATGGCTCTACCAGTCGTGGTCGGCGTGCTACCTCCCGCTGATGCGGGTGCTGCGCACGTTGGCGGCCGAAGGCCGCCGCCACCAGTTGACGCTGGGCATGACGCCGGTGGTCACCGCACAACTCGACGACCCGTACTGCCTGACGGGGATGCACCACTGGCTGGCGAACTGGCAGCTGCGCGCGCTCGAGGCGACTACTCTCGGTGATCCGTTGCGCCAGTTCGGTGTTCGCGAGCACGCCGAGGCCGAGCAGGCCATCGAGGACTTCGCCACGCTGTGGGCGCACGGCGGCAGCCCGTTGCTGCGCGAGGTGATCGACGCCGAAACCATCGAACTGCTCGGCGGTCCGCTCGCGCATCCGTTCCAGCCGCTGCTCAACCCGAGGCTGCGGGAATTCGCGCTTCACGAGGGGCTCGCCGATGCCCGCCTGCGGTTCGCGCACACACCCGTCGGCATCTGGGCCCCGGAATGCGCCTACGCGCCCGGCATGGAAACCGACTACGCCTCAGCCGGTGTCGGCCACTTCATGGTCGACGGCCCGTCCCTGCACGGCGACACCGCGCTCGGCCGTCCGGTCGGATCCTCCGACGTGGTGGCATTCGGCCGGGACCTGCACGTCAGCTATCGAGTGTGGTCGCCGAAGTCCGGCTACCCCGGGCACGCCGCCTACCGCGACTTCCACACCTACGACCACACGACCGGACTCAAGCCGGCCCGGGTGACGGGCCGCAATGTGCCGTCGGAGGCCAAGGCGCCGTACGACCCGGAGCGCGCCGACCGAGCGATCGACGCCCATGTCGCCGATTTCGTCGCGGTGGTCCGGCAGCGACTATGCGACGAGAGCGAACGCATCGGGCGCCCCGCACACGTCATCGCCGCATTCGACACCGAGTTGTTCGGCCACTGGTGGTACGAGGGCCCCGTGTGGCTCGAGCGGGTGCTGCGCGCGCTGCCCGAGGCCGGTGTGCGCGTCGGCACGCTGAGCGACGCCAAGGCCGACGGTTTCGTCGGCTCGCCTGTCGAATTGCCGCCCAGCTCATGGGGTTCCGGCAAGGACTGGCAGGTGTGGGCCGGTGAGCAGGTCGCCGACCTGGTCCAGTTGAACACCGAGGTCGTCGATACCGCGCTGGCGACCATCGACAAGGCACTCGGCGAGACCGACGCTCCGCCTGCACGCAACTTCGTCGCCGACCAGATCCTGCGCGAGACGCTGCTGACCGTGTCGAGCGACTGGCCGTTCATGGTCAGCAAGGACTCCGCGGCCGACTATGCCCGCTACCGTGCGCATCTGCACGCCCACGCCACCCGCGAGATCGCCGACGCCGCGGCGTCCGGTCGCCATGAGCATGCACAGCGCCTCGCCGCCGACTGGAATCGTGCCGACGGTCTGTTCGGCGCGCTGGACGCCCGGCGGTTACCGCGATGACCCCACCCCCAGCCTTCACTTCCGCGAGCGACCGTGTTTGCACACCGACACGCCGCTCCGCGTGTACATTTTCCGGTCACTCGCACAGGAGTCAGCGACCGTGAAGATCCTCAAGGTGTCGTGGGAGTACCCGCCGGTCGTGGTCGGCGGACTCGGCAGGCACGTCCATCATCTCGCCACCGCGCTCGCCGAAGCGGGCCACGAGGTCGTCGTGCTGAGCCGGCGACCGTCGAACACCGACCCCGCCACGCATCCGACCACCGACGAGATCGCCGAAGGCGTGCGCGTGGTCGCGGCGGCGCACGATCCGCACGAGTTCGATTTCGGCAAGGACATGATGGCCTGGACGTTGGCGATGGGCCACGCGATGGTCAGAACCGGTTTGACGCTGAAGTCGCGACGCGGCCGCCCTTGGCGCCCCGACGTCGTACACGCACACGACTGGCTGGTCGCACATCCCGCGATCGCCCTGGCCGAATTCTTCGATGTACCACTGGTATCCACGATCCACGCCACCGAGGCCGGCAGACATTCCGGGTGGGTGTCGGGCCGCATCAGCAGACAGGTCCACGCGGTGGAATCGTGGTTGGTGCGCGAATCCGATTCGCTGATCACCTGTTCGGCCTCGATGCGCGATGAGGTCTCGGAGCTCTTCGGGCCGGGCCTGGCCGAGTCGTATGTCATCCGCAACGGGATCGACTGCAGTCGCTGGCCATTCGCTCAACGCAAGCCCCGGACCGGACCTGCCCGATTGCTGTATCTCGGTCGGCTCGAGTATGAGAAAGGCATCCACGACGCAATCGCCGCGCTACCCCGAATCAGGCGCACCCACCCCGGTACCACGCTGACGATCGCCGGCGAGGGCACCCAGCTCGATTGGCTCGTCGATCAGGCGCGAAAGCACAAGGTGCTCAAGGCGACCGCGTTCGCCGGACACCTCGACCACGACGCGTTGGTGAACCTGCTGCACACCGCCGACGCAGCCGTATTGCCCAGCCACTACGAGCCGTTCGGCATCGTCGCACTGGAAGCTGCGGCGACCGGAATCCCCTTGGTGACCTCGAACGTCGGCGGGTTGGGCGAGGCGGTCATCGACGGTGAAACCGGAATGTCCTTTCCGCCACGCGATACCGCGCGCTTGGCGGCGGCTGTCCGCTCGGTTCTCGACGACCCGCACGCCGCCCAGCAACGCGCGATCGCCGCCCGCGAGCGGCTCACCTCGCAGTTCGAATGGCACGCGATCGCAGAAGAAACCGCGCAGGTGTACCTGGCCGCCAAACGCCGTGAGCGCGAACCACATCGGCGCCGACCCATCATCGAACACGCCCTGCCCGGCCGCTGATCAGACGTGCCGACTGGCGGGGATCGTGGATTGATCCCCGCCAGCGGCGTTGTGTGGTTGGGCTCAGAACAGGCCGGTGTCGACGGTGGTGCTCACATCGACATCGGTGTTGACCTGACCGGAGTTGTCAGTCGAATTGTCTTGTCCGGAGTTGTCGACCGAGTTGTCGACCGAGTTGTCCACCGAGTTGTCCTCAATGCTCGACCCGCCCGAGATGCCGCCGGTCACGCTGCCGTCGATATCGCCGACATTGGTCTGGTTGCCATCGACATTGGTGGTGGTCGTGTCGTTGTCGTTGATCACGATCCCGCCACCCGAGCCGCCGGCCCCACCGGTGGCGTTGCCGCCGTCATTGTCGACCCCGATCAGGCCGCCACCGCCGTCACCGCCCGAGGCGCTGCCGCCGCTGCCACCGCTCATGTCGACGTCGTTGATCACCGGGCCCTCGTTGTCGGAGATGATGTCGCCGCCGGCGGTCTGGTCTCCGCTGTCGTCGATCTCATTGTCCTCGCCGATGTTGACGTTGGAGTCCTCGATGTCACCGGTGTTGACGTTCTCGTTGTCATCGCCGACGACGTTGCCGTCACCCTCGACGTTGGTGGCATCGATATCGCCTGCGGTGCCGGTGTTGACCACCCCACCGTCGGTGGCGGTGTTGGTGGTCTTGTCACCGAAGGTGATGTCACCGAACTCCAGCCCAAAGTTGCCGATACCCTGCTGCTGATCCTCACCGGCGTGGTTGACCGTGTTGGTCTCCGGGCTCAAGAACCGGGTGTCGTTATGGCTGAGGGTGTCGTTGTTGGACAACACCTCGGTCTGCCGCTGCGGGGCGAACGCGATCCCGTGCGTCTGGGCCACCGCCTGCTGCAGCCCCACCACCGGATCACCACCCCCATGCACCACCGCCGCAGGCGCCACGGCCGCGGCGGCGTGCTGCAGTTGGGCTGCGGACGCGTTCTGCACGCCGGCACCGCACATGGCCCGTTCTGGATCGTCGACGAAGGCCTGAGCCGAGACCTCGTCACGGAACAGGTTCAGAATCCAGTCGATTACGTTCATCTCAGTGGTCCTTTCGGATGTCTGGTCGCCGACCTCCGGCGAACTGATGCGAACGTTACGAATCCGCGGATATCCCGAAAACGGGTCGAAGCCCCCTCGCTGCGGTGGATGGATGCAGGGTCAACCCAGACCCCTATTAGGGGATTAGGGGCGGTTCTCTGTGAGCAGTTCGTGGTCACCGAACGGCGACGAGCGTGCGCAAACTGTTGAATTTCAGCGGCGTGGCGTATGCAGACACGCGCGCTCGCGGAAACCAGAGTGCGTGCTAGCGGGAGGCCTTCTTGCGTTCGATGTCGGCAAGGGCCGCGGCCAGTTCCGCGCGCTGCGCCGCCGATGTCTCCCATGCGAGTTGGCGGTTCTTGACCACTTTCGCGGGCGCACCGACGGCGATCGAGAAGTCGGGCACGTCGCCGCGCACGACCGCGTGCGATCCGAGCACGCAACCACGCCCGATCGTGGTGTTGCGCAACACCGTGACCTTGACACCCACCCACGTGTCTGGCCCGATTCGCACCGGCCCCTTGACGATTCCCTGGTCCTTGATCGGCACGTTGATGTCGTCCATACGATGGTCGAAATCGCAGATGTAGCACCAGTCGGCCATCAGCACCGAATCACCCAGCTCGATGTCGAGGTAGGTGTTGATGACGTTGTCGCGGCCGAGCACCACCTTGTCGCCGAACCGCAGCGAACCCTCGTGGCAGCGGATCGTGTTCTTGTCGCCGATGTGCACCCAGCGGCCGATTTCCATGGTCGACAGCTCCGGCGTCGCCTCGATCTCGACGCCCTTACCGAGGAAGACCATCCCGCGGGTGATGATGTGCGGATTGCGCAGCTTGAACTTCAGCAATCTCCAGTACCGCACCAGATACCACGGGGTGTAGGCGCGGTTGGCCAACACCCATTTCACCGACACCAGCGTCAGGAACTTCGCCTGCCGCGGGTCACGCAGTCGCGACCCTCGCCAGCGCTTGTGCAGCGGCGCGCCCCACATGGTCGTCATGGCCGGAAAGCCTACGCGAGCGACCGAATCGGCAACGGTTACCCTCACGTGGACCGATGACGAGGAACGGGAAGGATCGAGTGTTCCGGCGATTGACCGTGCTGGCAGTGTCCTTACTGACAGCGCTGATCACGGCCACCCTGGCGGGCTGCCAGGACACCACCTCCTGGGTCGACGCCAAGGCCGCTGACGGCTGGGCCGCCCAATACGGCGATGCCGCCAACAGCAGCTACCAACCGGTGGCGGGTGCCGACAGGCTGCGCCTCGAATGGATGAGGTCGGTCAAGGGTGACCTCGCCGCCGCGGTGGCACTCGGCACCGGCAGCTATCTGGCCGTCAACGCGCAGACCCCCGACGGATGCTCGCTGATGGTCTGGGAGGCCGACAACAAGGCGCGGCAGCGTTGGTGCACGCGCCTCGTGCAGGGCGGGGGCGCGTCCAGTCCTCTTTTCGACGGCTTCGACAACCTCTACATCGGACAGCCCGGCGCCATGCTGTCGTTCCCCCCGACGCAGTGGATCCGCTGGCGACAACCGGTCATCGGGATGCCGACCACGGCGCGGATTCTGAGCCCGGGCCACCTGCTGGTCGTGACGCACCTGGGTCAGGTGCTGGTTTTCGACGCCCACCGCGGGACGGTCGAAGGCAGCCCGATCGACCTGGTCGCCGGTGTCGACCCCAAGGACTCCGAGCGCGGCCTCCCCGACTGCCGGCCCGCCCGCCCGCGCTGCCCGGTGGCCGCCGCGCCGGCGTTCGCCTCCGCCACCGGGACCGTCGTCCTCTCATTGTGGGAGCCGGGTGCCGATTCGCCCATCCTCGTCGGCCTGCGCTACCGGCCTGGGCAGTCACCGTTTCTGACCCGCGAGTGGACCAGCGACGCCGTTGGCGGCGGTCCCCTTGCCAGCCCGGTGTTCTCGGCCGACGGGTCGACCGTCTACGTCAACGGCCGCGATGATCACCTGTGGGCGCTCAACGCCGCCGACGGCAAGGCCAAGTGGTCGGTGCCGCTCGACTACCTCGGCCAAACCCCACCGTCCGTATCGCCCGACGGGTTGATCGTCGCCGGCGGCGGTCCGGGCGCCAAGCTGACCGGCATCAAAGATGAAGGCGACCGCGGCGAGGTGCAGTGGACCCGCGACGACGTCACGCCGCTGTCGACCTCGAGCCGATCCGGCGCCGATCTCGCCTACACCGTCGTCCGCGACGGCGACGGGGAGGACGCCGGTCAGGCACTGCTGGTGTTCGACCCCGCCGACGGGCGCACCCTCAACAGCTACCAGCTGCCAAGAGCGACGGGTTGGCCGGTCGGCGTCTCCGTCGGAAAAGACCGCCGCGTGGTCACCGCCACCAGCGACGGCATGGTGTACGGCTTCGCACCGGCGTAGTGCACGACACTGGTCGCGAATCGTATTCGTCACCGCAACGAAACACACGAAGTGCGCGAGCATGCCAGCATGCCACCGTGCGCATGTAACCCCAGCGAGCGCCGACGGGCGCACCCGAGCTAAGGAGACGGATTGTCCGAGTTCCTCGACGCAGTCAACGGTTACGTATGGAGTGACGCGCTCGTCTACCTGTGCCTAGCCGCAGGTGTGTACTTCTCTGCTCGCTCCCGGTTCGTCCAGGTACGCCAGGTACGGGAGATGGTCCGGCTGATGCTCAAGGGCGAGAAGTCGCCGTCGGGAGTGTCTTCGTTCCAGGCCTTGACGATGTCGCTGGCGGGGCGCGTCGGCACGGGCAACATCGCCGGTGTCGCGACCGCGATTGCCTTCGGCGGCCCGGGCGCGCTGTTCTGGATGTGGGCGGTGGCGTTCCTTGGCGCGTCGACGTCGTTCGTGGAGTGCACGCTGGGCCAGATCTACAAGACACGCGACCCGCTGACCGGCGAATACCGCGGTGGGCCCGCCTATTACCTCAGCCGGGCGCTCGCGCACACCAAGGCCGCGGGCGCGTTCAAGGTCTACGGCTTCGTGTTCGCCGCCGTGACCGTGCTGGCCTGTGGCCTGCTATTGCCCAGCGTCCAGTCGAACTCGATGGCGTCGGCAATGAACTCGGCCTGGGGATTCTCGAAATGGTGGGTGGCCGTCGTGACGGTCATCGTGCTGGCCTTCGTGATCATCGGGGGCGTCAAGCGCATCGCGGCATTCGCCTCGATCGTCGTGCCGTTCATGGCGGTCGTCTACATCGCGCTCGCGCTGGTGGTGGTGTTGTTGAACGCCGAACGGGTCCCCGGGGTGTTGGAAATGATCTTCGCCAGCGCGTTCGGCCTGGATTCCGCGTTCGGGGCGATCATCGGATCCGCGGTGATGTGGGGCGTCAAGCGCGGCATCTACTCCAACGAGGCCGGGCAGGGCACCGGTCCGCACGCGGCCGCGGCCGCCGAGGTCTCCCATCCCGCCAAGCAGGGCCTCGTGCAGGCGTTCGCCGTCTACGTCGACACACTGTTCATCTGCTCGTCCACAGGCTTCCTGATCCTGACGACGGGCGCCTACCGGGTCTTCGAAGGGGAAAGCGCGACCGGCGCGGTGATCGTCGAGGGTGGCCTGCTCTCCGGAGACGTGGAGGTCGGCCCCGCCTATGCGCAAGCCGGATTCGACAGCCTCTGGAGCGGTGCCGGGTCGAGCTTCATCGCGGTGTCGCTGGCGTTCTTCTGCTTCACGACGATCATCGCCTATTACTACATGGCCGAGACCAACCTGCGCTTCATCCTCGGCCGGTTCTCTCCTGCCTCGATGCCGGTCATCCGGGGCACGGTGGGATCCAACGCGACGATGCTTCTTCAGGCGTTGATCCTGGTGTCGGTGGTCCTCGGAGCGGTGTCGACCGCGACCGAGGCGTGGGTGCTCGGCGACATCGGTGTCGGCCTGATGGCCTGGCTCAACATCGTCGGCATCATCATTCTCCAGCAGCCCGCGTACCGGGCGCTGTGGGATTACGAGAAGCAGAAGAAGGCCGGACTGGATCCCATTTTCGACCCCCGCGCGCTGGAGATCACCGGTGCGACGTTCTGGGAGAACTACGACCCGCTCGCCGGCAAGGAGCGGGAATCGGCGCGGACCTGAGCCTTACAGCGCGAGCATCGGCGCGACCGCCGCGCGCGGAACCGTCGCCTGAACCGGGCCCGCCGATTCGGGGAACAGCCCGCCCTGGCTGAAGAAGAAGATCAGCGAGTCGTCGGTCACCGCGAAGTTCTGGTAGTTCGCGGGATCGGTGCCTTGGCCCGGCGGAACCGGGGCCATGAGACCCTGCCTCTCCAGGTATCGATCGACCTCGCGGTAGATCACGTCCATGGGCTCGGAGCCCGGCTTGAACAGCGTGTCGAAGGTGATCGGCGCATTCGTGGCGAGGTTCCAGTTGAACGACTGGTAGAAGGTTTGCGGGCGCACCCCGCCGACGTTCTGCCAGACGCTGAACACCACGCTGCGGGTGCCGGTGGTCGGCGGTCCCGATCGGTAACCGGTACCTTCGGCGTCGAGTTCGTACCGCATCCCGTCCGCGCTCGGGTTCTCGGCGACGTTGACGAAGCCGTCGCGCGCCTGCGTCAGGTAGGCCACCAGCGGCGCCTGGTCGGGATAGTCGTTGGGGAAACTCAATTCGTAGCTGTAGTTCGGCTTTTCGACGTGCACCCGGCATATCTGATCCGGCCCCACCGTGCCCTGCAGGTCAGCACACCCCGGCTGGGCGGCGGCCGCGGGGATGGCGACGGCGCCGGCGACGGCGGCCACCGCAACCAGAGCGGTCCACCTGAAATTGCGCATCGACGTCCTCGCAGCCCGCGCCGGTCCGGATACCGGCGTATCTCCGCAAGGATACGTGGACGCTCAACGCGACGGACGACAAATGAATGCCGTTGCCCGGCTTGCGCCTCCGGTGCCGATGCGGGTGATCACCACCGAAGCTTGCTGTGAGCCGCGCAGGCGAAGCCGCGCGCGCAGCGCGTCGGGGTCGACGTCGACGCCGCGCACCAGGATCTCGGCCGCCCCCACATCGCGCGCCGAAAGCACCTGCCGCAACCGCCGTTCGCTGAAGGCGACTTCGTCGAACACCTCGAAGCCGCGTACAGCGGGCGGGAGGCGGTCGCCTGACAGGTAGGCGATGTCGGGGTCGAGCTGCCACAGTCCGTGCCGTGCCGCGTAGTGGCGGACCAGCCCCGCGCGCACGACGGCACCGTCCGGGTCGACGATCCACTTCCCCGCGGGTGCCACCGCGCAGTCGTCGGGTTCAGAGTCGGTGACCTGTTCGCCGGTGTCCAACAACGAAGCTCGACGCCTGACCCCACCCTCGGTGAGCCCGGCTGACCACAGGCACGCTTCGCGCACGCTGCCCGCAAGCGACGTCACCTCGATCTCACCGTCGAAACCCAACCGCCTCACGGCGTCGAAATCGATTCCGGGAGCGCACTTCACGACGGTGTCGTGTCGATGGTAGACATCGAGCAGTTCGTCGAGCGGGGGCGCGTAGTCACGCGGATCGAACCGGCGGCGTCCGGCGCTGCGCCGCGCCGGGTCGAGCACGACGACCGTGCCGTTCGTAATGGGCCGAAGGGCATCGGCGCGGCAGAGGTCCACACCGTCGACGTTGTTGCGCGCCATCGCCAGGCGCACCGGATCGATATCACTGCCGATCACGACGTCTGCCGATTCGCGGAGCGCGGCCAACTCGGTGCCGATCGAGCACGTCGCGTCGTGTACCCGGGCGCCGCTGAGCCGACGGGCGCGGTGCCGAGCGACCGGTTCGGCGGTGGCCTGCTGCAGGGCTTCGTCGGTGAACAACCAACCATCGGGATTCGAGAGTTTGGCGGCCGCCTTGCGACGCAGCAGCGTGGTCTCGACCAGCACGGCGGCTCGATCACCGAAACGCCTACGCGCCGAAGCGATGTCGGCGACGAGCATGTTACCGGTCAACCGCAGCGCGGCGGTTTCCCGCAGAGCGTCGATACCCGCAGGGCTGCGCAGATAGTCGACGTCCTCGACGCCGAACGCCACCGTCACGCGGCTGGTTTTACCCCTGTGATCATGACGTTGTAGTACCAGGACTTCGGCACCACACGGCTCCAAAGGTTGGCGTCGACCCAGCTCAACGCGATCCAGCTGTGGAACGCGAATTTCGCATAGCCCCAACCCAATCGGCCGGGTGGGACCGCGGCCTCGAAGGTGCGCAGCGGCCAGCCCAGCATCGCGGCGGTGAACTCGGTGGTCGCGGTCGAGACCCCGACGGCGCCGGCGTTGCTTGCCATGCGCTCCAGGTCGCCCGGTGAAAAGGTGTGCAGGTCGACCACCGCCTCCAACGCGGCTGCGCGCGAGGACTCGTCGAGTTCGGACTGTGGGCGACGCCATCCCGAGAGTCCGGGCAGCTTGGTCACATTAGTCACCGCCCGCCAGGTCAGCGTCGACAACGGGCGGGCATAGTTCTCCCCAGCGTTCGTCGGCTCGCCGGCGAAGATGAACCGGCCGCCGGGCTTGAGCACCCGCACCACTTCGCGCAGCGACAGTTCGACGTCGGGGATGTGGTGCAACACGGCGTGGCCGACGACGAGGTCGAAGGTGTCGTCGTCGTACGGGATGCCCTCCGCGTCGGCCACCCGGCCGTCGATCTCGAGGCCGAGGTTCTCGCCGTTGCGGGTGGCGACCTTGACCATGCCCGGGGACAGGTCGGTCACCGAACCGCGCCGTGCCACGCCCGCCTGAATCAGGTTGAGCAGGAAGAACCCGCTGCCACACCCGAGCTCCAGCGCCCGGTCGTAGGGCAGCTTGCGCTGCTCGGAGAACGGAACCGTGGCGTCGAACAGGTCGCGGGCGTAGTCAACGCAGCGCTTGTCGTAGGAGATCGACCACTTCTCGTCGTAGCTCTCGGCTTCCCAGTCGTGGTACAGCACCTGGGCCAGTTTTGAGTCGTGGCGGGCGGCTTCCACCTGCTCGGCGGTGGCGTGCGGATTCGGCACCGGAGCCGCGGAGCCGTCGACATCAGAAACAGTGTCGGTTTCCTCAAAGCTCATAACAGGGCAGCCTAGAGGTCGAACGTCGCCTTGGCCGCAGCCAGTACCTGAGGCGAATGCTCGACGAACCGTTGTGCCCAGGCCAGCGCGGCGTCGTAGACGTCGTCGGGCGCCACCATCTGGTCGACGAGGCCCAGCGCGTGCGCCTCCTTGGCATCGATGAACCGACCGCTGAAGACCAGCTCCTTGGCCTTGCTCAGGCCGACGGTGCGAGCCAGTCGGGAGGTGCCGCCTGCGGGTACAAGCCCGGCCAGGATCTCCGTCACACCGAACTTGACGTTGTCGCCGCAGACCCGCCAGTCGACGGCCAGCGCCAGCGTCAGCCCACCCCCCAACGCGTAACCGGTGATAGCGGCGACCGTCGGTTTGGGAATGGCCGCCAGAGCGTCCACGGCCTCGCGGCAGGCCTGGGTTGCCGCGTCGGTTTCCTCGGCGTTGAGGCTGCGCAGTTCGGGCACGTCATCACCGGCGGAGAAGATCTCATGGCCGCCGTACACGATCACCGAATGGATGTCGTCGCGGTCGCCGATGGTTCGCGCGGCGGAGACCAGTTCGCGGTAGACCTGACGGGTCAGGGCGTTGGTCGGCGGGCGCGACAGCAGCAACGTGGCGATGCCGGGCCGCTCATCGCTGGTGTGGACCGAGACGAACTCGCTCATGCCTGGCGCGCGCCGGATCCGTAGCCCTCGGGGCTGCGGCGGTTGCGGGCGGCGTTGTACCGGTCGCTGTCGAAGAACTCGATCTCCCAGTTGCCGGTGTCCTTATTCGCCGCGAGATGCGGTGTGACGGAGACGATCTGACGTTCCACGGCAAGCACTTCGTCGACGGTGTGGCCGGCGAGCGAGTCCAGCTGGGTCCATGTCGGCGGCAGCAAGAACGTCCGGCCTGCGGCGAAATCGTCGAGCGCTTGCTGCGGGGTGATCCAGTCTGCCGTGTCGGTCTCGGTGTTGTCGCCGTCGGCGCGTTGGCCCTCCGGCAGGGCGCCGACGAAGAAGTAGGTGTCGTATCGGCGAGTGCGTTCTTCCTTCGGCGTCACCCAATTGGCCCACGGCCGAAGCAGATCGGCGCGCAGCACCAGCTTCTCGCGGTGCAAGAAGTCGGCGAACGACAGCGACCGGTTGACCAGCGCGGCGCGTGCCTCGTGGTAGACCGAGGCGTCATCGACCAGGACGTCGGGATCGTCGGCGGCCCCGGCGAACAACACCCCGGACTCCTCGAACGTCTCGCGTGCCGCCGCGCACACCAGCGCCTGCGCCAGGCTCGGCTCGACGTTCAAACGCTCTGCCCACCAATCGGGTTCGGGACCGAACCAGTCGATGTCGGCGTTGCGGTCGCGGTCGTCGACACCGCCGCCGGGGAACACCATCACGCCGGCGACGAAATCCATCGCCGAGTGCCGTCGCATCAGGAAAACTTCAACTCCTCGAGCGAGTCCATCCCGTTGGTCGCGGATCAGCATCACGGTCGAGGCGGGCCTCGGCGTCAGTGGTTCTTCGGTCATGCTCGTCTCCTGTGCGCGGCCCGGCTCCTGGCGCGACGCGCGAAGTACCGCCCGTCGACGACCTCGAGCGTGATCGCCTGGCCGAAGGCTTGGGAAAGGTTCTCGGCGGTCAGCACGTCGGGCAGCAGCCCGGAGTCGACCACTTTGCCCTCGGACAGGATCAGTCCGTGTGAGAAACCGCGCGGAATCTCCTCGACGTGGTGGGTCACCAGAACCATCGCCGGGGCGTCCGCGTCCTCGGCCAGGTCCTCGAGCCGGGCCAGAAGTTCCTCGCGTCCACCGAGGTCCAGTCCGGCGGCGGGCTCGTCGAGCAGTAGCAGTTCGGGGTCGGTCATCATCGACCGTGCAATCAGCACGCGCTTGCGTTCGCCTTCGGACAGAGTGCCGTACGTGCGCATTGCCAGGTGTTCGGCGCCGACGCTTTCGAGCATGTCGATAGCCTGCTCGTAGTCGACGTCGTCGTAAGCCTCGCGCCAGCGGCCCAGCACCGCGTAGCCGGCCGAGACCACCAGGTCGCGCACCACCTCACCGTCGGGCACCCGCTGCGACAACGCCGAACTACTCAGACCGACCCGCGAGCGCAGTTCGGACATGTCGGTTCGGCCGAGTCGCTCACCGAGCACGTACGCCGTCCCCGACGACGGATGCTCCAGCGCCGCCGCGATGCGCAGCAGCGAGGTCTTACCCGCACCGTTGGGACCGATGACCACCCAGCGCTCGTCGAGTTCAACCGCCCACGTGATGGGGCCGATCAGGGTTTGGCCCCCGCGCCGCAACGACACCTTGGCGAAGTCGATCAGCACGTCGGGGTCGGCTGGATCTCCTTCGGTGGTGGACACTCGCCCATCGTAGACAGGCGACTTGGGCGTGATTCGGTTCGCCCAGCGATCGATTTCACACCCAAATCGCCCACGCGCCTGCGGCGAGCCTCGGCGACGGAAGTTGTCGCGCGCCTGCGGCGAGCCTCGGCGACGGAAGTTGTCGCGCGCCTGCGGCGAGCCTCAGCGACGGAAGTTGTCGCGCGCCTGCGGCGAGCCTCGGCGACGGAAGTTGTCGCGCGCCTGCGGCGAGCCTCGGCGACGGAAGTTGTCGCGCGCCTGCGGCGAGCCTCGGCGACGGAAGCCCACCCGCTCGCCGCCACCACCCTCTCCGGCGTGACCCTCAAGAAGAACTGCACCAGCGGGCCGATCCCGAATGCATAGACGACGGTCCCGACGCCGACCGTGCCGCCGAGTAGCCAGCCGACCGCCAACACCGTCGCCTCGATCGAGGTACGGACAACGCGCACCGACCACCCGGTGCGCTCGACCAGGCCGGTCATCAGCCCGTCGCGCGGCCCCGGTCCGAGGCCGGCGCCGACGTAGAGCACGGTGCTGACCGCGTTGAGCACCACCGCGCCCACCATCATCGTGATGCGCATTGGCAGCGACGTGGGCGTCGGCAGCAGCCACAGCGCGGCGTCGACCGTAATCGCGATGACGACGACGTTGGCCACGGTGCCCACACCGGGCCGGTTGCGCAGCGGAATCCAGGCCAACAGCACGACCACGCCCACGACCGCCGAAGCCACGCCGATCGTCATCCCGGTGTGCCGGGACAGACCCTGATGGAAGACGTCCCAGGGATCCAATCCGAGCCCGGCGCGCACCATGGCCGCCATCGAGAAGCCGTAGCCGGTCAAGCCGACGAGAAGGACCAGGCCGCGAACGACCCCTCTATGCATGGTGTGGGAAGCGCACCTTGATGAGTTCGAGTTCGCGGGCCATGCGTTCGGCGTCGCGGTCGACGTAGTCAGCGTGGGCGACGGGCTGCTGCCACGCCAGGGTCGAGGCGAGGCGGCGACTCAAGCGAGGTATCCAGTTTAAGCTCATGGGCTCCATCGTTGGCTCTAACTGGCTTGCCTTTCAATAGCCAGTTAGGCGATACTGGCCTGCAATGACACTTGAATCGCCCGCCCGAACGCTCAATGTGGACCTTCTGGCCCGCGAGTTGGGCAACTGGCGCACCTCCAGTCGAAGTGGACCCGTTTACCAGGGTCTGGCCGACGCCCTTCGTCTGCTGATCATCGACGGACGTGTCCCGGTCGGCGCACGCGTGCCCAGCGAACGCGCACTCGCCGACATGCTGCGGGTGTCACGCACCACGGTCACCGCCGCTTACACCCAGCTGCAGGAGGACGGATATCTCCTCGCGCGCCGCGGCGCCCGCAGCACCACCGCGCTACCCGTCGCACCTGCAGCGCGCGTCGAGCCCGCCACAGCGTCGGTGAGCCTGGCCGCGGCGGCGTTGTCGGCTCCGGCCGCCGCGGTGATGGAGGCCTTCACAGAGGCGACCCGCGACGTCACGCCCTATCTGCACGCGCCGGGACACGAACTCGTCGGCGTTCCGGCGCTGCGACATGCGATCGCCGAAAGGTATTGCGAGCGTGGGCTTTCCACCGAGCCGGACGAGATCATGGTGACCACCGGGGCGCTGCACGCCATCGGGCTGATCCTGACGACATATGTTCAGCCCGGTGACCGCGTACTCGTCGAACAACCGACGTACCACGGCGCGCTGTCCTCGATCGCAACCGCAGGCGCTCGCCCCGTCCCGGTCGCGATGACCGAAACCGGCTGGGATTTCGACGCACTTCCGAACACGCTGCACCAGATGTCGCCGACGCTGGCGTATCTGATCCCCGACAACCAGAACCCGACGGGTATGACCATGCCCGCCGCGGGCCGGAAACAGCTGGCGCACATCATCGCCGAGACCCGCACCCGCACCGTCATCGACGAGACCATCCTCGACATGTGGCTCGACGAACCCGCGCCCGGCCCGGTTGCGGGCGAGATGACGTCGCGACGCGATCTGGTGCTGACGGTCGGCTCGATGTCGAAGTCGTTCTGGGGTGGGCTGCGGGTCGGCTGGATCCGTGCGGAGCGCGCCACCATCGCCACCATCGCCGCGCTGCGACCGTCGATCGACATGGGCACGGCGGTGCTCGAACAGTATGCTGCGGCAAGGCTTCTCGCCCGGCGCGACGAGTTGCTGCCGGAGCGGCGAGAGATCTTGCGCAGCCGTCGCGCATATCTGCAGTCGCTGCTGAGCCAGCACCTGCCCGATTGGGAGCCCGGCCCGGGCGTCGGCGGTATGTCGTTGTGGGTGCGGCTGCCTGCCCCGATGAGTACGGCGCTATCGGCGGCGGCCTCCCGGCTGGGCCTCGACCTGCCAGCGGGCCCGCGGTTCGGGGTGGACGGCACCCTCGAGCGGTTCGTCCGCGTGCCGTACGCGCTACCCGAGGAGCAGTTGGGTGAGGCGGTGGAACTGCTGGCGCGGGCGTGGCGCAGCGTCACCGGGCTGTCGGCGCCGGAGCCGACGACCGTCGTCGTCTAGCGAAGCTCCTCGTGGGCCCCCACGCACTCCGCGAGCGACCGTGTTTGTCCCGCGACACGCCGCATTTTCGCGTACAAATGCGGTCGCTCGCGCCCCACGAAAAGCCCCCGTTCAGTCGGGGATCTCGACGCGGCGCACCACACCGTCGACGGCATCGGCGGCCTCGATCTCACCGCGCGTGATACCGAGGATGAACAGCACGGTGTCCAGGTACGGCTGGCTCAGCGACGCGTTGGCGACCTCCCGCAGCGCGGGCTTGGCGTTGAACGCCACACCCAGACCCGCGGCGGCGAGCATATCGATGTCGTTGGCACCGTCGCCGACGGCCACCGTCTGCTCCATCGGCACACCGGCCTGCTGCGCGAAATCCCTGAGCGCCTTGGCTTTTCCGGCCCGGTCGATGACGGGGCCGATCACCCGGCCGGTCAATTTGCCGTCGACAATCTCGAGTTCGTTCGCGGCGACGAAATCCATCATCAGCTCGTGTGCCAGCGGTTCGATGACCTGACGGAAGCCGCCGGACACGATGCCGCAGTGGTATCCCAGCCGCCGAAGCGTGCGCAGCGTGGTACGGGCACCGGGCGTCAACTCGATCTGGTCGGCGACGTCGTCGAGCACGGACGCGGGCAGGCCGGCGAGTGTCGCCACGCGCCGGTGCAGGGATTCGGCGAAGTCGAGTTCGCCGCGCATGGCGGCCTCGGTGACCTCGGCGACCGCGGCCTCGGCACCCACCTTGGCCGCCAGCATTTCGATCACCTCACCCTGGATCAGGGTCGAGTCGACGTCGAAAACGATGAGCCGCTTGGCTCGTCGCGTCAGGCTGAAATCCTCGAGCGCGACGTCGATCTCCTGGGCGACCGCCACGCGCGCCAGCGTCTGCTGCAGTTCGTCATAGACCGCGCGCGACGGCACCGAGACCCGCAGCTCCAATCCCGTCACCGGGTAATCCGATATGCCACCGATCGTGTCGATGTTGACCTCGAGCCGCGCGAGTTCGCGGGCCACCACCCCGAACTCCTCGGCGGTGATCGGACGACCGAGGACGACGATCGTGTGCGTCGACGGTTCCCGCATGACCGGCTCGCCGTCGCTGCGTTCGATCGTGACGTCCAGGCCCACTTCGCGGATCGCCGCCGTCACGGCGTCACGAAGCTCGGCGCTTCCCGCGACTTCCGCCGATCCCGCGACCAGCACACCCAGGGTCAGCCGGCCGCGAATCACGACCTGTTCGACGTTGAGCAGCTCGACCTGGTGACGCGACAGCACCTCGAACAACGCCGAGGTGACGCCGGGCTGGTCGCGGCCGGTGACCGTGATCAGCAGCGATGCGCGTTCGCGTGATTTACCGGTCATGCCGCAATCGTGTCAGGTACGAACGTTCGCGTCGTCCAGCCGGGTCACATCGCCGTCCGCGGGCCCATGGCTGCGTCCGACGTGTGCCTCCGCGCGCATCCGCTCCACCATGTGCGGGTAGTGCAGCTCGAACGCGGGTCGCTCCGAGCGGATTCGGGGCAGCTCGGTGAAGTTGTGCCGCGGCGGCGGGCACGACGTCGCCCACTCCAGCGAGTTGCCGTAACCCCACGGATCGTCGACGGTCACCGGCTCGCCGTAGCGCCAGCTCTTGAAGATGTTCCACACGAACGGCAGCGTCGAGATGCCCAGGATGAAGGCCCCGATGGTCGACACGACGTTGAGCGTGGTGAACCCGTCGGTCGGCAGGTAGTCCGCATACCGGCGCGGCATACCCTCGTCGCCCACCCAGTGCTGCACCAGGAACGTGACGTGGAACCCGATGAACGTCAGCCAGAAGTGCAGCTTGCCCAACCGTTCGTCGAGCAACCGGCCCGTCATCTTCGGGAACCAGAAGTAGATTCCGGCGTAGGTCGCGAACACGATCGTGCCGAACAGCACGTAGTGGAAGTGCGCGATGACGAAGTAGCTGTCTGTGACGTGGAAGTCCAGCGGCGGGCTGGCCAGCAGCACGCCCGACAGACCGCCCAGCAGGAACGTCAGCAGGAACCCGATCGAGAACAGCATCGGTGACTCGAATGTCAACTGGCCCTTCCACATCGTGCCTATCCAGTTGAAGAACTTGATACCCGTAGGCACGGCGATCAGGAACGTCATGAACGAGAAGAAGGGCAACAACACCGCACCCGTGGCGTACATGTGGTGTGCCCACACCGCGATCGACAGCGCCGCGATCGCGATGGTCGCGTAGATCAGCGTGGTGTAGCCGAAGATCGGCTTGCGGCTGAACACCGGGAAGATCTCGCTGACGATGCCGAAGAACGGCAGCGCGATGATGTACACCTCGGGGTGGCCGAAGTACCAGAACAAGTGCTGATACAACAGCACACCGCCGTTGGCGGGATCGTAGATGTGCGCGCCGAGATGCCGGTCGGCCGCCAGCCCGAACAGCGCGGCGGTCAGCAACGGGAAGGCCAGCAGCACCAGGATCGACGTCACCAGGATGTTCCAGGTGAAGATCGGCATCCGGAACATCGTCATACCGGGTGCGCGCATGCACACCACAGTCGTGATCATGTTCACGCCGCCGAGGATGGTGCCCAGACCCGAAATGGCCAGACCCAGGATCCACAGGTCACCGCCGGCGCCCGGTGAGTGGATCGCGTTGCTCAGCGGCGCGTACGCCGTCCAGCCGAAGTCGGCCGCACCACCGGGGGTGATGAAACCGGAGATCGCGATCAGGGCGCCGAACACGAACAGCCAGAACGACAGGGCGTTCAGCCGGGGGAACGCGACGTCGGGGGCGCCGATCTGCAGCGGCAGCACCAGGTTGGCGAAGCCGAACACGATTGGCGTCGCGTAGAACAGCAACATCACCGTGCCGTGCATGGTGAACAGCTGGTTGAACTGCTCGTTGGACAGGAACTGCAGTCCCGGCATCGCCAGCTCGGTCCGCATGAACAGCGCCATCAGCCCGCCGATGAAGAAGAAGATGAAGCAGGCGACGCAGTACATGATGCCGATCATCTTGTGATCGGTGGTGGTGATGAGCTTGTAGATCAGGTTGCCCTTGGGGCCGAGTCGCTCCGGGAACGGACGCCGTACCTCGAGTTCTCCGATAGGGGGCGCTTCGGCTACCAACAGGTCCTCCATACATCCAGGTCGGGACATCCCGGGGTTGTCTCGATGAATCCTAGCGGGCCTCCGATCATGAATGCTCGGGGGTCCTACAAAGCGTCGTAATCGGCCAGCACACGGCTTTCGGCCCGGGAGCTGGCCGGATGTTACCGTCGGCGACGTGTTGATCGGCCGAGCGCGCAGGGCCCTCGTCGCCGCCAGGATGCTGGGCCTGGCCGCGCTCGCGACCGCGGTCGGCATGACCGTGATGAGCGGCTGCGGGTCCCCCGATGGGGAGTCGTCAGACACCGCCGCCCCGCAGACGATCGTCACCAGCACGACGAGCATCGCCGGCGCCGGGGTGCTGGGCAATCAGCGGCGCCCCGACGAATCGTGTCCGGCTGAACCGGCACCGGTGGACCCGGGACCCCCCGAGCGCATGGTGCGCCACGCCGCGGGCGAGACGCTGGTACGCGCC
Organism: Mycolicibacterium flavescens; assembly: GCA_900637135.1. Taxonomy (NCBI): domain Bacteria; kingdom Bacillati; phylum Actinomycetota; class Actinomycetes; order Mycobacteriales; family Mycobacteriaceae; genus Mycobacterium; species Mycolicibacterium flavescens. Next base: position 3,587,261 of record LR134353.1, read on the forward strand.
GACCCACAGCGCATCGTGGTGCTGTCGGGCGACCAGCTCGACGCTCTGTGCGCGTTGGGACTGCAGTCGCAGATCGTGGCCGCGGCGCTGCCCGACGGCTCCGATAGCCAGCCGTCGTACCTGGGCCAGGTCATCCACGACGTGCCGGGCGTCGGCACCCGCAGCGAACCGGACCTCGACGGCATCCGCGCAGCCGCACCCGACCTGATCCTCGGTTCTCAGGCGTTGACGCCGGAAGCCTTCGGGCCACTGTCCGACATCGCCCCGACGGTGTTCTCCGGCCCGCCCGGCGCGGCGTGGCAGGACAACCTGCGCATCGTGGGCGCCGCGACCGGACGACAGGACGCCGCGAACGGGTTGGTCGAGGGATTCGAGCGCGCGGCCGACAAGACCGGCGCCGACAACGACGCCACCCACTTCCAGGCGTCGGTCGTGCAGTTCACCGACACCACGATGCGCGTCTTCGGCGTCGAGACCTTCCCGGGCAGCGTGCTGGCCGATGTCGGCGTCGATCGCCCTGTGACACAACGCTTCACCGACAAGCCCTACATCGAGGTGGGAGTCACCGACACGGATCTCGGAGACGATCCCGACCTGTCGATCGCCGACGGCGACATCGTCTACGTGTCCTTTGACTCGCCGTCTGCGCGCGACCGCGCGCCCGCGGTGTTCGAGAGCGATGCGTGGAAGAAGCTGGGCGCGACGCGGGACGGCCGGGTCTTCGCGGTCAACAACGAGGTGTGGCAGACCGGGGAGAACATCGTGGCCGCACGCGGCATGCTCGCCGACCTGCAATGGCTCAACGCTCCGATCAATTAGCGTTGTCGGCGTGTTCCACGTCCTGAAATCGACCTATCTGCAACCGCCCGAGGTCGTCAACGAGACCCGGCCCGCCCACCTCGAATGGCTCAAGAACGAGGTCAGCGTCGGCCGGATCGTGTTGGCGGGCCGCCTGGAGGACGAGTCGGGCGCAGTTCTGATCACCGGCGAAATGGATGCCGAGCAGGCGCAGGACGTCGTCGACCGCGATCCCTATACGGCCGCCGGCGTCGCGCGATACGAACGGCTGTCGTTCAACGGGGCGTTCCGGGCCACCGGTCTCTAGCGGGCCTGGGAGAAAACTCACAGCTTCGGCAGGAATCATCGGGGCAAGCGGCCCTGTTGGTCGTTGCAGGCCGGTCGCAGTGTCAGCGACGGCTTTGTCGATAGTCGATCGGAACGAAAAGAAGAAGGTCGTAATGAGCACCGTTGCCGCATATGCCGCACCGTCGGCGTCCGAACCACTGGTCAAGACCACCATCACCCGACGCGAGGTCGGACCGCACGACGTGGCGTTCGACATCCACTTCGCGGGCATCTGTCATTCCGACATTCACACCGTCCGCGACGAGTGGGGCCGCGCGAACTATCCCGTGGTTCCCGGGCACGAGATCGCCGGTATCGTCACCGAGGTCGGTTCGGAGGTCACGGGATTCAGGGTCGGCGACCGCGTCGGCGTCGGTTGCTTCGTCGATTCCTGCCGCGAATGCGCGCAGTGTCGCGCGGGCGAGGAACAGTACTGCGCCAAGGGCATGGTCGGCACCTACAACGCGATCGGTCGTGACGGTGAGCCGACACAGGGCGGCTACAGCGGCGCGATCGTGGTGGACGAGAACTATGTGCTGCGCATCCCCGACAGCCTCCCGCTCGACGCGGCGGCGCCGCTGCTGTGCGCAGGGATCACATTGTATTCGCCTCTGCGCCACTGGAATGCGGGTCCGGGAACCCGCGTGGCGGTCATCGGTCTGGGCGGGCTGGGCCACATGGGCGTCAAGCTCGCGCACGCGATGGGCGCACATGTGACGGTGCTGAGCCAGTCGCTGAAGAAGATGGAGGACGGGCTGCGCCTTGGTGCCGACGAGTACTACGCAACCTCCGACCCGGAGACGTTCTCCACGCTGCGCGGATCGTTCGACCTGATCCTGAACACGGTGTCGGCCAACCTCAACTTGGGCCGCTATCTCGGACTGCTCGCACTCGACGGCACGATGGTCGAGCTGGGTATGCCGGAGCAGCCCATGTCGGTACCCGCCGGCGCGCTGATCTCCGGACGGCGCCGCCTCGCCGGCTCACTGATCGGCAGCATCGCCGAAACGCAGGAGATGCTCGACTTCTGCGCCGAGCACGGCGTGCGACCCGAGATCGAGGTCATCACACCCGATTACATCAACGAGGCCTATGAGCGGGTGGTGGCCAGCGATGTGCGCTACCGCTTCGTGATCGATACGCAGTCACTGCGCTCATAGGACCGGTTGTCAGACGCCGTAGGGCCGATCAGAATTGGCGAACGTCTCCGGCGTTGACGAAAAGTCCGTGACCGGTGGCGTCATAAGTGATGCGGGTCCGCAGATTCTCGTCTTGAATGGTCCAGCCGTCGACGTGATATGTCTGCCCGGCGTCCACGACGATGTCTCCGCCGGGGGTTTCGTTCGCTGCGGGGACGACGCCCCGCTCCCAGTACATTTGACCGGTGCCACGCACAACGGCGAGGTTGAGCCGGTTGTTGAATTTCGATGTCTCCCACGGAGCCTGACCCCATGGTTGGCCGTCGACACGCTGACATACCACTATCGGTCCACCGCCGCGCTTCACGTCGTCAGCACTCACCAGGCAGCGGATCGTGCCCGACTGGAGAAGCACCAGCTGTCCCGTATCGGCCGCCGCCGGCGGCGCCAGGACCACCGCACCGAGAATGGAGAGACCCAAAGCCGTCACTGCCCGCCGAATCATGCCCGTCTCCACCGTCGTGCTACGCCACTACCTTCAGCCGGGAATCGTCTCACGGGGCTGATCGTGACAGGCCGATTTCCTACGAAGTCGGCCGGTCGGTGCATGTTTCGAGGTCCCAGTCCTCGTCTTCGGCCACACCGGCCGTGCCGACCACGCAGCGCAACCCGATAAATCGAGCTCCGTGAGCCGTCCCCTCCGCGGCTCACGGAGCAGAGTTGACGCTATGCGCTGCCAGGTCCAGGGAATATAGGGATTTCCCTGGCCTTGGCGGCGACGCGCGGCTGCTGTCCTTCAGAGTTCGCGCCCCGCGGTGAGGCGGGCGTGGACGACGCTGATGCGATCGGCTGGCAGACCGGCTTGTCGGCACATGCGCGCGACGGTTTCGGCGGTATCGGAGCGGAAGACTCCGTAGAGAATCTCATCGCCGGCCGCGGCCACCGTGATGATCAGTTCGATGGGCTCGCCCTCGGCGACCATCCCCCCCGCGCTGTGCTCGAGTGCGGTGGTGAGGGCCTCGAGGTCCGAGGTTCTGAGCCGCGGTTGATACCACTCGGTGAGGAAGCAGCGTTGCCGGTCGAGATGAGTGGTCACCACCGGAGACTATTGATTACCGACGATTTATGTACCGGGGATTTCCCTGGTATTGGCGTCCGGCAGATGAGTGTGCAGCTGGGAGCGGGAGCGGATGCCGAGTTTTCGGTAGACATTGCTCAAGTTCATCTCGACCGTCTTCGGCGATATGAAAAGTTCTGCAGCGATCTCCCGGTTGGACAACCCGTCTGCGGCACGGCGCGCAACGCGCTCTTCGGCCGGTGTGAGGCCCGCGCCACGAGTCGTACTGCGCTTCAGATGGTTCAGCTCGGCGGCGGCGCGACGCAGCCACAACGGTGCACCGAGCCGTTCGAAAGCGTGATGGGCGGCCACCAGGTGGTCCTCGGCCGGCTTTCGGTGGCGTCGTCGCCGCTGTATCTGACCCAACACCAACCGGGTGCGGGCCGTCTCGAACGGCATGGGTAGTTCGCGGTGGTGTTCGAGCGCGGTGAGAGCCGTCGCCTCGGCAGCCGGCAGATCGCCTCGCGCGGCAAGCCATAGACAGCGTCCTCGCGCGCCGGTGGCGAGCATCCACGGCCGCTGGAGTCGGTTCCCGTTCGTTTCAAGGGCCTCGATCAGCGGCTGCGCCTCGTCGAGTCTGCCAAGTGCGGTCAAGGCTTCGATGGCGTCGGGAAGGTAGCCGCCGCTGATCAGCTCGGTGTCATGGGCGGGGTCGAACGTGCGCAGCAGAGGCTCGAAGGCGTTGATCGCCGCGGTGTAGTTCCCGAGCGAGGTCTCGAGGAATCCGAGGCTGGTGAGAGGCGATCGGGCCAAATAGATTCCGCCGGTTGCGTGCGCTAGGGCGATCGCCAGGTCCGCCGCCTCGCGGGCTTCTTGTTCACGTCCGGTGTGGGCGGCGACTGCGGCGCGGCAACTCGCCGCGAACACCCGGGGGTGGTGGCCGTCGATCTCTTCGGCTCGTCGGGTCGCCTCTTCGGCGATCGTGGCGGCATCGTCATATCGGCCTGACCAGATGTTGATCATCGTCGCCTGGGTGTCGACCCAGATCGCGTCGATCTCGTTGCCTCGATCGGCGGCGTGCTCCCTCAGGGCCTGTATCACCTGCTGTGCCTGCTGCAGATCGCCGGTGCCGGCGTCGATCACGGCTTTGACCGCGTCGGCTCGATGGTGGACGTGGCCAAACGGTGTGCTGCCTTGCAGGCGGAGGGCCTCGGTGATCGTGTGTTCCTCGACGCCTCGCCCGTACTGGAAGTGCAGCATGGCCGCCAAGGCGCGCGCTTGGCTCTGAAAAGCCGTGTCGGGAATCTGGTCGGCGACGTCGACGGCCTCCCGTGCGTAGGCGAGCGCCTGCTCGAAGTCGCCCGTGATACCGGTGGCGGGTGCGAGAGTCATCAGCGCCTGGAGTCGAAGGTGCGGGCTCTCGACAGCGTCCTCCAAGCCCCGGGTCAAACCCTCCACGGCGGCGGTGAACGAACCGTCGTAACCGTCGATCGCGCCCTGCAGGATCACCACCGCACCGCGGATGGCACCTGTCGGAAGGTCGTCAGAGAGTCCCTTGAGGTGCTGGCGCGCCGCGGCGATGGCACCGGCGTCGAAGTGATAGCGCGCGGCGAGGATCCGCCGTATGGGGTCGTCACCACCGAGCGCGATCGCAAGTTCGACGAGTTCGGCTGCGGCGGTCGGTGCCCCGTGCTCGCGGGTCGCGACTGCGGCGGCGTCGAGGGCCGCCAGAGTTGCCGGGTCGGCGCTGGTAGCCGCCAGCGCGAGATGGCGGGCCTTGAGTTCCGGTGCGTCGACGAGCTCAGCCAGTCGGCGGTGCATCGCTCGGCGGTCTGCAGGTTGGGCGGCGTCGTAAACACCGGCCGACAGCAGGGCATGCGAGAACTCGATGGCGGTCCCGACGACGGCGACGACGTGTGCGGCCTCCCCGCGTTCCAGCAGTTCCACGACGCGTTCTTCGTCGACTCCCGTCGCTTGGGAGACCATCTCAACGGTCGGTTTCGCCGCGCAGGCGGCGGCGAGCAGCAGCGGGGCTGCCTCCTGTTCCAGTCCTTGCAGCCGGGCCGCGACGATCGCGGCCAGCGTCTCCGGAAGCGTCCCGTCGATCCCGCGGCCGTCTTCCACGGCTCGGACCAGTTCCAGGGCGTAAAACGGGTTGCCGCCGGAGATTTCTTGGATTCTGCGCATTTGCGGGCGGGGCAGGACTTTGCCGTGACGTTTGGTGACCAGCGCGTGAAGGCCGCCCATGGTCAGTGGCGTCATGTGGACGCGGCGGAGGGCGTCCGGATGAGCCATCTGCAGCCGTATCTGCGCTTCAAGGGATCCGGGCTCTCCGCTGCGGGTGGTGACGAGGACGCCGATGGGTCCCTGCACCCGCCGCGCTACGTACCGGATGGCCGTGGCGCTCGGTGTGTCGAGCCACTGCCCGTCGTCGATCGCGATCAGTACCGGTGTGCGGGCCGACAACCACTGCACAACCGACTGAAACGCCGCCGCCGCGCCCCGTTCGTCGGTCGCAGCGGGCGCATGATCGTGAAGCAGAAGGCTGTTCACCATCGCTCGCTGCGTCGAGGACAGACACTCGAATGATTCGTGATCGACACCTGCGAGGAGATCCGAAAGGGCAGCGAAGGAAAATGTCACTTCGCCCGGATCACCTTGTGCTGTCATGACTTTGAACCCGCGAGCCGAAGCGGCCCTGACAGCGTCACGATACAGCGTCGTCTTGCCGATTCCCGGTTCCCCGTCGATGATCAGCCCCGTCGCAGAGACGGCAGCGCTGTCCAGAAACGCTGTTACCGCGGACTGCTCGGCGAGTCGAGTTACCGAGTGCGACCCGCTGAACTCCACGTCAGACTGGCTCGGACCGCCCACCAACATCGGCGCCCTTCCCCCGTCCCCTTCGCTGATCGGTTGTGACGCCACGATAAGCCACAACGCAGCGGGGTTCGCCTTTTCTCGATAGATCCGTGAGCGCTGAACGTGGTCCGGGTTACCGGCACACACGCGCCCTTTTCGCATGAGCCGACTCCGGCTGCGGCTGCCCACGCGGCTGGCACACGAATGACACTGCAATGCACGGCATGTCGGACGGTTTGGGAACCGCCACACCGCACCGCCAGGGTTTCTGATGGCGAGCGCATCTCGCCGGTGTAGGCGACGAATACGCGTTTCGGGTGACCGGCGTAATCTGCCGTCGAACGGAGTCGCGCAGCCCGTTGTTCGAAGTGATGCGCCGCGCGCTCGCCATGGTCAGTTCGGCGAAACGAATGCGCTTTCCGACGCGGGATAATTGCACCCGCTGCGCGTAGCGTTGACGCCATGGCGCCGACGTTGCCGGGCTTCGACGAGTGGCTGAATGCCGCTCTGATCGAGGAGGCAGACAGGGTCGGCGAATCCATCGAGACATACATCGGCCGCGCCGTCGCCGCTCGGATGATCATCGAACGGGCGCGCCGCGGTGAGGGCGATGTGCGCGAACTCATGGCGCACGTCAAAACGTTGAACCTGGACACGCACGACCCGGTCACAGCCCTCGCCGAGGGTGCCGTCATCTCCGACCCCGACCGACTGCGCGCGCTCTATGACAGTGGTTTGCTCAACGCGGAACGCGCCCGCAGCCTCGACCGCATCGTCGGCATGGTGGTGACCGCGGTCGGGGTGCCGTCAGCCGCGGTGACACTGATCGATCGCGACACCCAGTTCATGTGCAGCGCAATCGGTCTGACCGGCGAAATGGCAGTCAGACGTCAAGGCCCTTTGAAGGGTTCTCTCGGACGCGAGGTTCTCGTCACCGGCAAGCCGCTCGTCGTCGCCGATGCCCGGAAGGAACCGCTACTGCGCGACCATTGGGCGGTGAAGGAGGGCGTCGTCGTGGCTTACGCGGGCTTCCCCCTGACGGACGCCCAGGGACACACGATCGGCACGCTCATCGCCTGGGACACCCGGCCTCGCCAATGGATGCCCGGCCATGTCCAGGTGATGGAGGACTTCGTTATGGTGCTGCGCGCGCGCCTGTTCGGCGTTAATCCGGACTGACCTCGTAGCCGGCTAGAAGTCCCAGTCCTCGTCTTCGGTGACGACGGCCTTGCCGATCACGTAGCTCGACCCCGACCCCGAGAAGAAGTCGTGGTTCTCGTCGGCGTTAGGCGACAGCGCCGACAGGATCGCCGGGTTGACGTCGGTCTCGTCGCGCGGGAACAACGCCTCGTAGCCGAGGTTCATCAGCGCCTTGTTGGCGTTGTAGCGCAGGAACTTCTTGACGTCCTCGGTCAGACCGACTCCGTCGTAGAGGTCCTGGGTGTACTCGACCTCGTTGTCGTAGAGCTCGAACAGCAGCTCGTACGTGTAGTCCTTCAGTTCGGCCTGCGTGGCCGCGTCCTCGAGCGCCAGACCGCGCTGGAACTTGTAGCCGATGTAGTAGCCGTGCACAGCCTCGTCGCGAATGATCAACCGGATCATGTCGGCGGTGTTGGTCAGCTTGGCCCGGCTGCTCCAGTACATCGGCAGGTAGAACCCGGAGTAGAACAGGAAGCTCTCCAGCAGCGTCGAGGCCACCTTGCGCTTGAGCGGCTCGTCACCCTTGTAGTACTGCATGACGATCTCGGCTTTGCGCTGCAGGTTCGGGTTCTCCTCCGACCAGCGGAACGCGTCGTCGATCTCGGCCGTCGAGCACAACGTGGAGAAGATGTTGCTGTAGCTGCGCGCGTGCACCGACTCCATGAACGCGATGTTGGTGTAGACGGCTTCCTCGTGCGGGGTCAGCGCGTCGGGGATCAGGCTGACCGCCCCGACCGTGCCCTGAATCGTGTCGAGCAGCGTCAGGCCGGTGAACACCCGCATCGTCAGCTGCTTCTCGTGGTCGTTGAGCGTGTTCCACGACGGAATGTCATTGGAGACCGGCACCTTCTCCGGCAACCAGAAGTTGCCCGTCAGCCGGTCCCAGACCTCGGCATCCTTCTCGTCCTGGAGACGGTTCCAGTTGATCGCCGAGACACGGTCAATCAGCTTCATGCCATCACTCACGAGAACCCCATTTCACCTGGTCTTTGGTCCGCTTGACGCGGTTCTGTCGCCCGACATCGACACTACCCCTGGGGGACGACATCCACGGCTAACACAACATCGTGTGTTGGCGTGTCGTTCCCGCCGACGAGTTACCGCTGCCGCCCGTGGGCATTCTGATCGACTCTGCGCGCTGTTTCGGCCGAAATCGCGATCTCGGCGCACACTAGGCAGCCAGCGACGCGCGCTGCCCGCCGAAGAACCGATACTCCGATTTGTCGAACTTGCGGGTGGCCAACCAGTACTGCCATGTCATGCCGCTCCACAGCGTCCGGTTCACGCCGTGCTCGTCGAGATACCAGCTCTGACAGCCGCCGGTGCTCCACACGGTCCCGGACAGTTCGTCCTGCAGCTGCTCGTTGTAGCTGTCCTGCGCCTCGCGGGTCGGCGTCAACGCCTGCGCGCCGGCCCGGTCGACGGCCGCGATCGCCTGCGCGGCGTAGCGGATCTGCGATTCGATCATGAACACCACCGAGTTGTGCCCCAGCGCGGTGTTGGGCCCGAGCAGAAAGAACAGGTTCGGCATGTCGGCGACCGTGATGCCGCGCAGCGCCGCGATGCCCTCGCGGTTCCAGCGGTCCACTAGGTCCTCGCCACGCGGGCCCTTGATGTGGACGTACGTATAGGAGTCGGTGACGTGGAATCCGGTGGCGAACACGACGACGTCGGTTTCCCTTTCGACGCCGTCGGCGGTGACGATGCCCGTCGGCGTGAACCGCGCAATGGCGTCGGTGACGACGTCGGTCTTCGGATCGGCGATGCCGCGATAGTACGTGTCGGAGTTCAGGATTCGCTTACACCCGGCCCGGTAGTTCGGCGTCAGCTTGCGGCGCAACTCGCGGTCCTTGATCGACTTGTTGATGTTCCACTTACCCAGCAGCTCACCGATTTTCAGCAGCCGCGGCTCGCGCGTCATCGCGAAACCGACGCCCTCGTGGATCCAGTAGATGGCCGCCCGCATCAGTTGCCGGGTGCCGGGCACGTTGGTGAAGAGGTCGCGCGCCCATCGCGGAATCGGGTTGTTGGGCCGCGGCATCACCCATGCCGGCGTGCGCTGATACAGGTGCAGCGCGCCGACGTCCTTGACAATCTCCGGCACGATCTGAATCGCACTCGCACCGGTGCCGATCACCGCCACCCGTTTGCCGGTCAGATCGACGTCATGGTCCCACTCGGCGGAATGAAAAGTGGCACCGGCGAATTCGTCGAGCCCGGGGAATTCCGGGACGAACGGGATATGCAGGCCGCCCGCCCCGGAGACGACGAACTGCGCGACGAACTCGCGCCCGTCCTTGGTGAAGACGTGCCAGCGCAGTTCGTTGTCGTCCCAATGGGCACGGTCGACGTGGGCACCGAAGCGGATGTAGCGACGCAGCCCGTACTTTTCGGTCACGCCCTTGAGGTAATCGAAGATCTCCGGCTGGAACGACCACATGTGACGCCAGTCGGCCTTGGGCTCGAACGAGAACGAGTACATGTGCGACGGGATGTCGCAGGCGCACCCGGGGTAGGTGTTGTCGCGCCAGGTGCCACCGATCTCGTCGGCCTTCTCCAGCATCAGGAAGTCGACGTTCTGGCGTTGCAGCGCAATGGCCATTCCGAGACCGGAGAAGCCGGTGCCGATGATCAGTGCGCGGGTGTGCACCGGTTGTTGGGCAGTGGTGTCCTCGGCCGTCTGCTCGGCAACCGTCATGGTCTCCCCTATTACCCCAGTTGGCGCGTGCACCCTACGTGGTGGGCACATCCTGGGAACGCCGGTACTGGGTACTTTCCAGTCTCCGGTCCGCGCGAAGTGGTGTCAACGCCGAAGTCAGGCGACGGGCTGCTGCTTGCGAACGGCGGTGTTAATCGGCTGGTCAGGGTCAATCTGGATGCCGAGCAGCTCGGCGGTGCCGTTGATCGCGCCCACCATGATCGTGGTCATGTGCGCGACGAACTGATCGGCGGGCATGCGGCGGGTGCCGTCGTCATCGTCGCCCAGCCACCAGTCCGTCGCCGATGCCGCGGTACCGAAGATTGCGTACGCCGCGAGCTCGAAGGCTGCCGGATCCGGCGCCAGATCCTTGAGTTCCTCGCTGATCATGTCGGCGACGGCGAGCGTGATCTCGCTGCCCCGGTTGACGGTCGTCATCGCGGCTGCTGACTTGTCGGCGAACCGACCCTGCAACAGGAACCGCACCACGTTGGGATGCTGCTCGACCAGCTCGACGTAATGCCCGACGCCACGCCCGACGATCTGGCGCGCGGAGTCATGCTCCACATCGATCGACGGGATGATCGCCGCCCACAACATGTCTCGCATGCGCTGGCCGATCTCGCCGAACATGTCGGACTTGTCGGTGAAGTGGCGGTAGATCTTGGGTTTGGCGGTGCCGGCCTCTTCGGCGATCTCGCGCACGCTGACGCTAGGACCCAGCCGGTCGATGGCGCGGAAGGCGGCGTCGACGATCTCGGCGCGCACCTTTTTGCGGTGTTCGCGCCAGCGCTCGCTGCGGGCGTCCACCTTGACGCCCGGCTCACCACTCGACCGTGGCCTGCCCGCTCGTCGCACCCGGTCACTCTACCGCTCAAGCACTGCTGACCAGCTCAGACCACGTCGCATGCGTTTCCGGACGCCACGTCTGGGCAACTCCGTCCGACAAGAGAGGCCAACGCAGCACGGGTAATATCGCTGCGACAGCCGATCGACGAGACGAGTTTCATGACGCAGCAATACGACCTGGTCATCGCAGGTGGCGGGCCCTCCGGCTCGGCAGCCGCGTGGCAGGCCGCTCAGACCGGCGCGAAGGTCGTGGTTCTGGACAAGGCCGAGTTCCCGCGGGCCAAGCCCTGCGGCGACGGGCTTACCGCCCGCGCGGTGAGTTATCTGCAGAAAATGGGACTGGCCGACGAGGTGGCCACGTATCACCGGGTGAATCGCGTGACGGTCTTCAGCCCGAGCGAGTGGGAACTGTCGTTTCCGAAGCGGCCCGGTATGCCCGACCACGGCCACACCGTGAGCCGCGAGCGCCTCGACACCACGCTGCTCAAGCACGCCGAGTCCGCGGGTGCCGAGGTGCGCCAGGGCGCGGAAGTGTCCGGGCCGATCCTGGAGAAGGGTCGCGTCGTGGGGGTGACGCTCAAGAGCGGCGAAAAGGTTTACGGCGACGCGGTGATCGCCGCCGACGGCGCCTACTCCCCGATCAAGCGGGCCCTCAAGATCGACTCCGAGTACAACGGCTACTCGGCGATCGCGATCCGCTCCGAGATGCACGCCAACCGGCCCGACTCCGACAGCCTCGACATCTATCTCAAGCTCGTCTTCGAGGGCGACCAGCTACCTGGGTACGGCTGGGTGTTCCCGATGGGCAACGGCATCTTCAACATCGGGCTGGGCTACGTCAACAGCTATAAGAACTGGCAGTCGATCAACGCCACGCAGTTCCTCGGCGATTTCCTCCGCACTCTGCCTACGGAGTGGGAGCTGCCGCCGATCGAGGAGCTGAAGAAGAACAAGAGTGTCCGGGCCTGGCGACTGCCGATGGGGTTCACCGCGTGGCCGCCGTGGCGCCCGGGCGTGCTGTTCACCGGCGACTCGCTGGGTGCGGGCAAACCGGCCTCAGGCGCGGGCATCTCCAAGGCGCTCGAATCCGGCTTGGCCGCAGGCGAATGCGCGACCGCGGCCCTGCAGAACGGCGGGCCCGACGACTTCACGAACTATGCGCAGCGCATGGAGGCCGCGTGGGGCCGCGAATATCGCCGCGGCCGCTACATGCACAAGTTGATCGGACAACCCAAGCTGGCCAACGCCGGGGTGAAGCTCATCGATAACGCGATGTTCCGTGACCGGATGCTCAAGGCTCTCTACAAGAAGGCCCAAGGCCCGCAGCACACCATCAAGTGAGACCGTAGGCCTAGCTCACTTCTTGGCGACGACCGTCAACAACACCGCCGAATCCTCGAGGGCGGCAAGGCTGTGACGTTCGTGCGGTATCGGGAGGTAGTCTCCTGTGCTGCCCTCCACCGAGGAGCTCACCGAACGCAGCTGCACCCGGCCTCGCAACACCAACAGCGTTGCCTCGCCGGGGCTTTCGTGGTCGTCCAGGCCGTGGTCGGCGGTCAGTGCCAGCACGGTCTGACGTAGCGTGCGCCCGCTGCCGCCGTACACGGTCTGCGCGGAACGGCCCGACGAAGCGGCCTTCGCGGCGGCGAGTTGCTCGTCGGCGAGCTGTTGTAACGACAGCGCGGTTGTCGCGGTCATGAGTCTTCCCTTCTCGCCCCGATGTTCACCGTTCGGGACGCAATACCAAACTGACTTCGCACGAGCCACCGTGCGGGTCGGGCGTGACCGACGCCTGATAGCGGGCGCCGACGGCGTCGGCGTTCAGGTTGATCACCTCTTGGATGAGGCCCTGCTGGATGCCGCGCACAACTTCCGGCGCCGACGCGGCCACCTCGGCCAGTGGGCACGTGCAGATCTGCACCGTCACTTCGCCGAACGAGGTCAGCAACGAACGAACCTGGAAGCCGAGTTCGTTGAGGGTCGCGACCACCATGTCGGCGATTGTGGCCTCGGGTCGCCTGCGGGCCAACCGGACCCGATGGGCCAGGTCCGCACCGATCTGCAGAGCACGTTGTTCGCGCTCCCGCACCGTTCCGCCCAGGTGGGTGGCGAACAGCGAGACGATGTCGGCGTAGTCGAACCGGGGGGCCGGCTCGTACGTGAGCCGCGGTCGCCCCGCTCGACCGGCCTTGGTCGCATTGCCCCGCCGGATGAAGCCCTGTTCCTCCAGCGTCGTCAGGTGGAAGCGGGCCGTGGTGATGTGGATCTGCAGCGCGTCGGCGACTTGTTGGGCGTCGACCGGGTTCGCGGCGTTCTTCAGCAGGCTCAGCACTTTCTGGCGCTGTTGGCCTGCCGCCCGTTCCGGCTGCGCATCGAGGTCGTGGCGCGACACTGGCATGGTTCGAGTCTGTCACGACGTCGGCACGACACCGACCACCGCAACCGCGGTCAGTGCGCGCCGATAGCGGTGGAACGTCTTACGCATACCGATGACCCGCTTGCGTGCCGCGGGCCTGGCGATCAGGTTGCCGACGATCCGCAGCGCACCGGTGAACCCCTCGTCGGCCAGAACCCGCGCCGGATTGAGCAGCGCCATCTTCGCGTGGTCGACGGTCACCACCTCGAAGCCGGCCTCGGTCAGCAGCGCCACCCATTCCGACGTCGTCAGCGGCCGCGCGTTGACCTTGATCGCGCGCGCCATGTCGCGGCGGATCACGTCCTTGGTGTCCTGCGGGAGGTCATCGGGCTGCAGACCCAGTTCGTGGATCGCGTAGCGGCCGCCCGGCCTCAGCACCCGGAAAGCCTCGGCGACGATCGCACGCTTGTCGCGGTCGCCCTGCATCGTCAGCATCGCCTCGCCGATCACCACATCGGCGCTGCCCGAAGGCAATCCGGTCTCGGCGGCGTTGGCCACCACGACCTTGCCGTCGACAGGGGCGACAACCGCGCGCACCGTCTCACTGGTGGCGGCGGTGTCGTCGACCCCGACGTAGGAGCGCGGCTGTTGGGCGACGATGTCGGTGGCGGTGCGGCCCAGACCTGGACCGAGTTCGACGACGTCGGCGCCGCCGATCTTGGCGGCCGCGAGCAGCCGGCTGGTCAGCTCGAGTCCGCCCGGCCTCAGCACCCGCTTGCCCAGCCGGGCCAGCAGCCAGTGGCCCGGCAGGTCCGCATCGGACCGCTGCGCGAGCGGAAGAGATTCTTTGCCTGTCATCTTCGGATTGTCCTTCCAACGGCGGCGATCCCGAAGATCGCCGTGAAAACTGAGCATGCGTAGAGCAGAGCGCCGGTCTGGCCCCACGGCGGTGTGAGTACGGTGTCCTGCCCGGTGGCGTACACCGCGTTCAACAGGGGCATGAAACGCTGGAGCGTCGCTCCGCTGGGCAGATAACCGGCCGCGGTTTCGGCCACGAACGCCCACAGCAGGATGCCGCCCACCGCGGCGAGCGGCGAGCGGGTGAGGGCCCCGACTCCCACACCCGCCCCCGCCGCGAACAGCGCCAGCACCGGCACCGTCCACAACAGTCGCAGCCCGACATCGTCGGTCAGCGACACCGGTCCGTAAACGATCGGCGCGACCGCAGGCAGGCCCGCGAGCACCACGACGAGAGTCGCGATGGCCACCAGCGCGCCCAGAGCACCGTAGAACACCCACCGGCCGAGCAACACCGGCCAGGCCCGCGGAATAGCGAGGCGTACGTGTTCGCCTGCGCCGTAGCGGCTTTCAGCGGCCTGACCGTCGGCTCCCGCAACGGCCACCAGCGCGACGGTGATCGTGATGACCCAGTAGGCCGCGTTCGAGGTCGTCACCTGCAGCACCGAGATCTGGCCGGGGATCCGCGCGAACGACTCCGCGACGAGCGCGATGCCGAACGTGATCACCACCGGGAGGATCACCGCCGCGGGCGCCACCACCGTCCACAGCCGGCTGCGCCCGCCGGTGCGGATAATCTCGGCACGCGCGCTGCGCGCCACCGCGACGGTGCTCACGCGTACTCCAGCAGGGTTTCCTCGAGCCATTCCCGGGCGTCGGCACCGGTGGGCGTCAACTGCGCCAGCTGGCCGGCGGCCTGCATGCGGCCGCGACTGAGCACTGCGACGTGGTCGGCGGTCAGCGCCACTTCGCCAAGCAGGTGGGTGGCGACGACGACCGTGCGGCCCTGTTCGGCGAGCCGGCGAAGCAGTGACCGGAACCAGACGATGCCGGGAACGTCGAGACCGTTGAGGGGTTCGTCGAACAGCAGCGTCTGCGGGTCGGCGAGCAAGGTGGCCGCGATGGCCACGCGCTGACGCATGCCCAGTGATAGCCGGTCGATGCGCATCGACCGATGGTCGTGTAGTTCGGTCTCGCGGACGATCTTGTCGAGGCGTGCGCCGTCGATGCCCGAAAGTGCTGCAAGCCAGGACAAGTGGCGTTGCACGGTGTGGCGGGGGTTCATGGAGGTCGGGCCCAGGTGGAATCCCAGCAGGCGTTGGTCGTGGCCGGTGCGTTGTCCGCACACCGAGATCGTTCCGCTGTCGGGGCGGATCAGCCCGGCCAGCAACCGCAGCAGCGTGGTCTTGCCAGCGCCGTTGAGACCGAGCAGCGCGGTGACGGAGCCGGCGGGAAAGGTGACGGTGACGTCGTCGACGGCGTGGTGGCGCCCGAACGACTTGGTCAACCCAACGACTTCGATCACGCGGACATCATTCGAAATTGCAGGGAATCGGAAGGCCGAGGGTCTTGATGCCGTTGCACAGCGACTTGCTCGCCAGCTTCCACTGACCGTCGATCCGGCGCCATTCGGCTTCCACGCGCACGGTCGGCGCCCCCTGCCTACTGGCGTTGATCATCGCGGTGTGGCGATCGCCGTCGTGGGTCTCGGGACCGGTCACCGCGCTCGAACCGCGCGGCGGGCGGAAGAATCCGATCCGGTAGACCATCTTCGGCACCACCACTGCCCGCTCGCCGCCTTCGAGCTGAGCGGCCTTGACCGCGTCCGGGGCGGGAGTGCCGACCAGCAGCCGGATCTGCGCGTCGAGTTCGGCAAGGGTCGGGACATCGGAGGTGATCGCGAACTCATGCGCGGGAGCGGGCTGGGCATGCGCCGCTGGAGCAAACGTGGCGGCGGCGATCATCGTCGCCGCGAGAACGCACAAGCGCTTGAGCATCAACCGGACTCCTATTTAGAGGAAATCTTTTCGGTTAATGTAAACGCCAGTGTCAGCTGAGGCAAGCCTTACCTTTTACGCCGGGCGTACGGGTACTTCCATTCATCCTTTTATGTTCGGAACCGCGCGCTCGGCGACGACACGCCCCCTATTCCCCTAACCGCAATGCACCGCTGGCCCTCAGAGGCGGTCGAAAGGCTGCGGCAGGCACCCCGTTTCGCCACAAACGCCTGGGCAGCAGGCTCTACGCCATGACCATCACACGACTTCTGGCGACCGCGGTGACGGCAGTCGGCGTCGCCCTCGGACTGGCCGCAACCGCTGGCGCCGTTCCCGTCAGCGACGACTTCTGGGAGTGCGCGGCGGACCACCAGGACACCGACGGTCTCGGCGTGTGCTGCGTGTTCTACGGCGGCGACTACGACGAGAGAACCGGCGAATGCTGGATAGACCACGAAGCGAAGCCAGAGGAGGCCCAGACCGGCCCCGGCGTTCCGCCGAAGCACCGGGTGCTGACGCGGGTGGACCGCCTGCCCACTCTTGCCTTGGGCTGAAGCGCTCGCCGAGTGTCGGATTAGTGCACGGCTGATCCGCACACTGCGTGTCTCAAACCGACACTCGGCGTGGCGGTCCTACAACATGCAGCTGACGCAGCCCTCCACCTCAGTGCCTTCCAAGGCCATCTGGCGCAACCGGATGTAGTACAGCGTCTTGATGCCCTTGCGCCAGGCGTAGATCTGCGCCTTGTTCACATCGCGCGTGGTGGCCGTGTCCTTGAAGAACAGTGTCAGGCTCAAACCCTGGTCCACATGTTGGGTGGCCGCGGCGTAGGTGTCGATGACCTTCTCGTACCCGATCTCGTACGCGTCCTGGAAGTACTCCAGGTTGTCGTTGGTCATGTAAGGCGCCGGGTAGTAGACGCGGCCGATCTTGCCTTCCTTGCGGATCTCGACCTTGCTGGCGATCGGGTGGATCGAGCTGGTCGAGTGGTTGATGTAGCTGATCGACCCCGTCGGCGGCACGGCCTGCAGGTTCTGGTTGTAGATGCCGTGCTGCTGCACCGACTCCTTCAGCCGATTCCAGTCCTCCTGGTCGGGGATCCGGATGCCGGCATCGGCGAAGAGCTGACCAACCTTGTCGGTCTTGGGCTCCCACACCTGCTCGGTGTACTTGTCGAAGAACTCCCCCGACTTGTACTTCGACTTCTCGAAGCCCTTGAACGCGCTACCCCGTTCGATCGCAATGCGATTCGACGCCCGCAGCGCGTGATACAGCACCGTGTAGAAGTAGATGTTGGTGAAGTCCACACCCTCTTCGGAACCGTAGAAGATCCGCTCGCGGGCCAGGTACCCGTGCAGGTTCATCTGGCCGAGACCGATCGCGTGAGAGTCGTTGTTGCCCTGCTCGATCGACGGCACCGAGGTGATGTGCGTCTGATCGCTCACCGCGGTCAGCGCACGGATGGCCACCTCGATGGTCTGCGCGAAGTCCGGCGAGTCCATCGCCTTGGCGATGTTCAGCGAACCCAGGTTGCACGAGATGTCCTTGCCGATCTTCTTGTAGGACAAGTCCTCGTTGAACTCCGACGGAGTCGACACCTGCAGGATCTCCGAGCACAGGTTCGAGTGGGTGATCTTGCCGTCGATCGGGTTCGACCGGTTCACCGTGTCCTCGAACATGATGTACGGGTAGCCCGACTCGAACTGCAGCTCGGCCAGCGTCTGGAAAAACTCGCGCGCCTTGATCTTCGTCTTGCGGATGCGGCTGTCATCGACCATCTCGTAGTACTTCTCGGTGACCGAGATGTCGGCGAACGGCAAACCGTAGACCCGCTCGACGTCATACGGCGAGAACAGGTACATGTCCTCGTTCTTCTTGGCCAGCTCGAACGTGATGTCGGGGATCACCACGCCCAGGCTCAGCGTCTTGATCCGGATCTTCTCGTCGGCGTTCTCGCGCTTGGTGTCGAGGAACCGGTAGATATCGGGATGGTGGGCGTGCAGGTACACCGCACCGGCGCCCTGGCGCGCACCGAGCTGATTGGCGTAGGAGAACGAGTCCTCGAGCAGCTTCATGATCGGGATGACACCCGAGCTTTGGTTCTCGATGTTCTTGATCGGTGCGCCGTGTTCCCGAATGTTGGTCAGCAGCAACGCGACTCCGCCGCCGCGCTTGGACAGCTGCAGCGCCGAGTTGATGGAGCGTCCGATCGACTCCATGTTGTCCTCGATGCGAAGGAGGAAACAGCTGACCGGCTCACCGCGCTGCTTCTTGCCCGAGTTGAGGAACGTCGGCGTAGCCGGCTGAAAGCGGCCGTCGATGATCTCGTCGACGAGCTTCTCGGCCAGCGTGGTGTCCCCGGCCGCCAGGGTGAGCGCCACCATGACCACGCGGTCCTCGAAGCGCTCGAGGTACCGCTTTCCGTCGAAGGTCTTCAGCGTGTAGGAGGTGTAGTACTTGAACGCACCGAGGAACGTCGGGAACCGAAACTTCTTGGCGTACGCCCGATCCAGCAGCGTCTTGACGAAGTTACGCGAGTACTGGTCGAGGATTTCGCGCTCGTAGTACTCCTTCTGGATCAGGTAGTCGAGCTTCTCGTCCTGGTTGTGGAAGAAGACCGTGTTCTGGTTGACATGCTGCAGAAAGTACTCACGCGCGGCCAGCACATCCTTGTCGAACTGAATCTTGCCGTCGGCGTCGTACAGATTCAGCATCGCGTTGAGCGCGTGGTAGTCCGTCTCGCCGGGCAGCGTTGCCGGCGCGGACGTTACAGGCTCTGCAGCTGTGACGGTTGGTGACACGTCTGGTCCTTCCAAAAATCTTCCAAACCCGAACGGACGGCGGCGACGTCGTCCGGGGTTCCCATCAGTTCGAAGCGGTACAGGTACGGAACGCCGCACTTGCGGGACACGACATTGCCTGCGTAGGCGAACTCGGCACCGAAGTTGTTGTTGCCCGCGGCGATGACGCCGCGGATCAACGACCGGTTGCGTTCATTGTTGAGGAATGCGATGACCTGCTTGGGCACATAGCCACCGTCGTTGATGTCCGGCGTGGCCCGCCCGCCGCCGTAGGTGGGCAGGACCAACACGTAGGGCTCGTCGACCTCGATGCGCCCGTGCAGCGGAATGCGGATCGCGGGCAGGTCCAGCTTCTGGACGAAGCGGTGGGTGTTCTCCGAGACGCTGGAGAAGTACACGAGGTTGCTCATTACGCGCCCCCCTTTCTGCCCGTCGAGTACCCGTCGGCCGGCTGAGCCGCCTAAGCCGTTGCCGCGACCGCCCCGAGCGCCTTGATGCGGTCGGGCCGGAAGCCCGACCAGTGCTCGTTGCCGGCCACGACGACCGGGGCCTGCAGGTAACCCAGCGCCATCACGTAGTCGCGGGCTTCGCTGTCGAGGCTGATGTCGACGGTCTCGTAGGCGATGCCCTGCTTGTCCAACGCCTTGTAGGTGGCGTTGCACTGCACGCATGCGGGCTTCGTGTACACGGTGATCGAGTGCTGAGTCATCTGCGGTTCGGCTCCTCTACAACTGGCCCTGCACGCTGGCTGGCAACTGGTCGGACACTTCTTGTTGCCGAGATTCATGGAATTTCAGCAACCCGCAGACCCGGAAAATTCCTGCCGTCCGAGGCCACCGCCGCCGTGTCTGGAAATTCCAGACAACCCGGGTCGGGGGCTCCGGCCGGCCCTCGGAGAAGCTTGGGAATCGTGGGGCCTGTCGGTGCTTCGAAACACTACACCTAGTGTCCGACATTGCGAAGGAATACCAGATGTTCTGAATAACAATTCTGGAATTCCCAGGTCGTAAGCTCCGTGAGGCGGCGCGCCTCGGCGTGTCGCACGTCACACCGAGGGCGTGTCGCGCCCGCCGCGCTCGATGCGGCCAGCGATGCGCCAGATATAGCAGCCGGTACCGACAACCGGGCCGGACATCGAATCGCGCCAGCAAAGCCGCCGCGGGCTTCTCAGACCGGGCTCAACGGGCCTGTCCGCGCCAAACGGTCAGCCGATTCCGGCGGCCAGTTTCCCGATGACGTCGCGCAGGTTCGCCGCCACCTCGGCGTTCTCCCGCGGATGCCTTCCGTCGAACGCCTTGCTCGGCACCGACAGCCTGAGATCCTCGACGACCCGCGGTCCGGCGATGGCGAAGCTCTTACGGGTTTCGTCGTGCGCCCACTGGCCGCCGTACCGCCCGAGGGCCGCACCGACGACCGCGAGCGGCTTGTCCTTGAGCGCGCTGTTGCCGTACGGCCGCGACAACCAGTCGATCGCGTTCTTGAGCACGCCCGGGATGCTGCCGTTGTACTCGGGGGTCACGACCAACGCGGCGTCGGCATCGGCGGCAGCTTGGCGCAGCGCCGCCACGGGGTCGGCCGCTCCCCCGCGTTCGGTGTCGTTGTCGATGTCCTCGTTGTAGAACGGCAACTCGCCCAGCCGGTCGAAGAAGTCCAGACCAACACCGTCGGGAGCGGTTTCCAGTGCGAGTTCGACCAACTGCCGGTTGATCGACGCCGCCCGCAGGCTGCCCAGCAATACCAGCACGTTCACCTTCGCGGTGTCCGCCATCTTTCGGGTCCCTTCGTCCGGTGGAATCTTCGCACAAGAGAACCGGACTATGGTCCGAATTATTCCGTCTGAACTAAACTGCTGACATGGCCGCCCCTCGCCCGCTCAACGAGCTGCCGGTCACGAACCAGACTCCACAAGAACGCGGTGACGCGGCGCGCAACCGCACCTTACTTCTGGACGCCGCACGCCGTCTCATCGCCGAACGGGGTGCCGACTCGGTCACCACCGACGACATCGCCACCGCGGCAGGCGTCGGCAAGGGCACCCTGTTCCGCCGATTCGGCAGCCGCGCCGGGTTGATGATCGTGCTGCTCGACGAGGACGAAAAGGCACATCAGGAAGCGTTCCTGTTCGGTCCGCCGCCTCTGGGTCCCGGCGCGCCGCCGCTCGAGCGGCTGCTGGCCTACGGCCGGGATCGGTTGACGTTCGTCCACAAACATCACGCGCTGCTGTCCGACGCCAACCGGGACCCCCAGATGCGGTTCACCACCCCCGCGACCCTGCACCATCGCCACGTTCGGGTCCTGCTCGAATCCGCGGGCACGACAGGCGACCTCGATGCACAGGCCGCCGCGCTGGTGGCGTTGCTCGACGCGGACTATGTGTGGCATCAGCTCCAAGAGCGCGGCGCGACGATCGAGTCGCTCGGTGATGCGTGGGAGTCGGTGGCGCGCAAGCTGTGCGGCCGATGAGCGCTTGCGCGAAGAGCAGAAGGCCCCGATGAGGCGCTGGGTCCTGCACGTCGATCTCGACCAGTTCCAGGCCGCCGTCGAAATCCGCCGCAAGCCGCAACTGGCCGGTCTGCCGATCGTCGTTGGCGGCAACGGCGACCCGAACGAGCCCCGCAAGGTCGTGACGTGTGCGTCGTATCCGGCCAGGGCGTACGGCGTGCGGGCGGGCATGCCGTTGCGCAGCGCCGCCCGCAAGTGCCCGGAAGCGACGTTCCTTCGGTTGGACACCGATGCCTACGACGAAGCCTCCGAGGAGGTCATGGGCTTGCTGCGCGACTTCGGCCATCCGGTGGAGGTGTGGGGTTGGGATGAGGCCTACGTCGGCGCCGAGCTGGACGACTCGCACAGTCCGTTCGAGTTCGCCGAGCGGATCCGCGAGGTGATCGCCGCCGAAACGGGTCTGTCGTGCTCGGTGGGGATCAGCGACAACAAGCAGCGCGCCAAGGTCGCGACCGGTTTCGCCAAGCCGAGACGCGAGCCCGGTGAGTCGGCGGGGGTGTACCAACTCACCGACGAGAACTGGATGGCCGTGATGGGCGACCGTGAAGTCGACGCGCTCTGGGGAATCGGCCCGAAGACAGCGAAAAAGCTTGCGACGATGGGCATCAGCACCGTCGCCGACCTCGCAGGCACCGACGCTACGGTGCTCACTGAGACTTTCGGCCCGACCACCGGGCTGTGGATCCTGCTGCTGGCCAAGGGCGGCGGCGACACCGACGTCAGCGCCGCACCATGGGTGCCGCGGTCGCGCAGCCACGTCATCACCTTCCCCCGCGACCTGACCGAGCGCGACGAGATGAACACCGCGGTCGTCGATCTGGCGCGACAGACCCTGAGCGAGATCGTCGAGCAGAATCGGGTCGTCACCCGGGTGGCGGTAACGGTGCGAACCAAGACCTTCCACACCAGGACCAAGATCCGCAAGCTGCCCGAACCCACGGTGGACGAAACACACGTCACCCGAACGGCACTCGACATACTCGCCCAGTTCGAACTCGACCGCCCTGTCCGGTTGTTGGGTGTGCGACTCGAACTGGCGCCGCCGGACGGCGGGTACTGAGGTGCTCACCACGGTGGCCATCCGCGGCTATCGCTCGCTGCGCGAGATCGTGCTGCCGCTCGCGCAGCTGACCGTGGTCACCGGCGCCAACGGGACCGGTAAGTCGTCGCTGTATCGGGCGTTGCGCCTGCTCGCCGACTGCGGCCGCGGCGAGGTGATCGGATCGCTCGCCCGCGAGGGTGGACTGCAGTCGGTGCTGTGGGCGGGTCCCGAACAACTCGGCGGGGCGCGCCGCACCGGTCAAGTGCAAGGCACGACGCGCACGGGTCCGGTGTCACTCGAAATGGGTTTCGCCGCAGACGACTTCGGATACCTCGTCGACCTCGGCCTTCCTCAGATGGCGGGCCCTGAATCGCTGTTCTCACTCGATCCGGAGATCAAACGTGAGGCGGTGTTCGCCGGCCCCGTCATGCGCAACAGTTCGACCCTGGTGCGCCGGACCCGTGACTACGTCGAGGCGCGCGCCGAAAACGGACGCGGATTCGACAAAGTGACGCAAGCAATTCCGGCCTACCGCAGTGTGCTCGCCGAATACGCCCATCCCGGTGCGCATCCAGAACTTGCCGCCGTGCGGGACCGGTTGCGCAATTGGCGCTTCTACGACGGCTTTCGCGTCGACCCCGCGGCGCCCTCGCGGCAACGCACGGTCGGGACCCGCACACCCGTACTCTCCGACGACGGCAGCGACCTGGCCGCCGCGATCCAGACCGTCATCGAATCAGGCCACGACGACCTCCAACGGGCCATTGCCAAGGCCTTCGACGGCGCGACGGTGACCATATCCGGGCACGACGGGCTGTTCGATCTGCAGCTGCATCAGCCGGGTATGCTGCGACCGCTGCGGGCCGCCGAATTGTCCGACGGCACACTGCGGTTCCTTCTATGGGCCGCTGCGCTACTGAGCCCGCGGCCACCGTCGCTGATGGTGCTCAACGAACCGGAGACATCCCTGCACCCCGACCTGGTGGGCCCGCTGGCGTCGTTGGTCCGCGCCGCGGCCGACACCACGCAGGTCGTCGTCGTCACCCATTCCAAGGCCCTACTCGGACACCTCGACACCGTTCCCGTCGGCGAGGACCCCGAAAGGGAGGCGGCCGCAGTGGAGATCCCGTTGTACAAGGACCTCGGCGAGACACGGGTCGAGGGCCTCGGCATGCTGACCATGCCCCCATGGGAGTGGGGTAAGCGCTAACCGCGTTGCGCAGAGGGTCGCAGTGCCTTGGTGAACAACACGTTCGCCCCGCGCATCGCAACGCTGTACGGCCACCACATGGTGCGCTTGAACAGATAGAGCGCCCTGATGTCGGTCGAGGTGTAAATCAGGAACCGGTTGCGCCGCACGCCTTTGAGGATGCACTCGGCGGCGCGCTCGGGTGAGACCGCGTGACCGCTGAAGCGGTCGGTCCACTTCTTGACCCGCGGGTCTTCGCGGTCGACGCCGGCGATCTGAACCGTCTGCACCAGAGGCGTTTTCACCGCGCCCGGAACCACCACCGACACCCCGATGCGGTGGCGAGCCAAATCGAAGCGCAGCACTTCGGACATGCCGCGCAGCCCGAACTTGCTCGCACTGTAGGCCGCATGCCAGGGCAGCGCGACCAGCCCGGCCGCCGAGGACACGTTGACGATGTGGCCGCCCGTGCCTGCCGCGACCATCCGCGGCACGAACGCCTCGATGACGTGGATCGGTCCCATCAGGTTGATATCGACCATGGACTTCCAGTGTTGGTGCGTCAACGTCGAGACGGTGCCCCACGCCGATACCCCGGCGATGTTCATCACGATGTCCATCGCCGGGTGACGCGAGTGGATGTCGTCGGCGAACGCGACCACCGCGTCGTAGTCGGAGATATCAAGGGCGCGGTACTCGGCCACTTCGGCGCCCAGGGCGCGCGCGTCGGCGACGGTCTTCTCCAGACCTTCGGCGTCGCGGTCGGTCAGATAGAGCTCGGCGCCCTCGGCGGCCAGCTTCAACGCGGTCGCGCGGCCGATGCCGCTGGCGGCCCCGGTCAGAAAACAACGCTTGTTCGCATACCCGGTGTGCGCCATGGCGGTGAGGATACTGACCCCGGCCTTATGGCTGGCCGGATGGCTGCATGTGTCCCCAGAACGCCGCGACCCACAACCGCTCGAGCGTGTCGACGGCCCGGCGGGGGTCGATGCCGCGGCCGACGAACGTGCTGTCGTGCGTCAGCGTCATCGTCGTCGTCGCGGCCATTGTCCGGACGAGCGCGGGGAGGTCACCGGAGATCGGGCGCGCGTCGGCGTCGTTCTCCAGCAGCGCGATCAGCTTGTCGATGATGCCGTCGTAGAAGTCGTCCATCATCTCGCGGATCTTGGCGTCGGTGTTGCGAGCGACCGCACACGCGGTCAGCACCGGATCGTCGTTGGCGTACACCGCCGCCGCGCTGCCCACCATCCGTTTCGCGAACGCCTCGGGCGTCTCCCCCGGCTCGCGGGGTGCGAAGTGGTGGGTGAGGCTGTCGAGCATCTCGCCGGCGCCGGCCAGGATCTCGGCGAGCACCGCGTACTTGGAGTCGAAGTAGAAGTAGAACCCGGAACGGGCGACGCCGGCGTGTTCGCTGATCGCGCTGACCGACAGGTCCGCGAACGGCTGTTGCTGCACCAGGTCGCGCACGGCGGTGAGGATTGCGTCACGCTGCCGGTCACCGCGGCTGCGACGCGTTTGCGATGCTGGTTGGGCGCTCATCGCCCTAGACCTTTGCACCGCGCCGCGCCAGAACAAAACTTGACATGCGTCAAGTCTGCCATCCAGGATGGTGATGAGAGTGACAACGGCCACATTCCATTGCACAGGAGCTCGTGAATGACCGCGACGATCAGCACGACGGACTATCTGCTCGACCAGGCCAAGCGCCGGTTGACCCCGTCGTTCAACAACTTCCCCGGCATGGGAATCGTTGAGCGCAAGCTGCTCAACACGGATTTCCCACAGAAGCCGATGGCCGAGCCGCCCCCGGGCAGCGATCTCAAGCCGGTGATCGGCGACGCCGGTCTGCCGATCCTCGGGCACATGATCGAGATGTTCCGTGGCGGACCGGACTATCTGCTGCACGTCTACCGCAAGTACGGCCCGCTGTACTACGCCGACTCGCCTGCGCTGCCCGCCGTCGCGGCGCTGGGCCCCGACGCCGCTCAGGCCGTCTACTCCAACCGCAACAAGGACTTCTCCCAGCAGGGCTGGGTTCCGGTGATCGGGCCGTTCTTCCATCGCGGCCTGATGCTCCTGGACTTCGAGGAGCACATGTTCCACCGGCGCATCATGCAAGAGGCGTTCGTCCGCTCCCGGCTGGTCGGATACCAGGAGCAGGTCGACCAAGTGGTCTCGCAGGTGATCGCCAACGACTGGGTCGTCAACGACGGGCGCTTCCTGATGTACCCGGCGATGAAGGAACTGACCCTCGACATCGCCTCGATGGTGTTCATGGGCCACGAACCCGGCTCCGACAAGGAACTGGTCACCAAGGTCAACCAGGCATTCACCACCACCACCCGCGCCGGCAACGCGATCATCCGCAAACCCGTGCGCCCGTTCACCTGGTGGCGCGGCATGCAGGCCCGCAAGCTGCTCGAGGAGTACTTCGAGGAGCGGGTCAAGGAACGCCGCGGCAAGGACGGCTCGGATCTGTTGACGGTGCTGTGCCACACCGAGGACGAGGACGGCAACAAGTTCTCCGACGATGACATCGTCAACCACATGATCTTCTTGATGATGGCCGCGCATGACACGTCGACCTCGACGGCGACGACGATGATCTACCACCTCGCCAAGCATCCCGAGTGGCAGGAGCGCTGCCGCGAGGAGTCCGATCGCCTCGGCGACGGGCCTGCCGACATCGAGTCGCTGGACAAGCTCGAGTCGCTGGATCTGGTGATGAACGAGTCGATCCGCCTGGTGACGCCGGTGCAGTGGGCCATGCGCCAAACCGTGCGGGACACCGAGTTGCTCGGCCACTACCTGCCGAAGGGCACCAACGTCATCGCCTATCCGGGGATGAACCACCGGCTCGAGGAGTTCTACCCCGACCCGATGAAGTTTGACCCGTTGCGGTTCACCGAGCCGCGCAACGAGCACAAGCAGCACCGCTACGCGTTCAGCCCCTTCGGCGGCGGGGCGCACAAGTGCATCGGCATGACCTTCGGCCAGCTGGAGGTCAAGACGATCCTGCACCGGCTGCTGCGCAAGTACCGGCTCGAACTGCCCCGCCCGGACTACACGACCGAGTGGGATTACGGCGGCATGCCGGTGCCCAAGGACGGCATGCACATCGTGCTGCGCCCGCTGCACTGACCCGTCGTTGCCGCGAAATGGCATTCCAGCAGCGATTGTTCGAGTGACAGCCTGCCGGAATGCAATTTCGCGGTGATCAGGCGGCGGTCAGGACGCCACCAGTAGGCGGTTCGCACACGCGATGACGGCGCTCAACGCCGACTGCGTGGCGTCCTCGGACAGCCCCATCGCCCACTCCGAATTCAGCCCGTCCGAGCCGCGGATGAAGGTGGCGGTGCGCTCACCGGCGCTCACCTGGTGAAAGGCGGTCATCTCCACCGAGATCCCGCGGTCGTAGAGCATCGAGGTCAGTGCGGCGACGGGGCCGGGTGCGGCCGCTGTCGTCGTGCAGATGCGATCTCCGATGGCCAGCGTCGCCTGATAGTTGCGTGGGCCCAGCCGGTTGGCGGGGCGACTGCCGTCGGCGCAGCTCCAGTTGCCCAGCCTCACCGGTCCCGACGTGGGCGCGTACTCGGCGAGAAAGGTGTCGAAAGACATCGCGTCGGCCTCCTCGCGCAGACCGCGGGGCGGCGGGGCGTCGAGAGAGGCCGCGAATGCCGACGGTGCTGCGCTGGTAGCGGATTGTGTTGCGAACGAGGTCATGTGCCGGTCTTTTCTTCGAAGAGAAGTGACCGACTACGTAGCGACGACCCACAGCGAGGGGTCGGTCAGATCAGACCCCGCTGCGGGTTGCTACTACGAGTCGCCTCGGCACGCGTTCGATCGTAGACAACCACCGACCGGGCCGCAAAGGAAAAACCGTTCGCAAACTGACCGTCAGTTCTTCAGGTCTGACTGACGGCGCCCGAGCGAGGCAGATCACAGCGCCTCGAATCTTCGGACGCCACGCGCTGGCCGTAGCGTGACCTTCGATGACGTGGGCCCTGCTGTTCGCCGCCGGCGTTCTCGGCGGGCTCACCGGCAGCATCGCCGGGTTGGCCTCGGTGGCCACCTATCCCGCGCTGCTGCTCTTCGGGTTGCCCCCGGTCACCGCCAATGTGACGAACACCGTGGCGCTCGTGTTCAACGGGATCGGCTCGGTGTTGGGGTCGCGTCCTGAACTCAAGGGGCAGGGCAGGTGGATCCTGCGCACCGCACCGATCGCGGTGTTCGGTGGTGTGGCCGGCGCCGCGCTGCTGCTCACCACGCCCGCCGAGGGCTTCGAGAGATCGGTGCCGATTCTGCTCGCGGTCGCCTCGGTCGCGATCCTGCTGCCCCGCCGGGCTCCCGGTGACGAGCCGAGCACGGGGCGTCGCCGTGCGGCGGTGGTCATCGAGGCGACCGCGGTGTTCCTGATCTGTATCTACGGCGGCTATTTCGGCGCTGCCGCGGGTGTGCTGCTGCTCGCGCTCCTGTTGCGCACCGGCCACGCCTCGCTCGCGGAGGCCAACGCGGGCAAGAACGTGATCCTGGGTGTGGCGAACCTCGTGGCGGCCGTGGTGTTCGCGATGCTGGCGCCGGTGCAGTGGGGTGCGATGTTGGTGCTGGGCTTGGGCTGTCTGATCGGCTCCCGGCTCGGGCCGGTCGTCGTGCGGCACGCACCCGCGGGGCCGTTGCGCGTCGTGATCGGCGCAGCCGGCGTAGCGCTGGCCGTCCAGCTGGCGATCGACACCTACGCCTAGAGCTCGAAGGGGCTGTCGCCCTTGATCACCCGCTTGCCGAGATCGATGAGGTTCTGGGCGTTGGCATGCAACCGCTCCCCCGCGTCCCGGCTCGCCTGACCGATCAGGAACCGCGACCAGGTGCCCTCGATGACGATCCCCAGCTTGAAGCACGCCATCGCGACATACCAATCGAGGCTTGATGTTTCGCGGCCGCCGGCTTCGAGGTAGGCGTCGAGGAGTTCACGACGGGTGGCCAGTCCGCCGAGCGCGGCGAGCTCTGCGCCCGCGGTGATCGTGTTGGTCTCCAGCGGCCAGCAGATCAGCATCCAGCCCAGATCGAGCAGCGGATCGCCGATCGTGCACATCTCCCAGTCGACGAACGCCGCCACCTCTGGCCTGTCGCGACGCAGCAGCACATTGCTCAGGTGCGGGTCACCGTGCAGGACACCCGGACGACCCTCCGGCGGTAGGTTCGACGCCAACCACTCAGCGAGTTCGGTCACGGCCAGCGACTCGGGGTCGTATCGGTCGTGCCGGTAGCTTTCGAGCAGCCGGAGGAACTGCGGAACCTGACGCTCCAGAAAGGATCCGGGCCGTTTGAGCTCGGCGAGCGGGCTGCCCTCCCATTCGACCTGCCCGAGCGCGGCCAGGCTCGCCGCATACGACAACCCCACTTGATGGCGCATCGCCGGATCGCGCACGTAGGCCTCGGACATGTCGTCACCGGGGTTGAAGCCGTCGACCACTTCCATCAGGTAGAAGACCACGCCGAGGACGCTGAGATCCTCACAGCCGGCGATGAATCCGGGATGCGGCACCGGTGTCCCCGCCAACGTCCGCAGCGCCGCGATCTCGCGCAGCATCGTCTTGTCGCTCGTCGGCCGCGGATGGGCCGGCGGTCGTCGAAGCACCATGGGCCGGTCGTCGATCAGCAAGCGCACCACGATGTTCTGCGTTCCGCCGGTCAGCGGTTCGACATCGCTGACCGTCGTGCCCAGACCCTCCGCGCGCACCCACTGCTGCAGCGCGGCCTGGTCGTCGTGGCTCAGTGTCGGAAGGCGATGCGCGTCGTCGGGCATGCAGCCATCGTGTCAAATGGATCGCGGAAGCGGCACGGGAGTCGGCCGCCTCACCCTATCTGCGATTTCGGTGTAGTTGGTGGCGGTGAGCGCAACCAACTACACCGAAATCACACCTCTACTTGGGGGCGAAGCGCTGGCCGGCGTCCAGGCGCAGGCACTGGCCGTTGAGCATCGGGTTCTCGACGATCGCGGCCACCAGCTTGGCGTACTCCTCGGGCTTGCCGAGCCGCTTCGGGAACGCCGCGTCCTTGGTCAGTGCCTTGGCGAACTCGTCGGGAATGCCCTCGGTCAGACCCGTGGCGAACAGGCTCGGCGCGATCGCCAGCGCCCGGATGCCCAGGCTGCCCATGTCGCGGGCCATCGTCAGGCACATCCCGGCGATCGCGGCCTTGGACGCGGTGTAGGCGACCTGCCCGATCTGGCCCTCGAACGCCGCGATCGAGGCGGTGTTGATGATGACGCCGCGCTCTTCCTGCTCGTCGTCGACGAGATCCTGCTGGCTCATCTGCCAACCGGCCAGCCTGCTGATGTTGAACGTGCCGATGAGGTTGAGGTCCACGCACTTACGGAACGTGTCGAGGCTGTGCGGGCCGTCCTTCTTGACCGTGCGCTCGGCGGCGCCGCCACCGGCCGTCGTCACGATGATGTGCAGCCCGCCGAGCTTGTCGATCGCCTGCTGCAGCACCTTCTCGGTGCCCTCGAAGTCGGTGACGTCCACCTCGAAGAAGGAGCCACCGATAGCGTCGGCCACTTCCTTGCCCTTCGACTGCGGGCGGTCCAGAACCGCCACGTCCGCGCCGCGTTGAGCCAGCAACTCGGCCGTCGCCTTGCCGAAGCCCGACGCTCCGCCGACGACGATGGCCTTCTTGCCAGAAATCTCCACCTGGGTCTCCCCTTTCCAAAAAGAGCTCGATTCGTAAAGCAACCTAGCTGACGTCACCGTTCGGTAAGCCCGTCGGGTCGCCAACGTGAGTACTTTGAGCGGCATGACGTCGCGCAGCACCAAGGCGATGGGCGGCATCGCCGCAGCCGCCGTCGCGCTGGGCGTGACCCAACTGCTCGCCGTCTTCGTCGGACCGCGGGCCGACTCGCGTACCGCCGTCGGGTCGGCGGTCATCGACCTGACGCCCCGTCCGGTCAAGGAGTGGGCGATCCAGACCTTCGGCATGGCGGACAAACTCGTCCTGTCGATGCTCGTGCTCGCGGTGATCGCCGTCGTGGCCGCCGCCACCGCGGCGTTGGAGACGCGGCGCTTTCCGATCGGCAGCGTCGCGATCGTGGCGGCCGGCGCCGCCGGGTGCGCGGCGGTGCTCTCGCGTGCGGGGGCGACCCTGTTGGACACCCTGCCCACGGTGGTCGGCGCCGCCTGCGGCGTCGCGGTGCTTCGGCTGCTGACGTCGGGGCGGTTCACCGACGACGCCGGGCAGGCTGGCGACGACGGGCAGGCCGGCGTCGACGGGCCCGATCCCGGCCGACGGCTGTCGTTGATCACGCTGGGCTTCCTCGGGGCTGGCGCGCTGACCGGAGTGGGCGGCGTTGTGCTGTCGCGCCTCACGACCTCGGTCTCCGGTGACCGCACGGCATTCGCGCTGCCGCCGGTCGACGTCGCCGCTCCCCCGATCCCGGCGACGGTGCAGCCGAAAGGTGTCGGGCTGGCGTCGTTCGTCACCAACAACGCCGACTTCTACCGGATCGACACCGCGCTGAGCGTGCCGCAGTTGAGTCGCGAGAACTGGCAGCTGCGGATCCACGGCATGGTCGATCGCGAAATCACCTTGCGCTTCGACGATCTCGACCAATTCGACGTGGTCGAGAAAGTGGTGACGCTCACGTGTGTGTCGAACCCGGTCGGCGGTGATCTCATCGGCAACGCCACGTGGACGGGATACCGCGTATCAGACCTGTTGGCAGAAGCCGGGATTCACCGTGACGCGGACATGGTGCTGTCGATGTCGATCGACGGGTTCACCGCGGGCACTCCGGTCGAGGCGCTCACCGACGACCGGGGCTCACTGCTGGCGGTCGGCATGAACGGCGAACCGCTGCCGACCGAGCACGGTTATCCCGCCCGCCTGGTGGTTCCCGGGCTGTACGGGTATGTCTCGGCGACGAAGTGGGTGGTCGACCTCGAGGTGACGCGGTTCGACCGCGCCCAGGCCTACTGGACGCGTCTGGGGTGGTCACCGCGCGGGCCGATCAAGACCGAGTCGCGGATCGACGTGCCGCGCAGTGGTCAAGACGTGCCCCGCGGGGAGGCGACGTTCGGTGGTGTGGCGTGGGCGCAGAACCGCGGGGTGCGCAACGTCGAGGTGCGCGTCGACGGACCCGCCGGGCAGGGCGACTGGCAACAGGCCGAACTCGGCGCCGCCTACTCGAACGAGACCTGGCGGCTGTGGAGTTTCCGGTGGCAGGCCACCCAGCCGGGACCGCACACCATCACGGTCCGGGCCACCGACAACACCGGCGCGACACAGACCGCCGCGATTGCCCAACCGATCCCCGACGGCGCCACCGGCTGGCACAGCGTCGACTTCGAAGTCACCTAGTTTTCTCTGCCGCGAGCGACCGTGTCTGCCCCTCGACACGCCGCTAAAGGGCGTGCAATTGCGGTCACTCGCGCCCGACGGATGACCTCTCGCGGCTCAACAATGTCGGATCGGCGTGTCAGGCTGAACACGTGCAGTTACTCGACGTCGCCACGGCGTCCGCCGAGGTCGGTGCGTCCTCGTCGCGGCTGGCCAAAACGGCTCGAATCGCCGATCTGCTGGGCCGCGCCGGCGAGGAAGGCGACGCCGATCAGGTCGCGGTCGTGGTGTCGTGGCTCTCCGGTGAGCTGCCGCAACGGCAGATCGGTGTCGGGTGGGCCTCGCTGCGCTCGCTACCGCGCCCGGCGGAGTCCGCATCGTTGACGGTGCCCGACGTCCATGCGCGGTTCACCGAGATCGGGCAAGTCGCGGGCAAGGGCTCGCAGGCACGGCGCGCCGAGCTGCTCGCCGGGCTGTTCGGCGCCGCGACCGCCGAGGAACAGACGTTCCTGCGTCGGCTGCTGGGCGGTGAGCTGCGCCAGGGCGCACTCGTCGGCGTGATGGCCGATGCGGTCGCCAAGGCCGCCGGCCTCCCGGCCGCCGCGGTGCGCCGTGCCGCGATGCTCGGTGGTGACCTGCCCGCCGTCGCGGCTGCCGCCCTGACCATGGGCGAGGCCGCACTGGAGCGGTTCACGCTGACGGTCGGCCGTCCGGTGGGCCCGATGCTGGCGCAGACCGCAGTCGGCGTGGCCGAGGCACTCGAACGTCTCGGCGGCACAGCAGTTTTCGAAGCGAAGCTGGACGGCGCGCGGGTGCAGGTGCATCGGCGAGGCGATGAGGTGTCGATCTACACCCGAAGCCTCGACGACGTGACCGCACGCCTCCCGGAGGTCGCCGACGCCGTGCTGGCGTTGCCGGTCACGACCGTGATCGCCGATGCCGAGGTAATCGCACTCAAACCCGACGGGCGGCCGCACCGCTTCCAGGTGACGGCATCGCGGTTCGGTCGCTCCGCCGACATCGCCGCCGCCGCGGCGGCCCAACCGCTGTCGGTCTTCGTCTTCGACCTGCTGCATGTCGACGGCGTCGACCTGCTCGACAAACCCACCGGTGAACGCATCGAGGTGCTCGACGCGCTCGTTCCGAAGCTGCACCGCGTCGACCGCCTCGTCACCGGCGACGTCGAACAGGCGCGCGAGTTCCTCGAGGTGACGCTGGCCGCCGGCCACGAGGGCGTCATGGCCAAGTCGTTGACCGCGCCGTACGAGGCGGGGCGACGCGGAGCCGGCTGGCTCAAGGTCAAACCCGTACACACCCTCGACCTGGTGGTGCTCGCGGTCGAGTGGGGTTCGGGCCGTCGCACCGGCAAGTTGTCCAACATCCACCTCGGCGCACGGGATCCGCAGACGGGCGAATTCGTCATGCTTGGAAAGACTTTCAAGGGTATGACCGACGCCATGCTCGAGTGGCAGACCACCCGGTTCCTCGAGTTGGCCGACGGACCGACCGACGACTCCGGCTATCTGGCCGGCTCAGCCGGCCGTGTGGTGTGGGTCAGACCCGAGCAGGTCGTCGAGATCGCGTTCGACGGCGTGCAGACGTCGACGCGGTACCCCGGCGGTATGGCCCTGCGGTTCGCCAGGGTGCTGCGGTACCGCGACGACAAGAGCCCCGCAGAAGTCGACACCATCGACACGGTGCGGGCGTTCTACCAGCGCGGAAGCTGAAGCCCGCGGTTTTGACACGTCGTCGGCGCCGCCGGTGAAAAGATCGGCACATGGCATCTCCGACCGCTCCCGCAGAGCGCACAGAGGAAACCGAGGGCGACGTCACCTATATCCGCACCGACAAGGATCTGCCGCCGGTCGCGATCATCGACCGGTCGCCGATCACGGTCCGGCACCGGATCATCT
This sequence comes from Mycolicibacterium flavescens, assembly GCA_900637135.1. NCBI lineage: Bacteria > Bacillati > Actinomycetota > Actinomycetes > Mycobacteriales > Mycobacteriaceae > Mycobacterium > Mycolicibacterium flavescens. The sequence continues at coordinate 3,621,117 of LR134353.1, forward strand.
TCGGCGTCATCGCCCTGCTCGGCGCGGTCGCGTGGGCGGTGATCGCGTTCTTCCGCGGAGAAACCGTCAACGCCGTGTGGTTCGTCATCGCCGCGATCTGCACCTACGTGATCGGCTTCCGGTTGTACGCCCGGCTCATCGAGATGAAGATCGTGCGTCCGCGCGACGACCATGCAACACCCGCCGAGTTATTCGAGAACGGCACGGACTACATGCCCACCGACCGGCGGGTGTTGTTCGGACACCACTTCGCAGCGATCGCCGGCGCGGGCCCGCTCGTCGGACCCGTCCTCGCCATGCAGATGGGCTACCTGCCGGGAACCATCTGGATCATCATCGGCGCGGTCGTCGCGGGCTGCGTGCAGGACTATCTCGTGTTGGCGATCTCGACGCGTCGGCGGGGCCGCTCGCTGGGACAGATGGCCCGCGACGAACTCGGGACGATCGGCGGTGTGGCCGCCATCGTCGGCGTGCTCGTCATCATGGTGATCCTGCTGGCGGTGCTGGCCCTGGTGGTGGTGGGTGCGCTCGCCGAGAGCCCGTGGGGCGTCTTCTCGATCGCCATGACGATCCCGATCGCGATCTTCATGGGCCTGTACCTGAGGTTCCTGCGGCCGGGCCGGGTGTCGGAGGTGTCGCTCATCGGCGTCGCGCTGCTGCTGCTCGCGGTCGCCTCCGGAGGGTGGGTCGCCGAAACCGCCTGGGGCACAGAATGGTTCACGCTGTCGAAGGTGAGCCTGTCGTGGGCCCTCATCATCTACGGATTCGCCGCGTCGGTGCTGCCGGTGTGGTTCCTGCTCGCACCGCGCGACTACCTGTCGACGTTCATGAAGGTCGGCACCATCGCACTGCTGGCAGTCGGCATCGTGCTCGCCCGCCCGGTCATGGAGGCCCCGGCGATCTCGGCGTTCGCCGCTGAGGGCACCGGTCCGGTGTTCGCCGGATCGCTGTTCCCCTTCTTGTTCATCACGATCGCGTGCGGTGCGCTGTCGGGCTTTCATGCGCTGATCTCGTCGGGCACCACCCCCAAACTGCTCGAAAAAGAAGGTCAGATGCGCCTGATCGGCTACGGCGGCATGATCACCGAGTCGTTCGTCGCGATCATGGCGTTGATCACCGCCGCCATCCTCAATCAGCATCTGTACTTCGCGATCAACGCGCCCGCGGCCTCGACCGGCTCGACCGCCGAGACCGCGGCGGCCTATGTCAACAGCCTGCCGATCGAGGGCCCGCCGGTCACCGCCGAGCAGATCACTCAAGCCGCCGAGAGTGTCGGCGAAGAGTCGATCGTGTCGAGGACCGGCGGTGCGCCCACACTGGCGTTCGGGATGTCGGAGGTGCTGAGCAAGGTCTTCGGCGGTGATGCGCTCAAGGCGTTCTGGTACCACTTCGCGATCATGTTCGAGGCGCTGTTCATCCTCACCACCGTGGACGCGGGCACCCGGGTCGCGCGGTTCATGCTCTCCGACGGTCTGAGCAACCTCGGAGGTCCGCTGCGCAAGCTGAAGGACCCGAGTTGGCGTGTGGGAGCGTGGATCTGCAGCCTGGCCGTGGTGGCGGGTTGGGGCAGCATCCTGCTGATGGGCGTCACCGACCCGCTCGGTGGCATCAACACGTTGTTCCCGCTGTTCGGTATCGCCAACCAGTTGCTGGCCGCGATCGCCTTGACGGTCGTGACCGTGGTGGTGGTGAAGAAGGGCCTACTGAAATGGGCTTGGATACCGGCGATCCCGTTGCTATGGGATCTGATCGTGACGATGACGGCGTCGTGGCAGAAGATCTTCTCGGGCGATCCAAAGGTCGGCTACTGGACTCAGCACTTCCAGTACCGCAACGCGAAGGACGCCGGTGAGACGGCGTTCGGCGCGGCCAAAAACGCCGGCGAACTCGACGCGGTCATCCGCAACACGTTCATCCAGGGCACACTGTCGATCGTGTTCGCACTGCTGGTGCTGATCGTGTTCACCACCGGGGTGATCATGGTGATCCGGACGCTCCGCGGCGGCGCCCCGCCGACGACCGAGGACGAGCCGGTCCCCTCGCGGATCTTCGCGCCGTCGGGCCTGTTGATGACCAAACCGGAGAAGGAGGTGCAGAAACAGTGGGACGCATTACCGAAAGCGCACGCCAAATCGGTTCGTACTGGCGCACATTCGTAGGCGACCTGATGGGCGACACCCACTACCGGCGCTACGTCGAGCACCGGTTGCGGACCCATCCGGGTGAGCCGGTGCTCTCCGAACGGGACTACTGGCGGATGCGGCACGCCGCGGCGGAGGCCAATCCGGGCGCGCGCTGCTGTTAGGTCGGGATTCGGCTGCACACGCTAGCCCGACGCGATGACCCCTTCGGAAATCCAGGGTGCCGCAGTCGTTTCGGCGCTACGGAAGGCGCCGGGGACATCGTCGGTGACGGCCCATGTCGCGGCCAGCCGGCCCATACCTACCGCGTACGCACAATGCACGCCGAGCTCGACGAGTTCATCCTCGGCGAAATGGCACCGAAGGTCGTCGTAGACGGCGTCGTCGATCGCGAGGTGATCGGTGGCGAACAGATCAGCGAACCGCAGCGCGCTTCGCTCGGCGTCCGACAGGTCGTCGGCTTCCTCCGGGCGTTCCAGGGAGCAGACCGCGTCCTCGGTGAGCCCTGCATCGACCGCGCTCTGGTAGCGCACCGACATGCAACTGCGGCACTGGTTGTGGAACGCGATGCGCAGCCGCACGAGCTCCACGAGCCTCGGCGACAGGGTGCCGCTGGATTGCAGTGCCGCCCGAAGTGAGCCGAGCGCTCCCGCCACGTCGGGACGGTGGCCGAGTATCGAGGCCACGCCCAGGTTGATCCGATCGCCTTGGCCCAGATCGTCGGTCGGGATCGAAGTAAAGGCCGACGACGGCGCAACTCGGGACATGGCCACCTCACATCGCAGCGGTTCTGGCGTGGGTACACGATAACTCGCGCGGTCGGAACCGTCGGGTGAAAAGCTCGGGCGGCGACCGGCCGGTGGGGCCAAGCCGAGCCCGGCTAGACCGTCAGTGAGTAGCGGATCGGCAGGTGTTTGAGCCCGCCGACGAATGTCGTCGCCACATACTCGGGACGGCCCGCGGGCTCCACACCCTTCAGGCGGGGCAGCAGCTCGCTGAAGAAGCTGTTGACCTCCATGCGGGCCAACGCCGCCCCCAGGCAGAAGTGCACGCCGTACCCGAACGCGATGTGCTTGTTGGGGTCACGGGCGATGTCGAAGCGGAAGGGATCGTCGAACACGTCCTCGTCACGATTGCCCGAGACATAGGACAGCAGAACCGATTCGCCCGCAGCGATCGGAACATCCCGCACCGTGGTGTCCTCGGCGGCCGTACGCATGAAGGCCTTCACCGGTGTGACCCAGCGGATCATCTCCTCGACCGCCGGCGGCATCAGGCCCAGATCGCTACACAGCTTGTGGCGTTGGTCGGGGTTCTCGATCAGGGCCAGCATCCCGCCGGAGATGGTCGCGCTGGTGGTGTCGTGCCCCGCCGCGGCGATGATCGCGTAGTAGGAGATCGTGTCGATGTCCGACAGCGGTTCGCCGTCGATGGTCGCGTTGGCGATCGCCGAGGCCAGGTCGTCCGTCGGATTATCGCGGCGCGAAGCCGTCAACGCCGTGAAGTACTGGAACATCTCGACCAGCGCCGACATCTGGTCGGCCTGATCCGTGCCACGCTTGAACTCGTCGTCGTCACTGCCGAACAACTCCTGGGTGAGCTTGAGCATCAGCGGGAAGTCCGACTCCGGGATGCCCAGCAGCGACATGATGACGTAGAGCGGGAAGTTGACCGCGACCTGCTGGACGAAGTCGCACTTGTTGCCGATGTCCATCATCTTGTCGACGTACACCTTCGCGAGTTCGTCGACGCGGATCTTCAACGCGCGCATCGCCTTCGGCCGAAACCAGTCGGCTCCGATGGCGCGCACCACACGATGCTGCGGATCGTCCATGTGGATGAGGGTGCGCACCCCGATGGCCGCCTGCTGCTCGTCGCCCTCCTTGGTGACCAGCACCGGCCGCGGGTGATTGGTGAACAGGTTGTTGGCCCGCTCGATGTCCATGATGTCGGCGTGCTTGGTGATCGCCCAGAACGGTTGGTAATTGGGCACCTCTACCCACGAGACGGGTGCGTTGGCACGCAGATGCGTCAACGACGCATGCAGTTTGGCTTCATCGGTGTAGGCCTGCGGGGTGGCAAAGACCTTAGCCGCCTCGTCCATGATCCGTGTGCTCACAACAACTCCTCTGCCGAACCGTCATGTGCGCGTACTTCCTCCAGCACGGCAACTATCGTCGCTTCGTCTATCGAGCGCGGGAATCCGATCATCACCCGGTCGATCACGCCGTCGCACCGGTCTCTGATCTTGGCCCCCAGCTTGTCGATCGGGGCGACGACGGCGAACGTCTCGAGAATCTCGTCGTCGATCAGCGTGCCCATCGCGTCCCACTCGCCGGCGAGGCTGAGCCGGTGAAGCTCGTCGTGCAGATCGCCCCAACCGTGCAGCGCCAGCACTTTGCGGTAGGCCGGGGTGGACCCGTAGAAGGCGATCTGCTTGCGGGTGGCGACGGCGGCGCCAGTGACCTCGCGCTCGTCGGCACCGGTCACCACGAAGATGGGACACGACACCTGAAAGTCGCTGCGTGCTCTGCCCGATCGGGCCATGCCGCGCTCGAGCGCCGGGATGGTGACCTCTTCGAAGTAGCGTTTGGTCGTGAAGGCGTGGGCGAGAACGCCGTCGGCAACCTCACCGGCCATCTCGGTCATCGACTCGCCCACCGCGGCGATGAAGACCTTCGGGAACCCGTAGTCGTGCGGTTCGGGAGTGAACATCGGCGTCATCAGCTTGTGCGTGTAGAAGTCGCCTTCGAACTGCAGCCGCGTACCGTCGCGCCAACAGGTCCAGATTTCGCGCATCGCGTGGACGAATTCGCCCATGCGACGCACGGGTTGGCTCCACGGCATGCTGAACCGCTTCTCGATGTGCGGGCGGATCTGCGACCCCAGCCCAACGATGAGCCGGCCCCGCGAGTAGTCCTGCAGGTCCCAGCCGATGTTGGCCACGGTCATGGGGTTTCGCGCGAACGCCACTGCGATGCTGGTTCCGAGATCGAGGGTTTCGGTGTGCTCGGCGGCCAGCGTCAACGGGAGGAACGGGTCGTGGGCAACCTCGGCGGTCCAGCACCCGTCGTAACCGCGCCGCTGCAGCGTGCCCGCCGTTTCGGCCACGTTGGCGATCTGGCTGGAAATCGCCCCGTCGACCTTCAGGCCAGCGCCGCTAAGCATGGTCGTAGACGCTACAGTAAGCAATTCAGTATGGTCAACGAGGTCATGCCGGTGCGACGATCGCCTATCCATGGACAGGAGTTGTGATGACCAAGGCCGAGGATTGGCATGCCACGCTCGACGAGCTGTCGCGGCGGCGCCAGACCGCGTACGACATGGGGGGCGCCGAGCGGGTCGCCAAGCACCGCGACAAGGGCAAGCTCGACGCCCGCGCGCGCATCGAGTATCTGCTCGACAAGGGCACGTTCCGCGAGTTCGGCACGCTGGTCGGCGGTGACATCGCCGCCGACGGCATCGTCGCCGGCTCCGGCTATCTCGACGGCAGGCCGGTGATGATCGGCGCCGAGGACTTCACGACGCTGGCGGGCAGCATCGGCCCGGGCGGAAACGCCAAACGGTACCGATTGGCGGAGTTGGCCGTGCGCGACAAGGTGCCGCTGGTGATGCTGCTGGAGGGTGCGGGATTCCGTCCCAGCGGCGAACACTACGGCCGCACCCCGACCGATCTTCTCGCCCAGGCTCAGTGTTCGGGCAAGGTGCCGATGGTCGCCGGCCTGCTCGGGCCGTCCGCCGGACATGGCGCGCTGGTCGCTCCGGTCTGCGACTGGACGATCATGAGCCGCCAGGGCGCCATCTTCACCGCGGGCCCGCCCGTGGTGAAAGAGTCCACGGGCGAGGACATCTCGAAAGAGGATCTCGGCGGTCCCACGGTGGCCCTCGCCAGCGGTGTAATCCACAACCTGGCCGAGGACGACGAAGCGGTGCTCGACGACATCCGCCGCTACCTGTCGTACTTCCCGGCCAGCGCGTGGTCCTACCCGGAGTCGCTTCCCGCCGACGAAGCGACCGCCCCGCGGACCACCCCGGAGTTGCTCGAACTGGTCCCCCGCGGCAATCGGCGCGTCTACGACATGCGGCGCGTCCTGGACGTCGTCTTCGACCGCCCCGACTGGTTCGAGGTCCAGCCGAAGTTCGGGCCCGCGATCATCTGCGCGCTGGCCCATCTCGGCGGCCACCCGGTCGCGGTGGTTGCCAACCAACCGCAGGTGATCGCCGGTTCCATCGACGCAGACGCCGCGGACAAGGCGGCGCACTTCATCACGGTCGCCGACTCGTTTCACCTGCCGATCGTGTTCCTGGCCGACAACCCGGGCATGCTGCCGGGCAGCCGGTCGGAGAAGTCGGGCGTGCTGCGCAGCGGTGCGCGGATGTTCGCCGCGCAGACCGCCGCGACGACGATCAAGCTGCACGTCACCCTGCGCAAGGCATACGGTTTCGGCTCGATGGTGATGTCGCTGTTGGGATTTGACAACCAGAGCGCGACGTTCGCATACCCGGGCGCGACGATGGGCGCGATGAGCGCGGCCGCCCTCAGCAAGGCGTCACACGCCGCCGAGGATGTCGAGGCGCGGCTTCGGCAGATGGAAGTCGAAGCGTCGTTCCGGTCGGCCGGCCACCTCGGCTTCGACGACCTGATCCATCCCGAGGAGACCCGCAACGCGCTGCTGTGGGGGCTGCAGCGGGCGGTCTACAGCCGCCAGGCCGCAGCCGAACCGGTGGCCCGCACGGTCATCACGCCCTGACCTCGGGGGTTTGCGCGAGCGTGCGTGTTTGCACACGACACGCGGCAAATATCCAGCACTACACGCACTTTCGGGCGCGACGACCGTGCGCGTACTGCGCACTTTCCGCGGCGCGTCGTGTGCAAACACGCACGCTCGCCGAGATGGGGGCTAGCTGACGCCGCTCGCCGAGATGGGGCCAGCTCACGCCGATGCGCGGTAGGCGGCGACGATCGGCTCGAGTTCGTCGGGCGTCGCGCCGTGCATGATGAGCGCGTCGGCGCCGTAGTCGAACTCCTTGCGGATGCGCTCGACGCACTGCTGGGCCGAGCCGGTGGCGGACGGCTCCAACCACTCGTCGGGTATCAACGTCGCGATGTGCTCGATCTGTTCGGCTGAGGCCTTGTGGTCGATACCGCCGGGAATCGACTGTACGACCTTGTCGTCGCGGAAGCGCTGCAGCACAGCGGGATCCCAGCCGTTCGTCTTGACCAGCAGATCGCCGTAGCCCTGCAGATAGGTGGCCAGCCGGGCGACTGTCTTCTTCAGTCGCAGCTCCTCGGGCAGATGATCGCCGACCGTGGCAAAACATGACCACACCCGGACCGCCGACGGATCGCGGCCCGCCTTTTCCGCGGCGTCCTTGACGGTCTTGACCGCGCGCTGCAGCGTCTCCGGAGTGAAGTAGGTGTGCAGGATGACGTCGTCGAATGCCCGACCCCCGAGCGCCAGTGTCTGCGGGCCGAACGCCACGACCGCCAGCCGGATGTCTTCGCGGAAGTCCGGATCCAGGAACAGAACCTGGTACTTGCCGATCGGTCCGTCGTGGTTGAAGATCACCTCGCCCTGCCACAGCCGACGCATGACGTTGGCGAAATCCTCCATCTGCGCGGTCGTGACCGACGGGATCCCGAACGCCGCGTACATCGCCGCGACCCCGCGCCCGATGCCCAGCGTGAAGCGCCCGCCCGAGAGCCGGTGCATCGTCGTCGCCCACGATCCGGTGATCAGCGGGTGCCTGGTGTTGTGATTCGTTGCCGCCGTGGCGATCTGCATGCGCGACGTGACCGCGCACGCCGCGCCGACGAGCGATGACGCCTCCTTGACGTTCCATCGTTCGGAGATGAACGCGGTGCCGAACCCGAGCTCCTCACCGTGACGGGCCTCGTCCATCAGCGTTGCCGGGCCTTCACCACCGGCGCCGGCCAACAAGTAGTAGCCCAGTTCGTCGAGCACAGATTCGGTCACGTCCAGACTCCTTGCTTGTAGCCGCAGTTCCACACCTCGACGATCCTGCCGTCGACCACCCGGAAGACTTCCATACTGCCGATCGTGGTCTGCGTCCCGTCCTTCATCTTGATCGGGGACTGGTAGACGATCGCGACGTGCTCCCCGTCATCACCGGCCACCACCAGGTTGAGGTCGAACCGGATGCTCTCGGACACGTTCCACATGTCCACCACCCGAGCCACCGCCTGTTCATGGGTCAAGACATGCGCCGGCTCACCGACCTCGTGACGAATCACCGTCTCGCCCAACAGCTCGTCGGCCAGTCCAAAGTCCGCCTTGTTCCACGCCACCAGGTTGTACAGCTCCACCACCTCACGCGCGGACCGGCTCATGCGAACACCTCCAGAGCGCCGATGGCGTCGATCGCGGCCACCGCACGGTCGGTCAGCGTCAGGCACAGGCGGCGGGACCGTTCCGGCAGCGCATCCCACCCGTTGAGCGTGATGACCGGCAACACCATCAGATAGACGGCCGCAAAACGATAGTGCCGCCACGCCTCGTCGAATCCGTACGAGGCACCGTGCGAGGCGACGTGCTCGAGATACTCACGCAGCAGCACCTCGTCGTGACCTTCGCGCACCGCAGTCGGCAGGCCCTGGGTGACGAGGTAGGCCACGTCGGCCGCACCGGCGCCGCGGGCAGCGAACTGGAAGTCCACCACCTTCATCGCGTCACCCGAGAAGAAGAGGTTGTCGGCCCGAATATCCCCGTGCAGCAACATGTCCCGTTCGGCGAGCGCGGGCAGTGCCGCGACCGCGCGTTCGGCGAAATGTTCGGCGAACGCGGCCACCGCCGGCGACACGTTCACCGAGGTGTGCGCGCGGTAGACCTCCCACCCCGGCCCGAACGCCGGCAGCAGCAGGTCCCGCGCGATCGGGGTGTCGATGCTCGGAAACTGCTCCAGCACGGCGGGTTCGCCCGACCACGCGTGCAGACCTGCCAGTTGTCGGATGCAGGTGCGGGCGCGATCCATGGACAGCCCGGCCAGATGGTCGGCGTTGTCCCACTCCGAGAGGTCCTCGAGCAGCAGCACGAAATCGACGCCGTCATCGGCGATGCGGGCGGTATACACCCGCGGTGTGTCCATCGGCGCGCGCGCGGCGACGTCGCGGTAAAAGGACAACTCGCGCCGGTATCCGCCCAGCAACTCCATCGCACCGCGCGCTTCCGACACCGCGGGAAGCTTCGCGATCAGGGTCGAAGGCACCGCGGTTCCGCTCAGGTGCAACCGGTACAGTAGCGACGAGAAGCCGCTGTCCATCGCAATCTGCTCAGCCCGGACATCGTCGACCGTCGCGCCGTCCAGCCCTGCGTCGGCGCGCAGCACCCCGGTCAACCAGGCGGCATCGAGCTCATCGATGCCGCCCGGTACCGCTGCCATACTCGTCGTCATCAACCGACTCCTTCCCTGACTGCCCCGAGAAAGCGTTCCGACGCTCGCTGCACACCGCCCGCGAACAGGTGGCCGACGTGGCTACCCCGATGCCAGTACAGGTCGCCGCCCCACCGCTCGTGCAGTCGCTCTGCCGGTTCCCGTCGCGCCATCTGGTCGTGCCACGCACCGACGATGAGCCGGCGCTCGGGCGGGGCCGTCGGTTCGACCGCCTGATAGTCCACGACCGACATCACGCGCTCGACGGGTTCTGACCGCATCAGTTCGACCGTGTCGCGCACCGACGGACCCCACCGCCCCAGGTGTCCGGCGATCATCGCGTTGAGCCCGAAGATCGGCGTGTAGACCGCGACGGCGTCGACGTCCTCGAGGTGTGACACCAGACCCGCCACCGGGCTGCCCATCGAAACCCCTGACAACGCAACGGCGCTCGCTTGCGGTCGAAGCCAACGGAGCACCGCCCGCACCTCCGACACCACGCGGATCATGCCCGCCAGGTTGTTCAGCGGGTCCATGTTCGGATAGGTCGGCCACTGCTCACGCCGAACCCCACAGCCCGGCTGCACCGGCAGCGCGATGTTGTATCCGAGCTGCTCCTGCAGCCGCCGAGCCCTCGAGAACACCAAATCGATCGGCAGCCCTTGGCCGGCCCCGTGCACCCAAACCAGCCACGGCCGCGGCTCCTCGCCGCTGCGACACAGATGCACCACCGCAGTGGCCGGCCCGCCGAATCCCTCGGCGGCCAACGACTCGGGCAGGTGGGGATCGTGTTCGAAGGTCAGTTGCTCGTACCGGGATCGGCCGAACCGGCGCCGGCGGATCGTCTGCGGCTGCAGCTCATCCGGTGCGACGTGCACGCCGGCCATGCCCAATTCGGCCAGCTCGTCGGCCGCGCCGGTACACGACTCGAGCGTGCGCTCCAGTCTGGGCGGGGGCGCGGTCAGCGTCATCCCCGTCAGGGCGAGTTCGTCGAGCACGACCTCGCCGAGTTGCCGGGCACCCTTGCGGGACAACGGCTTCCAATCGCCGTGTCCGGCGACGGCGGCGTGCGCCCGCGGCACCACGCCCGCGAAGTCCCGACCGATACGGTACGCGCGCTCGGCCGTTCTCATGCCAGCTTGAACCCGGTGTAGCCGGCATCGGCGACCTCGTCGCAGCGTCGCCGATACTCCGGAACGCCCGCGGTGTAACCCATGTACATCCGCTTCTTGCCGGGCACGTTACCGCCGTTGTACCAGGAGTTGCAGCTGGGATGGACGAGGACCGTCGGCGCCACGAGCGATGTCGCGTGGTCGATCCACTCGCATTGGGCCTCGGGTAGCGCCTCGATACTCCGATACCCGTGAGCGCTCAGGTAGCCGATGCACTCGCCGATCCAGTCGACGTGCTGTTCGAGGGCTGTCACGTAATTGCTTGCCGGAGCGGGGCTTCCGGGCGCCTGGATGATGAACAGGTTCGGGAAGCCCGCCACCGCGATGCCGAGGTAGGCGTATGGCCCCTCGTTCGTCCAGAAGTCTCCGAGTGACATCCCGTCGCGCCCGGTCACCGCGATTCGCGTCATCGCCCCGGTCATCGCGTCGAAGCCGGTGGCGTAGATGATGACGTCGAGATCGTGATCGCCCTGTTCGGTGCGGATTCCGGTCGCGGTGACCTCCACGATCGGTTCCTTGCGCAGGTCCACGAGTGTGACGTTGTCGCGGTTGAACGTCTCGTAATAGCCCTGGTCGATGATGGGGCGTTTACACCCGAACGGGTGTGTCGGGGTCAGCGCCGCTGCGGTCTCCGGATTCTTGACGATGCGCGCCACCGCCTCACCGTAGAGTTTGGCCGCCATCTGGTTGGCCTCGATGTCGAAGAACACGTCGCCCCAGCTGAGCGCACCGATGATGCCGCCCTCCTCGACGGCGCGCAGTTGTTCCTCGCGCGATGCGGACTTCAGCGGCGGTTTGGTCATCATCTCGAACATCACCGAGAACGCGCTCAGCCGGGCCGCACCCACCGCGTGTTCTCGTTGCGCCGCGCGGATCTCGGCGTAGTTGGCCTTGAGCTCGTCGAGTTCGCCGTCGTCGAACGGGCGGACCTCCCACGGCAGCGTGTAGGCCGGCGATCGCTGGAACACGGTGAGGTGGCCGGCCTGTTGGGCCACGACCGGGATCAGTTGCACACCGGTGGAACCGGTTCCGATCACGCCCACCCGCTTGCCGGTCAGGTCGACATCCTGCTTCGGCCAGCGACTGGTGAACAGCGAGAGTCCCTCGAAGGCGCCCATACCGGGTATCTCCGGTTCCTTCGGGACCGACAGGATCCCCGTCGCCGCGACGACAAACGGTGCCACGAACACCTCCCCGTCTGCCGTCTGCACCTCCCACTCGGAGGCGGCCTCGTCGAACGTCATCGCGGTGACCTCGGTATGGAACCGGATGTCGCGACGGAGATCGAGTCGGTCGGCGACGAAGTTCAGGTACGCCTCGATCTCGGGCTGGCGAGGCATCGTCTCGGTCCATACCCACTCCTGCTGGATCTCCTCGGAGAAGCTGTAGGAGTACTCGATGCTCTCGATGTCACAGCGCGCGCCGGGATACCGATTGAACAGCCATGTGCCCCCGACGTTCTCGGCCTTCTCGAGCACGACGGTGCGCAGCCCCTGCTCCCGCAGTCGATGCAGCGCGTACAGACCGGCGAACCCGGCCCCGACGACGATCGCGTCGAAGCGGGCGGAGTCGGATGTCGTCACAAGTAGGCCCTCACGTCCAGGAAGTGGAGATACTGTAACTATTACAGTATTGCGCCGGACGGCTGGTGGGGTTTCGGAAACACCGCTCCGGTATGGCCCTTCCTGAAACCACTACTGTAAGCTCTTCCATTAGTTCGCCGACTCGGGAGGCTGCCCGGCATGAAAGTACCGTTCACCTGGAAGGTCACCGGCTGGTTCATGATCGGCTGGTCCGCGGAATTCCCCGCGGGCGAGACCCGGCCGCTGCGGTATTTCGGCGAGGATCTGGTGGCCTACCGCGACGAGGCAGGCGACCTGCATGTGCTGTCGGCGCACTGCCGGCACCTCGGTGCGCACATCGGCCACGGCGGCAAGGTCGTCGGCGACTGCGTCGAATGCCCCTTCCACGGTTGGCGGTGGGGGCCCGACGGCACCAACCGCTACATTCCCTACCAGCCCGACCGGCCCAACAAGGCGTTGCGGCTGCGCGTCTTTCCGGTGCGCGAACAATACGGCTGCGTGTTCGCCTGGCATCACCCCGAGGGCGAGCCACCACGGTGGGAGCTGCCCGATCTGTTCCACAAATTCCCGCAATTCCCGACCGACGAGGACGCGTACTACCGCCCGTACCCGGAGTTTTCGAGTCGCGCGGAACGCGAGCCGGTGCATCCGCAGATCGTCGCCGAGAACGGGCCGGACAGCGCGCACTTCCACTACGTGCATCACGCGACGGTCACCCCGAAGTGCCTCAACTGGGAGGTCGTCGACGAGGAGTGGCGGTTCCTGACCGGCTGGCCCGACGCCGCCAGCGACGATCCCGACAAGATGGCGCTCTACATCCACAGCCACCTGTCCGGCCTCGGGTTCGCGATCAGCGCCTTCGAGGGCTCGTCGAACCACCGGCTGATCTTCGCGTGCACGCCGGTCGAGGACGGCTACTCGGACATGTTCTATTCGATCTGGTGGCCACGGCTACCCGGCGACACCTCCGACGTCCCGCCCGAGGAGGTCCGCCAGAAGGTCGAGCGCCAGTTCATGGGGACCGTCTGGGACGACCTGAACATCTGGCGCTACCAGGAGTACATCGAGAACCCGGCGCTGTCTCGCACAGACGCGAAACCGTATATGGCGCTGCGGAAGTGGGCGACGCAGTTCTACGATGTTCCGGCGTCGGTGTGAGACCCGACCTCGCCGAGATCGCCGCCCCGGGCCACACCGCGATCGTCACGCAGGAATGCCAGGGTGCGGTCGTCGGACCCGACGCAGGACTCAAGGTGCTGGCCGAGGAGGCCCGGCGCGAAGCGGTCCCCAACATCGCGAGACTTCTGCCGGCGGCCCGCACCGCCGGTGTGACGGTGGTGCACTGCCTGGTCCAGCGGCGGCCCGACGGGCGCGGCGCCAACCACAACGCCAAGATCTTCCGGATGAGCGGTACCGCCGGCGATGCCATCGCGCCCGGCACCCCGGGCGCCGAACTGCTGCCCGAGCTGGGGCCGAAGCCCTCCGACGTCGTGCTGCGGCGCTGGCACGGCATCGGCCCGATGGGCGGCACCGACCTCGACGCCGTGCTGCGCAATCTCGGGGTCTCGACGATCGTCGCCGTCGGAGTGTCGGTCAACGTCGCCATCACCAACCTGGTGATGGACGCCGTCAACGCCGCGTACCGGGTCGTGGTCCCGCGGGATGCGGTGGCCGGAATCCCCACCGACTACTCGAATGCGATCATCGACAACACGTTGTCGCTGCTGGCGACGATCACCACCACCGACGAGTTGATCGACACATGGAAGTAGCCGCGCAGTGACCGACACCGAGAACGACATCCGCGAATTCGCCAGGGTCAAACCGGCTCTGGGATCGCCGGAGATGGGTCGTTTCATCGCGGCGCTGCGCCAGCTGCAGAACATCACGGTGTCCAGCGATCCCGATGCCGCGCTGTGGAACGATTCGGCCGCACTGCTCGAGGAGATGTGCGAACGCCTGGAGGAACACAAGGCTCCCGCCGGTGTGGCCCCTGCCGGCCGGGCGCCCAACCTGCCCGGCAACGGCCACCCGCTGATGCCACCGTGGCAGGTCGTGGCGTCGGGACCGGACGAGGTCACGATGCGCGGGCGCTTCAGCCGCTTCCACGTCGGGGGCAATGACGCGGTGCACGGTGGCGTGATCCCGCTGTTCTACGACTGGCATTTCGGCATGGTGGTGTCGGCCGCGGGCCGACCCGACAGCCGCACCGCCTACCTGCATGTGGACTACCGGCGGGTGACGCCGATCGAGGCGCCGCTGGAGTCGCGGGCGTGGATCGACGCGGTGGACGGACGCAAACTGTTCGTGAGGGCGGCGATGACGGACGCGGACGGCAACGTACTATCCGAGGCCAACGGTCTGATGATCAAACTGCTTGCCCACCAGCCTTGAAAGGCACGATGTCTGTGACCACACAGTTCACCGTCCCGGCCGCCGCCGACACCGTCGCCGCCGTGATCGGCGACCGCGAGTTCATCGTCCAAGGCGATCGCCGATACACCTATGCCCAGGTCGTCGAACGCGCCAACCGCCTGGCCGCGTTTCTGCACAGCCGCGGGCTCGGTTGTCACGTCGAGCGTTCCGAACTCGCCGGCCATGAGGTGGGCCAGGACCTGCTGGGGATCTACGCCTACAACGGCCCCGAATACGTCGAAGGCATGCTCGGCTCGTGGCGGGCCAGGGTCGCACCGTTCAACGTCAACTACCGGTACGTCAAGAACGAATTGCAGTATCTGCTCAACGATTCGGGCGCCAGCGCGCTGCTGTACCACGCGGCGTTCGCGCCGCGCGTCGCCGAGGTGCTGGCGGATCTGCCCAATCTGCGGGTGCTCATCCAGATCGCCGACGACTCGGGTAACGATCTGCTGGACGGCGCCGTCGACTACGAGTCGATCGTCGGCTCGGGCACCCCGGTGCTGCCGCCCATCGAGCCCTCGCCCGACGACCTCTACGTGCTCTACACCGGCGGTACGACGGGCATGCCGAAGGGCGTGCTGTGGCGTCAGCACGACATCTTCATGACCTCGTTCGGGGGCCGCAACATGGCCACGGGCGAGCTGATCACCTCGCTCGACGACATCGCCAAGCGGGTGACGGAAGGTCCCGGCACCAAGATCCTCACCCTGCCGCCGCTCATGCACGGCGCCGCGCAGTGGGCGGCGATGACGGCTCTGACCACGGGGCAGACCATCGTGTTCACGGCGAATCCCGCCAGCCTCGACGTCGACGAGGTCGTGGAGACCATCGAGCGGGAGAAAGTCCTTGTGGTGCAGGTGGTCGGCGATGCGGTCGCACGTCCGCTCGCCGATGCGATCGAGCGCAGTTCGGCCGATCTGTCGTCGCTCGCCGTGATCGCCAACGGCGGGGCGCTGCTCACCCCCACCGCCAAACAACGGCTCATCGACGTCAAACCCGGCCTGATCGTCATGGACGGCGTCGGGTCCTCGGAGACCGGTATCCAGATGAACCACATGTCGGCTCCCGGTGCGGTGTCGACGGGCCAGTTCAACGCCGGTCCCGACACCTTCGTCGCCGCCGAGGATTTCAGCGCGATCCTGCAACCCGGCCACGACGGCATCGGCTGGTTGGCGCAGCGGGGCTATGTGCCGCTTGGCTACAAGGGCGATGCGGACAAGACCGCCAAGACCTTCCCGGTGATCGACGGTGTGCGCTACTCGATTCCGGGTGACCGCGCCCGCCATCAGGCCGACGGGTCGATCGAACTGTTGGGACGCGATTCGGTCACCATCAACTCCGGCGGCGAGAAGATCTTCGCCGAGGAGGTCGAGACCGCGCTCTTGTCACACCCGGCGGTGGCAGACGTCGTGGTGGCGGGCAGGCCCAGTGACCGGTGGGGCCAGGAGGTGGTCGCGGTCGTCGCGCTCACCGAGGGGGCCAGCGCTGACGCCCAGGAACTCATCGACCACGCCGCGAATTCGGTTGCTCGCTACAAACTTCCGAAGGCTGTGGTGTTCCGCCCGGTGATCGAGCGCAGCCCCGCGGGCAAGGCGGACTACCGCTGGGCCCGCGAGCAGGCGATCAGCGCGAACGCCTGAGCCGACGCCTGGTCCGGTTGCGCGCCAGACGCAGGTCGCGGTTCGCGTCGGAGCATTCTGGATCGTGGGACCCCAGCTGACGTCAGTTATGGGTGCGCATTGGTTCTCAGGGCAATTTCCCCGGATCCGTGCGAAACGAACGCACAGCGACGCTGGCCTGGTTCGTCCAGCGTGTCGACCGCGGGTTCGTCGGCGCCCAAACGATCGAAGTGTCCTGCAACATCACGGCGCGCCCGACCTCGGCCATGGCCGCCCCTGCGCTCGCGGTTTCATCGTGCACCTAATACCAAGTCTTTCCAGGTCCTCGTCTCGGTCAAGGAGGCTAGGTCCGACTGGCGGTACAGGCGGCCGTCGGGAGCCATATAGGACCCGGTCCGTGTGTTGTAGTGCACGACCGCCGCCTGCGGTCTGGCTGTACTGCCGTTTTCGGCATACGAAGCTGGGGCGGCCGGGGCGCCGTCCTGCGAGGAGGTGGTCCCATTCGACGCTGGTGGATTCTGTGGCTGAGGCACCGTCGACGGGTTATCCGGAGCACCATGCGGGAGTGAGCCACTTTCCGACGATTCGTTACCTTCGCTTACTGACGGCAAAAGCGGAGGCGATCCTGGTGGCACCGGTGTGCCGTCGATCGGGCCATACAGGCGTTCGTCAGCATCGACCCGGCTATCAAGAGGTATGCCCTGCGCTATGAGGTTAGGGTCGATTGGGTAGGGGCCCAAGACATGTTGACGCTGCGCCAGCGGAACGAATCCTGTGTTGCTATCGCACAATTGCACGGTTGGAGCCCGCTTTCCCGGGTGTTCCATGCATGGGTAATTCCGGGCGCCCCGCACGGCGACGGGTGAGTCGTGCGGGAGTTTGCAGTAGAGCCCGTCGGGCGTGTCGATATCGGATAAGTCAGCCGGAGATCGCCACGAGGATGGAGGCAGAAAACCTACGGTACACGCAGGGGGATCCGATATCGTGATGGCGAAGTCGCCCTTGGCTATTCCGGTTGGATTGTTCACTGGTGAGACCGCTTGGACCGTCGCGATATCTGGCGGCAGTAAAACCAGCAACTGTTCCAATGACGCGTTGTAGGTAACAGCGATTTGGCCGATAGTGGTCAAGTTGGCAAGGAGTATCGGGAGCGTCGGCTTTATGTCGGTGAGTAGCCGCGCCACCTCATCGGCTGCTCCCGGGGTCCCCTGCAACAGGGAACGCACCTGTGGATCGTTCCGGCGTATGCGTTCAGTGATACCCGCGGTGTTTCGGATCCAGATACGGATCGCATCGGAGCCCTCGGTCTGTGAATTTAACAGCGGCCTGCTGTCGTCGATGAGGCTGCGTGTCTGGTCGGCCACCTCATTGAGTTCGCCGCTCAGTTTCGTCGACGAATCGATTAAGGAGCCGATGTCATATCCCGCGCCATCGAAAGCCTTGAAGGTTTCATCTAGCAAGCTACCGAGTTTGTCCTGCGGGATGGTGTCGAGGAGCGAAGCGAGTTTATCTAGCATCGGACCGACTTGATGCGGAATCGTCGTGTCCTCCCGCGAGATAACCGACCCGTCCCGCAGGTAGGGTGGGGAATCGTTACGCGGTTGTAGGTCTACGTACTGTTCGCCGACTGCCGACATGCTCATGACACGGGCCACCAGATCTGCAGAAATCTTCGGAGAGCTATCTAACGACAGCGTCGCCTCGACGCGCTTACCGTCGACGACTCTAATCCCTGTTACTTCGCCGACTTTCACTCCACGGTAGGTGACGTTGCTGAACCGGTAGAGCCCGCCCGATGCTGGTAGTTCGAGTTTGACGGTGATTCGCCCGATGCCGAGCAGCATGGGGGCCTGAATGTAATTGAAAACGAGTAGCCCAATTCCGACGATCGACGCAATTGTGAAGATGATCAACTGATTTCGCACAAAGCGCGTCAGCATCAGTTGCCACCCGCGCCGGCTCGCGCAGGCGGTTGGTTGCCGTACGGACCAGCGAAGATCATCGGCGGCGAACCATCGACGGCCGGAGCTGGTACCGCCTCGCCTACCACCGCACCGTTCGGCGAGCCGACGGAATCCGGCGGCACCGGTACCGGGCCCACGGATGGTGGCCCTGTCGTCGCCGACACGATGCCTGCCATCAGCGGGTCGTAGGTGAAATTCAAATAGGCTGGCTCACCGGGGGCCGGAATGAGCATTGCGCCGGGTTCGCCCCAACGGGTGCCTAGCAATGTCGTATTTTTCAGCCTGGGCACCGTGAGATCTATGATCTCGAAGAGGTTCATGTAGTCACCCCGCACTGCTCGGTCGATCAGAGATTGTCCGTACGGGAATACGGTTGTGTAAGCAAGCGCGCTATCGAGGCCATCGCCGACATCAGCCAGGGCGCGCATCGTAGGGGCGAGATTGCTCAAGTTGGTCACCAGATCGGCGTGTGTATCGTCGACCAGTCGGGTGGCCACGTCGCTAAAGATCCGCAGCTTGTCCAGCGCGGTGGTGATGCGGGGTCGTTCTGCAATGAGTACGTCTAGAGCAGGTGGAACTTCACGGAGCGCTCGTTCAATTACACCCTGCTCGTCGGCGAATGTGCCGGCCAGCTTCTTGAGCGCTTCAATCGATCCCACAATGTTGGCCCGCTGGGTATCGAGGACGCCGACAAACTGATCCAGTCGCGTCAGTAGGTCACGGACATTGCCCTGGCGGCCCGACAACGCTCCATTGAAGTTGTGGATGATGTCACCAATCTGACCCAAACCTCCCCCATTTACCACCGCTGATATGGAGGCCATTGTCTCTTCTGTCGATGGGAAGGTCGACGATCGATCGAGCGGAATGGTCGTGCCAGGGTTGAGCCGACCGGTCGGTGCCTGCCCCAGTGGCGGCTCAAGTGCTACATGCATGGAGCCGAGTAAGCTGGTTTGTCCGATGCTCGCTAGCGCATTGGCTGGCACCGCGACGTCGGACTTAATCGATAGTTCGACATTGACGTGCCAATTGGAAAAGGTCATTCGACCAACGCTTCCGACGACGACATCGTCGAGCATTACCGGCGAATTCGATTCCAAGGTACCGATATTGGCGAACTGGACGTTATAGAGGTCAGCTCCTGGCCCTCTGCCGACCGCACCGGGCAGCGGTAGGGAGTTCAAGCCCCGGAATCCGCATCCCGACGCCAACAAGGCGACGATAGCGGCCGCTATGGTTAGCGATCGCAGATGGCGCATGCGCGAGGTGATCATGGCGATGTCCCTTCGGCGGGAAGGAGCAACTGTGGAAGCGTGGGCGATCCCGTCTGCGGCGTCGAGGCGATTCGTGGCGGTGCCGGAATCGGGGCACCTGGGAACAACGCCGGGGATGGGATCGCTGCCAAGTGGTCCGGGGGGCTCGGTCTCGGCGCGGGAGAAGGGTCGACTCCAGGCGCTGGGAACGGGTTTTCCGCAAAGCCCGTGTAGGCAGAGACGGATGGTGGTTGCTCCGCTGGTCCTGGCAGAGGGCCAACGCCCCCCGGCGCGAGTTTCGGATCACTGTAGATCACGTTGTCTGGGGATTTCGTCAGGTACGGGTTGAAGGGGATTGGCAGATAGTTGAAGTTCGGCAATCGCAGCGCGGGGCCGAGATACTGATTGCATAGCTTGCTGGTTACCGGAGCGGTTACGTTAGCGACCGCCCCGATCGCGCCGCAGATGAAGCCCCTCGGATCACTGAAGTTGTTCATGACGAACGAGCCGACCTGGGTCCCGGTCTCCGGGTTGTAGATGTTGTAGGCGTTTGCGATTGCGTTGGGCGTTACGTGGAGGACATTTTCAAGATCCGCCTGATGGTCGACTAGGGTTTGGGTGACGTTGGCCAACCGCTGGACTTGCTCGACGGTCTGGTCCCGGCTGCCGGCGACGAAGCGCTGTATGTCACTCACCGCTATGGACAAATCCGCCAGGGCCGCATCCAGGCCTGAACGGTCGTCGTTGAGGACGCTAGCTAGCGTGGCGAAGCGGTTTTGAAACTGGACAATTTGCTCGCTGCTGTCGCGTAGCGTGGTGACGAAAATCTGTAGGTTCTTGATGATCTCGACGACGTTCCCGCTACCGTTTGCCAGAATGCGGCCGACTCCGGAGAGTTCGGCGAGCATATTCCGCAACTTCTCACCATTGCCGTGCATCGCGCTGGCGGCGCTGTCGATGAATCTGGAGACGGACGTATCAGATGTGCCGATTGCAGGACCGAGATCGGTTGCCAACTTTGTCAATTGAGTCTTCACTTCGTCCCACTCGACGGGTGATGCGGTTCTCTCAGCGGGAATCACAGCGCCATCGCCCAGAGCCGGCCCACTTGAGCTGTAGGCGGGCGCTAGCTGCACATAGCGTGCCGAGATCAAGTTCTGAGCAACGATCACCGCTTTGGCATCAGCAGGAATCGGAATATCACCGTCAACATGAAGCCTCATCATCACTTGTGCGCCGGCAGGTTCAATGGCTGCGATTCGCCCTACCTTGACACCCAGTACTCGGACATCGTCCCCCGGGTAGATACCTGTAGCGCTCGTGAAGTAGGCAGTGATCAGCTTCGGCGCAAAGAACGTCTGACGGACAATCAAAGTTGATCCGGCAGCCAGCAGCACAGCCAACCCCGCGGCGAGCAGATACACGGCTGAACGTCGTCGACGAATATTCACCGCGATCCTCCAGGAATTCCATTACGCGGCCAGGGCAGTTCAGCACGCGGTCCAGCGTTGTCGGGTGGTTGACCGGCATTGACGCCCCGGCGAAGCCCAAACGCATAGTCGAAGAATGGTTGCAGGAATTGAGCTGGCACCATATTGGGTATATATGCGTTGTAGTAGAACCCGTTGGCGACGGTCTCCCCCTGTGTGACTTGGAATTTCGCTAATCCCGGGAGCGCCTTGGCGATGTTGTCGCGGTTCTTCTCCAGCATCGCGGTCACCGAATTGAGCCTCTCAAGTGCCGGGGCGAGGTCATTTTCGTTGTCGGAAACTAAGCCGGACAGTTGACGGCTCACCGCCGAAATGCCGGTTAGCAGCCCGACTATTGCCTCGCGTCGATCGTTCAGTACCGCCACCAGATCATTTGCGTTGAGGATGATGCTGTTTAGCTGCTGACTGCGATCGGCCAGCACCCCGGTGACCTGTGAAGTGCTCTTGAACAACTCCTGAAGAGTTGCGTTACGACTATTGAGCGACCGTGATAGCCGGGTTAGGCCCTCGAATGTCGGGCCCAGTTGTGGTGCGATTCTATCGATGGTTTCCGACAGGGTGTCCAGCGCCTTGTTGATTGTCTGTGTGTCGGTTCCAGCGGTGTTGGTGGTGAAATCGCCTACCGCATCGGTCAACGAGTAGGGCGCCGAGGTGCGTGAAGCCGGGATGATGTCGAATGGCCGCAGTGCCCCGCTGCCAGCCGACTCCAGGGTCACCACACGCTGGCCCAAGAGGGTTCCGGTTCGGATGTGGGCGGTACTCTCCGAGCCAAGTCGCGCCTTACCGTCAACGAGGAAGGTGACCAGCACCTGTCCGTGTCTTAGCGAGATATCAGATACCGCACCGACTTTCATTCCGGACATTCTGACCTCGTTGCCGGGCAGCAACCCGCCGGCCTCGACGAACAACGCTTGATACCGAATTGCGGTCGCCCATAGCCATAGCCTCTGAGGTTGTAGGCCGATGGCGACGACGAGTGCGATCAATACGATGCCAATGATTCCCGACCGTAAGTGGCCGAATCCGCGATACTTGAGCATTAGGGTTCGGCGCACCGCCCATCTTGTTGCTTGATCCACGGGATGACCACGGTACGACCTTGCAGATCACTAAGGCGCAGCGAGAGTTCGCAGATGTAGTAGTTCAGCCAGCTTCCGTACGCCCCTAGCCGCACCAGCTTTCGGTAATTGTGGGGTGCCTTCACGAGTGCGGAATCGAGGAGGTCTTTATCCTTATCCAGGAGCGGGGCGAGTCTGCCAAGTTCGTCGACTGTGGCCGCCAACGGGGCTCGAGAATCGTCGAGAAGGCTAGCGACAGAAGCTGTCCCAGTACTCAATGAGTCGATCGCAGCACCGATGGGATCTCTGTCGTCAGCCAGCCCATGAACGAGTTGCTCGAACCTATTGATTGTTTCGCTGAATTTGTTCCCATCTTTGGCCAGCGCCGCCATTACCTTATTGAGATTGTCAATGAGGTCCTGCACCGTCTGATTGTTGTTCGCCAGATCGTTCGAGAACGAAGCAGTCGCAGAGAGCACAGAACTCACCGTGCCGCCTTGGCCCTGAAAGATCTGGAGCAAGGACGCTGTCAAGGCGTTGACGTCGTGCGGATTGAGGCCAGAGATGACCGGTCGCAGACCACTCAAAAGCTGATCGAGGTCCAGCGCCGGTAATGTGCGATCGACAGGAATCTGCGAACCGGCGGCCATGAACTCTACGGCGCCTGGGGCGTCTAGTAATTCGAGAAAGCGGTCCCCTACGAGGTTCAGGTATCGAACCGCAGCCTTGCTGCTCTTGCTAAGAAGTACGTGACGGTCAGCATCGAACCTGACAACGACAGTGCTATCGGGACGCATGGTCAGACCTGTCACTGTACCGACGCGGAGCCCGGCGGCACGGACCGAATCGCCAGCCTTTAAGCCCGATACATCGGCGAAAATCGCGGAGTAGCCGTTGGTGGGGCCCGTTCTGTACTGCGCGAAGATGGCGAACAGCATTGCGGTCAGCAATACCATCACCGCGGCAAATACGCCGAATTTCAGGCCGATCCATGATCGCGATCTCATCCCGGCTCTCCCGTCTGGGCCGTGTTTCGCGGCGGACCATGGAGTGGACCGAACAACCACTGCTTCAGGCCGTCCGAATTCAATAGGATGCCTTGGTTCCCGTACTGGGCCGGGTTCACCCCGGAGTCGGTCACCACAAACGGTGGGCGGACCCCCATAGGCACGACGGGTAGATTTGCGCACTGAGGACCGCCCGTAGCAGCGACCTTCGGAAGATCAGCGGGGTAGCGGTATCGTTCTAGGCCCAGCATGAAGCCTGTGGTGATCATCACGCCCGGTTCCGGTGAAGGTGGCAGTGCCGCAACGTGTTCTAGCGCATCTAATCCACATGTCAGGGCTGCGTTATATCGGTTTGTCAGGTCAGTTGTCGGCACCAGCAGGTGAAGCACATCTGTTAGCCCCTGCCGATTGCTTCCGATGACTTCATTGCCGATTTCGGCAAAACCCGTAACACTGAGCAGCGCCGCATCGAGGTCAGCCTGCTCCTCGACGATCGTCTTGCTGATAGCCGTTGCGTTGTCGACCGTCTTGACAAGGTCGGTGGAAACATCGGCATACGTATTGATCGCAATGGAAGCGCTAGCGAAGTCGTCATTGAGATTATGCATGCTTGGCTCGAGCGCAGCCAAAAAGCTATCAAAGTTCGTGAGTGCCTTGCCTAGTTCATCGCCGCGACCATTGAAGGCGGTCGAAATTGCGCCCAGCGTGGCATTGAGCTTTTCAGGCTGAATCTTTGCGAGTACGGATCGCAGCTGCTCGAACAACGTATTGAATTCGACGGTCACGCGATCCGCAGTTAGGACCTGCCCCGGCCTCAGAGTCTCGATCGACGGTTGTCCGGGTGGTACCAGGTCCACAGACTTCGCTCCGAAGACAGTCGCGGAGGCGATGTCGACGCGGACATTGGCGGGAATCTCTGTGAGCTGGGCGGGGTCTATTTCGAGATGGAGGATGGCCGATCCGTCACCGCTCGTATCGATGGAAGCCACCCGCCCCACCTGCACTCCCAGTAGCTTTACTTTCGCACCAGGATCCATCACCAGCCCGGCTCGCTGCGACTGCACCGTCAAAGGCGCGGTGCTGGTGAAGCTACCTTGGGATATCCCGCCCACCATCAACACCGCTACCGCCGCGACCATGATCGTGGCCAGACCGGCTAGTGGACGGACGGCGCGTCTCATCGACAGGCCGCATCGGCCCCGCGGCCCCCGGCGTCCATACCGACGATGTACTTCATTTCGAAGAGATTCGGCGTATGCACGCACCGCAGCATACTAAATAGTTGACTCAGTTCCCTATACTTGACGAAAATCGGGTGAGGATCGTTTCGGCTCGTGTCCCCGCTTCCTGCAGAACGCTTGTTCGGACCCATCCACGCCGGCAGAGACGCAGTTGCTCGAGGATCGCCCCTCCCCAAACAAGGACAACCTCGATAACCGGAAGAGGGTCCGGTTAGGGATGATTCTGGCTTCCACCAGATATTGTGCAACCCCCGACCATCGCTCGGTGACACCGTCAAAGTAGTTGCGATGTGGAGCTATCCGCCGAAGCCCCGGTCCTAGACACCTCGACCGTCAACGGCAGTCGACACTGTATTGACCTTCACCAAAGCTGGGCCCCCCAGACCGCATTTCGGTTCGGCCTCGCGCACGGAGTGACACCACACCCCCTCGCCGAGCTCTGGCGGAATACGCTTGCGCCGATACCGAATACAGTTGACTAGGTCTTCTACGTACGGTTAACTCGGTAGGCAATATCCCGACCCTTGAAGAGGTGCTGTGACACAGACGGAAATGCTGACGGCCGCTGACGCGCGCCCGGTGCCGGCGCCCGACGATGTCACCCGCTTCTACTGGGATGCGGCCGCCGGCGGGCGCATGAAATTACAGCGCTGCCGTGCGTGCAGCAAGATGCAATACCCCCCGGAGATCTGCTGCGTGCACTGCCAGGCAGAAGAGCTCGAGATCGCCGAGGTTACCGGCCGAGGCGCGATTTACTCCTACTCTGTGGTAGACCGCCCACTACACGCGGGCTTCGTCGATGCACTTCCCTATGTGGTGGTGCTGGTCGAACTGGAAGACCAGCCCGGCCTTCGGATCTTGGCCAACCTGGTCGATGTGCCAGCCGGAGCGGCGTTGTCATGTGGGTTGCCGGTCGAAGTCGTATTCGAACGCCGAGGAGCGCTCACCTTGCCGCAGTTTCGCCTAGCGGGTGCCGCATCGTGAGCACCCTGGCACGGGAGGTCGCGATCGTCGGCGTCGGTTATTCGCCGCTTAGCCGTACCGGTGAACCCAATCCCAACGCGCTGGCCTTAACTGCTGCGAAGGATGCGCTGTCTGATGCTGGTCTGCCGAGCGCTGCCGTGGACGGCATCTTCGAGTACAAGTTCGGTCCCGAATCCCCGGGCGCACAGGACATGGCACGTCTGCTCGGCGTATCCGACCTTGCTGCCTTCGCCGACATCTTCCCCACCGGTCCCTCTGGTGTGGCCGGCGCACTGGCCGGCGTGATGGCAGTGGCATCGGGCGCCTGCGAGACCGCGCTCGTATTCCGATGTCTCACCCGAGCAGCGGGCCACCAAGGGGGCGTGGCAAGCGGCCCGGAGGCGGTGTCGGGACGTGATCAGTTCCTCACACCGTACGGCTACCTGGGTGGCATTCTAGTTCTCCTCGGCCTGAAGAAGCAGCGCTGGATGGCCGAATATGGCCGTCCCGAAGAAGATTTCGGGCATATTGCCGTCAATGCGCGGCGGTGGTCGGCGCTCAACCCGCGCGCAGTGATGCGCGAAGAAATGACGATGGACGACTACCTGTCCTCGCGTATGGTCGCTAATCCGCTACGCGTGTTCGATTGCGATTATCCGGTCAACGGGGCAGTGGCCACTGTGATCACGACCGCCGAGCGGGCTGCGGACCTGCGTCAACGCCCAGTGCTCGTCGACGCTATGAGTTATGGCACCGGTCGAGGCGCGGATTGGTTGTTCCACACCGATTTCCTCTACGGCGGATCGATCGACTGTGCGAAGCGCTTGTGGCAGCGGTCTTCCGTCACCGTCGCAGACGTCGATGTCGCTCAAATTTACGATGGCTTCACGCCTGTGACCGTCGCCTGGATCGAGGCCCTTGGCGCATGTGGATTGGGCGAGTTCGGCGACTGGGTGGGCGACGGAAGTCGCCTTGGCCCGGGAGGCGACTTCCCGCTCAACACTGCAGGCGGACAACTCTCCGAGGGTCGGTTGCACGGCATCGGTTTCCTCAACGAAGCGGTTCTCCAACTACGGGGACAGTGCCAAACGCGACAGGTTTCCGATGCACAGGTCGCTGTCGTGACGAGCGGTGTGTATCCGCAGTGCGGTGCGATGGTGTTGACTGCGGTATGAGCAAGAAATCCGACACGACCGAGAAACGCGGCGCCCCCCCTGTGCGAAACGGCAACGCGGAGGTGATCTGGCGTGCGATGCCCCGCCGAAACACCCAGAAAGTCTCGCACCTGCTGGCATCGGACCTTCGCCGTCAAATCCTCAACGGCCAACTAGCCGCAGACCAGCGGCTACCCTCTGAAGCCGAACTTACCGAGAGCTTACAGGTTTCCCGAGAGACGCTACGCGAGGCTCTGCGCATCCTCGAGTCGCAACAGTTCGTCGAGATCAGACGCGGCCGCGGGGGCGGCGCGGTCGTTCGTCGCCCCGGTTTGGAGGCGGTGCGCCGATATGTGGCCCTGCTGCTGCAATTGCGCAAGACCACGCTTGCACATCTCGAGGAAGCTCGATCAGTGGTCGAACCTCCCGCCGCCGAGCAGGTTGCGATCCGCGCCGGCTACAAAGATCTGGATATCCTCGTAGACCTGCACGACGCTGAACGCGCCGCCGAAGGCGATCCGCTTGCCTTCGTCACTGCGATGTCAAAGTTCGACCAAGCAATGACCGAATTTTCTGGGAACCAGACTCTCGCAATCATTGCTGGCGTATTCCGCGACATCTACGCCGGCCAGGTGTACTCGGCGATCGGCAGTGATGATGCTGCGGCGGCGGAGCGAATAGCCCGACGCGTGGTCGTAGGCCATAGTGCTTTTCTCAACGCCGCCCGCCGCCGGGACGGAGCGCTGGCGCGCAAGACTTGGACCGACTATCTCTACACCACAAGCCGCACAATTGTGAGCCGCAACCTCAGCCGCCAACCCATCGACATCGCACCTCTTTGGCGCGCCCAGGCCACTCAGGCCGGTGGAGAAGCGACGCCGCGCCGATCATTGATCGTCGCTGCGGAGATTCGCGCCCGAATGGCCGAGGGGCAACTCACCGAGGGCGACCGGCTACCTCCGATGACTGATCTCGCCGACGAGTTCAGCATCTCCAGGCCGACGCTGCGCGAGGCACTGCGCATTCTGGAGATGGAGTTCCTGCTCGACCTTCGTACAGGGGATCGAGGCGGAGCCACCATCCACACTCCTTCCACACGTGTGGCGGCCCAGCTGGCTGGCATCATCCTGGAGGCGCGCGGAACGACGTTCGCCGACTTCTACCGGGCTCTGCGGCTGATCAACCCGAGCATCATGGGCCTGAGCGCATCCCGGATCAACTCAAGACAGCTTGCCGCACTCACCAACACAGAAGCCAACCTGGCCGCCTCCACCGAGGACACAGCGCAGTTCATCACGACGTGGTGGAAGGCAGAGAATTTAGCGTATTCCGCGGTCAGGAACCCTGCCCTCACAGTGATCGCCGAGATACTTCAATGGGTTCGCGTCGGGGTTGAACCAGCCATTGTCGCGGATGCCAAAGGACTGCCGTGGGTGAGCAAAACGAATGCCAAAGCGCGCGACCATTTTTCAAAGTTCGTATCGGCCGCCAAAAGGCACGACGCCGCGGGTGCCACGCAGGCTTGGTCAGATTCACTGAAGGCCACCGCAGCTTGGTACGACGAGGAATCGGAGTTCGGCGAACGACTGATGCTCGACCTGATGGGCTAATCAAGCGCACTGCAGCCTAGACGCGTTGACTTCGCTGATGTTAGGAGGACATATGAACGATACAGTCTTGAGCCCGAATGAGATGACCGATCACGTTATCGCGTCGTGTCTACGGGCAACCGTGACTGCGGTGCATGAGGGCCCCGGTGAGTGGAGCAGCAGCACCCAGTCGGTAAAGCATTTGCACTCCGCGTCGGTCGCGACCCCGAGGACTGTCTGATGAAGCTGCGTAACAAGGTCGTCGTCATCACCGGCTCTGGGGGCGGCATCGGTGAAGCGTGCGCACGGCGTTTCGTATCAGAAGGCGCGAAAGTGGTTGTCACCGATATCAATTGCGACGCAGTCACCCGCGTCGCTGATTCGATCGGCTGCGTCGGCCTCGCCGGAGACATCTCCGAAGAAGACACCGTCTGCGCGGTTGCTAAGCTGGCCCGCGACACATACGGAGAGATCGATATCTGGTTCAGCAACGCCGGCTATGCTGGGCCGCCGTTGTCCGGCGACATTTCCGACGACCACCTGTGGGACCTCAGCTGGCGGCTTCATGTGATGTCACACGTGTACGCGGTCCGCCAAGTGTTACCGTCGATGCTCGAACGCCGCGAGGGCTTCCTGCTCCAAACGGCATCGGTCGTCGCGCTGGCAACACATCCCGACAAGGCCGCCTACGCCGTCACGAAGCACGCGGCGCTCGCCTTCTCTGAGTGGCTTGCGATGACCTATAAAGCTAGAGGAATCAAAGTCGCGTGCTTCTGTCCCGGTCCTATGCTCACCCCCATGCTCTTTGCCGACGGGATACCAGCCGACCACCCGATTCTGCAGAATGCCGCCACCCCGGAAGAGGTAGCCAACCGACTGGTCGGAGCGATCGAAGCCGAGGAGTTCCTCATCCTCGATTCCTCCATCGGCATCGACTCGCTAACGGCAAAGGCCACGAATTACCAGGGTTGGATTGGCGATATGAGCGCGCTGATAAACGGTTGATCTGCTGGCCGACTCAAATTCCTGGACTGCAACAAGCGGGCGGAACCGCTTGCAGCGCAGAATTGCAGGGAAGCATCCACGATGTGAGTCTGAATCTCGCAGCCGGTGAACGTGACACAAGCGCAAGCCGAGGCTTTTGTCCTGGGACACTCGAGGGATAACTTATATCAGTATCGAAACCTCAACTCGCCGAGACTTCGATCACCGTGGCCGAACCCATTCCCCCACCGACGCACATGGCCGCGACCCCGATGCCGCCGCCTCGACGGCGTAGATCATGAATCAAGGTGACAAGCATTCGCGCGCCCGTGGCCGCCACCGGATGGCCAAGCGAGCAGCCACTGCCGCTGACATTGACGCGATCGGGATCAATATCGAGCAACTTGATCGTGGCCACGCACATCGAGGCGAACGCTTCGTTGATCTCAAAGAGATCGATATCTGAAAGGGAAAGACCAGCGCGCCTCAGCGCTTTCGGGATGGCGTAGACGGGTGCCAACCCGGTATCTGCGGGGTCCACGCCGACCGAGGCCCATGCGCGCACGGTGGCCAATGCTGGCAGACCAAGCTGCTCATCGGCGATGGCCAAAATTGCTCCGGCATCATTACCCCCGCTCGCGTTGCCGGCTGTGATCGAGAAGCCGTCGATCTCTGGGTGCAGCGGCTTCAGCGCAGCCAGTTTCTCCATGGTCGTATCGCGACGCGGATGTTCGTCCACCGAGAACAAGCCGTGCGGAGTGTCGATGGGTACGATCTCCGCTGCGAACCGCCCCTCGTCGATGGCTGCGACAGCGTTGCGGTGCGACCGCAGGGCCCAAGCATCCATTTCCTCACGGCTCACACCCGCCCTGACCGCCGCATTCCATCCGACTGTGATCGACATGTCCATGTTCGGCGCATCGGGTTGGTTGGGATGGGTGGGTGGATACCAGGCCACCCAATCATCAGCTGTGGGGATCATCGTTCTAGGTGCCGTCGACGCAGAGTTGACACCACCGGCCAAGATCAGCTGGTCCATACCGGCGCGCACGCTTGCGACCGCAGACTGAACCGCGGCGAGACCCGCTGCGCAGTGGCGGTTGACGGCTAAGCCAGGCACCAAGGTCAAGCCGGATTCAATGGCTGCGTGACGGGCCACCACACCGCCGCCGTGCAAGCCCTCGCCGAGGATTACATCGTCGATCTGGATGGAATCCAGCGCTGCCGCAGCATTGGCAACGACGTGATGCGCCAATTGATAGATGGTGGTGCTCCGTAGCGCACCCTTGAATGCGGTACCGATCGGCGTTCGGAGGGCGGATACGATAACAGCTTCAGCCACAGGCACTTCCATTCTTTTCGATCTAGTTGTCGGCGGATTCGGGTTTCCGATTCCCGTCCTCGCAAGACCATGCGTCCCGAATCGCCGTCAGGCCCGGCATAGGCCAGGGACCTCTACCTCCAGCCGTCCTCACGAGGTCGCGCCCCCGGGAATCCTGAACTCGAAATTCCTATCGATGGTTGGTGGTGATACACCTTCGTGGTTGGTGATGGGACGCCACATCAGAGTGTGCGGAAGAGCCCGCCGTCGACCAAGATCTGGGCGCCGTTGATGTAGCTGGCCGCCTCGCTCGCCAGAAACACGCAGAGGCCGGCCAGGTCCTCGGGCACGCCGATGCGCTTCATCGGATTCGCCGCGGCCGCCAAGGCTTGGTTCTCCGGTCCCCACGACTGGGACATCACGGTGTCGAAAGCACCCGGCATCACCAGGTTCGCCCGGACGCTGGGCGCCCAAGCTCCGGCAAGCGCCAACGTAAGCGCGTTCAGCCCCGCCTTGGCCATCGCGTAGGGTAGGTCGGTGTGATCGGGGCGTAGCGTTCCCGCTGAGGTTACATTGATGATCGATCCACCGCCGCCCTCAGCCATCCGCGTACCGAAAAGGGCGGACAGCCGAAAAGGCCCACGCGCATTGACGGCGTGAACTTTGTCATAGAGCTCCTGGGTGACTGAGGGTAGGTCCTCGTAGACGGGTGAGACTCCCGCGTTGTTCACGAGCACATCGCAGCGCCCGAACTTCTCGTAGACTGCGTCGAGCAATGCTTCGCAGTCGTCCCACCTACCCACATGGCAGCCAACCGGCATCACACGCCGGCCGCTGGCAGCCTCGATTTCGGCAGCCGTTGCCTTGCAACTGTCCAACTTGCGGCTTGCGACAACGACATCGGCTCCCGATAGCGCGAATCCCTCCGATATGGCACGTCCGATTCCCCGACTCCCACCGGTGACAACGGCGACCTTGCCCGTTAGATCCAATAGCTCTGCCGGTGCTTTCATCGGCGAGAGCCGCCGCCCGCGGCGTCCAACTCGCCGCCACTATGCCGAGGGCGCGAGACGTCGAAACCGTCCGGCGCAGCAGCCATCTCATCAAATATCGTCACATGATTAGCGACTCCGACCTCAGCCGACGGAGTTGGTTCGCCACGCCCGCTACTCACCACTACGATCATCGGAACAGCTAACCTTAAATGATCACACCGAGTCAACTGTTATACGCCATCTCATAGGCCTCGTGAGCACTCTTCGTCACGCAGCAGCCGATCGGCTCGTCGATCTATCAAAAATATCTCCGCAGACATTCGGCCATCATGAGGCGCCGCAACGACGAGCCACCTGATCGGGGAGATATCAACTCCGAGATTGATTGAGCTTCAGTAGCCCGGAGGCGTCGCCGAGCCGCCGGGGCAATCGAGGTTCGATCCATCACGCCGATCACCAAAGCTGCGGTGCGGGCGTGTCTATTTCCAGCGGGCGAACGTAAGAGAGATCACGCGTGTCCCGGGTGCCTTTGGAGTAACCCTGATCGAGGAAGGACTGTTCCGTCAGTGCAGACGCATCCGCAGTGATCATCAGCTCGACGCTGCAGCGCCGCACCAGTATTCGCCATACACCATCTCGCTTCTCCAGCCGATCGAGATAACGACCATTGATAAGCCGCGCTGTAGCGTTGTCGCGGTTGAGCAAGGTCACCATCACGTAACTCTCGGCGTGCGCGGTGTTGCCGTCAATCTCCACAGTATGCGTCGTGATGTTGTGCAAATGGTTCTGTGATCCAGCCGCGTGCGCGGGATTGATCCAAAGTGCGTAATTCGGACCGGGATTGATCACATGGCCGTGCTCGTCAAACCCGTCTTCATGGTAGGCATCTGTGATGATCTGTGTGTCGTGGCGGTCATGCCCCCTAGCATGGGAGCAGATGCAATCGAGAATCGCCTGGCGGTCCATCAGGTAATTCATATTCATCTGCAACTCTCGCAATTCGGGAGAGGTCACTTGGAGCTCCTTTGCTTATCGTTTGAACTGGCATCACGGCACTAGCCCCTTGGGCCACCGTTTATCCAAAGGGTTTGGCCCGAGCAATAGCTGGCGGCGTCAGAGGCGAAAAACAGAACGGCGTAGCCAATCTCGTGGGGTTCGCCGAGTCGGACCATGCCGTTGCCGGCAGCCAAGGAGGTTTCCTCGATCCCGTGCTTCTTAGCATCCTCGAGCAACAGCTCGGTTCGGACGGCACCACACGCCACCCCGTTGACGCGGATTCCCGACGGCGTCCACGCCGCGGCCATAGACATCGTCAAGTTGTTGACGGCAGCCTTGGAAGCACCGTATGGCGCCCCCATCGGGAAGGCGAAGAACGAAGAACCCGACGATATGTTGACGATCGCGCCTCTTCCTTGTGTTCGCATCGGATTCGCCGCGAATCGCGAGAGAAACCACACGCTTCCGATGTTCAGATCGATCACCTGGTGCCACTCCTCTGGCGTCCAGTCACTGATCGGCTTAGTCACCGCCCCGCCGGCATTATTGACAAGAATGTCGAGCCGCCCAAAAACGGCAACGGTCTGACGTACCAAGTTCTCACAGTCAGCGACATCGGTGACGTCGGTCGGGACGACCACCGCTCGACGCCCCAACGCCTCTACTTCACCCGCGGTGCTCTCGAGCGGCTCACGGCGACGCCCCGCGAGGACAACATCTGCGCCATGTTCGGCCAGAACCAGTGCAATTCCACGCCCGATGCCCGTGCCGCCTCCGGTGACGATAGCCACTTGGCCGTTCAACAAGAACCTACTCACCCCACCGCTCCTTCGCCCACACCGAGGATCCGTCCCGGCGCACCGGCCAACTTGCGTTCATGCACTTCGAATTATTGGACGTTCGTATAGCATATCTGGTAGAACTCGAAACATGGTTGATATCTGGGTTATTCATGCATCGCGCTTCTCCTACGGGGGGATACCTTGCTTCATGGGTCCACGCGAGCGCGCGTTCGGGTCATATGATTGTTCAGGCTGATATGGACCTCCGCGAAGCCCTCTATACGACTCGGGCCATGCGTCGTATCACGGGCGAGCCGATCTCAGTCGAAATACAGGCCCGCATATTGGATGCCGCAGTTCGTGCCCCCACTGCTGGCAACACCCAGACGTGGCGGTTCATGCTTGTCGACGACCCAAACAAGAAAGCGCGGCTGGGTGAAATCTACCGCGAGTGTATGGATACTTTCGGCCGCGCCCACTACGGTGCCCGTACTGCGGCTGCCGAGGCGAATCCGAAAGACCCAGCGAACCAACGTCATTTGCGAATCATGCGCTCCTCCGATTGGCTTGCAGAGAATTTCGACAAGTACCTACTGCTGTTCGCGTTCGGAACTGACGATCTGTATTCACTGTTGCCCGCACTCTGGAGTGCCCAATTGGCCGCCCGAGGCGAAGGAGTCGGCAGTACGCTGACCCGCATGCTGACCGCGCGCTCTAATGCTGTCTTCGAAGTGCTAGGTGTGCCCGCAGACGAAGGTTGGCAGATGGCTGCCTGCGTTGCGTTCGGCTGGCCCACCGGACGTTGGGGTAGAGCGGAGCGCGTAGCCGTTGAAGAGGTAAGTTATCAGGATTCCTGGGGCAACCCCCTCGGCTTTTCAGTCAATGGGCCACTCTGGCCATGATTCGCGCGCAACTCCACTCGCGCACGAAATCTGAACGGTCCGGCAAAACCGGCGGTCGGTCCGGCGGTAGCAACGATGACCAATTCATCGTCGGATCGTCATCGAATGACGGAAATTCGGTGCACGATACGTATCGATCGTGACTTGTGCGATCTCTCCATCGGGCGTCAGGTAGGTGCGGTGTTTCTTGAGCGCTGGCATTCCCGATGGCACGTTCTTCGCCTGCTCTCTTAGGTCCGGTGGGGTCAAAATCGCTGTGATCTCCTCTCGGATCTCGAAAATACTCACTTGATAGAAGTCCTCGATCAACGAGCAGATTGAGCTGGCGCCATATTCCAGCCGTGACCGTATGGCGGCGAAAGAACGATTTACATAGGATTCCATCCGCGAAGTAGGGGACTCCTGTCCTTGTGTCATGTAGAACGCCCGTACGCACAACCATTCCTGTCCGGTGCGCAGGCCGGTCCATTCAGAAAGCTCGGCGTCGATGATCACGAGCTCGACAGAATCAAGCTCTCGCCGATAACCCCCAGATAGCGCATCGATGCCGTCGATGGTCCGTGTGTCGGGAGAGTGTGTATCCGGCTGGCGCACAACGGTCCACATTCCCCGCTCGGGAGCGGGCCGCACGAGCTTGTCTTCCCACAGCCTGCGAAGCGCAGCGCGCATGGCGAAGCGAGTCGCGGAATACCTTTGGCACAGTGTCAGTTCAGGAGGCAGCGGTGATCCCACCGGATAACATTCGGCAGCAATTTCACTACGCAAGCCCTGTTCGATCCTTGTGCGGTCGTCACTTTCAGCGTTACTAGACATCGGTTAAAGGAACTTCCTTCTCACTGGGAAGATCTAATCGGCGGAAAGTATCCTCAGCTCTGCCGGGTCCGTACCGTTGTGCCCTGGCAAGAGGACCGCGAGACCGCTAGGAACTGGGCCGTATTCTCGAAACGGCTCAGGAATGCGGTGCGACGCTGGGTGCCGATATGCAAATTGCAGATCAGTCAAGGCGCTTCCAGCGCACAGGGATGCGCCAGGTCGATCGTCACGTACGTCGACGCCTCGTGAGCGCTCTTCCGTGTCGATGACCTCATCTGTCGAACCGGCCGCCGAACCGACTATGCGTTGGAGGTCGGCTACCGATTGACTGAGGATTTGTGTCGTGTCAGCCTCCTGCCAGATCGCCACTACGGAGAGAATCCGATCATGGCACCGCGACCGTAGTCGCCATGAACACTGTCACCGTATTCGTTTCATCGGGGCGTTGCAAGAGACTATCCACGCAGCGAGGCGGACCTGATCAAGGCGCTAGTTTCCTCGTACGTTTCATCGGCGAAGGATCCTCGTGTACGTGCCGGAAGACCACGTGCATACAATTGCGCAACCACGGGTGACAAACTCGCAGAAAGGCCGCGATCGTGGCTCGCTAACTCCATGGAACGAATGTGAAAAACGGGGAACGAACAGTAGCCGACAAAACTCAGCCGGCGAAGGGGACGTCGCGGCGCTCCAGGCGACCTTCACTGAGCACCGAGGAGTTCTTAGACAAGGCGCTCGACCTCTTTCTTGAACAAGGTTTCGAGCGGACGAGCATCGACGCAATCACCGCTAGCGCCGGAATCGCGAAGCGGACGGTCTACTCGCGTTACGGTGACAAACAGTCGCTTTTCAAAGCCGCGTTACAGCGGGCGATTGAAGAGTGGATCGTACCGGTAGAACGACTGAGGCAAGCCGAATGCGACAGTTTGGAAGACAGCCTGCTTGCCATCGCCCAGATCCTTGTCGACAACATCCTGACCCCCGAAGGCCTCCGGCTGATCCAGCTTACGAATGCCGAATCGCACCACATGCCCGAAATCGGCGCCTTCAATGTACAGAAGGGCACGGAACCGACCATCGCGTATCTCGCCGACCTTTTCCGGCGCCACCTAGCCCCTGACGGCGCAACCCTTCCGGAGGCGGAGGATGCGGCGGAAGCTTTTCTTTACCTCGTTGTCGGCGGGCCAGCGAATTCGACAGCCTGGGGCGTGGAGAGCGACAAGGCTGCGATTGATCAACGCACGCGCTACAACGTACGCCTTTTTCTTCACGGCCTAATCACATCTTCGCAGACAAACTCGCACTCCACTGGGGAAGTCGCGTCCCTGGAGGACGAGAATCTGCGACTGAAGAGGCTTTTGGCCGAGGCCTTGATCAAACTGGATCGTGCGCGAGAAGACCGACCGTTGTGCTCGCGATGTGCAAATACCCTGTCGGAACCCGATACCGCATAAGCCACGCAACATCTCGGCTGCTGCTCTCGAATGTGATTCAGCTCGCGCAGACATGAGTGTTGGTAGCGCAGCGCGTGGTGGTCATCGACGTGCGGATCAGCTGACCCGGTCGGTGGATCACGATCGCGCAAAAACGGCAGCCGAGTGTCGACGCAGGATCGGACTGACGGCGCGGGCCGGCCCCACTAACAATCAACCCGAGCAAACGTCCTTGCCGGGCACAGCTAGCTCTTGAGCTTTGGCAGGACTTTGTCGGCAAAGAGTTTGGCCTGTTCATAAACCGCCTCATAGGGCAATCCGCCATAGCTGAAATTCGCCAGGATTTCGTAATCACCGACCAACGAAGCGCGGTTGAGGTGATAGTCGACGAGTTCCTCCGGTGTACCGATCATGTTGCCGCTGACGTAATCCCTATAGGCCTTATCAGGTCCTCCCGCCGCTTCAGCCATCTCGCCCATCATGGCATAGGTCGAATACGAAGGTAGATCCTTGAAGTGGGGACTCATAAATTCATAGTGGTTGGCCACGGTCTCGAACATACGGCTGAAATACTTGTCGCAGTAGTCCGTGACCCGCTGCTTGTCGTTGAAGCACAGCACGAAATCCGAGATTATGAACGGCGGCGGTGTAGTGCCGTGCAGCTGCGCGAAAGTCTTTCGGTAGTGCTCGATTTCTGGGATAGCCTTCCGCCAATCCCCCTGTGAGAATCGCAGAGTTTGAAGGCCGTAGTTCGCTGCAACCTCGACCGATGACGGCGACATCGAAACCATGACGGTTCGGTCCTTGAACGACTTGAACGGCCGCGGCCTGACTTCGGTGCGAGGGATCTTGTACCACTTGGTATCGGCTTCGACGATGCCCGTTTCAATACCCTCCATCACGATTAGCGCCGCTTCGTCGAACATCTCTCTGGAATCTTGCAATTCGACGTTGAAGGAACGGAATTCACGACGCGCTGCGCCGCGGCCCATCCCCAATATAAGCCGACCCTCGCTCAGCACGTCGAGTTCGATTGCTTGCTCGACAACTCGGAGGGGATTGTTCCATGGCAGGATCGAAGCCGCCGTGATCAGCTTGATAGTCGTGGTCTTCGCGGCCACGTAGGCCAACATCTGAAAGGGGTCCGGGCAAGCCGCATAGTCGGTGAAGTGATGTTCGACCGGCCCGACATAGTCAAAGCCCATTGCCTCGGCTTCGACGGCAAGTCTGGTTTCTTGCATGAACTTTTCAGCGTCCGAAATACCGTTCAGGTTCTGGTAGCCCAGATGCATCCCAACGCGCATGTGGGAGTTCCCTTCTCTTGTTGGATCAATGGGTTCGACTGTTTCACGCGCGTTACTGTCATCAAGGCCTAAGTTCCGCGGCGCGATCTACTTGCGAGCGCTCCGATCGCGACGACAATCACAAGACCTTCGCTGTTCGCAAGACACCGCAGGCCTTATCTCGTCAGATCGACCACGGCTTCTGCAGCGAACGCAGCACGTGCCTTCACGTTTCCGCCGTGCGTCTGTCACCTTACTCGTTTCATAAGCTCTCGACAATACTCGGCTGCCCAGTGTGTGTGCCGGTCACCTGGGCGTCACGCTGTTCGACCAGGTCATGCCTGGAAACTGACGTGCCATGGGAACTAATAGTTGACTAGGTCATGTTTTCTGCGTTTAACTGATTCGGACAAGCAGGTTCGCCGAGCTCAGGGGTGTCGAGGCATATTAGAAACGAGCAAGGTGCCGATGTCCTTCCACGAAGTCGGTTGGAACGCTCGGTCTTAGGAATGTTCCGTGCGGGCCGCGAGCCGATCCGTGACCATCGGCCCAGCTCTGGGAGGTTGAGGCGAGGTGAGGAAACCCAATTGTCGCTCGGTATCAGGCTTGTCCGCAGCGTCATGAGCTTCGAGCGGGTTACGGCGGGATTCACGCAATCGAGAGGATGACAGAAGGACGCGACAGGAGCATTAACCGGTCC
The DNA here is from genome assembly GCA_900637135.1 of Mycolicibacterium flavescens. Lineage (NCBI taxonomy): Bacteria > Bacillati > Actinomycetota > Actinomycetes > Mycobacteriales > Mycobacteriaceae > Mycobacterium > Mycolicibacterium flavescens. The sequence goes on from LR134353.1 coordinate 3,659,370, forward strand.
AATCGCTCGACGAAGAGTTCATATCCGGTCCGCTAAAAAGAAGTGAGCGCTGGGAGGCGCACCCTTGCATCATCCGAAATATCCCAACATCTTTACCCCGATCAAGCTGGGTCCGATCGAGCTGGCGAACCGGTTCTATTCTTCGCCACACGCCGTACCGATGACTGCGGGCGCGGGCAAGCCGACAGACGACTACATCAACTACAACGTGGCGCGGGTGAATGGCGGCTGTTCACTCGTCATGGTGACCATGACGATGCATGTGCGCGGCAGAAGCTTTCAACCCTCCCCGTATCCAAAGGAGAACATTCCGGCGTTCCGAGCGCTGGCTGATGCCGTGCATGAAGCGGGCGGCAAGATTTTTGGCGAGCCCTGGTACTTCTGGGGAGCTACCGGCCAATGGCAGCCCTTCAGCCCACCGGCCCCTGCGCTCAGCCCCTCAGTATCACAATTTGGCATTTACGAGAAGGGGTTCTCCACTCGCGCGATGACGAAGCGCGAGATCCGGGCGATGCTTGATGCGTTTAGACAGTCGACGGCCAATCTACGCGAAGCGGGATTCGACGGCGTCATGGTTCATGCGTCTCATGGCGCGCTTGCCGAACAGTTCCTCTCGCCTTATTTCAACCGCCGCACGGACGAATGGGGCGGACCGCTGGAGAACCGCATGCGGTTCTTGCTTGAATCCCTAAGGGCGGCCGCCGAAGAGTCTGACGGCCGGATGGCTGTTGGGATGCGGCTCAATTGCGACGAACTCCTATCGGGAGGCTACGACACCAAAGAGTCGTATCAAATCCTGAAGACGGTATCGGATTCGGGACTTATCGACTACGTAGACCTAGATGTCGCCGTCGAGCCAAACCAACTTCATCTCGGGATGCCATCGGTATTCATCGAGCCACAAATCTATCGGCCCTACGTCGAATCCGTCCGAAGTGCCGCAGGAAGTGTTCCCGTGCTCAGCGTCCTGGGACGGCTCACCTCCATCGCCGATGCCGAAGCTGCCCTCGCTGCCAGCGTCTGTGACATGGTCGGCGCTGCGCGCGCATTGATCGCCGAGCCAAATTTGGTCAAGAACGCCTTGGATGGAGAGGAATCACGCAGCCGTACCTGCATTGCGTGCAATTGGTGTCTGGCAGCGGTCTATGAGAGCGCGATGAGTTGCACGATCAATCCCACCAGCTTTCGCGAACGAGTGTGGGGTGGCGATTCACTTCAGTTGGCGCCGCATCGCTCCAAGGTCATCGTTGTCGGCGCAGGACCGGCCGGCCTGGAAGCGGCGCGAGTAGCCGCACTCAAGGGACACGCCGTAACACTGATCGATGCTCGCGCCAGCATCGGCGGAGCCTTCGCACTCTGGGCGCGTCTACCGGGACGTGAATCGTACGGCACAGCCATTGAGTGGTGGGCCCGAGAACTCGAGCGTCTCGGCGTAGGGATCGAGCTCGGTGTGGCGGCTTCGGCAACTACTGTCCTCCAAGAGCATCCGGACGCAGTGATCCTGGCGACGGGTGCTCTCTACAGTCTCGGTGGCCGTGGCAGTTACCGTGACTTCGATATCCCGGGATTTGACCGGGACTTCGTGTATGTGCCCGAGCAGGTTCTTCTCGAAACAGCAACGCCGACAGGCAAAATTCTAGTGCTCGACAATGAAGGAATGCACACCGGCGTCGGAGTCGCGGAGCTACTCGCGAGGAGCGGAGCCGACGTCGAGATCTTCACCCCAGGATTCGCGCCTCTCTCGCCGCGAATCCATGGTGCCCAAGAGACCCGCCCCATCATGGAGCGATTGAGATCGGCTGGCGTAAAGATCTCGCCAACGTCCTACTTCGACTGCATCGGCGACCACGAAGTGACTGTGTCGGACGTGTATTCCAGCAAAGTCAGAGTGATCCGCGACGTCGATGCGGTGATCCTGTCGACCGCACGAGCTCCGGTGAATGCACTTGAAGCAGGGCTGGACGGCAAGGTGCAACAACTATTCGTCGTCGGTGACGCGCTCGCGGCGCGAGTATGGGCAACTGCCACCTTCGAAGGACATAAGTTTGCCCGGTACATAGGTGAGCCTGAAGCACCTAAATCAGTGTCTGATGCCTACTTTGATGCTGACGATCCGATATTCCAGCCCGTCGCAAGCGACACCCATAGGTCGGCACCGAGCGAGCCACGCCAATACCGATGAAACCGTTGAGAGAAGTGAAAAGATGACAGACCCCTCGCTTGTCGAATGCTCGGTTCGGCAACTGCATGCCAGATACGTCGACGCCGTCTGGCGAAAAGACGCGGAGACATTTCTCGACTGCTTCACCGAGGATGGCGAGTGGAAGATTGCCGGGATGCATCTTCGCGGCCACGCCGAGATCAGGAGCCAGTTCGACAAGTTCATGGCGCCCTGTGAGCGGATCCTGATGTCTTTCGGCACACCCCTCTTGGAAGTCGATCACAACACCGCGTCAAGCAGAACCCTCGTTACCGAATGCGTGAAGCACAGGGATGGAGAAGTGATTCGTACAGTCGGGCTCTACTATGACCGCTTTGTCGTACAGAACGACCGGTGGCGGTTCAAATGGCGCCATTGGAGTCTCTATTACTATGGGCCGCCGGACTTTTCAGGGCCTTTCCTCGACAGTCCTGAGTACGGCGCGCCACCGGGCATGCCGGCCCCTGACGAGCCGACGATCAGCCGCGCCCGCCACAAAGAGTGAGACTTGTAGAAGATGGCCACAAATCGGTTCCCGCGTGGTATGGCCCATAGTCGTTGTCGCTCTGCTCAACTGAGCGCGACACGAAAATTGCGCTTATCGAACGAAGCCTTCCTACTGGCAGGCGTGTTCAGCTCCTGCCAGCCTCCGACATTGGAAAGTTCATACGTCGACGAGGTAGAAAGCCGTCGGTTTCAAGCACCGCCGCGCCCGAAAGCAGAGGAAGTCCAATGAGCCGGTACCCGTTGATCGAGCGTACGTTGACCATAAACGGATGCACGTTGCGCAACCGAGTCGTGCGAACAGCCCATGGGACGCTGCTGGCGCATCTCACCGGAGGATACGTAAACGACCATCTTATCGACTATCACGTCGCCCGAGCTCGGGGCGGGGCCGCGCTTTCGATCCTCGATGTCGCAAGCGTCCACCCCAGCAGCACGGGCGCGATTCTGGGCTATCTGAAAGAAAACGACGACGGCTGGCGTCGGATGGCTGACGCCTGTCACGCCGAAGGCATGAAAGTCTTCCAACAGATCTTTCACAATGGGTCGACCACCCAGCGTCATCCTATTACTGGAGCACCCCCATGGTCGGCCTCCGGCGGGCCCGTGCCTGCAGGTCCCCAGCCCTCTATCCCGATGACCCAAACCATGATCGATGAGGTCGTTGCCTCCTTCGCAGAAGTAGCGCTGCGATGCAAGGAGGCGGGGCTCGACGGCGTCGAAGTCCACGGTGCACATGGATATCTTCTATACGAGTTTCTCTCTCCGCTGAGCAACCGGCGCAGCGACGATTACGGCGGCACCTTCGAGAACCGGATGCGGTTCATGCTCGAGGTACTAAGGGCGATCCGCACGGAGGTCGGTCCTGACTACCCATTGGGCATCAGGCTGTCGGCGGCTGAAACCGCGCCGGGAGGCTTGACTCCGGACGACATGATCAAGGTCGTCGGCCGCCTGGAAAACGCGAAAGTCATCGACTTTGTCGACTTCTCACTGGGGACCTATGCGGCCCCCCATAGGATAATTTCCGCGATGCATGAACCACCTGGCTATGAGATGCCGTGGGTCGAGCCAGTCGCGCGTAGCACGACGTTGCCTGTAATCGTCAACAGCCGATTCACGACACTGCGTGAGGTCGAAAATTTGCTTTCGGCCGGCTTCGCCGACATGGTCTCGATGGTCCGGGCTACCATCGCAGATCCGTTACTGATTTCAAAAAGTCTTGCGGGACAGGAAGATCAGGTGCGGCCGTGCATCGGATGCAGTCAAGAGTGCATCGGCGGCGTAAACTCACCGAAAAAGCGCGTAGGCTGCGTAGTAAACATCGACGCAGGGAAAGAGCGCGGCGCCGTTGCGGTCGATCGGGTGGACCGGCCGAGCCGAGTGATGGTTGTGGGTGGCGGACCGTCGGGCATGGAGGCGGCGCGCATCGCCAAACTGCGTGGACACGATGTCGTCCTGCATGAGTCGGCCGATGAATTGGGTGGCAATATCCGCTTCGTTCGGCGCGCACCGTTTCGTTCTGACATCGGCAAAATCATCGATTATCAAGCGCGTGAGCTCTTCCGGCTCGGGATCGACGTCCGTTTGAACTCGACCGTGGACCTGACCACCGTCAAATCGTGGAACGGTGACCACGTTATTGTCGCGACTGGCGCAGCCCCACGAAGAGATGGCCTGCAGCGGTTCAACCTTCAGCCAGTCCCAGGCGCACAGCTGCCGCACGTACGCGCGCCCGTCACGGTGCTCGCGGGCGGGGCGGACAACGCTAAGCGCGCCATCGTTTTCGACGATTTCGGTAACTACCAAGCGGTCGCAGTAGCTGAGTATCTGCTATCGCGGGGGGCAGAGGTTGCGCTAGTAAGCAGCTCCTATTCCATTGGCGAAGGTCTTGCCGCAGCGTTTGTCCAACGACCCACCGTTGAACGCCTCCGCAGCTACGCGAATTTCACATTCCTACCCGCACAGGTCATCGTCGAAATAGGTCCGACATATGTGCGGCTTCGTGAGATCGGTCGCGAGGTTGAACAGACCGCAGACGCTGACCTGGTCGTATTTTGCACCGCCGGAGAACCAAGGGTCGAACTACATAGCGCCCTGCAGGAAGCGGGCGTCGGCGCACAACTAACTGGCGACGCGGCTGGTGTGTTCGACCTCGGCTATGCGATTCACAGCGGACACCTCGCTGCCATGAGCGTGTCCCCGGCCGGCAATCCCGTTTCCGGCTCGATCTGAGCATGGGTACTCAGCTGTCACCATGCGGAGATAATCCGCGTGTCGCTTGCCCAGGAAGCCCATCAATGAGGGACTGGATGGGGACTTTGCTTGATGAGGGCGGCGCGGTGACTACTTTCGCGCCCGCGGTTGCCGGCGGACTCCAGCCGGCCATACGACAACCTGAACTCGCGAATATCGTGGTCGACAATCAAACCGCGAAGCGATATCCGTCAGCCGGGGGCAGCAGGAGACCTCGCTCCTCCGCGAACGTCGTATGGCGCTATAGGCGAGCGCGCCTACGAATAGCGCTGAATGACCGGCAAACTCAGCCGACCGGCGTCGGTACGTATCGAGAATCGCCACCGAGTGGTGTGCGGCAAACGCTGCCGTTCTCAGACGCAAGTCCCAATCCTGGTAAACGACTACTCATTTCCGCAGAGAAGAAGGATCCACGATGAGTGATCTCGAAAACCGAGATTTTTTCACTGACCCCTCACTGGTGGCCGATCCGTACCCGTATTACGACGCGATCCGGTCGTGCCCGATTCGCAAGGAACCGCATCACGACGTCGTACTGGTCTCGGGCTATGACGAGTTTCTCGCGGTCTCTCGCGATGATCGGGAGACCTTCTCGACTTGCACGGTGGTAAGCGGACCGTTCTCGGGATTGCCGCCAACCTCTGGACTCGACGACATCAGCGACCTGATCGAGCAGTACCGGGGCACGATGCCATTACACGAGTATTTTGCGTCCTTCGATCCACCCAGGCATACGAATCACCGTGCCCTGTTGTCTCGACTGCTGACGCCGAGGCGCTTGAAGGAAAACGAGGAATTCCTCTGGCGTCTGGCCGACCGCACCATCGATTCGTTCATCGATCGCCAACGCTGCGAATTGGTTGAAGACTTCGGTACACCCTTCACAATGCTCGCGATCGCCGACCTTCTCGGTGTCCCAGAGAGCGATCGGGGCCGGTTCACTCGGGCGCCTGAGTTGGTTGGTGATATCCAGGGTGCAACAGACAAATTCATTGGCGTGAAAGAAGAATGGTTCGTCGAGTATATCGAGGACCGTAGGAGGAACCCTCGTGACGACGTTCTGACGAAGCTCGCGCAGGCGACATTCCCCGACGGCTCGATCCCGGATGCCCTCGACGTCGCTCGCGTCGCGGTGTTCCTCTTCGCCGCCGGCCAGGGTACGACTGTTGATCTGCTTACGGTCGCACTGAGGGCCCTCGCAGAGGATCCACAGCTGCAACAGCGGTTGAGAGATGATCGGGCACTCATCGGACCGTTCATCGAGGAGATGTTGAGACTGGAGAGCCCGGTGAAGTCGAATTTCCGACTCGCACGTAAACCAACGTCGGTCGCCGACTTCGGACTCGACGCAGGTACACACGTGATGGTCATGGTTGGTGCCGCTAACAGAGATCCCCGCCAATTCGAGGCACCCAACGAACTTCGACTCGATCGGGCAAACATTCGCGAACATGTTGCATTCGGCCGCGGGATCCATGCCTGCCCGGGCGCGCCCCTGGCGCGAATCGAAGCACGAGTCAGTCTCGAACGACTGCTCGACCGGCTAGGTGACATCCGAGTTGATGAGTCGGCACATGGAACAAAAGACGCGCGTTCCTATGACTGGGAGGCGTCATGGCTGTTACGCCGTTTGAAAACACTACATCTGGAGTTCACCTCGATCGACTAGCACCGTCAGAAGGCGCGGGTGATGTCACCGCCTGTGCAACGCTGCGCCCAACGCGACAGCGAGCGTCAGATGCACCTAGAGAGCAATAAGCCGGGACGTACGTCCCTGCGGTTAAGGAGGAACTTATGACAGGTATCAGTGAACAACGCACGCCGAACGACCCGAAGGTCGTCATCGTCACCGGTGCAGCATCAGGAATCGGCGCTGCGACCGCCAAACGGCTGGCGCTCGACGGCTGGGCCGTCGTGGCTGCCGATCGAGACGAAGCTGTCGTGAAGACCGCTGAGGAGCATCCCAGCATCTCCGCGTGCGTTGCCGACGTCGGTGATGCTGTGGGAAATGACGCCATGGTCCGGGCTGCGGTCGATGCGCACGGGCGGCTTGATGGGCTCGTCTGCAACGCAGCCGTGTCGAGCATGGGCCGGATGGACAATACACCGATCGAAGAACTCGACCGGATGTGGACAGTCAACGTTCGCGGCGTAGCACTCGGTATCCAGGCTGCCTTGCCCGAGTTGCGCAAGACCCGAGGAGCGATCACCGTAACCTGCTCGGTGTCGGGACTTGGGGCGGATCCCGAAATGTGGGCGTATAACGCAAGCAAAGGCGGCACAGCGAACCTGATCCGCGCCGCTGCGTGGGATTTGGGGCCGGAAGGCATAAGGGTCAATGGAGTGTGTCCGGGGCCAACCGCTGGTACGGCTACGACTTCTCACCTGGAGCGCAAACGACCCGAGATGTTCGAGGAGATGCGTAGGCACGTCCCGCTTCAGCGTTGGTGTCGCCCTGAAGAACAAGCCGCCGCACACGCGTTTCTTCTGTCTGACGACGCTTCGTTCATCACCGGAGTGCTGCTTCCGGTCGATGGTGGAATCACCGCCGGCAGCGGCTCATTCGTACCTCGTGCCTGATGAGACACATCGCGAAGACCCGGTGAAAGCGCCTCAGCCCTGCCACATTGGGCGAGGTGCCGTCATCAACAAGATACTTCTTCGATGACGGCCCGCGCGGACCCACTGATCAAGCGTCCGCTCCCAATGCACTCTGGCAGGAGGTAGCACTGCGCCCGCCCCGCATCCTCGATTCCAACAGTATCCCCCGCACAACAGAGTTGGCGTCAGTTGACGGACTCAGCGGCCGCCGAAGGTTGCCCTGGAGTCATTGCGACGAAAGGCCAGCACACTGCCCTCGGCATCGGCCGAAACGAACAATGTGCCGTCGTGCGCCGCGGTAATGCCGGCGAATGGACCTTGCGGACCTGTGAATGGCGGCATTGCCAACAGAGGCTTGGGAACCACGCCTGGCGGAGCCCCAACGGGAAGGTTCGAGGCGATGGAGTACTTGGCGCCGTTCTCCAAGTCGACTACGACGAGTGTCTTGGCTTCGGCATCGACGATATAAAGATGCCTTCCTTCAACGTGAATACCGTGGGGACACTGCATTTCGTCCGCCACCGGCTCTGCCTTTGAGCCGGTGATCTTCAACACCCGCCCGGTTCCCGATTCAGCCACGAGGGGACTGCCGTCAGGTGCAAGGGTTACTCCAACCGGGGTGTCCAACTCGGATGCCAGCACTTCGACACCCCCGGATTTCGTTGAGAGAACTCGGCCGGTGCCCTGTTCGACAAACAGTGTCTCGCCCCCAAGTGCCATCGCAACACCGTAAAGCTGGTCGAATCCATCTGCGACGACATGACTCTCGTTTCGTCCCGGGCAATATCGCGCCACTTGACCACTCGAGGTGGTCACGGTGAACTCACCGGGACCTGATTCGGTCAGCCCGCGCATGTAGCCCGGGTAGCCAGGAGTGAACAGCATGCCTACGTGGCGCAGCGTGTGGTCGGCGCGCAGCACGTACATGTACGGTCCGTCGGCGATATAGAGGTTGCCGTCGGACGCGATGGTGAGGTCCAGTGGCCAGTTGAACCCACCCGGCAGCATGGTCCGAGCGCGTCCGCCGTCGAGAACTTCGTAGATCTCGCCAGAGAAGTTCGACACGAACAGCCGATCCTCGGCGAAGGTCAGGTTATCTAAGCCAGGGCTTAGATCGGCCAAAACCGACTTAATGCCCGTGCGCGGATCGATGCGCAATACCTGGCCGCTATGCGCTTGGGTGGACACGATGTGGCCATCGGCGTCGAACTTCACCGAGTCCGGCACGCCGAGGTCACCGACAACGGTCTCAGGTGAGCCCCCGTCGGGGCTGATGCGCCAAATCTCGTTGGCGCCCATGACCGGGAAGTACAACAGGCCATCTGGGCCGACCTCCATGGCGTTCGCCATGGGTACGTTTTCCAGCAGGATTCGAGGCTCTCCGCCCTCTAAATCGAGCTCCAACACTCGCCCGCCCGGCCGGCACTCATTGACGAACAACCGGTCGCGGTAGATGGTGATGCCGTTCGCAACGGGGATGTCATCGCACAGCACGCGAGTACGCCCCGCGGTGTCGATCATGCTCACCCGCCCGTTCAGGACTTCGGTGACGTAGAGATTGCCGGCTGAGTCGAAAGCGATGTCGTCGGGCGCGACGATCTCGCTTCCTTTTGCGCTGATCGTGCCCAAGCGCCCACTTCTCGTATCCAGCGCACTTATCTGGCTTCCAGTCACTTGCGCGATGTATACGCGGCCGTCGGGGCCAGTCCGCAGCCCATTGGCACCAAAGAGGCGGCTTGGCGGCGTGAGACGTTCAACGGTCCAACCCTCGGCGAGATTGAACTTATCCGCTGAGCTGTAGCGGGCTTCCTGCAGCGGTATCGCCATGAGCGTCCGGGCCTTCCCTCATAGGTCCTCGACGGAGGCTATCAACTCTCCGTAGTCCAGACAACAGGTGAACATTGTCAGGCCGCGATTTCGCCTTAGCCCAGTACCACAAGCCTTTTCGTGGGGACCCCCTCGAGTACCGCGCCCGGCCTGCGGAAGCTTATTGTCCGGACAAGCACCGTGCTCGTCGCACATAAGCACGGTCGCCCCGTCGCGATAAGCTGGCATGGCAATGCCTCAATAGATACGCGAGGCTGCGCCAGATGCCTCACCCGCTAAGCGGTTACGCGTGAGACTCGTTGCCGCGCTGCGTCCAGAACGACATCCTTGAACTCGGCAGGTCGAGACTGTCGCCCATATGCAGTTCGCCCCGCGCGACGCTGTCTACGACCTTCCCCATTATTGCGTTGACGTCCCCCTCCATCTCATAGATGGTGAGGTAACGGTGCTCGGGGACGTAGCCGCCCGGCACATGGTAGATCTCGGCGTCGAGTAGATCGAACCGCTTGGCCGACAACATCCCTGGGACTGCGAGGAGTTCCGGGATGTGGACGTTGTCATACCAGTCGTTGAACTCGGACTCCTTCCCCGGCGCAGGGTTCGACAAGACAACCTGGATGAATTTGTCAGACATCTTCGCTGCTCCTCCTTCGAGATGACGTCCCTAATCCTAGGGACGCGCGTACCGATGCGGTCTTTGGTCAGACAATGCACCGAGTCAACTGTTTAGGCAAGCCCCCGTTCCGTACATCGTCGGTGGATCGCAGCTACAGCTGTCTCGAGTCGTGAGGCCGTCGCCCGCTCGGGTTGCACCGGTCTCCTGGACACAACACCCGACCATCGACTTGAGCACCCGCGCATAGTGGGGACAACTGACAGAGTCTGACCATGGAGTCACTAGTGGCTCCAGCATCCCTTCTCAGCGCATAAAGCCAATAGACAGGACACATAGTCAACTAATTCGATTGATTTATCGTTTTCGGCCGGTATCATTGCCCCACAGCGTGATCGCGCGTTGTCCACGATGATGATCACTTTGGAGAGCCTCCGTGCCAATAGATGGGACTCGGATCGCATGGTTACACCCGATCTAGCGAGTGGCGCATCGCATTTGAGTGACGATACGAGCGCGGCGTGCAAATCGTGTGCTTGACACCCCACTTGACAGTGGGACGGTTCGGGCCATCGGAAGCGACGAAGCGATCGCCAGGCGACCGCGGCATCAATGAGCCCCATGAAGCGCGGCGGCGTGCCCGGGGACATGGTGCGGCTAGCTACTTCAACGGCGCCCAAGTACTGGTCGACGGCGGGCATTTCCGCACCTTCTAATCCAACACGAACCACTGGGACAAACCAAAGGAGAAGTCATGGCAGGCCGCATGGATGGCAAGGTCTCGTTCGTCACTGGCGCAGGACGTGGCCAGGGTCGGGCACACGCATTGCGCCAGGCGCAAGAAGGCGCCGACATCATTGCAATCGACATCTGCGAAGACATCGAGTCCAACCCTTACCCGATGGCTAGCTGGGATGACCTCATGCAAACCCAGAAACTCGTCGAACAGACGGGGAGGCGGTGCGTGGCGGTCAAGGCCGATGTGCGCAAGCGCGAACAACTCGAGAAAGCGGTGGGCCAGGGCGTGGCCGAATTGGGCCAGCTCACAACCGTTATGGCTAACGCCGGTATCTTGCCGATGGCCATGGGTGACCCACATCCGATGGATTTCCAGGACGCCGTCGACGTCGATCTCATCGGCGTCATGAATACAGTCGCGGTTACCGTCCCTCACCTGATAGCAGCGGGCAACGGCGCATCCATTGTGATCACCGGGTCAACAGCGGCTCTGATCGACAATACGATGACAGCCACCAACGACCCGCGGGCCCTCATGGGCCCGGGCGGAGCGGGCTACAGCTGGTCGAAGCAGGCACTCGTCAGTTACACGCAGCAAATGGCGTTGCACCTAGCACCCACCGGGGTTCGGGTGAATGTAGTGCACCCGACGAACTGCAACACCCACCTCATGAACAGCGAAGGCATCTATCAGATCTTCCGACCGGACTTGGAAGGTACGGTCACCAAAGAAGATTTCCGCCCAGCCTCGGAGTTCTATCATGCCCTACCAACACCGTGGATTGAGCCTGAAGATGTCGCAGAGTTGGTGCTTTTCCTTGCCTCAGACGCTTCCCGGCACATGACCGGGACCAGCATCCCGCTGGATGCCGGCTGCATGGTCAAATGGCCGAAAGGACCCGGACAGTGAGTTCGGGTGGCGCGGGCGACTGCGCTCGGACGGCGAAGATGCCGCACCTTGCCGACATCTGAGTGAACTGAAAAAAACTGGTTCCAGCCGCGGATTCGCGTGGACACCGGGATCCGGCGCGATGGGTCGTCGCATCCCTCCATCGGCGACACATCACCTGAATTGCCGTCAGGCCCAGCGCACTACTACCGACACACCTTTTGGTAGGAGACGCACGCGACGCTTTGGGCTTAAGTCACAGCCCCTACGGTCTTGAGCGCGATGATCTGCTCCCAGTCGAAGCCGAGCTGTTCGAGGATCTCGTCTGTCTGTTCGGCGAACGTGGGAGCCGGGGCCACGTCAGGGGTGCTCACATCGAACTGCACTGGATTACTCACCAGCTTCAGCTCTCCGGACCGACGCAGGTATTCGTTTGCCTGAACTTGGACGTCATCGGCAACTCGCAGGGTGCCCTGAACCGGCGCCCAGGGCCCCGCAAGGGTCGAGAACCGTTGTGACCATTCGGCTAATGTGCGGCTAGCGATCACGCCGCTCACGATCTCAACCGCCTCGGCAGTGTTCGCCGCGATCTGTTCGGCGCTCGCAAACCTCGGATCTTGGGCAAGTTCCGGCACATCGAGGTGCCGGCATACGTCCGCCCAGAACTTCGCCGGCTGCATCATCACGAACGAGATGTAGTGAGCGTCAGACGTCGCGTAAAGGCCAACCAGCGGGTTGGAAGGCGAGCCGTGCGTCCCCACCGGCGGTACCACCAACTCCTCGCCGAGATGGGTTGTCAACGCCACGGTGTGGCCCATTGCCCACACTCCGCTGCTGAGAAGAGAGACGTCGACTACCGAGGGCTCACCCGTGCGTTCCCGTTTCAGCAATGCTGCGGCGATACCTCCCGCCAGGTTCGTACCGGAGATGGTGTCCCCGTAGGCCGGCCCGGGCAGACCGATCACCCCCTCAACCCCTAAGGGAGTCGCGGTGGCAGCCGCACCGGCCCGGCACCAAAACGCGGTCATGTCGTAGCCTCCCTTGTCGGCCTCGGGACCACGCGGCCCGAGCGCGCTTCCGCGCGCATAGACGATCGACGGGTTTACGGCACGAATGTCATCGAGATCGATGCCCAGCTTCTTTCGCGCTGCCGGCAAGAAGCTGGTCAGGAACACGTCCGACCGGCGGACAAGTTCGTAGAGAACTTCCCGGCCCTCTTTCGTCGAAATATCCAATCCGATGCTGCGCTTACCTCGGTTGGCATTGTCGACATTGGGGTTGGGGTCACCCTTGACTATCAGCGTCCCGACCTGACGCAATCCGCGTTGGGGATCGCCGGTGACGGCGTGTTCAACCTTGATTACGTCTGCTCCCCATTCGGCCAGAACCGCACCTGCCGACGGGACGAAGGCGTACATCGCGACCTCTAGGACGCAGATTCCTTCGAGCGGGTTCATCCGATTACCGCCGCAAAGGTCTTGCGCTCGAGAAACTCCTCTAAGCCGGCAACACCGAGTTCCCTGCCGATCCCCGACTGTTTATAGCCGCCGAAGGGACAATCCGGACCCGCGTAGTTGCCCCCGTTGATACTCAACGTGCCGGTCCGCACACGTCGAGCCACCGCGACAGCGCGTTCATGGCCCCCGAAGACTGCACCGGAGAGCCCGAAAATGGAATTGTTGGCGATACGGACCGCGTCGTCGTCGTCCTCGTAGGGAATGACGATCAATACCGGTCCGAACACCTCTTCTTGCGCGATCTCGCTGTCGGGATCGACGTTGATGAGCAGAGTAGGCGCGTAGAAGAATCCGGGATCTATCTTCGTGCCGCCAGTAACCAGTGTCGCGCCGTCCTCGATCGCACGCTTGACCATTCCGTCGACTTTGTCGCGCTGCTTCTCGTTGATCAACGGACCCATATACGTTGCGGGGTCGTCAGTGTCACCATAGGTGACCATCTCCATGTTCTGTTTGACAAGGTCGACGATCTGATCATGACGTTGCCTCGGGACCAGCATCCGCGAGGTGATCGCACATCCCTGCCCCGCGTGATGGGTGATCATGAAGCTTGCCATCATGGCCGCGGTTGCCAGGTCTGCGTCGTCGAGCACGATCATTGCGGATTTGCCGCCGAGTTCAAGAAAAACTCTCTTGATGGTTCCACTCGCTGCCGCCATGATCTTGCGACCTGTGGCGGTCGAACCGGTGAAGGTGATCAGGTCGACGTCCGGACTCGTGGTCAGGACGGTCCCGACCTCGGGATCGGTGGAGCTGATGATGTTGACAACTCCGGCGGGAATATCGGTGTACTCCGCGATCAACTCGCCCAGCGCCAACGTGATCAACGACGTGTCGGGAGCGGCCTTCAAGACGACCGTGCAACCGGCGGCCAAGGCGGGGATCAGCTTCGCCAACGCAAGCTGGTTGGGGTAGTTGTAGGCGATAATCGCACCCACGACCCCGACGGGTTCTTTCTCAACCCAGCGAGTGTGGCGCATTCCCGCGAAATCTACCTCGCCGAGATCCTCAGACATAGGATAGTTGGGCAATAGGTCCGCGTAGTACCGCGGGATCCCGATCGGAGTGTCAAGCTGTGGTCCTTCCGTCGACCCACGAGTTGCCCCCGCCTCGGCGATGGTGAGCTTTCGCAGTTTCTCGCTGTTCTCGACCAGGACCTTGTGTATCTGATCGAGGCACCGAGTGCGCAGTTCCGTGTTAGTCGCCCAGTCGGTGCTGTCGAACGCTCTGCGTGCCGCGGCGACCGCTCGTTGCGCGTCCATTGGCGTCGCCTCCGGGGCATAACCGACAAGCCCTCCGGTGGCGGGATTCACCGAAGCGAATGACTCCGGTGCAGCGACGAGTTGACCGTCGATGAGCATGAGCCCACGAATGTGTTCGCCGGAGGGTTTCCGAAGTTGTTGTTCACCGACTCCGGTGACGATGGTTGTGTCATGGGCCGACATCAGGCCTCCCGTAATAGTCGTCAGCACAGAGCATTCCCCTGCTCGCCGCGAAGCATACAACTCGAATCGGCCGATCTTCGTAAAACAGTTTACTCTGTACCCTATCTACGGTTTACTTGCCTCAGGGTCGGCGCTACCAAAGCGCTCGCGTAGACAGATTGACCGACCAACTTCCAACGATTCGGGAAGGGGACCCGTGAAGGTTTGGGTAGATCCGCAACGGTGCCAGGGTCATACCTTGTGCGCCATGATTGCACCGCACATCTTCGAACTCAGCGAAACCGACGGATGCGCATCTACTTCCGGCGAGACCGTCCCGTCCGATCAGGAAGATGCGGTGCGCGAGGCGGCTCGATCATGTCCTGAGCAGGCCATCGTGATCGAGGAAGCCCTCTCCGAGAGCGGTCAAGCCGCCGTAAACAAGGTGAAGGAGCCGGTCCAGTGAGTGGGGACACGAGTGCTTACAGCGACGCGAAGAAGCAGTATTACTACCACTTCGACCGGCACAGTCCGGACTATCGCGAACGTTTCGAGAAGATCACCGCCGAAATGCAGGAGAGGTGCCCGATCGCATGGTCGGACACCTATGGTGGGCACTGGGTCGCGAGCAGCAGTCAGGCAGTGTTTGAGCTCGCCCGTTGCCCGCACATCTCCAATGACCACGATCTGCACAACGAACGTCGCGGGTACCACGGAATCGCCATCCCCCACAGGGATATTCCCATCCGGGGCGGAATGCTGGAGATGGATCCGCCCGAACATCGCTTGTACCGCAACGTTGTGAACCCGTACTTGTCCCCAGCAGCGGTCAAACGGTGGTACCCGTTCATCGATGAAGTCGTACGCGCCAGCATCGATGAGAAAATCGAGGAAGGGCACATCGACTTTGTGGACGACTTGGCCAACGTCGTCCCAGCTGTGCTTACCCTGGCGATGCTGGGCATCCCACTGAAGAAGTGGACCCTGTACTGCGAACCCGCGCATGCCCTGATGTACACGCCCGAGAATTCCCCGGAAGCCCCCAGGGTTGCGCAGCAACAAATCGATATGGCCATGGATCTGCTCGCCAACATGAACGAAATTCGCGAGAATCCACGACCCGGTGTGGTCAACGCGCTAGTGAACATGCGCATCGATGGCCAACCCGCCCCGGAACAAGACCTATTGGGCATGCTCACTCTGTTGATCGGCGGCGGATTCGATACCACGACCGCTCTCACCGCCCACGCACTCGAGTGGTTGTCGGAGAATCCGGATCAGCGGGAGCGGCTCAACCGCGAGCGAGACGCTCTGCTCGACCCCGCGACAGAGGAATTTCTCCGTTTCTACACACCCGCCCCCGGCGACGGTCGCACCTTCTCGCAGGACGTCGAGGTCGAAGGTGTGAAGTTCCGCGAGGGCGAACGACTCTACATCTCCTGGACTATGGCCAATCGCGACCCTTCCATGTTTCCCGAGCCGAACAAGATCTTGCTCGACCGAAAAGGCAACCGGCACTTCAGCTTCGGACTGGGTGTGCATCGCTGCATCGGTTCGAATGTGGGACGTGCCGTATTCAAGGCGATGCTCACTGCGGTTTTGGATCGAATGCCCGATTATCGATGCATCCCGGAAGGCACCGTCCACTACGAGACTATCGGAATGATACAGGGGATGCGCCATTTGCCGGCCGAGTTCACGCCGTCAAAGAAAATGGGAGCAGGGTTGGACGAAACCTTGGAGCGACTCCAAAAGATCTGCGACGAACAAGAATTGGCCCGACCGGTTACCGAGCGTAAGGAAGCGGCCAAGATCGACTGAACATTGCCGTAGACAAGCTGGATCTGTAGATGCGCCCTTGAAGGCAATGCGGGGTCGAACGAAGGAGGTACCGTGACGCAGTTGGGGTCGACCGTGTCGATCGAGCTACGTTCGCGGTGCGACCAGGGGTATCCGCACTCCCGCCCGGTCGTATCGACATGATCGAGTCATCGGATAGGGGCGAAACGGGCGTCAACGACGTGCTGTGGCGTGCGATGCCGCGACGTCATACCCAGAAGGTATCCCATCTCCTGGCTAATGACCTTCGACGCCAGATCCTCAACGGTCAGCTTGAGGCAGATCGGCAGTTGCCGACTGAAGCCCAGCTGACGGCTCAATTGGGTATCTCGAGGGAAACACTGCGCGTAGCACTGCGGATCTTGGAGTCCCAACAGTTGGTAGAAGTCAAACGGGGACGCAAGGGCGGCGCCGTTATTCGACGCCCGGGGTTGCAAGCGGTTAGCAGGTACGTGGCGCTGCTGCTGCAACTCCGCGAAACCACGCTGGCAAACCTCGAAGAAGCACGGTCGGTCATCGAGCCCCCCGCGGCCGAGCTGGCCGCGATGCGGGCCGGCTACGACGACCTGGACACCCTTGTTGCCCTTCACGCCTCGGAACAGGCTGCCGAAGGGGATCCGCTGTCTTTTGTCACCGCAATGTCGGCATTTGATCAGGCGGTCACCGAACTCTCGGGTAACCGAACCCTGGCAGTCATCGCCGGCGTCTTCCGTGACATTTACGCCGGGCAGATCTTCACGGCGATCGGCAGCGACGACACGGTGTCGGCGGACGAAATGGCACGGCGGGTCGTCGCCAGCCACTCGGCGTTTCTTGACGCGGCGAGACGCCGTGACCTTCCGCTTACCAACAAGATCTGGCGCGACTACCTTTTCACCACCAGCAGGCTTCTTATCCGCAGGAACGTGAGTCGTAAGCCCATCGATATGACTCCGTTATGGCGCGCCCAGGCCGACCAAGCCGGTGCCGAGCCCACGCCCCGGCGTGCGGCCTTGGTGGCGACCGAGATCCGCTCCCGCATCGCTGAAAGAGCTCTTGGAGAGGGCGACCGACTACCGCCGCTGGCCGCCCTGGCTGACGAGTTCGCTATTTCGCGCCCCACGCTGCGCGAGGCGTTGCGAACCTTGGAAACCGAGCTGCTCCTCGAACTACGGACGGGCGATCGAGCCGGCGCAACGATACGCACACCCTCAACGCGGGTAGCAGCCCAGCTAGCGGGCGTCGTACTGGAAGCCCGCGGCACGACGCTGGCAGACTTTTACCGGGCCATGCAGCTCATCGAACCGTCCATCATGGGCTTAGTGGCCTCGCGAATTAGCTCGAAACAGCTGAAAATGCTGGCACTTGCCGACTCAGAGCTCGCCGCTTCAACCGAAGACACCGCCCGGTTCGTGACGAAGCTCCGGGAGACCCAGATGTTCGCCTTCTCGGTAGTAAAGAACCCCGCGCTTACGGTGATCGCCGAGATCTTGCATTGGGTCCAGGTCGGTGTAGAGCCAGCGGTGACCGCAGACGCGAAGGGATTGCCTTGGGTCGGCAAGACGAACCGCAACACTCAAGCTCTCTTTTCGCAGTTTCTTTCCGCTGCTTCACAGCGTGACTCTGCGCACGCAATCGAGATCTGGGCAGCAGCCCTCGATGCCAACGCACCATGGATCGAGGAGTCCGAGCTAGGCCATCGTTTGATGCTGGACCTGATGGATTGACCTGTGCGCTCGGCATTCGAGCGCCGACCCCGATGAGGAGGAACCCGAAATGAAGATTGACGACTTGGTTTTGGTGAGTGTCGATGACCATGTCATCGAACCAGCACATCTGTTTGAAGGCCGCGTCGAAAGAAAGTACGCAGACCGGGCGCCGCGTTTCGTGCGCCGTGACGACGGCTTGATGGCATGGCGCTATGAGGGCCAGGAAATCATGAATACCGCGCTCAATGCTGTGGCCGGACGACCCCCGGAAGAGTTCGGATTGGAACCCACGTGCATCGAGGAGATCCGTAGCGGGTGTTACGACATCGGTGACCGTGTCAGGGATATGGACGCAAACGGTGTGCTAGGGGCACTGTGCTTCCCTTCGTTCCCCCGATTCTGTGGCCAGTTGTTCATGGAGGCCGGCACCGACCCCGCCCAGGGCGAGGCGATGGTCCGCGCATACAACGATTGGCATATCGACGAATGGGCGGGCACGTTTCCCGGACGAATGATTCCCCTTGCACTACCGATGATGTGGGACCCGGTGGCCAGCGCAGCCGAGGTGCGCCGAGCTGCGTCCAAGGGCTGCCACGCGGTGACATTCTCCTCCAGCCCGTTCGACCTCGGCTTGCCCAGTCTCTATTCCGATCACTGGGATCCGTTCTGGCAGGCGTGTGCTGAGGAGGGAACGGTTGTCTGCATGCATCTCGGGTCGAACTCCCGTCCGCCGATGACCTCGCCCGACGCTCCGATCGAACTTGTCTACACACTTTCGCCCGTGAGCTTGTTCTCTGCCGCTGCCGATCTGTTGTGGAGTCGGGTCTTGCAGAAGTTTCCTACCCTTCGAGTGGCGCTCTCCGAGGGCGGTATCGGGTGGCTGCCCTATTTCCTCGAGCGAGTTGATTACATCTATCGCCATACAAAGCATTGGAGTGGAATGGATTTGGGCGACCAACTCCCCTCGGAGATTTTCTCAGAGCGCGTCATCTTGTGCTTCATCGATGACGCCGTCGGTGTGGAGAACCGCAAACACCTCAATATCGATAACATCACTTGGGAGTGCGACTATCCCCATTCGGACAGCACGTGGCCGAAATCACCCGAGGTCCTCATGGCATCCTTGACTGGCGTCACCGATGATGAGATCAATAAGATCACCCATTTAAATGCTATGCGGCACTTCCGGTATGACCCATTTGCCCATATACCCCGAGAGCAGGCGACTGTGTCTGCGCTACGGGACAGGGCAAAGGACTGGGACATCAGCGTGAGGTCGGTAGCGCACCTGCGCCCAGCAGCCGCATCGACGGTGAGCGCGTTTTAGGGCGCCGCGGACCTTGACAGCTGCTCGGCGACGTTGACCTAAAGGTTGCCGTGATGCGTTGCCGCTGGCGGCAGCTCGGCGTGGCAGACAGCGTCACTAATCGGAGCCAATCGCTCGCTCGACGATGGCAATGCACGCGATTGAATATTCCATGCAGTCGGCGAGCTGGCTCTGACTCCTCCTGCCTATGGCGGGCCACAAATCTTGGTCAAGACAACGCGGGCCTAGGTGCAGGCGTCGATCGGCGGCATAGGGCAATCAGTGGGCGACGAGTTTCTGAGGCTGGGCTCCCGAGCTGCCTACCCCGCTGCAGCGGCAGGCCATTACGGAGACAGAGATCGCCAGCGCCGGTTAAACAGTTGACTCAGTGTTGGGAATAAGCTTTTATCGTGGAGTGACCTTTCGGGCCACGCCGATGTCGATTGAATTGATGGGCAGGAGTGCAATGGTGATCACGGATCCCGAAGTGCAGCACCTGAGCCGATGGCTCGACGAGCACGATGTGCCCGGCCATGGCGAACTAGCCAAGGTTGAACAGCTTAGCGGAGGCTCGCAGAATGTCCTCTTGCGTGTGGGCCGGGGCGATGCGCGAATGGTGCTGCGTATGCCCGGGCCTCAGGCCGGTCAGCAACGGCACAACGAGCTTCTTCGCGAGATCCGTTTGGAGCGGGCACTCAAGGGCACCGACGTGCCGCATGCAGAACTGATCGCGGCTGACGAAACTGGCCAGGTGCTGGGCAAGCCCTTCTACCTGATGGCCGAAATCGATGGATGGAGTCCGATGGACGGTGGCTGGGCGGCTCCGTTCGACTCTGATCTAGATGCCCGTAGGGGCTTGGCCTTCGAATTGGTCGCTGGTGCGGCCAAGTTGGGTCGCGTAGATTGGAAGGCTCAGGGGCTAGAAGGGTTTGGTCGCCCCGACGGATTTCATGAGCGTCAACCGGATCGATGGCTATCCTTCCTCCGCTCGTTTCAGGTGCGGGAGTTACCCGAACTCGAGGTGGCCGCGGAGTGGCTCCGTGCCAACGCGCCACGCCACTTCACGCCAGGCATCATGCATGGTGACTACCAGTACGCCAACGTTATGTACGCCCATGGCGCACCAGCCCGACTCGCCGCACTAGTGGACTGGGAGATGACCACGATTGGTGATCCGCTGCTGGATCTTGCCTGGGCACTGCTGGGCTACGAAGGCGACGAGCCACGGTCCGATTTCTATCTGGATGTGACGGGTATGCCCAAGCGGAGCGAACTACTCGAACACTATGAGTCGTTGTGCTCCCTGTCGACCGAGAATATCGACTACTACCTGGTGCTCGCAAACTTCAAAATCGGGATCGTACTGGAGAAGACCTATGCAGCCGGGGTTAGAAGCGGCAATGAAAATCCTGAGTTCACTGAGGCTTTTGGCTCGATGGTGTTGAAATCGATTGCCACGGCTGCCGAGTTGGCCCGCTCGCTGACTACGCGCGCGCGTTAGCGCCCATTCGTGAAGGTGCTGACTGAGGTTTTTCGGACATAGGAGATTACATCCATGGCTTGGGATTTCGAGACTGACGCCGACTATCAGGCCTTGCTCGACTGGGCCGACGAGTTTGTCCGCGAGGAAGTCGAACCCCTAGATCTGGTGTGGCCGGGTGAAGAGTTCGTTCCCCTCAACGAGGTGCGGCGCAAGGCAATCGACCCGCTGAAGGACCAAGTGCGTAGCAAGGGGCTGTGGGCCACCCACCTGGGCCCGGAACTGGGTGGGCAGGGCTACGGGCAGCTCAAACTTGCGCTACTGAACGAGATATTAGGCCGGTCTCAGTGGGCACCTATCGTGTTCGGTTGTCAAGCCCCAGACACCGGTAACGCAGAGATCATCGCGCATTACGGGAGTGACGCGCAAAAGAAGCGCTACCTCCAGCCGCTGCTGGACGGCGAGCTGTTTTCCAGTTACTCGATGACCGAGCCGCAGGGCGGCGCAGACCCTACCCAGTTTCAGACCTCTGCGGTTCGCGACGGCAACGACTGGATCATCAACGGATGGAAATACTTCTCGTCAAATGCCAAGACTGCCTCGTTCCTGATCACGATGGTCGTGACAAACCCCAACGTGAGTGCCTACCAGGGTATGTCGATGTTCCTGATTCCCACCGACACTCCCGGCGTGAACATCGTGCGCAATGTCGGTCTATACGGCGAACCCGATAACGAAGGCTCCCACGCGCTGATCCATTACGACAACGTCCGTGTCCCCGCCGAGGCGCTGCTCGGGGGCGAAGGCCAAGCGTTCGTCATTGCCCAGACCCGCCTTGGCGGTGGGCGCATCCACCACGCCATGCGCACCATCGGCTTCGCGCGGCAAGCCTTGGACATGATGTGTGAGAGGGCCTTGAGCAGGGAAACCTCCGGTAGTCGACTCTCTGACAAGCAGTTCGTCCAGGGCTTCATCGCCGACTCTTACGCCCAACTGCACCAGTTCCGGTTGTTCGTGCTCTACACCGCCTGGGAGATCGATAAATACAATGACTACAAGAAGGTTCGAAAGGACATCGCCGCGGTCAAGGCGACAATGCCGGCGGTCCTGCACGACATCGCCTGGCGCGCAATGCAAGTACACGGCGCGATTGGTGTCACCAACGAAATGCCGCTATTCAAGATGATCCACGGGGCCGCTGCGATGGGACTTGTCGACGGCCCAACCGAGGTGCACAAGACCACGGTCGCCAAGCAGGTGCTCCGCGACTACTCGCCCAGCAAGAGCCTCTGGCCTACCGAGTGGATTCCGAAGAAGCGGGATGCCGCCCGAGCCAAACTTGCCGATTACATCGACCTCGAAGTCGGCAACATGTGAAGGTCACGGTCGAGGCATGGACGTCGCGACTCCGCTTCCGCAACGTGTCCGGCCTGATAAGTATCGTTACCCGCCGCCCACAAGATGATCCAACACAATCTTGTTCAGCGCTCGACGTGAGTTATGACTGTCGGGTGATCTGACTGGCCACGCAAAACTGAGAAGGGCAATCGAGATGCAACTTGCAGGAAGCTCCGCCATCGTCGTGGGTGGCGCAGGCGGGCTCGGCGAGGCTACCGTGCGTCGGCTGCACGCCGCGGGCGCACATGTCGTCATCGCCGATCTCGCCGACGATAAGGGAAAGCAACTGGAGAGCGAGCTCGGCGTGCGTTACATGCGGACGGATGCCACCTCAGAGGAATCGGTTATGGCCGCGATCGCAGCAGCCGAATCAGCCGGCCCGCTGCGGCTTTCGGTTGATGCCCACGGTGGGCCCGCTGGGGGCGGCCGACTCGTTGCGAAAGACGGCTCGCCACTGGATCTCAACGATTTCACTACAACGATCGAAAACTATCTCACCGCCGTTTTCAACGTGATGCGGCTTACCGCAGCCGCCATGGCGAAGTCGGAGCCCATCGACGGCGGCCGTGGCGTCGTCATCAACACCGCATCTGTCGCCGGGTACGAAGGACAGATCGGTCAGCTTCCTTACGCCGCCGCTAAGGGGGGGGTCATCGCCATGACACTCGTGGCTGCACGTGACCTGTCGCCCCTCGGCATCCGCGTCGTCACCATCGCGCCGGGCACATTTTTGACGCCGGCCTATGGGATGGCCGCCGAAGATCTGGAGGCATACTGGGGACCGCAAGTGCCGTTCCCCAAGCGGATGGGCCGACCGTCAGAATACGGACAGCTTGTGGTGAGCATCGTCGAGAACGACTATCTCAACGGAGAGGTCATTCGTCTCGATGGCGGTATTCGGTTTCCGCCGAAGTAGCCGAGCCTTATTGTGGTCACCCCTCGTCGGAGGTCAGCGCCGAAGACATACGTCTCGAATCATGGAAACCACCGGCGGGATGTCGCCGCTGTCGGCTCGTTCGAATCTCTAGGCCGCCGCAGCTGAGACCACACTTGCACGCGCGTACCCTGCCGGGTGCGCTACGCAACCACCGTGACCATATATGTGAATATTGGAATCAGCACAGGCTGTTCCTGAAGAGAACGCCCATCGAGCGACGATTCCGCGTGACTGTACGAAATACTTCCTTCGGTGGCGCGAATTCGGCGGAGCCGGCCGCTGCAGCCAGCGCTCTGGTCTTGAAAATCCGTGCTGCCCAGCTGAGTTCGTGAATGGTATCGGTCAGCAGACGACTTAGTTCCCGAGGGCAGTTCTGCCCCCACAAGGTCACTTCCACCCGGCGGCCAACGGCCGCGTGGACCGCTTCGCGCGCACTCAGTTCTCGGCGATACAGCGCGGCTGGTATCGCTATGGCCGCCGGTTGCCGCGGCGGTCCTGTGAGTGCTCCGCGCAGATCCATGAATTTTGCGCCGAGAATTTGTATCGGCCTGACATCCTCCTGTGCGGATAATATGACGGTGACGTCCCATCCCGCCATGACGCGGTCGTATAACCAGCCTCCTGCAGAACCGACGAGGTCCGTGACGTCGTCAGCCATTACGTCCAATTCGTACCGCACCGGTTGACACCCGTTTCGTTCGGAACCGAGGCCGCTTTTGTGGCTGTCAAAGAGGCGCCCGGTAAGTCCAGGCCGACTATCTGTGTCGGCGTTCGGAAGGGGCCACTGTTTGTATGACATATCGAAGCGCCCCGCCCTCTCGCTAACCCGCGGCAGCCAAAACCCTCTGCGCAGCGGACGTGCCGCTGATTGCCGAGTCCACCTGCAGAATTCCGGGCTCGACAACATCATGCCTCTTCTCGGCTGGTTCTGGCGGTAGTGCTGGCGGGTGGCCATGTGGCGATCAGCTCGCGCTTAACCACCTTGCCTGCATCGTTGATCGGCAGCGAAGAGCGAATCCACCACCGGGCGGGAACGGCGAAGTGCGCCAGGTTCTCTCGTGCCCACGCGTCCAGCGAAGCCAACGACGGCTTCGCACCGTTGACAAGAGTGATCGCCGCCGCGACAATCTCGCCGAGGTCCGGGTCGGCAAGTCCGACCACGGCAGCTTCGGCGATCTCCGGATGCCGCGCCAGTGCAGCCTCGACCGCACCTGCCGAGACGTTCTCTCCCCCACGGATAATGACATCCTTTGCGCGACCAGTGACGTAGAGGTAGCGGTCGTCATCAACGCGGCCTATATCACCGGTGCGAATCCACCCATCGGTATCAATTGTCTCGTCACCAGATAGGCCCCAGTAACCCTCCATGCCCGCCGGGGACCGCACCAACAACTCGCCATTGCCCTCAGCGTCAGGGTCTTCAACGCGGACTTCGACGACTGGGGCGAGTCGACCCGCGCAGCCGGTGTGCGAACCACTTTCGATGCGCACACCGGTACTGACAACCCCGCCGGCCTCAGTTAACCCATAGGTCTGGCCCACCCGTCGCCGGGTGTTGGGAAGCACGGTGCCGATCCGCTCGAGCAGCTCAGGATTGACCGGCGCTCCCCCAAGCACCACAGTGCGCAGCGTCGAAAGATCACGGTTTCCAATATCGGGGTGCGCGAGGATTCGCTCCATCATGGTCGGCACACCCGAAAACATCGTTACGGCCTCAGACTCGACCAGCCGCAGAAACTCTCCGGCATCGAATTTGCCCTCCAGGAACACCACCCTTCCACCGTTCATCAACGGCACGAGGAGAAGCTGGATTGCGCCAATATGAAACAGTGGCAGGCCCACCAGGGTAACGCTCGGAGCGATGTCATCCGGGATCTGATGTGGCAGCTTGCGAGAAACGGTCAGCAATGTCTGCAGGTTTGCGATCAGGGAGCGGTGGGACAGCACCACGCCCTTGGGATAGCCGGTCGTACCGGCCGTGAACAGGATCAACGCCGGTGAGTTCTCGTCGGTTACGTATGGCAGCTCCTCCCCTGATGCGCCTGCCACATCGATGATCTCGGCGAAATCCGCGATGCGAGCCGTCGACGGCAGCCGGGGTGAGCATCGCTCATCGGCAACCACGACCGTAGGTGAGACCAGGTCGCAGGCAAAGTGTGCGTCGTCAGCGGACCACCAACCGTTGAATGGAACCCCGATGGCTCCAAGACTCAACGCTCCATGGAACACTGCCACCCAATCAGGGCTGTTACCGGCGAACAACCCGACTCGGTCGCCGGGGCGTACTCCCGCATACCACAACCCCCGGGCCGCCCGTTCGACGGCGGCCTCATGCTCGCGGAACGTGACTCGGCGGTCTCCCTGAATCAGGTACTCACGGTCGGCCCAGCGCCGAGCCTCATCCAAGACCGCGCCGAAGGACCGAACCCGATCCGCGTAGACCAGTGAAGGGTGTCCATTGACCTCGTCGGTTACAACTCTATCGCTCCAACGACGGACACCCATGGTCACCCTTTTGATGGCAGGGTGGCGACAGCATTGCCGATCGCCGTGTGCTCACCTCGCTGGTTCTCGGCGAGCAACCGGACCTCGACATAGTGATTGCCATCCTCTACCCATTTGCGGGCGACGGCACCGTTGCATGCGGTGAGGTCGCCGATGATGTTGTGCCGCCGGACTTGTACGTTCAATCGATTGAGGAAGCCGTCATCACCGATCCAGTCGGTCATCAGGTGCCCGAGCCACGAAATACGTTCAGGTCCATAATCGTACGCAGCCGGGACGCCGACCGCGCGCGCCAGCTCATTGTCCCAATGCACACGTTCGGGCGGCTCCGGAACTCCGAGATCATTGGGAATGCCAAGCGCCGGGTGCTTGCGGAACATCTCGAACGCGGGGCCATGCGCCTTCACATACAGGCTGCCCCAACCTTGGGTGAAGCACACGAAACTTGTGACCGTACTCGGCCCCTTGAGCATCATCGGCAATGCCTCGCCCTCGCGCACATCCTCCCAGTATCGCGGTGTTCCTCCCCTCCGCTCGTAATTCTCGTAATGGGAATCGATCTCGGCGATTTCGTCAGCACTCCAGACCCGTGGCTTCACCGACTCACGGGTGGCGCGCTCGCGGGCTACATCGCGCTGGGTGCGGATGCACCAGGAGTCTGCCTCGGAGACCAGATCGCCGTCCTGGTTGACGAAACTCACGTGATACGTCTGTTTTACAGACCGTCCAGAGAAGTTGCTCTTGAGTTCCAGCAAGTCCTTCAAAACGGGCTGCGCTTCGATTCGGTCCCCGAGGCGTATCGGCCTGTGCCACTTCCAATCCGTGCCGGCAAACATCGCGTGGATACCGGGCATACCACTGACGTACCCGCTGACCACCCGGTCGAAGGCATAAAGGAACGTACCCGGCGCGATAATTTCACCCCATCGGGAGCTGCGCGCGTATTGAGGGTCAAGCCACAATGGGTTCTCGTCGCCAATACCAAGTGCCCAGTGTCGAATCGAATCGGCCGTTGCCTCGGTGACGTGAGGGGCCGGCCGCTCGAACGGCTCACCGATCCTCGACCGCAATTCGTCAAGGGCCTCGGAAGTAATCAACGGAAAACGTTCCTCGGACTCCACAATTTGTGTCATGTAGGGTCTAGCCTTTCTTCAGTCTTTGAAGGTAAATCTGCCTGGCTGGGCTGGGGCTGGTGACTCCTGGGCAAGGCTTCAGTTCTCTTGGAGTCGTCACAGGACCCACTGGGTACTGTGGCCGGTAAGGCTCAGAGCCTCGCGAGACCCGGATACTGCCGCCGCCGCGATACGAATCGCATACTTCCGCACCCGCGTTCACCAGGCGGGCACGTCCAAGGCTATTCCGTGACTGAGGTCCAATTGCCCCCAAGACCATGCGTACGGACCTCGGCGCCGTCAAAACGCAGCACCGGCATGTTGACCCGTCATATCCAGCTTTCTTGGCGCACCACGGCCCATGAATCTCGAGAGATGCCGGTGGAAGTTCGTAATCTTCTGCTCCTGGTGAGGGTTGGGCAAAGGGCCGCGAAAGCCCCGGGATTTCATGCCCTTCTGCACCCACTGCATGTTCGCGAAGTCCTGCGCTAACACCGAACCCCAGTTTTCTGCGGTAGGCGCCGCATGGACCCATTCCGCTTTCGGCTCGCTACCCTCTGGAAAGCGTTCTAACGCATAGGATTCGAAAATGCATTTATTGGGGTCGTCCCCATAGGGACGGACACGGTAGCACAGCGCGAAAGTGACGCCCTGCAGTATCGTCTGGTTCGGAAATAGGCTCCATGCAAGCCCCGCCTCGGCCATCACCTCCGGCGGAATCTCTGGCCAGATCACACCGCGTGCCGCGTCATCGGCCTTCGCCGATGCCAACCAGTGCTTGATTACGTCGGGCGCGGGGGTGCCCTCCGGCAGCTCGTCCACCAGGCGCTTGGCCGCGTTCACTAACGTCTCGGTGGAGGCCGCGTAGTTCACCGTCTCGTAGTTTTCCCGGGCCAGCTCGTATGTCGACACGCGGGGGTCGCCCAGACCGGCGCGTGTCACCGAGCTACTCTGACTCATTTTCATCCCGGGGTCGCGTTCGTCGAAACCGCTTACACCGTGAAAGCCGTAGGGCCTGCTATAGGCGTAGTACTGACCGTATTTCAGCAACTGCGGATGCGTGCCTGCGACGTGGTAGGGCTCCATGAACGCCTCGATGGCGGTCTTCCAGTTGCACGGGTAGACCGTCCACTGGCGCCACTTGTAGCGCATCTTCTCGAACTCAAAGTGATCGAGGATGCGGGCAGCAGGCGATAAGAAACTCCGTAGTGGCTCGCAGTAGGGGTCCATGTTGATGTATATCCACCCGCCCCAGGTATCCACCTTGACTTGAGACAGGCAGGTACGTTCGTCGGACAGCGCGCCCTTCCAGTCGTCCCCGTCGAGAACGTGGATGTTCTGCCCCTCGCGGTTGAAGGCCCAACCATGGAATGCACAAACGAATGTCGTCCTCTTGCCGGTCACACAATTGACGTCATCGGGTGTGTTGATCAACTGCCGACCGCGGTGGGGGCAGACGTTGTAGTAGGCCTTGAGCCTCTCGGGCGCCGTGCGCATGATGATGATCGATTCATCGCCGATGTTATAGGTGATAAAGTCGCCGACTTTCGGAATGTCCTCCACCCGAGCGGCCATTTGCCAAACCTTGGACCAGAGCAATTCTCCCTCGGCCGCGGCGTACTCCCGCGAGATGAAGGCGTCGACCGGATACGTCAGCGGTTCGCCCAGATCCTCATCGGTAAGCCCGTCCATTTCCGCATGAACTCGCTCGCTCATGACGCACACCTTCCTTCCCGGTGCGGAGCAGCCATTTGCTGCCGACGTCCTTGCCGGTTATAAGCCGGGTCGCGTAGGCAATCGATCCGTCGGCTGGTGCTCACAGCGCCGGGGCCAGCGACCCGCTGCACAACGTCGTCGCGCAGCGACCAACCAAAGCCCACCTGGCCCCTCCCCTGCTGTGCGCCGACCGACAGTGTCCGCGACTGGCCACGGACCGGTCGTCTGCTGTGTATTCCGATGACACACGAACCTTGGGTCGATTTTGTATACAGCGTGACAATATTATGCGTGACAACTCTGAAATCTGTCAACTGCCCGGCCTACGACTAGCTCTGAGCCTCTTGCAACGAAATATCCTCGCACTACCGATATCTCGGCCTTCGGGCGGCCGCAGCGCAGGCCAGCGCTCTACCAGAGCGCCTAGGTCACATGTTTCTGGGATCTGTGGTTGACACGATGATTCGTACGAGGGGACCGACGAAGCTTCGATTTGCAGGCGTACCTCCCGGACCACGCCCCGCTACTCCACGAAATAACCTCCGCCGGAGAGCCGTCGACAGTGCCTCGTCGCGTTCTCGGAGGTCATATATACCGAGTTGAGATGCTCGGACGGCCGGGATCCGCGCCAACTCAATGCGCGAAACTTCCGCAAGCTACCGAGGCACCCCCTGCCGAGGTAACACCTAGAGAGGGTGAAGTGTTTTCGCCTGCGATTCGGATTGACGTGCAGACCGCACGACCCTATACCAATAGATGCGCTTCTAAGCGCCGAGAATATCGACGACGTTCTTCTGAATCAGCGTCAGGACCTTATCGATCTCCTCGCGCTGCTTCTTCGTAGTCCCGACCCGGATCCGCTTGCGTAATTCACGGTCGGCTGCAACGGAACGCTCCCAGATCGCGCGGCCCTCGTCAGTGAGAGTCACCAACCACACCCGTCTATCCGTCGCATGAGCCACTCGTCGGACTGCCCCTTTTGGTACCAGCGAATCGATCGAACCACCAATGCGGGCACGGCTTGTTCCGACGCGTCGAGCGAGCTCAGATTGAGTAAGCTGACCGTCGACCAAATGAGCTAATATCGTCGCTTCTGCCAGGTTAATACCGATATCCGAAAATGCCTGGTCATAAGCGCGGCGCATGACGCGCGCGGTTGACATGATAGTGCCCTCAAATCGTACCCACGGGGGCTCGCCGCGTCGGTCATTCATGCCGGCACCTGCCGTCCGGGCTGCTCGGCCGCAGCGTTGTCATACGACTTTGCCTCCTTCGGCGCCGACTCTGTAACTCCCACCCGGCGTGATCGCGTGGGCGCGAGACGAAGTATGGCAGGTAAAGGCATCGGCAGCGCCGAGGTCATACTGTCACGCTTCATACTGTCAAACCAAGCGCATTAGATTTAAGCACCTCGCCTGTGCCGTCGATCGAGAACCCGGTGGCCACAACCCGGCCTGCGATACATGCGCAACAAAGCGAGGGAAACAGTGCCGCACAACATGGCTACCTGATCCGCTAAATCCCCGCCAGCGACGAGTGAAGAGCCGCAACGACGGTCGGGCGATCAAATCGGCATCACGCTTGCGCGCAAGCTCTCAGTGAGCGGGATCGCTGCGCCGAAATATTTTCGTAGTCGGATATTGGTCGAACGTTACGCCTGCGACAGTGCGTCCTTTACACGGGTGTCCAGATTGGCGCACCACGTATATGACGCAATGAGGGGATCACTCGACCGTCGATATCCGTGATGCCGTATTCCATCGCCAGCTCAGCACTGATGAAAGTCCCGCCCGTTCGCTTCATGGTGTCAGGATCTTCGGCAAGTGCGGCAATAACGCGGCCAGGGAACTCCACCGAGCTGCCGACGGCACTGTGGAGTTGTGACTCGGCGCCTGGGACGGTACCCAGGTTTCTCTGAGCGCGTTCGGTGTAGGTAAACCCTTGCCACAGTGACAATGAGGCCACGTTGTGCGGTTTCAATTCGATGGCCATGTCTCTTGCCATACGGTCGGTTGCCGACTTGCAGGTTCCGAAAATCACGCTGTAGGTATATGTCACACCGACATACCCTGACAGCGCAACAATGAGGCCTGACTTCTGGGAGACCATAATCTGCGCGGCATGCCAGGCTGCGATGTAGTTGGACCGCACGCCGACGTCGATCATTTCCCAGTTCGATACGGGCTTTTCCCAGAAGCCGCCTGGCTGCGTCAGTTCGACCGGAATGGATATCGCGTTGTTGACCAGAAGGTCGAGGCGCCCCTGCTCACGGCTAACCTGCTCAAACAGCGCCTCGACCTGCTTGTCGTCAGCATGATCGACCTGCACAGCGATGCCCTTGCCGCCGCGCCTATCAACTTCGGCGGCGGTCCCGGTAACAGTCCCGCCGAGGGCGGCGGTTTTCTCCCCGAACGTCCGGCCAGTGACATATATCGTGGCGCCCTTTTCCGCTAGCGCCAAAGAAATGCCCCTACCGACCCCGCGGCTGGCGCCGGTGACTACAGCGACTTTGCCTGCAAGAGGTTTCATCTCAAATCCCCTGACACGGAGACTATTTCGGCCGCACCGCCGAACTCCATCATCTTCTCTGGGGTTTTCACCGTCACGAAGCGGCCACGTCGCCTACGACGGGTGCGCCGGCGCACCGTCGGTCTCGGCGTCGACTTCGACGGCGTAGGAAGTGATCGCAGCTACTTTGCTGCCGACGAATTCGTAGATGTTGCAAGCAGCGACCATGGTGACGGAGTCAAGGCTTGTGTAGCGACGAATCGTGTCTACCACCACGACTCCATTTTGAGCTACCGTCACGCACCGGTCCGATGTCGTTGTGATCTCCTGCAGAGATCTCTGGGTATCTCGGCACATCTGCTTAACCGCCGCGGCCCCTTGCAGGACTGCATACCCAACGATAGTCCACGAAACTTCCTGAGCCAGATGGACAAATGTGTCGTCGAATCTGTGCTCCGAGAAAGCACGCGCGATAGCGGCAGGATCAAATGGATCACTCATCACGGATGCCCATCGATCGCAACCTTCGTCGATTCAGCTGTGCGCGTGGGACGACTCCGAGTCCGTGTCGCCCTTGAGCCAGCAACCGAAGCTTCTTCGGACTGGGAGCGTCGGAGTTCTGCAATCATCATGCTCAATCTCGTTGGATCGTTAGTGAACGACGAAACCGCGATGCTGGATACGTATCAATGGTCACTTGGGCGACCATGCCCTCCGATGTCGAGTACGTACGTCGGATCTGTAAGGCGGGTGCTCCTCGAGGGGCATTCAACCCAGCTGCGAGTTCAGGTGCAATTACAGTGGCCGCAACTTCCTCGGCGGCTTCAACGACGGCGACTCCAAACACGTCCTCAATGAGCGTGAGCACGGGGCCAACATGGTTTCCGAGCAGCCGACCAACGTCAGCGAAGCACGGATTGATGTAATACTCCATCCACCACGTAGGAATCCACCACGCAGGAATCTCTCCGCGTTCCGCCATCCGAAAGCCACTGACTGACAACCATTTCTGGTCGGCACGCAATCCGGTTCGGTCCTGAAGTTCGGGGGTGATGGTGACGAACTCGAGGGACTCGATAATCAACCGAGAAGACGCAGCGAACTTCAGTAGGTCTTCGATGGTCATCGTGTCACGACATGCTCTGCTCGGCGGCTCGAGAACCAACGTCCCCGATCTGGGTTGGGAATACACAAGCTTGTCGTCACGCAAACCCCGCAGAGCCGCTCGCACGGTATAGCGGCTCACCGAGAACAGGCGGCATAATTCATGCTCGGTCGGTAACCGCGATCCAACGGGATATACGCCGTTTGCGATGTCCCTGCGCAGGGCGTGTTCGACTTGTAAGTAGCGGTAATCGGTTCTGACTTCAGTCATATGCCAATTCCCGCCTGTTGACGACTAGCTATCTCCCGACGCGGCGACATTACTCCGCGCCATTGTCGGTAACCAAAGACAAGATGCCATTCTCCCGTCATGCGCCGGCGGACGTACGGCGAGCGCTTACACGATGAGTGCCTGCGTGACCGACGATTTGCAGATGGTTTTAGGAGAGCTAGGCAGGAACCTGGACGCAGTCCGTTGGCAACAGGAGGTCGAGTAGGCAGGGTTGACTGTTGAAGCCGTCGGCACCTGTCGCCGCACGCTTGGACGACGCCGAAGCGGCTCCCAACCGACATTTCTGCATCTCCTTGGATCCCGCAGGGGCCAGCACGGCCGCGCCCCATGTATTACCTTAACCGTTTCATCTCAGCTCCGCAACGGGCAAGTATGTCAGTAAGCGCCCTGTTGCCTGGGAATACGCCGGGTCAAACAGGAGCCTGGCTCGTTTTATATGTCTGCCCAGTTCGGAAGTATCGTCGTTTCCAGGGAGCCGACGGTCGACGACCCCGCCGGCAGTAGGTGACTAGGTCGTTGTCTTTAGATCCGCGAGTACGGCCGCCGGTCACCCGGAGAAGAGTTGGTCATCTGCCCCACATCGGATTCAGGGGGTCCGGCTGCCGGAGCGTTCCGCAGGATCGCGAAGTAACGCTTTATGATTCCGCCGTGGGGTCGGTGAACCCCGCGAACCTCAAAGGGTTCAAATACTCTTTATAAAGGCTGATCTTGCCGCGCTCGAATCTGAAGACGGTGATATAGCTGTTCCGGTAGATCTCGCTGGTCCCCTTCTGCGGGCATTCGCTGTGGTACTCCACGATAACGGAGTCGGCATCGCGGATGTCATACCAGTCGTCATACGTGAAGTTCATTGAGTCGAACATCAGGGGCACGGAGTTCCGCAAATGATCGGCGATCGCGGAACGTCCCTGCACGGGCGGCACGCCGTCCACGAAAGGTAGGAACATGACTGCGTTTTCGGCAAGGCAAGCGGCCACCCGCGCGAAATCCAGGCGGCCGATGCTGTCCAGGAACTCAGTGACGATGCGGACTCTTTCGCTGAACGTTGGAGGCATTGACTGTTCCTTCTCAGTACACGATTTCGGAGGCGATGTGACATATGGATTCATTCGTGCATAAAAACGCCTATGGGCTGGTGCTCGAAGCTGTGATCGTAGTCTCGTGAACACAGCTTTCATCCGTTCTCTTACGGCTGACTGACGTTGGATTCCCATCAGAGGGAAGCCGTTCGTAGCCGACCTCGCGCGTCGATCGTGGCGATCAGGTTGTCAGCGCACTGACGGAATCACCCTGTCCGCGAACAGCTGTGCATACTCGATGAATCGAGCTGCGGGCAGACCGGGCGGTCTCATCATCATGAAGTGGTCGATCCGCATCCGTTCTTTGAGCGCTTTGAAGTA
This sequence comes from Mycolicibacterium flavescens, assembly GCA_900637135.1. Classification (NCBI taxonomy): domain Bacteria; kingdom Bacillati; phylum Actinomycetota; class Actinomycetes; order Mycobacteriales; family Mycobacteriaceae; genus Mycobacterium; species Mycolicibacterium flavescens. The sequence goes on from LR134353.1 coordinate 3,693,224, forward strand.
GGTGACGGCATCGTCGGGTGTGAGGATTTGAAGGATGCCGCTCTGCTTAAACGCGTCGAGGTCCATCGGATCCATCGAGCCGTCCATCCCAAGGGCATTGTCCTCATTCATCCAATTGCTGTAGCACCTGTAGACATGATGGTAGTAGGGCGATAGTTCGTTCATGGCCCTCTCGGGGTCCTCCGCGACGGTCAGAAAAAGCCCTGGTACCCGGATAGCGATCCCGGCGGGATCCCTGCCGGCTTGAGCCGCCGTCTCAAAGTAGAGATCCCACAGCTCTTCGTTACCGAAATAGCCGTCGGCGTACTTGACAGCCCGCTGCATCGCCTTCTCCACGAAGCCTCCGATGTAGAGCGGGATCTTCCGGCGGGGCGGCGGGGGTACGATCCGTGCGTTCTGAAGGGCATAGTGACGTCCAGTGAAGTTCACAGTTTCACCCGTCCACAACGCACAAACGATGTCCAGAAACTCGTCAAATCGGCTACCTCGCCTGCCGAAGGCCTCACCGTTCATCTCGTATTCACGCCGCCGGTATCCGATTCCGACGGCGGTCTCGAGTCGCCCGTTGGACAATAAGTCCAGAACAGCACATTCCTCGGCGAAGCGCACCGGATGATAGAGCGGTGCAATCGCGACCGCCGCACCGAGGCGAATGTGTTTAGTCCGGGCGGAGATTGCCGCCAGTGCGAGGTGAGGCGTAGGCATATATCCATCGTCGGCGCCATGATGTTCGGGTACCCACGCGCCACAAAATCCGACGCTCTCGGTCCATGCGACGACGTCCAACGTCTCCTCGTAAATCGCCTCCCAAGGGCGATGCCACTGCTCAGGATTGCGAAAGTCGTACAGATAACCGAACGTCAGGGGGGGCGGTGCAGTCGTCCCTTCGGTCGCCCCTGCATTCTCCAATATGGGTTCTCCTCTCACGCAGCCCTTCAGACCACACGTGTCTCGTGGCCCTCCCAATACCGGTCGCGAAGCAGCCGCTTGTAAAGTTTGCCGTTGGGATCTCTGGGTAGACTGCCGACGAAGTCAACCGTCCGCGGACACTTGTAGGTGGCCAACTCGGCGCGACAGAATGCGATGAGCCGCGATTCGAGAACAGAGTCAGCAGCGACGTCTGAAGCCAGTTGTACAACTGCTTTGACCGTTTCGCCCATCTCCTCGTCAGGCACCCCGATTACCGCGACATCGTTGACTGCGGGATGACCCATGAGGATATCTTCGACCTCTTGGGGATAGATATTCACGCCCCCCGACACGATCATGTTCGCCTGACGGTCGGTTAGATAGAGATAGCCATCTTCGTCGAGAAATCCCATGTCTCCCAACGTTCGCCACCGGCCGCCGCTGCTCACCGAGGCCGTCTTGACGGGATCATTGTGGTATTCGAAGGGGCGGCCACCGGAGAAGTACACAATGCCAACCTCGCCTCGGGGTAGCTCGTCGCCCCCCTCGCCCAGGATCCGGCATTCTTCCGTCGGTCGCCCGACCGAACCTGGGTGGGCCAGCCACTCCTCGGACGATATGAACGTGGCGCCGAGATCTTCGGTTCCCGAGTAGTATTCGTCGATGATCGGCCCCCACCAGTCGATCATCTGCCGCTTCACCGCGACAGCACAAGGTGCCGCCGTATGCAGAACTCTGCGGAGGCTGGACACGTCGTATCGCTCGCGCTCCGCTCTTGGAAGCCGAAGCATGCGCACGAACATCGTCGGCACAAACTGCGCGTGCGTGACGCGATAGCGTTCGATCAGTTCGAGACATTCGCTCGGATCGAACCTCTCCATCACGACGACCGTGCCGCCGACTCGATGCCAGGACATCGACCCGACAAGTGGCGCGGAATGATATAGCGGTGCTGGGCACAGATACACCGCGTCGCCCCTGGGGTAATCCGCAGTCAGACTCAGCGCGATCTGCGCAGGCACCGATTCTGGATCGCCGAATGCATTGTCAGGTAGCGGCTTACGTATGCCCTTTGGACGTCCGGTGGTGCCCGAGGAGTAAAGCATCTCGCGTCCCTCGCGCTCCTCACCGATGGTAAAGGAGGGGTCCGCGGCCAGTACCTCTTCGTAGCGTTCGAAAGAATCGAACCCACCACCTGTAGCTATACGCACCGGTATTCGAGATGTATCCAGGCGCGAGAGCACCTCAGCCAGCGCCACATCGGAGATCAGGGCCTTGGCCCCGCTGTCATCGAGTATGTACTGGACTTCACCAGGGCGCAGGTGACTATTTACCGTGGTGTAGTAGAGGCCGGAGCGCTGCGCCGCCCAAACGGCTTCTAGGAAGGAGCGGTTGTTACCCATCAGGACAGCAACGTGATCGCCGGCCTCCAGACCGCGAGAACGAAGCGCCCCAGCCAGCCGAGCTGACCGGTCCTCGAGTTGGCGATAGGTCACCGTCTCGCCGGTCAATCCCATGATGATCGCCGGCCTGTCCGGCGCCAGAGCAGCGTACGCACGCGGCGACATCGCCGGTCTCGTTGAGTGCTCTCGCCGGCTCACCATGTCGACATCGGATTGGACCATTCAGCCGAGGTCCAAGTCGCGGAGGGTCTTCTTGGGAATCTCCACTGCGTCGGCCCCCATGGTTTTCCGAGATCTTGCGCACGACAGGACGGGATGTGGCCACGAACCACGTCGGCCAAGACGATAACATAGAAATAGTTGACTAGGTCGTATCTCGCGACTTAGCGTTGTGTTTTGAGACTGCCGGTCGGCTGGCCTACGGCGTGTCCGGCGAAGCTCGCAGTGGCGTCAAGCGGTTAAGCCGCGACGCCCCGCGGTAGGCCTCAGCGAGGTAGAAATCGAGGGTAGGGACGGCGATGGCCACGCGACAAATCCAGGAACGGGTCGCTCCAAGCGAACGGATACCCGTTCGGTGTGTCGACTCAGATGTGCATCCGGCGCCACGCAGTGGCGAGCTGATTCAGTACATACCGGAGCCGTGGCGTAGCAGCTACTTCTTGACGCGGAAGGCGGGTGAGCAAATCTTCTATGACGCACCCGATTACGCACACGCATCCGCAATGCGAGTGGACGCGTTCCCCTCCGACGGCGAGTTCGCCGGCAGCGACCCCGATCTTGCCTTCAAGCAGTTGATTATGGAGGCCGGCGCCGACATAGCCGTTCTCGAACCAATTCACGCATCCTGCCGCTTGGCGGAAGCGACAGCAGCCATCTGCTATGCGAATAACACTTGGCAGGCCAATCATTGGCTCGATAGCCACAACAACTGGCACGAACGTTGGCGAGGCTCCATCTGTGTGGCGATCGAAGACCCTGAAGGTGCGGCCCGCGAGATCGAGCGCTGGGCCGACCACCCTTACATGGCACAGATCCTTATCAACGCCGAGCCGCGGCCGTCATGGGGAGACCCGAAGTATGACGCCGTGTGGCACGCGGCCACCAAACATGACATCACCGTGAGCTGCCATTTAGGACGAGGCCAGCATGAGGAGCTCCCGCAGCCACCGGTGGGCTTCCCCAGCTATAACCACGATTTCATGGTCACCTATTCATTGCTGGCGGCCAATCAGGTGATGAGCCTGATCTTCGACGGGGTTTTCGACCGATTCCCCACGCTGCGAATCGTATTCATCGAGCATGCCTTTACTTGGATTCTGCCGCTGATGTGGCGGATGGACGCCATCTATGAAGCCCGCAAGTCCTGGATGGACATCAAGCGGAGACCTTCCGATTATGTGAAGGACCACATCAAGTTCACCACCCAGCCACTTGACTACCCCGAGGATAAGACTGAGCTCACCAAGGCGCTCGAGTGGATGGAATGCGAGAAGATCTTGATGTTCAGTTCGGACTACCCGCACTGGACGTTCGACGATCCACGCTGGCTCGTCAAGCACCTGCCGCAGCACGCAAGAGAAGCCGTGATGTTCGGCAACGGCATCGCGACCTACCATCTCCCTGAGACAGTTCCAGCCATCGAGGGCCAAACTCGGATTTTCTGAGCAGGAGTTCGGAAACCGGCCGTTGGCTGCCGTCGGTTGCCGATGCGTCGCTGGAAGATGTCGATGCGGCATCCAGTACGGCTACCGAGCGGGCGCAGCGTTTACAGTCAGGCGAGCTTTCGCATGTGCAGCGGCATCGTGATGACGACCCTGGCGTTGGTGCCGCAAGCTCCACTGGGTCCCTTCGTGGTGTCGGAGCCGGTCAAGATGTTTGATTCCGGTTTCCGGAGGCCGCTGGCGTCGACTGGATAGAACATGAACATCTGAGCCCCGGGGGCCGCCGTACCGTCTGGACAAGGCACCCAGTTCTCGATAGTTCGGCGCACGATCCAGCGGTCGACCGTGTATTCAAGGGGCGCGGTCCAACCTCGATCACTGGTGACCTCGCCCGTGCATGCAGTCGGGCTCGAACAGGTCGAAGATATCGTCCAGATGCTGTTCACCGTAGCTTGGTCGAAGTAAACGCTGTTCGTCTTTGCCCTATCTCCATCCGAGGTCACCGCAAAGTCGCCCTCGAGCTCGATGCCGTACGTCTCCGCGGACGCCACCGTCGATGCCGCAATGCCGCACAGTCCCATCGCCGCTGCGGTGATCGCCGCCGCGGCGACACGCGCGTTGTCCATGGTCACTCCTCACGTTCAGGAATCATCATATGAGCTGACTGAGTCACACTGAACCAGGGAAGTGAACCACCGACCAGGGCGCGTCGCCCAGAATTAGCCGATTTTGATCTCCGAGGCGGCACTATTTCGTCCACCCGGCTCCAAGGATTCTCGGCGCCCCGGACGCGGGTGGATCACCGGCCAGGACCTCCAGGTCGACGCCGGCTTCATCATCTCGATGCTCGCGGGCGCACCAGTGCAGCTCTGAGAACAGGAACTATCGTCACGTAGCCCTATACTGTAAGCTTTACAGTACCCATGCAGGTTACCTGTCCGGATCAGACGATGGAGATCAGCCGTGGATAGCCCCGTACAGGATGTCACGGTCGACGAGACCTTCGACCTGCTGCGAGACCCCTACCCCTTGTTCGCGCAGAAGCGGCGGGAAACCAGCGGCGTGTTTCGCGGCAGCGTCATGGACTGGTCCCAGGCGCCGGAGGCGATGCCGGAAAACCTGTATGCGGCCGTGTCTTTCGACGCCGTCAACCGAGTCTTCCGCGACGGCAAGGTCTTCAACTCACATATCTACGACAACACCATCGGCCTGTTCATCGGACCGACCATCCTGGCGATGGAGGGCAAGAAGCACTGGGACCACCGCAACCTGGTGTCCTCGGCGTTCAAGTCGAAGTCGTTGGCGCGCTGGGAACCCGAGGTCGTCCGCCCGGTGGTCACCGCGCTGATCGACGAGTTCATCGACGACGGGCGCGCCGACCTGGTTCGGGATTTCACGTTCGAGTTCCCGACCCGCGTCATCTCCAAGCTGCTGGGCCTGCCCGAGGACGACCTGCCATGGTTTCGTAAGCGGGCCGTCGAACTGATCAGCTACCACGTCCGATACAAGCGCGCATTCGAGGCGTCCGCCGCGCTGAAGGACTACTTTCTGGCGCAGATCGACAAGCGCAGGTCCAAGCCGACCGAAGACATCATCGGTGACTTGGTCACCGCCGAGATCGACGGCGAGAAACTCAGCGACGAGTCCATCTACTCGTTCCTGCGGTTGCTGCTTCCCGCCGGCCTGGAAACCACCTACCGGTCGTCGGGAAACCTGCTGTACCTCTTGCTCACCCGTCCCGAACAATTCGCCGCAGTACAGGCCGACCGGGAGCTCATCGGCCCGGCCATCGAAGAAGGCCTGCGGTTCGAGACGCCGTTGACCACCGTGCAGCGCTACGCGACCGAGGAGACCGAACTCGAAGGTGTCATTCTCCCCGAGGGTTCGGTGATCGACGTATGCATCGGATCGGCCAACCGCGACGAGAACCGTTGGGAGCGTTCCGAGGAGTTCGACATCTTCCGGAAGCGGATACCGCACATCTCCTTCGCCGCGGGTGAGCACACCTGCATGGGTCTGCATCTGGCACGCATGGAGACCCGGGTGGCGCTGGAATGCCTGCTGGACCGGCTCACCAACATCGAACTCGTCACCGACGACAACCCACACATCGCCGGTCAGCCCTTCCGGTCACCCACCGCGCTCCCCGTGACGTTCGATCCGGTCGGCTGATCCGTGGCCAAAGCCGCGAGCGGCCGTACCCGCCAGCGCCGTGACCGCGGCTCGATCAGTGCCGAGGAGATCCTCGAGGGCGCACTGCAGGTCGCACAGGAGGTCTCGATCGAGAACCTGAGCATGCCGCAGCTCGCCAAGCACCTCGGCGTCGGCGTCACCAGCATCTACTGGTACTTCCGCCGCAAGGACGATCTTCTCGACGCGATGACCGACCGGGCGTTGGAGCGGTTCGAGTTCACGGTGCCGACCATCTCGGCGTCGAATTGGCGAGAGTCGTTGCGCGATCACGCCTTGACCATGCGCAAGCGGTTCCGCGCTGACCCGATCCTCTGCGATCTGGTGTTGATCCGCGGGCAGTACGGACACCGGGCGATGCACGGTGCGCTGCAGAAACTGGGGCAGCCGATCGGGGCACTGGTCGAAGCGGGGCTCACCGTCGACCAGGCGGCCGAGACGTATGGCGCGATCTCGGTGCACATCCGGGGTTCGGTGGTTCTCGAGCGACTCCAGGAACGCACCGAGGGCTTCCCCGCCCAGCGCGACGACGGTGGCCGCTACATCGGGTTCGCCGACGACATCGACTTCGGCTACATCCTCGACAGCATTCTTGACCACGCCGAAGCGATCATCGCGGCGGCGTAGCACCCGTCTTCGGCGCCCGGTAGGCCACCGTCTTCGTCTCGAGGTACTGCTCGAAACCCTCGACGCCACACTGCCGTCCGACACCGCTGCTCTTGAAGCCGCCGAACGGCGCATCCGCCCCGTAGAACATGCCGCCGTTGACCCCGAACGAACCGGTGCGGATGCGACGGGCGATCGCCATCCCCCGCTCCAGTGAGCGCGACGAAACGGCGCCCGCCAATCCGTATGCGCTGTCGTTGGCGATCCGCACCGCCTCGTCGTCGTCATCGAACGGCAGCACCACCAGCACCGGGCCGAACACCTCCTGCTGAGCGATCGCCGCGCTGTTGTCGACGCCGACGATCACCGTGGGCGCCACGTAGTGTCCGTTCGCGAGATGCTCGGGCAGATCGGCGACAGAACCGCCGCCCGCGGTGATCTCGGCGCCATCGGCGCGCGCCTGCTCGATCGCGTCGAGGACCCGCGTCTTCTGCGCCGCGCTGATCACCGGCCCGACCAGGGTGTCGGGATTGACCGGATCCCCCACCGGCACAGCCTGATAGGCCGCGGTGATCGTGTCGACGGCCTCGTCGTAGCGCGACCGGTGCACCAGCATGCGCGTCGTCGCAGCACATGCCTGTCCCGCGTGAACGCAGACCCCGACCGCGGATCCGATGATCGCCGCGGGTGGCGCGTCGTCGAGCACGATCGACACCGACTTGCCGCCGAGTTCCAGGAACATCCGCTTCATGGTGTCGGCGCCCTGCCGCATGAGCAGCTTGCCCACGGCGGTGGAGCCGGTGAACGAGATCATGTCGACACGCGGGTCGGTGCCGAGCAGGCCGGCCACGTCGTTCGACGGGGTGGGCACCACGTTGACGACGCCGGGTGGGATGTCGGTGTGCTCGGCGATGAGCCTGCCGAGCCGGGTGGCGTTCCACGGCGTGTTCGGATCGGGCTTGAGCACGACGGTGTTGCCGGTTGCGAGTGCGGGTCCGAGCTTGTTGAGGATCACCTCGATCGGGAAGTTGGACGGGGTGATCGCCGCGACGACGCCGACCGGATCCTTGACGACAGTGCGCACGTTCCGGTCACCGAAGAGTCCACCGCCCTCGAGCGTGCGCTCCCATTCGAAGTCGAGCATCAGGCGCGCGGGGTACCGTAAGCCGTCTGCCAACGGCCAATTCAATTGTGCGGATTGGGTTGTCATCGCCGGACAGCCGACCTCGGCGATCAGCTCCTCGCGCAGCTCTTCCTGTTCGGCTTCGATCGCGGCCTGCAGCTGATCGAGGCACCGCGCGCGCAGGCGTCGATTGGTGGTCCAGTCGGTCTCGTCGAAGGCGTGGCGGGCGGCCGCGATCGCACGATCCATGTCCTCGGCTTCGGCGGCGGCCGTACTCCCCAGCAGTCGGCCGGTGGCCGGGCTCAGGTTGTCGAACTGTGCACCGGAGGCCGATGACACGAGTTGCCCGTCGATGAGCATCCGCGGTTCGGCGCGTCCCGCGGCGCGCTCGCCGACCTCGATGCTGGTCTCGGTCCGTTCGTCGACGTCACTCACCGGCACCTCGTAGACTCTCTTTGCGGGACGACTAACTGTAATGCTTACAGTAAGTTTACCCAACAGCCGGAGCACCACGTACGAGGGAGCCGATTTGGTCAAGGTCATGGAGGGCGTGCGCGTCCTCGAGGTCGCACAGTTCACGTTCGTTCCGGCCGCGGGGGCGATCCTCGCCGATTGGGGCGCCGACGTCATCAAGGTCGAGCACCCGGTGCGCGGTGACACTCAGCGCGGCTTCATCAACATGGGCGGATTCCAACTCGACCCCAATCGCCATCCGCTGATCGAACACCCCAACCGCGGTAAGCGCAGCGTCGGCATCGACGTGTCGATCCCGGAGGGTCAGGAGGTGCTCTACGAGATCGCCAAGACCTCCGACGTCTTTCTCACCAATTATCTTCCCGCCCAACGGCAGAAGAACAAGTTCGACGTCGAGCACATTCGCGCCGCGAACCCCGACATCATCTACGCGCGCGGCAGCGCTTACGGCGACAAGGGACCCGAGCGCGACGCCGGCGGTTTCGACGGCACCGCGTTCTGGACGCGCAGCGGAGTCGGGCACGCCTTGACCCCCGAGGAGATCGGCGGCGCGCTGTCGCAGGGCATCCCGGCGTTCGGCGACTCGATCGGCGGGATGAACATCGCAGGAGGGATCTCGGCCGCGCTGTTTCACCGGATGCGTACGGGCGAGGCGGTCGAACTCGACGTCTCGCTGCTGAGCACGGCGTGGTGGGCAGGCGGTGCCAGCATGACACAGGGCATGGAGACCGGCGAGACCATGCGCTCGCTGATGCCCGATGCGACGGGACCGAGCGTGAACCCGTTCATGGCCAACTACCTGACCTCCGACGGCGGCACGATCAACCTGTGCATCGTCAGCCCGACGGGATACATCCGCGACGCGTTCGAACACCTGGAACTGCCAGAGCTCGCCGACGACCCCCGTTTCAGCGACGTGATGCCGTTGATCGAAAACGCGGCCGCCGCAGTGGATTTGATTCGTGAGAAGATTCGCAGCAAGCCGTTCGAGTACTGGCGCCAACGGCTGAAGACGATGAAGGGCCAGTGGGCGCCGTTCCAGAGCTTCCTCGATCTGACCACCGACGAGCAGGCGCTCGCCAACGACATGGTCGTCGAGGTCGAGGCGGCAGACGGGGGCGAGCCCTTCAAGGTCGTCCGCGGCCCAGTGCAGTTCAACCACGAGCCGCTGGAGACGACGCGTGCGCCGCAGGCCAGCGAGCACACCGAGCTGGTGCTGATGGACATCGGCATGGACTGGGACCGCATCGAGGCGCTGAAGGAAAAGGGCGCCATCGCGTAGCGTTCTTCTGCGCGAGCGACCGTGTCTGCCCACGGACGCGCCGCGACAGGTGTGCATTTCGCGGTCGCTCGCGGCGAAGCTACGCCCGCTCGACGCGGATGGGCACACCCGTCAGCCACGCCATGCCCGACAGCGCCTCGACATCGGCGGGGTCGCTGGACGTCAGCTGGTTGACGTTCGCGCCGCCGGCCCGGTTGGCCAGCCGCCAACTCCCAGTTCCCTTGTGCCCCCAGCCGTGTGGCACCGCGACGACCCCGGGCACGAGGTCCTTCGTCGTCAGCACCGGCACGGTGATGGCGCCGTACGGTGACGCGATCCGCACCTCGTCGCCGTCGACGATATGCAACTCGGCCGCGTCGTCGACGTGCATCAGAGCGTGCTGACGACGATCGCCACGCATCAACAGCGGCGAGTTGTGCATCCACGAGTTCTCCGAGCGCGGCTCGCGCAACCCGATCATCCGCAGCGGATAGCCGTCGGGCACCGCGCGCCGCGACAGCTTCTCCACCTCGGCGGAGATCCCCGGATGGGCGAGCCGAACCCGGCGCGACACATAACCGACGGCCTCGCGCAACACACCCGTGCGGATGTTCGGCGCGACCACGACGCCGTGCGGATGCTGCTCGGTCAACCGCCGCAGCGACAGCCCGCCCCGTCGCAACCCGAACCTGTCGCCGCCCTCCGACATCCGCACCAGGGCGTCCATCATGGTCCGCGGCGACGCCTCGAAACCCAACAGCCGCAGAACCTTCTGCACACCGGAGAACACCGCGAAGGCCGGCACGCGACCGGCCAACCGCCGGGCCAGGTCCTCGACGATGTCCCACTCCCCTCGCGCCTCCCCCACCGGCGCCAACACGGCTTCGGTCGCCTGACGGAACGGCGTGGCCTGAAACCCCTGGAACGTATACGGGAAATCGTCGCGTTCGTACATCGTCGTCACGGGCAGGATGTAGTCGCACTGCGCGCTCGTCTCGGTGACGTAGAAGTCGAGCGCGACCGACAGCTCCAGCTCACCGAACGCCGCCTCGAGTTCCTCACCGTTGGGCACCGACAGCACAGGATTGCCTGCGGAGACGAACATCGCCCGGATCTGGTGCTCGCCAAGGGTCGTGATCTCCTTGGCCATCAGCGCGCCAGGCTCCGATCCGATCGCGCTCGGGATCCCGCTGACCCGCGAGCGCTTGCGCCGGTAGGACCGCCGCATCACGGCGCCCATCGCGACGTTCTGCCACTTCTGGCCGACGGTGTGCATCGAGCTGAACACCGAACCGCCCGGCACGTCGAGATTGCCGGCCACCAGATTCACCGCGTCGATCAGGTAGGTGGTCAGCGTGCCGTGGCTGCCGACGCAGGTGCCGAGCCTGCCGTACACGGCCGCACCCGGTGTGGTCACCAAGTCACGGGCCAGCCCCCGCACGCTGTCCGCATCGATCCCGGTCTGGGCGGCAGTCGACTCCGGAGTGAACGGACGGCACAGCTCCCGAAGCCAGTCCACGCCGTCGGCCTTCCGTTTCACCGCGGCCACGTCGACCAGCCCTTCGGCGAACATCACCTGCAGCAGCGAGAGCAGCAGCAGCGAGTCGGTGTCCGGCACGATGCCGAGCCATTCGAACGCCACGGCGGTCTCGGACCGCCGAGGGTCGACAATCACCACGCGCCCACCGCGCTTGACGATGTCCTGCATGCGGTCCTTGATCCGCGGCGCGGTGAGAAAACTGCCATGCGAGACAACCGGATTCGCGCCCATCATCACCAGGAGGTCGGTTCGCGTGAGATCCGGGATGGGCACCGACGTCGGCACACCATAGAGCAACTGGCTCGCGATGAGCCTACTGTTGGTGTCCTGCGACGACGCGGTGAAGTAGTGACCGTGACGGCCGAGGCCCTTCATGAACAACAGCGCCGCGAAAGTGTGCGCGTAACTGAAGGCGCCGGGATTGCCCATGTACCACCCGACCGAACCGGAGCCGTGGCGGCGCAGGATCGCCGAAAGCCGGGCCGCGATGTCGGCCATCGCCTCGTCCCACGTCACCTCTTCGAACCCGGACGGCCCGCGGCGCAGCGGCCGCGTCACCCGATCCGGATCGTTGACGACCTCGGTGAACGCGATGCCCTTCTGGCAGGCGAAACCGGCGGACAGCGGGTGGTCCTTGTCCGGCCGCAACGCTACGAGGCGACCGTCCTCGACGGTCGCGATCATCCCGCACAACGGCTCGCAGATCCGGCAGAAGGTCGGCTTGTTCTCGATGACCGGCGCCACGCCGATTACGATACTGTAAGAGTTACAGTTACACGTCGGATCGGCGTTGACCAGAGAGGATCAGGCATGCACGACGTGGCGATCATCGGTGTCGGACTGCATCCGTTCGGCCGCTTCGAAGGCAAGTCCGCGATGGAGATGGGCGTCGACGCGATCTTCGCCGCCGTCGCCGACGCCGGACTCGAGTGGCGCGACATCCAGTTCGCCACCGGGGGCAGCTGGACGGTGGCCAACCCCGACGCGATCGTCGGCATGGTCGGGCTGTCGGGCATCCCGTTCACCAACGTGTTCAACGCCTGCGCCACCGCGGCCAGCGCCGCGAAGGCCTGCGCCGACGGAATCCGGTTGGGCGACTACGACATCGGCATCGCGATCGGTCTGGACAAACATCCGCGGGGCGCGTTCACCGAAGACCCCGCCCTGGTCGGCATGCCGCGCTGGTACGCCGAGAACGGTCAGTACCTCACCACCCAGTTCTTCGGGATGAAGGCCAACCGCTATCTGCACGAGCACGGCATCTCCCAGCAGACGCTGGCCAAGGTGGCGGCCAAGAACTTCCGCAACGGCGCACTGAACCCCAACGCGTTTCGCCGCAAGCCCATCCCCGAGGACCAGATCCTCAACTCCACGATGCTGAACTATCCCCTCACGCAGTACATGTTCTGCGCTCCGGACGAGGGTGCGGCCGCCGTTGTGATGTGTCGCGCCGACATCGCCGAGCGCTACACCACCAAACCGGTGTACCTGCGCGCGGTCGAGGTCCGTACCCGTAAGTACGGCGCCTACGAGGTGAACACCACGTTCGCACCCGTCGATGAGGACGTCGCACCCACCGTCTACGCCGCGAAAGCCGCGTTCGAAAAGGCCGGCGTGGCACCGCAGGACGTCGACGTCATCCAGCTGCAGGACACCGATGCCGGCGCCGAGATCATCCACATGGCCGAGTGCGGTTTCTGCGCCGACGGAGACCAGGAGAAGCTGCTGGCCGACGGGGCCACCGAGATCACCGGATCGCTGCCGATCAACACCGACGGCGGGCTCATCGCCAACGGCGAGCCGATCGGCGCGTCGGGGTTGCGCCAGATCCACGAGTTGGTCCGCCAACTGCGCGGCGAAGCCGGTGATCGCCAGGTGCCCGGCGAGCCGAAGGTCGGCTTCGCGCAGCTCTACGGCGCACCCGGAACCGCCGCCGCGACCATCCTGACGAGGTGACCATGACCCAATTCACCGGGGCTCCGATCTTCGACGCCGACCAGCACATGTACGAGACGGCCGACGCGCTGACCAAGTACCTGCCCGAGAAATTCTCGCGCGCCGTGCAATTCGCGAAGTTCGGCCGGCACACCCGCATCGTCATCAACAACCGCGTCAACGACTTCATCCCGAATCCGACGTTCGAGCGCGTCGCCGCGCCCGGCGCCCACGAGAAGTTCTTCGCCGGCGAGAACACCGAAGGCCTGACGCTGCGCGAGATGCAGGGCCCGGCGATCGAAGCGCCCGCCGCGACGCGCAACCCCGACGACCGCATCGTCGAACTCGACCGGCAGGGCGTTGTCGAAGCATTGAACTACCCGACCTTGGCCAGCCTCATCGAGCACGCCACCGCCGATGATCCCCAACTCAGCCTCGCGATCATCCACGCCCTCAACCAGTGGATGTGCGAACACTGGACCTTCAACTACCAGAACCGGATCTTCTCCACGCCGATCATCAACCTCTCCGAGGTCGACGGTGCGCAACGCGAACTCGAGTACATCCTCGACAACGGCGCCAAGGTCGCGCTCGTGAAGCCGGGACCGGTTCGAGGACTGCACGGTTGGCGCTCACCGGCGCTGCCCGAGTTCGACCCGTTCTGGCGCGACGTCGAAGCTGCCGGGTTGCCCATCGTGCTGCACGCGAGCTATCCCCCGCTCGACGACTACGTCGGGCAGTGGGAGCCACCGCACACCCAGAACTTCATGGCGCAGAGCGCGTTCCGGTGGATGGTGCTCGGCCACCGCGAGATCGCCGACATGATCACCAGCCTGATCTGCCACGGCACGCTGACGCGCTTCCCAAAGCTGCGCATCGCCAGCGTCGAGAACGGCAGTTCGTGGATCGGACCGCTGTTCAAGGACTTCGACGACCTCTACCGGAAGATGCCACAGAACTTCGGTGAGCATCCGCACGAGGTGTTCCGGCGCAACATCTGGGTGAGCCCGTTCTGGGAGGGTTGTGTATCCGACGTCGTCGAGACGGTCGGCTGGGACCGGGTGCTGTTCGGCTCGGACTACCCGCATCCGGAGGGCCTCGCCGAGCCGAAGGGCTTCTGGAAGTACGCCGAAGGCATGGACGTGCGTCGCACCTACGACTTCATGGGCGACAACGCGCGCCGGTTCATGGGCCTGCCGATCGCCAACCCGGACCCGGACGCCGTCAGACCGCCCGCGCTGTCGGACGCCTGACGAGCGCGACGAGAAGTCGCGCGTAAGCAGTGCAAGCGTGGCAGAGTGCGCATAGCCGGACGTTCCCCGGGAGGAGCCAGCATGCCCACGATCACCACCAGCGACGGCGTCGAGATCTTCTTCAAGGACTGGGGGTCGGGTCAGCCGATCGTGTTCAGCCACGGTTGGCCGCTGTCGGCCGACGACTGGGACACGCAGATGTTGTTCTTCGCCCAACACGGGTACCGCGTGATCGCCCACGACCGCCGTGGGCATGGCCGCTCGGCGCAGGTCGCCGACGGACATGACATGGACCACTACGCCGACGATCTCGCCGCTGTCGTCGAGCACCTCGACCTTCACGACGCAGTCCACATCGGCCACTCCACCGGCGGCGGCGAGGTGGCGCATTATCTGGCCCGGCACGGGCAGGCGCGAGCGGCCAAGGCGGTGCTGATCAGTTCCGTGCCGCCGCTGATGGTCAAGACCGACGCCAACCCCGGCGGGCTGCCCAAAGACGTGTTCGACGATCTGCAAGCGCAATTGGCCGCCAACCGCTCGGAGTTCTACCGCTCGCTCGCGGCCGGCCCCTTCTACGGGTTCAACCGGCCGGGAGTGGAGCCTTCGGAGGCGATCATCGAAAACTGGTGGCGCCAAGGCATGATGGGCGGCGCCAAAGCGCACTACGACGGCATCGTCGCCTTCTCGCAGACCGACTTCACCGAGGACCTGAAGAAGATCACCATCCCGGTACTGGTGATGCACGGCGACGCCGACCAGATCGTGCCGTACGAGAACTCCGGTCCGCTGTCGGCGAAGCTACTGCCCAACGGCACTCTGAAGACCTACCCCGGCTATCCGCACGGCGCGTTCGTCACCCACCACGACGTCATCAACCCGGATCTCCTGGAGTTCATCCGGTCCTGACCGCCCTCACTTCATCGCGCGACGCGAGGCTTTCGCAATGAGTTTGCGCACCCGCTCGGAGATGTAGACGGCAAAGAGTCCGTTGAAGACGTCCTCGCGCAACCGCGTCAACGTCGAACTCGTGAAACGCCACTGCCCATCGAGCTTCTCGTAGGTCTCGTGGTAGTGACCGTAGCCGCGCAGGTTGACACCGGGGCCGAAGCGCACGACATCCTCGAGCGCCCACACCCCGCGCGCGGTGGTCGGCGATGTCAGCTCGATCTCCGGGGCGTGCACCTGATGCACCGTGGCCTGGCCGCGCAAGCTCTTCCGGGTGAACGCGACGAACTCGTCGGCGCCTCGGATCACCTTTCCACCGGCGGGGGACGTGTCACTGAGAAAGTCATCGGCGAACAGGGTGCGCCACGCCGCCCAGTCCTTGGTGTCCAGAAGACGGCAGTAGCGCGCCTTCAGTTGCTTGATCTCCTCGATCTCGACGAGGTCGGCATCGGTCATCTCGTGGACATCTTCTGTGCCTGCTCGACGTAGAACCGCGCGGCCCGTTCGAGCGACTCGGCGGTGGGCCGCGGATGCCACCCGAGCTCCCGTGACGCCTTACTGTGGTCGGCAGGCGCCATGATGTGCAGCAGCCGAATCCCGGTGGTGTTCATCGGGATCTCCCGCCGCAACAGGCGGGCCACCACGCCGGCGACCCGTACGGTCGCGTACACCACCGGAAGCGGGACGCCGAAACGCGGCGGCTTCGCCCCCACCGCCCGTGCGGCTGTGGTGAGCATGTCACGCATCGGCATGTAACTCTCGGAGATGATGTATCGCTCGCCCACGCCGCCGCGTTCGGCAGCGAGCAGGAAGGCCTCGGCGACGTCTTCGATGCCGACGACCTCGGTGGACACGCCCTTGATGTAGGCCGGGATCTTGCCGAACGCGGCGTACTGCACCATCAGCCCCTGGTGCGGCTGCCAGTCGCGGGGCCCGTACGGGTTGGACACGTTCATCACCACGGCGGGCAGGCCGCGGTCGCGGGCGTAGGACAGGACCAGTTCCTCGGCCTGACGGCGCGATTCGATGTACGCGCCGCCCCGGTCCCCCCAGTCGAACGGCATCTCCTCGGTCACGGGACGGCTTCCGTCGCCGAGGGCGATCGTTCCGATGGTGCTGCAGAACACGAACCGGTGCAGGCCCGCCTTCGCCGCGACATCGAGCACCCGGCGCAAACAGTTGACGTTGGTTTCGAACAGCGGTGCGGGGTCGCTCAGATGAAATCTGGTGTCGACGATGCAGTAGTGGACGACGTCGCGGTCGGCCATCGCCGCGCGAAGCGCTTCCTCGTCGTACAGGTCGCCGTAGCAGCGTTCGACGTCGAGGTCGTCGATGGCCACCGTCGAACTCGTCTTACGCAGATACACCCGCACGTCGTCGCCTCGCTCGACGAGTTTGCGTGTGACGTGCGAACCGACGAACCCGCTCGGGCCCATCACCAGCGCGCGGCGCGCGGGCTGTTTCGCTGTCGGGGGTGCGTCTGTCATGTTCTGTACCTCGCGAGCGACCGGAAACTGTCAGATTTTCGCGGCGTTTCGTGTGCAAACACGGACGCTCGCGAAAAAAGGTTAGGAGGCTTTCTTGGCCGGCGGGGCGTATGCGGGCTTGCCGAGGCCGAGCACGTACTGGGCGATCATGTTGCGGAACACCTCCAGCGTGCCGCCGTAGATGCCGACCAGCGGCGCGAAGCGGTACACGTACTCGGCCGCGCCGTCGTCGATCGCCCCGTCGGTGCCCAGGGGCAGCGAGGACGCCGTGCCGAGCAGATCCATCAGATCCGGTGAGATGTCGCGCATGGTCTGTGCCAGCGCCACCCGGCCGAAGATGCTGGTGGCCGAGAAGGCCGCCTCCATGCGGGCGACGCTGCGTCCCAACCGGTATGCCACCGATCCGTCGTCGATCAACTTGCGGCCGTTGGGATCCGGCTCGGCGACCAGCGCGGCGGCCTTGTCGACCGCGGCGGCCATCGTGTTGGCCTGGTGCATCATGATCGAGACATCCTGCAGACCGTCGACGGCCGCTTCCACCGCGCCGTGCTCGACGTTGAGTGGTTCGCGCACCACCGTCCAGCCGTCGTTCACCTCGCCGAGGCGGTACTTGTCGTCGACGCGGACATCGCTGTAGTAGACGATGTTCGTCCGGTCGCCGTCGACGGTGCGGATGCCCTGGATCTCGATTCCCGGCGAGTCGAGCGGCACCAGGAACATGGTGAGGCTCTTGTGCTTCGGCGCGTCGGGGTCGGTGTTGGTGATCAGGAAGACGTACTGGCAGTTGTGGGCGCCGGTGGTGAACATCTTCGAGCCATTGATAATCCAGCTCGATCCATCCGCTTCCCGCACGGCCCTGGTCTTGCAGGTCGCGACGTCGGATCCGCCCTCGGGCTCGGTGTAGCCCAGGCAGAGCCGGACCTCGCCGGTGTACACCCGCGGCATCACCTCGGCCTTGAGTTCGGGTGAGCCGAACTTGTCGACCGACCGCGCGATCATCGCCGTCGTACCGAACGTCACCCACGGCACATGCGCACGGCGCTTCTCCAGCTCCCAGATGCGTCGCCGGACCCGGTTGAACCCGCCTTCGGATTCCGGCTTCCATTCGCGCGCAAGGTATCCCGCCTTGCCGAGCGCCAGATGCACACCCTCGTCGAAGTTGTCGCCGGTCTCGCGGTCCCGCCGAATCACCTCCTCGGTGACGATCTCGGCCAGGAAAGCGCGCGACTCCTCGAGGAACGCCTGATCCTCTTCGGACAGTTCGACCCGTGAGAAATCCATTAATTACCCTCTCCGCTCTCGCGAGCCGCGACGATGCCGGCGATGTACTTGGCGGCGGCGGCCGGGTCTCCCCCGGCGAGCGCCCACCCGCGGGCCCGCAGCAGGTACGCACTGGCGGCGGCCTCCGCCGAAACCCCCAGCCCGCCTTGCACCTGCACCGCCATCGTGGCGGCCTTGGACGCCTCCTCGGCCATGAACACGAACGCCGACGGCGCCAGTTCGGGCCGCTCGTCGGGTTCGTTGTCGAGGAACCACGCGGCGCGGCGCGCCAGGTTACGCCCGCCCTGCACCGTGATCGCGATGTTGGCCAGGGGATGCGAGATCGCCTGCAACGTCGAGATGGGCACCCCGAGGGTGTAGCGGGTCTTGGCGAACTCCGCGGCGATCGTCATCGTCTCCTCGACCAGACCGACGAGTGCCGCACCGGTCAGCACCCGCCATTCGTCCAGTGCGCGTTGGTATTCCGCCAGCGCGTCGGCTCCGCTTGCCAGGACGGTCCGGTTGTCGGCGGCGGCCGGGTCGATCCACGCCATCGGCAGCCTGCCGATGTTGTCGACCTTGGTGGGGCGGGTCGCGAACGTCAGCTTGACGATGTCGTCACCGTCGCGCAGGACGATGTGGTCGGCGATCGATCCGCTCGGCAGCAGGCGCACCCCGGATACGCTGTCCTGTTGGGGGTCCAGCCCGACGATCTGCGTGCCGCTCACGATGTCGGGGTCGGCCGCACCGAGCCGGCCGAGCAGCCGCGCCGCGCTGACGTGGTCGATCCACGGCACCGGCGCCAGCGAGCGACCGATCTCCTCGGCCACCAGGGTGAGGTCGACCAGGGTGGCGCCGTCGCCGCCCGCGTCTTCGGGCAACGCCATCGTGGCCGCGCCCATCGTGCACAGCCGCTCCCAGAGGCTCTTGTCGAAACCGGATGCCTCCGCGGCGCGGACGGTTTCGATCGAACAGTGCGTCTTGAAGAAGTCCTTGTACGCCGCCTGCAGCGCCTGGTGGTCGTCGGACAGGCTGTAGTCGAGCCTGCGCAGTTCGTAGCGGTCCATCACTGCTCCTCGTCGGCGCCGAAGAAGAACTTCTGCGCGTTGTTGTACAAGTAGTTGTCCAGCACCTCGGCCGGCAGGTCAAGGGCGAGCGCCTCGGGCACGACGCGGCGCATCTTGAGCACCGGCCAATCCGATGCGTAGATCACCTTGTCGGGTCCTCGGGTCCGCATGTAGTGCAGCAGGCTGTCGGGCAGCCGCTTGGGCGACCACGCCGACGTCATCAGGCGCAGATTCTGATATTTGATCAGCAGGCGGATCGCGACGTCCCACCACGGGTCGGCACCGTGGATCATGCAGAGCTTGAGTTCGGGGAACCGCACGCAGACCCGGTCGAGGTGGATCGGGTTCTGCACCTCGCCGGGGATCGGCGGTCCGGGGATCCCGGTGTTGACGCACAGCGGCAGCCCGAGTTCGGCGCATTTGGTGTAGAGCGGGTAGTAGACCGCGTCGCTGGGCGGGTACTGCCCGTCGCCCCAAAAGCTCGGTCCCACCGCCGCATACGCCACCGGCAGGTCGTTGACGACGGATGCCAGCTCCCGCAGCGACGGGATCGGCCGCAGCAGGTTGACCCCGCCGATCGCCAGCGCGAACCTGTCGGGCCGGGCGTCGACGAACTTGCGTGCCGTGGTGGAGGGTTTGGCGATGCTGTCCATCAGGATCGCCTTCTGGACCCCCTGCCCGTCCATCTCCTCGAGCAGCTCGCCGAGATCGACGGGGGCGAACATCGACTGCGGGCCCTTGAAGTAGTCGTCGCGGACCTTGAGCATCCAGGTCGGCTGCTGTTCGGTCTCGCCGAAGTGGACGTTGACCAGGCAGTCAATGGCCCGGTTGGCGCGCGCGCTCATGCGTTCACCTGTTGTGTCGCAGCGGCTTTGGCCCAGCGGTAGTCCGGTTTGCCGTTTCCGAGGCGACGCACCTGGTCGACGAAGATGAACTCTTTGGGCGCCTTGAACCGCGCCAGGCTCGATGTGCAGTGCGCGTGCAACGGGTCGTGGGCGGCCTCGGCACCGTCGCGCAGCGAAACGAGCGCGACGATCTCCTCACCCCAGCGCTCGCTCGGCCGCCCCACCACCAGGGCGTCGGATATGGCCGGATGCGCGCGCAGCACCTCCTCGACCTCCTCGACGAACACCTTCTCGCCTCCCGTGTTGACGACCAACGAATCACGTCCGAACAACCGCAGCGTGCCGTCGGCGGCCAGCGATCCCCGGTCGCCCGAGATCACCACACGCTGGCCGTCGACCACCGGGAAGGTCCGGCGTGTCGCCGCCTCGTCGTCGAAGTAGCCGAGCGGAATTCGGCCGCCGCGCGCAACAAAACCGATCTCGTCCTCGCCGGGTTCGAGGAAGCGTCGGTAGTCCTCGGAGAGCACCAGCGCACCCTCCCGCAGCTCGAAGGTCTCCTTCTGCTCACCGCGCTGGCTGCGGCCGAATCCGACGTTGCCGGTCTCGGAGGACCCGTACCCGTTGATGAGGGTGATCTGAGGCAGCAACTCCAGAAGGGCGTGTTGATGTTTCGGGTTGGTGGCCGCCCCGCCGGTCCCGATCGCGAACAAGGACGACAGGTCGTACGTCCCGCGACGCAGCTCCTCGACCAACGGCGCCGCGTAGGCGTCGCCGACCATCGTCATCAGACCGACCTTCTCCCGCTGGGCGGTTTCCAGCACTGCCCGCGCGTCGAATCGCGTTCGGTCGTAGAGGATCACGGGCAGGCCGTTGAGCAGGGCGGCGAACGCCGTCCACATCCCCGCCGCATGCATCAGCGGCGAGACCGCGAACCAGGCCTGACCGCCGTGCGCGACCTTGGCGTGGATCTCGTCGACCGACTCGTGGTCGGCCCCGTTCATCGAGATGACGTAGGTGTCGCTCTGCCGCCACATCACCCCCTTGGGCCTGCCGGTCGTGCCGCCAGTGCACACCATCATCACATCGTCGGGCGAGGCGGCGATGTCGACGTCGCTATCGCCTTGCGCGAGAACATCATCGAGTGTGACGGCGTCGGCGAGCTGTCGTACGGCTGTGTCGTCGTCGATCTCGATCAACAGGTCCGCCGAAGCGGGTGGCAGCACGTCGGCGAACTTCGGGCCGAACGACCGGTGGTAGATGACCGCGCGCGGACGCAGGTAATCGAGGAGTTCGGCGACCTCGCGCGGGGTGTAGTTGTAGTTGACGTTGACCGGGACCGTGCGGGCCTTCAGGCATCCGATCACCATGTCCGGGTACAGATCGTTGTGCATGAGCAGCGCGACGCGGTCTTGTCCGCACTCCCAGTTCTGCAGTTCGTCGCGTTCGCGGTGTGCCCCGAGCCCGTGTGCGGCCAGGTAGCTGGCGAGGCGGCGGGTGCGGTCCGCCGATTCACCGAAGGTGCTGCGGCGGCTGCCGCACACCGTCATCACCCGATCGGGTACCGCCTGGGCGATCGCGTCGAGAACCCCTCCGATCGTCCACTCGCTCATCGGCCAGCGCCCCCGAGGTTCCCGTTGTGCGGTTTCATCCGCGACACGCGGCCATGTCCGGATGAAACCGCACAGTGGCGCCTGATTCCGATTCCGGCCGGCATCACACGGCCGGAACGTTCACGCCGAGCAGGTCCAGTGCGTTGTCGCGCATCACCTTTCGGGTGTCTTCGACGCTGAACTCTGGGAACTGCGGGATGTCGGCGGTGAACGCCATCGGATCGGCGAGGCCCTCACCGTGCGGCCAGTCGGAGCCGAACAGGATCTTGTCCACGCCGATGGTCTCGGCCAGCAGTTTGACGTCGTCCTCGTAGTAGGGGGCGATCCAGACGTTGTTGCGCAACTGTTCGACCGGGTCTTCCTTGAAGTGGTACGGCGCTGTGTTCGCCGCCTTCTTGAGCCGTTTGATCAAGCGGTAGACGAAGTAGGAGCCGTTCTCGATGCTGGCCACCTTGAGCTTCGGGTGGCGGGTGAAGACCTGGTGCACGATCATCGACGCCATCGTGTCGTGGATCGCGCGGTCGTCGAGCAGGACCTGGTCGAGCGGGTCCTTCTTCCCGAAACCCTCGAACGTCGCTTTTCCACCCCACAATGCGGCGATCGCGAGGTAACCGCTGTCGGACAGGTGGAAGATCACCGGCACACCGGCTTCGGCCAGTCGCGCCCACACCGGGTCGTGCAGCGGATCACCCAGCGAGCGCGGCTTGACCGGACCGGGTACCGGCGCGGGCCGCACGCACACCGTCTTGGCGCCACGGCCGAGCACGAATTCGACTTCCTCGACGGCCTTGTCGGGATCGGCCAGCGAGACGATCGGCGCCGAGATGAACCGGTGGTCGGGCCGGTCGAAACCCCAGTCCTCGTCGAGCCAGAGGTTGAACGCGTGCACCGACGCCATGGTGGCCTCGATGTCGTGTTTGAGGGCCTCCTCGACCCCACACGCGAATGTCGGCAGCATGAACACCGTTTCGAGGTTCTGCTTGTCGAGGATCTTCACCCGGGCGTCGCGGTTCTGGTACTCGGGGTGATCCCCCAACCGGTCGACCTTCATCAGCGAGGCCGGATCCACACCGTCGGGGATCTCGCCGCGGAACAACAGATCCAGGCACCCCGGCTCGATGATCGGGTCGAACGTCGGGTTGGGGATGAAGTGGTTGACCACGCCGCCCATCACGGCGTAGGTGCGCTTGCCGTCGGTAAGCATCTGCACCCCACGGCGTTTGAACTCCTTGGGCAGGTGCCGGGTGAACGCGTCGATCGGCTCGTAGTAGTGGTTGTCGACGTCGATCGCCATGTAGTCGAGCGGTTTCGGGGAAGTCATGGCGTGTCCTCCTTGATCGGCGGAAAGTTCGGCGGGCGCTTCTCGAAGAAACTCGTGATGCCCTCGAGGAAATCGGGTCGGGTCATCGACTCGTGCATCAGCTTCTCGGCGTGGTCGCTGGCGTCGAAGACATCGCGCATGCTGTCTGCGTACACCTGTTGTTTGATCACCGCCAGCGAACTGGGCGCACAGTTGGCCGCGATGTCCTCGGCATAGCCGATCGCGTGCGGGAGCAACTCCTGCGGCGCCACCACGTCGTTGACCACACCCAGCCGGGCGGCCTCGTCGGCGAAGAACACCCGGCCGGACAACAGCAGGTCCATGGCCACGCCGGTGCCGACGATGCGCGGCAGGATCCAGGAGATGCCGTATTCGGCGATCAACCCACGCCGGGCGAACGACGTGGTGAACTTGGCGCCCTCGGCCGCGAAGCGCACGTCGCACGCCAGGGCGAGAGTCAGCCCCATGCCCGCGCAAGCGCCGTTGATCGCGGCGACGACGGGCTTGCGCATGCCCATCAGAAAATGTGGATGCCGGGCGCCGACCAGCTTTCCGACGTCGGTGTCGGCGGCGGCATCGACCGTTGCGGCACTGATCGTCGTCAGGTCCCCCATGTCGGCTCCGGCGCAGAACGCGCGGCCGCTGCCGGTGACCACGATCGCGCGCACCGCGGG
The DNA here is from genome assembly GCA_900637135.1 of Mycolicibacterium flavescens. Lineage (NCBI taxonomy): Bacteria > Bacillati > Actinomycetota > Actinomycetes > Mycobacteriales > Mycobacteriaceae > Mycobacterium > Mycolicibacterium flavescens. Next base: position 3,716,788 of record LR134353.1, read on the forward strand.
GTCGGCCTCGGCGTCGTCCATGCGCTCGTAGAACGTGCCGGCGAGCCCGCCACCCCACCCGTTCATCCGGTCGGGCCGGTTGAGCGTGAGCAGCGCGACCCCGGTGTCGAACACCTCGTAGCGGACCGGCGCGGCCTCGGAGTCGGAGTGGGCGTCGGCGACTTGGTCAGGAGCGCTCACCCAGCAGTCCCCTTCCAGCGGCGCAAGCTCTGTGAATGCTCATACTGTACACCTATCGGTAGTGCCTTCCGCAACCGTCGCCCAGCTAGTTGTCGACCAGCCCGAGCCGCCGATAAGCGGTGTCGATCTGGGCTTTCGCCTCGGCGGGCAGGTGGGCCTGCGGCGGCCGGGAGTGCGGATACTCCCCGATCGGCAGGCCGAGCGCCGACGCCGCGTACTTGAACGCGCCCCCCCAGTGGGTGAAGTAGTCGGGCCGCCCTGGATAGCAGGTGAACCACGAGCCCATGTCGAGGTCGAACTGGTCGAGCCCGGACTCGCGCGCGTGGTCCATCGCCTCCACGAGTTTGTCGTTGACGATCAGCTCCCAGTACTCGCTGAACACGCGTCGCTCGGGGGTCTCGAACAGGTAGCCGGCGGTGCCGAGCTGCGCGGGGCAGACGATGCCGTCCCGCAGCCAGCCCGCGCGGTAGACGGTCTTGTCGCACTCCCACACCGCGAGATCCGGCACCAACTCGTGCAGCATCCGGCTCGCCATCGGGCGGAACGCGCCCTCCTTCGTCGCGCACACCGCCGGAATCTGGTCGTAGATGGCGGCGCTTTCGGCCGGCGTCAGGACATAGCCCGACGACGGCGAATTGAACATGCCCAACGCGATGTCGGTGCGGTCGGCGATGTAGCGGAAGAAGTTCAGCACACCCTGCCCGCCGTGCGCCTCCATCATCGGGGTCTGAATGTAGACGATGTCGGCGCCGGCCTCCTGCGCGTGACGCGTGAGCTCGAGGCAGTCCTTGGCCGCCGTCGCCGCCGTGCACGCCTGCACGACGACGTCGGGGTTGGCGGCGCGGCCCTCCTCGATCGCGATCTCCAGCAATCGCTTTCGCTCGTCGATGGTCAGCGCCCAGAACTCGGCGATACCGCTCGTACACCACAACAGCGAATGGTTCAACGCACCGACGCAGTGCCGCACCAGCGTCCGGTAGGCGTCCCAGTCGATGTCGTCGCCGTCGACGCCGCGGAACGGCGTGTACAGCGAATCACCGATCCCGCGCAGATGATTTCGAGCCCACTCCCGGGCGTCCTTCGCCGAAGCCACGATGACCTCCTCAGCCGATTCCGATGAACCTCACGCGAGGGTTCAGGTGAAATCTGAGCCCCCGTCGACGTTGACGTTGGCACCGGTCATGTACGAGTTGCGTCGTGACGCGAGAAACGCGACCACGGGCGCGATTTCGTCGGGCAACCCCGCGCGCGGGAGATGCGCCGGGTGGCCGAAGTGCTCGCCGATGGCCGACATCAACGCGTACGGATCGTTGCCGTCGACGCCCACCGACTCGGCCCAGCCGATCAGCGCCTCAGAGGCGATGCTGCCCGGAGAGACCACGTTGACCATGATCTCGTCGGGGGCCAGCAGCAGCGACAGGTTCTTCGAGATGCTCGTCAGCGCCGCTTTGGCGGCGGTGTAGGCGGGCAGGATCACGCTCTGCCGTTGCGTCGAATGGGCGGAGAAGTTGACCACGCGCGCCCATTCGGCCGCGCGCAACAGCGGTAGCGCCGAGCGCACGCAATGCACCATGCCCATCACGCCGCTGTCGAACGCGATGCGCCACTGCTCGTCGGTCAGGTCCTCGAAGGTGCCGACGGCATCGGGGCCGACGGCGTTGATCAGGATGTTGAGTCTGCCGTCCCAGCGCTGCGCGACTTCGTCGAAGGCTTGCTGCACCTGATCGGCGTCGGTGGTGTCGGCACTCAGCGCGAGCGTGTCCGGGCTGCCGATTTCGGCAAGGGCAGTCGCCGCGTCGGCGAGGACATCCGGCGTCCGTCCGACAATTGCGACCCTGGCTCCGTCCTCGGCCAGGCAGCGCGCAGTCGCAAAACCCATTCCGCGCCCGCCGCCGACGACGACAGCGGTGGCGTCTTTCAGCCCGAGGTCCATGCGGCCTTTCGCTCACCCGATTGCGTAGAAAAGCTTACTATAGGACTTACAGTAGAACAGCGGAATCCACGTGGAGACCGGTGACGGAACGGCTCCCGGTATGGTTGACGGCAACGGCGCACCCGCGACACACCTGCATTGGCGCAGATCAGGGGCGGCTGACGGTACATTCAGGTCCACCAACCCCGCTCTACGGGGCGTGCGCGCGGCTTATTCGATGGAGGTGCCCTAGGTGGCAAGGCAGGCGACCGCGGAGAAGCGTCAACGACGCGAGCGCGGATCGATCAATCCCGACGACATCATCAAGGGCGCCTTCGAACTCGCCGAAGAGGTGGGCATCGACAACCTGTCCATGCCGCTGCTCGGCAAGCATCTCGGCGTCGGCGTCACCAGCATCTACTGGTACTTCCGCAAGAAGGACGATCTTCTCAACGCGATGACCGACCGCGCGCTGCGCCAGTACGTCTTCGCCACGCCCTACGTCGAAGCCAAAGACTGGCGCGAGACGCTGCGCAACCATGCCCACACCATGCGAAAGACGTTCATGGGCAACCCGATCCTTTGTGACCTGATCCTCATCCGGTCGGCGCTGAGCCCCCGGGTGGCCAAGCTCGGCGTGCAGGAGGTGGAGAAGGCGATCGCCGGCCTGGTGGAGGCTGGCCTGTCGGCCGAGGACGCGTTCGACACCTACTCGGCGGTCTCGGTGCACGTTCGCGGATCCGTTGTGCTGCACCGCCTTCGGGAGAAGAATCGGGCCGCCAACGAGGGCCCCAGCGATCTCGAGGACACCATGAGCATCGACGCCGACAGCACACCGCTGCTGGCGTTGGTCACAGAGAAGGGCCACCACATCGGCGCGGCCGACGACAAGAACTTCGAGTTTGGTCTCGAGTGCATCCTCGACCGGGCGGAACGCCTGATCGACGACGCCGGCGCGAAGTCGGCGAAGAAGACCGCCCGCAAGCGCTAGATGCGGGTTCGGTGTAGTTGGTCGCGCTCACCGCAACCAACTACACCCAAGCCTGCTAGACCTCGACGACGACCGCGCCGCCCTGGCCGCCGCCGGCACACATGGCCGCGACGCCGATTCCGCCGCCGCGCCGCTGCAATTCGTAGACCAGCGTGGTGACCATCCGCGCGCCCGACGCCGCGATGGGATGGCCGAGGCTGCAACCACTTCCGGAGAAGTTCACCAGCTCCTCGTCGATGCCGTACTCGCGGCACGCCGCGATCGGCACCGACGCGAAAGCCTCGTTGATCTCCCACAGCGTGACGTCGGACGGCTTGAGGCCGGCGCGGTCGAGCACCTTGCCGATCACCTTCACCGCACCGAGCCCGCAGTCGCGCGGCGGCACACCCGCTGCGGCCCAGGCCTTCACGGTGGCCAGCGTGGTCAGGTTGTTGGCGGCGGCATAGTCGCTGTCGACTAGCGCTACCGCGGCGGCCGCGTCGTTGGTGCCGCTGCTGTTGCCCGCGGTGATCGAGAAGCCCTCGATCTCGGGGTGCAGGGGCTTGAGCCCGGCCAGCTTCTCGGCCGTGGTGTCGCGGCGCGGGTGCTCGTCGACGCTGAACTCGGTGACCGAGCCATCGAACTGCTGCACCTTCAGCGGCACGATCTCGTCGACGAACTTGCCCGCGTCGATCGCGGCGATCGCGCGCTGGTGTGAGCGCGCAGCCCAGGCGTCCATCTCCTCGCGCGTGATGCCGACCGACTGCGCGGTGTTCCACCCGACGGTGATCGACATGTCGCGCGTCGGCGCGTCCGGCGTCTCGACGTGGGTGGGCGGCATCCACTTCTCTTCGAACTTCAGTTCAGGGCCCGGGATACGCCAGTTGACCAGCGGCGTCATCGACAGCGACTGCACACCGCCGGCGATCAGCGCACGTTCCATACCGGAGCCGATCTGCGCCGCGGCGTTGCCGATCGCGGTGAGGCTGCCCGCGCAGTGCCGGTTCACCGACTGGCCCGGGACATCCGGCAACCCGGCCGCGTCGGCCGCATAGCGCGCCAAATCGCCCCCGCCATAATGGGATTCGGCGAAGATCAGATCGTCGATGTCGTTGGGGTCGATACCCGAGCGACGGATCACCTCCGGCAGGACGGCGGTGATCAGCGTCTCCGGCGGAGTGTTGACCAGCGTCCCCTTGAAGGATCGGCCGATCGCGGTCCTGGCGGCACCGACGATGACGGGTGTTCCCATGTTTCTACCTCGGGTTTCGACGTTAACGACGTTACAAAACTAACAGATACTGTAGCGGACGCCGCTACTCGGGCTCCGGTACATGGAAATGCTCGTCACGCAGCCGGAACGCCTCCTTGGTGCCGTGCTGGGCGCGGGTCTTGACGAAGTTGAATTCCCCCTCTGCGAACTGCAGGTTCGTCCCGTACGCATGGAACAGGTAGCTCGCCACTTCCTCGCCCTGGTAGGCCTGGCTCTGCTCGACGAGGCGGAACGCCTCCTTGGCGATCACGACGCCGTCGGCGGGCATCTTGGCGGCCTTCTCCGCCCAGTACCGGGCCCGCTTGGTCACCTGGTCTGCCTCGCAGGTCTCGGTGAAGACGCCGAGATGTTCGACCGAGCCGGCCTCGACGATGTCGCCGGTCAGCAGCAGTCGGCGCGCCAGCACGGGGCCCAGCCGATGGAAGAACATGTGCAGGCTGCCCAGCGCGGGCCCCAGGAACCGGGTGGCAGGCATGCCGATCTTGGTGGTGCGGGCGATGACGGAGATGTCGGTCATCAGCGCCATCTCGAAGCCGCCGCCCAGGGCGTACCCGCTGATCTCCCCCACCGTGACCTTCGGAAAGCCCATGAAGTTGTGGTAGAAGCCGAACGACTTGCGATCCACCGTGAGCCGGCGCCGTTGGCTCGGGCGCCGCTTGGCTTGCGCCGAGTCCTTCTCGCCATACCAGCCGTACGCGTTGTTCATATCGGCCCCCGTGCTGAACACCCCCTCGGCGCCGCGCAGCAACACGACGGTGATGTCGTCGTCCTCGGCAACCTGGTCGAGGTAGCGACCGACGGTCTCGCGCATCGCCGCGTCGTAGGAGTTGCGCTGCGCGGGGTTGTTCAGCGTGATGGTCGCGATCCGCTTGTCGCGGTCGACGTCGAACAGCACGCGGTCATCGGCGGTGGTCATGGAGTGTCCTCACTGAACGTCGGAAATGAGCTTGGCCTCAATAGTTTTGTCCGTTCCGGCCGCGAGCGTGTTGCGCCGTGCGACCGCAAGGTGGTCGGCGGCCAGTCGCGCCGCGCGGGCCTGGTTGCCGTCGCGGATCGCGTCGAGCAGGCGTTGGTGATCGCGCAGCGCGGCCCGCATCGTCTTGTCGTTCATCGGATCGGCGCCCGTCTCATCGCCCCACACCGACGACTCGTGCGCCGACCAAATCAGCTCCAGCGAGCCGATCAACAGGATCATTGGCTCGTTGCCGCAGCGGGAGACGATCGTCTCGTGGAACCGCCGGGCATTGGGGACATACCGTGACGGGTCGTCGAATTCGTCGATCTGTCTCTGTATCTCGTCCTCGAGGTGGGGCACGACCTCGGTCATGCGGTCGGCCCTGGCCGCGCACATGCTCGCGCAGATCGGTTCGAGGTGCAGCAGTGCGCCGCTGACGTCCGCGGGAGTCGCCGACCGGGCCTGCAGCACCATGCTGATCATGTGGGCGGTGCGGTCCGCCGACGGCTGATGCACGACCGCACCCCCCATGTTGCCGCGCCGTACCGAGATCAGGCCCTCCGTCTCGAGGATGTGGATGGCCTCGCGCAATGCCGGTGGGCTGACGCCGAACTCGGCGAGCAGGCCGTCCTGCGATGGCAGCACGTCGCCCTCTTTGAGCCGCCCGGACAGGATGTCGTCTCGCAGCCGCGCAGCGATGATCTCGGCCACTCGGGGCTGACGGATCCTGTGCGCGCTGGTCATCTCGGCCGGCGCTTCCCGAATCGGAACACCGACAGCCGCTCGGGTGAGGACGCCGACGTGTTGAACTCACCGATGCACAACACCTCGTCGCCGAGCAGCAACCGGGCCGTCGGTGTCACGCGGCCGTCGGCCTCCACGCGACTCACGTCGAATTGCAGCTCCGTGAGGATCGGCGTCGGCCTGCGGAAGGTGACGGTCAACGAGCGGGTCTTGCCCGTTCGGCCCATGGCGCAGCTGTGATGCTGGGTCACGCAGTCAAAGAACACGGCGAGAAACCCACCGTTGACCAAGCCTGGTGGACCTTCGAAGACGACCGGGAACGTGACCCTGCCCGACGCGGAGTCCACGTCGAGCTCATCGACGGTGTATTCGGGAAACGCCGGGTTGTACGCGCCGACGTCGAAGGCGTGGTCGAGGTATACCCGCTGCGCCTCCGCGGCGTCGGGGCCTATGCGCGGCGTCATATCGGTCGGTGCGACGGCGGCCAATTCGCGTTCCCAATCACCGATCTGGCGCAGCATCACGTCGACGGTGGGATGGTCGTGTTCCAGCGACAGCAGCAGGCCGCTGAGCCGGCGCAGGGCACCGGCGGCCGCGACGGTCTGCGCCAGCGGTTGCTCGCCGTAGCTCGGCGTGTCCTGTGCCATCGATGGCCTCTCGTCGGCGGCGACAGCTTTCCGACCGCTGTCCTTGCTAAGTTCTACAAGATAGCAATACTGTATGTCTAACCGTATAGCTCGAGATTGGCGGATTCAACGGTGACCGATGCGGCTGACGACGGCGTGGTCGAGACCTCGCGCGACGGCGCGATCCTGCGTATCACGCTGAACCGCCCTTCGCGGCGTAACGCGTTGAGCCGCAGCATGACCGACACGCTCGTGGCGACATTGACCGCAGCCGCCACCGACGATTCCCTCCGCGCCGTGCACATCCGTGGCGAAGGGTCGGATTTCTGCGCCGGGGTCGACTGGGTGGCTTCCAACGCCGGTGACCGGCGTCCCCGCACCGGCGATATCCTCCGGCGCCAACCCCACACCGCGCACCGAGTGGTCGAACTGGTCCATACACTTCATCTACCGGTGGTGTGCACGGTGCGCGGCTGGGCCGCCGCGCTCGGTTGCAACCTGGCGCTGGCAGCCGACTTCACCGTGGCCGCCAAGGACGCCGTGTTCTGGGAGCCGTTTCTCGGCCGCGGTTTCAGCCCCGACTCGGGTTCGACCTGGCTGCTGCCCCGCCTCGTCGGGCTGGCACGCGCCAAGCGGATGCTGCTGCTGGGCGAGAGGGTCAGCGGCGCCGACGCGGCGCAGTGGGGTCTGATCCACGCTGCGGTGCCCGAAGACGAATTGTCCGCGGTGAGCGACGAACTCGTCGAGCGGTTGGCATCCGGGCCGACCGTCGCGATGGGCTTTGCCAAACAATCCATGCACTACGGTCAGCACGCGTCGCTTTCCGACACCATGGACAGGGAGCTCTACAACGTCGAGTTATCCTGCCGAACCACCGATTTCAAAGAAGGGCTGGCGGCGTTCCGCGACAAGCGCCCGCCGGAATTCCAAGGGCGCTGACGGATAGGAAGACGATGTCCCCCACTTTCGAGAACATCACCTACGAGGTCGACGGGCACAAGGCCACGATCACCTTGAACCGGCCCAATGCGCTCAACGCGCTGAGCCCGCACATGGTCTCAGAGCTTCGCAACGCCTACGACGAAGCCGAGAACGACGACGACATCTGGATCCTGATCGTGACCGGCACGGGCCGTGCGTTCTGCACCGGCGCCGATGTCGGGGAGATCCCCGAGGACGGCAGGGTCATCTACGAGCGGCCGTACCTGTCCACCTACGAGCAGTGGGAGGCGCCGCAGGAGGGCACTCCCCCGTTTCGGCGGATGGCCAAGCCGGTCCTCACTGCCGTGAACGGGTTGTGTTGTGGGGCAGGACTGGACTGGATCACCACCGGCGACATCGCGATCGCCTCCGACAAGGCCACGTTCTTTGATCCACACGTGAGCATCGGTCTGGTGGCCGGCCGCGAGATGGTCCGGCTGGCCCGGATCCTGCCGCGCAACATCGCGCTACGCATGGCGCTGATGGGCAAGCACGAGCGGATGAGCGCCGAACGGGCGTACGAGCTGGGCATGATCAGCGAGGTGGTCGAGCACGACAAACTGTTGGAGCGCGCGCACGAGATCGCCGACATCGTCAACTCGAATGCCCCGCTCGCGGTCCGGGGTACCCGGTTGGCCATCCACAAGACGCTCGACCTGCCGCTGCACGAGGCGGAGATCCTCGCCGAGACGTTCCGCGAGCGGGTGGTGCGCACCGACGACGCCGCCGAGGGCCCCAAGGCGTTCATGGAGAAGCGCACCCCCAACTGGCAGTGTCGATAACATGTCGGAGCCGTCGTTCGAGACCATCCTCGTCGATGTGGACGCCACCGACCACGTCGCGACCATCACGCTGAACCGACCGGAGTCGCTGAACGCCTTCAACCGCGCGATGTGTGAGGAGATGTCGCAGGCGTGGCAGCTCGTCAAGACCGACGACGCGGTCAACGCGGTGGTGCTTCGTGCGGCGGGCGACCGCGCGTTCAGCGCGGGCCTGGATATCAAGGAGTCCTACGGCCAGCCTCAAAACGTGTGGAACCACGAGGATCCCGGCGAGCACCTCAGCCCGAAGTGGCAGAAGATGTGGAAGCCGGTTGTCTGCGCGGTCCACGGCATGTGCACAGCGGGGGCGTTCTATTTTCTCAACGAGGCCGACGTGGTCATCTGTTCGCAGGATGCCACCTTCTTCGACTCCCACGTGAGCGCAGGCCTGGTGTGCGCACTGGAACCGATCGGGCTGATGCGACGCGTCGGCCTTGCCCAGTCGCTGCGGATCGCGTTGATGGGCAACGACGAACGCGTCAGCGCCACCACGGCTCTGCAGATGGGCTTGGTGACGGAGGTGGTTCCCGCCGGCCACCTGTGGACACGCGCACACGAGATCGCCGCCGGCATCGCCGCAAAACCGCCCTCAGCGACACAAGGCACCGTCAAGGCGATCTGGGAGTCGCTGGAGAAGCCCTATCGCGCAGCGATGGAGCAGAACTTGATCTACACCCGGCTGGGCAATCCGCTCGGTCAGGCCGAGTTGGCCCAAGCGCCAACGGCCACGCGATCCGAACCGAGGATCCGCTGATGGGTGATCACCCGCTCAGCAGACGCATCAGGGACGTGCTCGCCATCGATCCGGACGCCCCTGCCATCGAATACGAAGGGCAATGGGTCACGTGGGGTCAGTTGTACGGACTGGCCTCGCAGGTCCACGGGGTCGGGGTGATGGGGCGCCAGGTCGGAATGCTGTTGCGCAACACGCCCGCCCATGTCGCGAGCTTCCTCGGTGTCCTGCTCGGTGGAGGCACCGTGGTGGTCGTCAACCCGTCGCGCGGCGACGAGCGCATCAGGGCCGACCTCGCCGCGCGGGCGCTGCCGGTGGTGATCGGCGAACAGGACGACCTGACGCGGCTGGTGCGCACCCCGGGCACCGACACGGTGGCGATCTCGACGGTTCGCGACCCCATCCGTTTGACCGCGGCCCGCGCCCTGGTGCCCGAGGAGAACCGCATCGGCGTCGCGGTGCGGATGCTGACCAGCGGCACGACCGGGCCGCCCAAGCGGATTGACCTCACCTACGACATGTTGGCGCACAGCGTGATCGGCGAAGGCTTCGACGAAGCGCCGACGCCGAAGCAACTGCGGCGCGGGGTGGCCATCGTCAACGCCCCGCTGGTGCACATCGGTGGGGTGTTCCGGGTGCTGCAGTGCGTCTGCGAGGGGCGTTCGTTCGTCCTTCTCGACCGTTTCGAACTGACGCGCTGGGCCGACGCGGTGCGGCGTCACCGTCCGCGCGCGGTGTCCCTTGTGCCCGCGGCACTGCGCACCGTGTTGCACTCGGACCTGACCCGCGACGATCTGGCCGGTATCCAGGCGGTCACCTCCGGCACCGCACCACTGTCCGCCGAGGACGCCGACGCGTTCACCGAGAAATTCGGCATGCCGGTGTTGACGTCTTATGCCGCAACCGAGTTCGGTGGCGGGGTTGCCGGCTGGACGCTGGCCGACTACCAGCAGTACTGGCAGACCAAGCGGGGCAGTGTGGGTAGGGCCAGCCTCGGCGCACAACTGCGCGTCGTCGACGATGACGGGCGCCCCCTCGGCGTCGATCAGCCCGGTCTACTCGAGGTCAAGCCCGGCCAGGTGGGCCCCGCGGCGGACTGGATGCGCACCACCGACCTGGCCCGCATCGATTCCGACGGGTTCGTATGGATCCTGGGACGCGCGGATCAAGCCATCATCCGCGGCGGTTTCAAGGTCATGCCTGACGATGTGCGCTCAGCACTCGAGAGCCACCCCGCGGTGCACAGCGCCGCTGTCGTCGGTCGACCCGACGATCGGCTCGGCGAGACACCGGTGGCGATGGTGCAGCCGCGCGAGCCGGTCGACGCCGCGACGCTCGAGGAGTTCCTCCGAATTCACTTGGCCCACTATGAGGTTCCCACCGCGATTGCGATCGTCGAGCAGATGCCGTGCACTCCCTCGGGTAAACCCGACCTGAGCGCGGTCCGGCAACACTTCGAGACCGGAGCCACCGCCGGCCATGGCTGACCGCACCGTCGGGTCGGTGCTGCGCGCGCAGGCCGCTGCGCGGGGTGATCACCCGCTGCTGATCTGCGATGCGGACCGGGTGAGCTATACCGACGCCGAACGCCGGTCGGCCCGGCTGGCTCGCGGGCTGATCTGTCTCGGCGCGGGCAAGGGCACGCACGTGGGCGTGTTGTATCCGAACGGGTCGGCGTTCGTCGTGGCGATGCTGGCCGCGGCGCGGATCGGCGCCGTGGTGATCCCGGTTTCGACGCTGGCGACCGCACCGGAGATGCGCGAGCAACTCGCCCACTCCGATGTCGAGATTCTCCTGGCCACAGGGGCATACCGATCTCACGACTACCGACAACGGCTCGCCGACGTCGAGGGCCTTCCGCTGCTCCGTCACGTTCTCGTCGACACCGAGCCGACGGAGTTGGCCGACGCCGACCTGTTGGCCGCGCTCGAAGCCGATGTCGAACCGTGCGACGAGTTGGCGATCATCTACACCTCGGGGTCCACCAGCGCACCCAAGGGTGTCGTGCACACGCACGCCGGGCTGCTAGACCACCAGGTGGTGCTCAATGAGATCCGCGGGCTGACCGGCGAGGTCAGGCTGTTCAGCAATTCGCCGTTCTTCTGGATCGGCGGGTTCGCCTATTCGGTGTTGGCCACCCTGCTCGCCGGCGCAACGCTGTTGTGCTCCAACGCCGTCGATGCCGGCGAAACACTCGACCTGCTGGAGGCCGAGAAGCCGACGATGACCAACGGGTTCGTGGCGGGTATCGCGCACCTGGCGCGACACCCCAGCCTGCCCAGCCGCGATCTGTCATCGATCAGGCGCGGCAACCTGTACCCGATCATGGCGTCCGACGTCCGGCCCGCCGACCCCGAACTGCGCCACACGATGCTCGGCATGACCGAATCCGGAAGCGTCATCCTCGCCTGCGCCGACGAATCCGATCAGCCCGAGCATCGGCGCGGATCGTTCGGCAAGCCGGTACCCGGATTCGATGTCAAGGTCGTCTATCCCGATACCGGAGCGCCCGTGGGCACCGGCTCCGTCGGTGAGCTGTGCGCCCGTGGGCCGTTCATGATGCAGCGGTATTACAAGCGCAGCCGGGAGGAGTGCTTCGACTCCGACGGCTGGTTCCACACCGGCGACCTCGTTCGCACTGACGCCGACGGCTTCTTCTACTTCGTCGGCCGCCGCGGCTCGCTGATCAAGACCGCGGGCGCCAATGTCGCACCCGCGGAGGTGGAACGGGCGATCGCGAAGGTGACCGGCGGTGTCGTCGCGCACGTGATCGGCCTCCCCGACGCCGAACGCGGCCAGCTGGTCGCCGCGGTCATCGCGCTGGAAGACGGTGCGTCATTCGACGAGACCGGATGTCGTGAGCGACTCAAGAACGAGCTGTCTTCCTACAAGATCCCACGGCGGTTCGCCGCAGTGCCCGCTGCCCACGTCCCGGTGTTGTCGAGCGGAAAGGTCGACTTGTCGAAATTGGCAGAGGTTTTCGATGTCTGACACGATCGACGCGCTGGTGCGATGCTGCGCCGCCGAACATGGCGACAAGCCGGCGGTAATCGACCCGTCGGCCGAGATCACCTACGCCGGACTCGACGCCAACACGCGCGAGATGGCAGCCGCGTTCGTGGCCGCAGGGGTGGGCAAGGGCAGTCGGGTCGCGTTGATCATGCCGAACTGCGTCGAGTGGGTGCGGATCGCGATCGCGCTGACCCGCGTCGGCGCGGTGCTGGTGCCGTTGAGCACGCTGTTGCAGCCACCCGAACTCGCGGCCCAGCTTCGCGTGGCGGCGGTGCAGTTCGTGGTGGCCGTCGAGGAATTCCGCGGCCACCGCTACCTCGACGACATCCGCGCCCAACGCGGCAATCTCCCGGCTCTGCGCGAGGTCTGGCGCGCGGACCGGCTCCCATCGGGTGGCGCGGCGCCCGTCGACGAGATCGCGGCCGCGGTCACCCCGAGCGACACGCTGGCGATCATGTTCACCTCGGGTAGCAGCGGCCCACCCAAGGGTGTGATCCATTCCCACGGCAACGCTCTGGGCGCGGTGCGATCCGGTTTGGCGGCGCGTTGCATTTCCGCAGGCACCCGGTTGTATCTACCGATGCCGTTCTTCTGGGTGGGCGGGCTGGCGGGCGGCCTGCTGTCTGCGCTGCTGACCGGTGCGACGCTGGTGACCGAGGAGATGCCCCGCCCGGAGACGACACTGCGCCTGATCGAACGCGAGCGCGTGACGCTGTTTCGCGGCTGGCCCGATCAGGCGGCGGCGCTGGCACGCGCGAACGCCGCTGTGGGAGCTGATCTGTCACAGCTGCGGCCCGGCAGCATGGAGGCGTTGCTGCCACCCGAGCAGCGCGCGGCCCGCGGCGCCCGGGCCAATCTGTTCGGTATGACCGAGTCGTTCGGACCGTACTGTGGCTACCCCGCCGACACCGACATGCCGCGCTCGGCATGGGGCAGTTGCGGAAAACCCTTCGACGGCATAGAAGTTCGCATCGTCGACCCCGACACCGGCGAGCCGGTGCCGGCCGGGACCATCGGGATGATCCAGATCCGCGGGCCACACGTCATGCGGGGTATCTGCCGCCGCAGCCGGGAGGACGTGTTCACTCCTGACGGCTTCTACCCGACCGGCGACCTCGGGCATCTCGACGACGACGGCTTCATGTTCTACCACGGCCGCAGCGACGACATGTTCAAGGTCAGCGGCGCGACGGTGTACCCCAGCGAGGTGGAGCGCGCGTTGCGGACCATCGACGGGGTGCTGAACGCGATCGTCACCGACGTGGCAGGTGCCGTCGGTGCCGTCGTGGTGTCGGCACGACCCGTGGACGAGCTGCGCGTCGAGGCCCGGAACCGGTTGAGCGCCTTCAAGGTCCCGACGGTGTGGCTCGTGACCGGCAAGGACGACGACATCCCTCGCAAGGCGTCGGGCAAGGTCGACGTCCGGGCGCTGCGCGAAGTCCTGCGCGAGCAGGTCAGGTGACCACGCCTCGCTCTGTGAGGTGGTCGATCAACGGCTTCGCGCCTGCGGCGAGGTGTTCAGACATCTCGGCGCGGGCGAGGCGCTCGTCGTGCTGTTCCAGTGCGGCCAGCAGCCTGCGGTGGTGATCGTTCGACTTCTCCGGCCAGCCCGCGATGACCGGGAAGACCGACTCGGGGGCGTAGCGGGTGATTTGTGACATCAGCTGGGCCAGCTTGGGTGAGTCCGCTGCAACGTTGATGGCACGGTGGAATTCGTGGTTGAGCCGTACCGCCCGCTCGTCGTCGACGGCCGCGTACGCCGCTTCCAGGTCGGACTGGATCTGCTTCAGGTCGCGCAATTGATCGTCGGTGATGTTGGCCGCGGCACGCGCCGCGAGCTCACCACCGATGTACGCCTGCACATTCGACACGTCGGTGAGGTCGCGGCCCGTCACCGGCAACACGACGAAACCGCGCCGCGGCTGTTGGGCCAGTAACCCTTCGGCCTTCAACTCGAACAGCGCCTCGCGGACCGGGGTGACGCTGATGCCCAGTTCGGCGGCCAGTTGCTCCAGCCGCACGTACTCACCGGCGCCGTAGGTGCCGTCGAAGATGCGTTTGCGCACGAAACGTGCGACGTCCTCGGCGAGTTGAGGCCGGAAGGCGAATTCGGGCGCTGTCACAGTCACACCTGATAGTCGGCGAGCAACCGCTTGCTGATGATGTTCTTCTGGATCTCGCTGGTGCCCTCGCCGATCAACAGGAACGGCGCGTCGCGCATCAACCGCTCGATCTCGTATTCCTTGGAGTACCCGTAACCACCGTGGATTCGGAAACTCTGCTGGGTGACCTCCGAACAGAATTCGCTCGCGAGGTACTTCGCCATTCCGGCCGCGACGTCGTTGCGTTCCCCGGAGTCCTTCAGCCGGGCGGCGTTGACCATCATCAGATGGGCCGCCTCGACTTTGGTTGCCATTTCGGCCAATTGGAAGGCGATGGCCTGGTGCTCGGAGATCGGCTTGCCGAACGTCTGGCGCTGCTGGGCGTAGCGGACCGCCAGTTCGAACGCGCGGATGCCGACACCGCACGCCCGCGCCGAGACGTTGACCCGGCCGACCTCGATTCCGTCCATCATCTGGAAGAATCCCTGCCCCGGCGCCTCGCCGAGGATGTCGTCGGCCTTGGCCACGTAGCCGTCGAAGATCAACTCGGTGGTGTCGATGCCCTTGTAACCGAGCTTGTCGAGCTTGCCCGGAATCGTCAGGCCCGGCGCGACTTCCCCGTAACCGACCGGCTTTTCGACCAGGAACGCGGTCAGGTTGCGATGCGGTTTGTCGGCTCCCTCGTCGGTGCGGACCAACACCGCGACCAGGGTGGACGTGCCCCCGTTGGTCAACCACATCTTCTGACCGTCGATCCGGTAGGTGCCGTCGTCGTTGCGGGTGGCCCGCGTCCGGATCGCGGCGACGTCGGAACCGAGTTCGGGTTCGGACATCGAGAACGCACCGCGCGTCTCCCCCGTCGCCATCCGCGGCAGGTAGCGGTGCTTCTGCGCATCGGTGCCGTGCTGACGCAACATGTAGGCGACGATGAAGTGGGTGTTGAGCACACCGGAGATGCTCATCCAGCCGCGCGCCAACTCCTCGACGCACAGCGCGTACGTCAGCAGCGATTCGCCGAGGCCCCCGTACTCCTCGGGGATCATCAGCCCGAACAGCCCCATCTCCTTCATCGCATCGACGATGGCCTGTGGGTAAGTGTCGGTCTTCTCGAACTCCGGCGCGTTCGGGATGATCTCCTTCTCGACGAATTGACGCACGGTGGACAGGATTTCGGTCTGGACATCGGTCAGGCCCACTGTCTGCGCGAGTTTGGTCATGCGTCGACCCTCTCGAACACCGCGGCCAGCCCCTGGCCGCCGCCGATGCACATGGTCTCCAAGCCGTAGCGGGAGCCGCGCCTCATCAGTTCACGCGCCAGCGTCGCCAGCATCCGACCGCCCGTCGCGCCGACGGGATGCCCGAGCGAGATTCCCGAGCCGTGCACGTTCGTGCGTTCGGTGTCGGCCGCGCCGAAACTCCACTCCCGCATCACAGCAAGGGCCTGCGCGGCGAACGCCTCATTCAGCTCGATCAGGTCGATGTCGGCCAACGACAGTCCCGCCTTGGCCAGCGCCACCTCGGTGGCGGGCACGGGCCCGATCCCCATGACGTTGGGGGCCACGCCCGCCGAACCCCACGACACCAGCCGCACCAGCGGCGTCAGTCCCAGCTCTTCGGCCTTGTCGCGCGTGGTCACCACGCACATCGATGCGGCGTCGTTCTGGCCGCTCGCGTTGCCTGCGGTGACCGTCGCGTCCGGATCCTGCTTGCCGAGAACGGGTCTCAGCTTCGCCAGTGATTCGAGCGAGGTGTCGGGTCTCGGGTGCTCGTCGGTGTCGATCACCTCTTCGCCTTGCCGGGTGCGCACCGTGACGGGGATGATCTCCTCGGCCAGGATGCCGTCTTTCTGGGCGGCCACCGCGCGACGATGAGACGTCACGGCCAGCTCGTCCTGCTCTTCCCGCGAGATGTCGTACTGCCTGCGCAGGTTCTCGGCGGTCTCGAGCATCCCGCCGGGCACCGGATAGTGCTTGCCACCGGCGGTGGTGCGGCCGCGGGCCAACGAGTCGTGCAGCATGACCCCGCCGGGCGCAGGGCCCCACCGGACGTCGGTCGAGTAGAACGTCACGTTGCTCATGCTCTCCGCGCCACCCGCGATCACGACGTCGTTGTCGCCGTTGGCAACCTGCAGACACGCCTGGATGACGGCTTGCAGACCCGAACCGCACCGCCGGTCGACCTGCATACCGGGCACGGTCACCGGCAGCCCGGAGTCCAGCGCCACGACGCGGCCGATGGCGGGCGCCTCGCTGCTCGGATAGCAGTGACCAAGGATCACGTCCTCGACTGCTCCCGGCTCGATCCCGGTGCGCTCCAGCAGACCCTTGAGTGCGGTGACGCCGAGATCGACGGCCGTGAGGGACTTGAACATTCCGCCGTAACGGCCGATCGGCGTTCGCACCGGTTCGCAGATGACGGCCTCGCGGGTGCTCATAGGTGTCGTCCTCCGGTGATCTCGAGAACGGTCCCGGTCATGTACGACGACAGATCACTGGCCAGGAACAGGGCGACCTTGGCCACCTCCTCCGGCTCACCGGCGCGGCCCATCGGCACCTCGGCCAACTTCTGGTCCCACGCCTTCTGCGGCATGGCCTCCGTCATCGCCGAGCGGATCAGTCCCGGCTGAATCGCGTTGACCCGCACCCCGAGATGGGCGAGTTCCTTGGCCGCCGCCTTGGTCATACCGACGATGCCTGCCTTGGCCGCCGAGTAGTTGGTCTGGCCGATCATGCCGACCTTGCCCGAGATCGATGACATGTTGACGATCGAGCCGCGCTTGTTCTCGCGCATGATCGGCGCCGCCGCCTTCAGCCCGTTCCATGTGCCTTTCAAGTGCACGGCGATGACCTGATCGAACTGCTCCTCGGTCATCTTGCGAAGCGTCGCGTCACGGGTGATCCCGGCGTTGTTGACCATGATGTCCAGCCCACCGAACCGCTCGAGGGCGGCGCCGACCAACGCCTCGACGTCGGCGCCCTTGGTGACGTCACAGCGCACCGCCAGCGCGAGGTCCTCGCCGCCGAGTTTCCCGGCCGCGGCTTCGGTCGCGGCGAGATCCACGTCGCCAAGCACCACCCGCGCGCCTTCGGCGATAAACCGTTCGGCGATCGCGTATCCCAGGCCCTGCGCGCCTCCGGTCACGACCGCCGTCTGTCCGGTCAACAGCGACACCTGATCACCCCTTCCACTGGTCAAGGCCCACCCGGGGCCGCGTCAATCGAACATCATATTTCATATATGATCGCCCCCATTCGATGGGCCGACCGGTCACACCGCGCGCGTGCTCGCCGCGACTCGCAGCGACGCTCGCGCGAGCAGATGAGGACAAGGAGCACAGGATGGCGACATCCGAAGTCAGCGACGAGGACTTCCAGGAGATCCTGGCGCAGACCCGTCACTTCGTCCGCACCGCGGTGATCCCCCGTGAGCAGGAGATCCTGGCCGGGGACCGGGTCCCCGACGACCTTCGCGAGCAGGCCAAGAAGATGGGGCTCTTCGGCTATGCGATCCCCCAGGAGTGGGGCGGGCTGGGGCTGGACCTCTCGCAGGACGTCGAGCTGGCGATGGAGCTGGGTTACACCTCGCTGGCTCTGCGCTCGATGTTCGGGACGAACAACGGCATCGCGGGACAGGTCCTTGTCGGATTCGGCACCGACGAGCAGAAGGCCCGCTGGCTCGAGCCGATGGCCACCGGCGACGTCGTCGCATCGTTCGCACTCACCGAGCCCGGCGCGGGCTCCAATCCGTCGGGACTTCGCACCAAAGCCGTTCGGCAAGATAGCGATTGGGTGATCACGGGTCAGAAGCGGTTCATCACCAACGCCCCGACCGCCGACCTTTTCGTCGTGTTCGCCCGCAGCCGCCCCGCCGATGCGGACGGCGCGGGCATCGCTGTGTTCCTGGTGCCCGCCGACGCCGCCGGTGTCCAGGTCGGCGCCAAGGACGCGAAGATGGGCCAGGAGGGCGCGTGGACGGCGGACGTCAGCTTCGACGACGTGCGTGTGCCCGCCGAAGCACTCGTCGGCGGCAGCGAGGACATCGGTTATCGCGCCGCGATGATCTCGTTGGCTCGCGGACGCGTACACATCGCCGCTTTGGCGGTCGGGGCCGCGCAACGCGCGCTCGACGAGTCGGTCGCCTACGCCGCCACTGCGACCCAGGGAGATACGCCGATCGGCAACTTCCAATTGGTGCAGGCGATGCTCGCCGATCAGCAGACCGGCGTGATGGCCGGCCGCGCACTGGTCCGCGAGGCCGCGCGCCAATGGGTCACCGGCGAGGACCGCAGGGTGGCACCGTCGGCTGCCAAGCTGTTCTGCACCGAGATGGCCGGTGATGTCGCCGATATCGCGGTCCAGATCCACGGCGGCAGCGGCTACATGCGCGAGGTTCCCGTCGAACGCATCTATCGCGATGTCCGCCTGCTGCGACTTTACGAGGGCACCAGCGAGATACAGCGTCTCATCATCGGGTCCAACCTCGTCAAGGCCGCACAGAAGGAGCGCTCGTGAACAGGCTCACCGACAAGGTCGCGTTCATCACCGGCGCCGCGCGGGGTCAGGGTCGCGCTCACGCCGTCCGGATGGCCACCGAGGGCGCCGACATCATCGCCGTCGACATCGCCGGAAAGCTTCCGGACTGTGTGCCTTACGACCATGCGACACCTGAGGAACTCGCCGAGACGGCCCGGCTGGTCGAGGCCACCGGTCGCCGCATCCTCACCGCGCAGGCCGACACCCGTGACGCCGAGACCCTCAATGAGGTTGTCGCCGAAGGGGTTGCCGCATTCGGCCGGCTCGACGTGATCGTTGCCAACGCGGGTATCTCGCCACCGCAGCTGTGGGACGAGATCACGCCGGAGGACTTCCGCGACGTGATGGACATCAACGTGGCAGGAACCTTCAACGCCGTTCGGGCCGGCGCGCAGCACATCATCGATGGCGGCCGGGGCGGGTCCATCATCCTGATCAGCTCGGCTGCCGGAATCAAGTTGCAGCCGTTCATGGTTCACTACACCGCGAGCAAGCACGCCGTCACCGGCATGGCCCGCGCCCTGGCCGCCGAACTCGGAAAGCACTCGATCCGCGTCAACAGCGTGCACCCCGGCCCGGTCAACACCCCGATGGGTTCGGGCGACATGATCACCGCGATCGCCAAGGTGATGGAGACCAACCCGTCGCTGCAGCACATGATGACGCCGTTTCTGCCGACGTGGGTCCTGCAACCCGAAGACGTCGCCGAGGTGGTGTGCTGGTTGGCCGGCGACGAGTCGAAACACATGACGGCGACGGCCATTCCGGTGGATCAGGGCTCCACTCAGTACTGAATCAGCGGATGAAGCGCACGATCGACTCCGCAACGGCGGCAGGCTTTTCCGAGCCTTCGATCTCGATCGTCGTGGTCATCGTCGACTGCACGGCGCCGTCGAGCTGGTCGATCTTCGTCAGTTCGCCCGTGGCGCGGATCTTGGCGCCGACCTTGACCGGTGTGATGAAGCGAACCTTGTTGTAGCCGTAGTTGATGGCCATCGCGATGTTGCCGACCGTGTACAGCTGATGCGAGAAGTACGGGAGCAGCGACAGCGTCAGCAGGCCGTGGGCGATCGTCGCCCCGAACGGCCCGTTGGCCGCCTTCTCGGGGTCGACGTGGATCCACTGGTGGTCCTCGGTCGCGTCGGCGAACAGGTTGACGCGGTCCTGGGTGACTTCGAGCCATTCGGTGGGGCCGAGCTGGCTGCCCTCGGCCGCGATGAACTCGTCGAGGTCGCTGAACTTCTTCACTACTTCTCCTTCGTACCGGCGATGGGATTCGGCTAGAAGACGACGGTCTGGTTGCCGAATCGGATGATGCGGTCCTCACAGTGCCACAGCACCGCTCGGGACAAAACAACGCGTTCGACGTCCGATCCGAGGCGGACCAGATCCTCCACGCCGTGCCTATGGTCGACCCGCACCACGTCCTGCTCGATGATCGGGCCCTCGTCGAGGTCCTCGGTCACGTAGTGCGCGGTGGCGCCGACGAGCTTGACCCCTCGCTCCTTGGCCCGCCGATACGGCGCGGCGCCGATGAACGCCGGCAGGAACGAGTGGTGGATGTTGATGAGCGGGCACCCGACGTCGGCGATGAATCGCGGCGTGAGGATCTGCATATAGCGCGCCAGGACCACCAGGTCGACGTTGCCGCGCAGCAACTCGAGCTGGCGACGTTCGGCATCCTCGCGGATTTCCCTACTGGCCGGTACGTGGATGAACGGAACCGAGAAGGGCCGGACCTGATCCGCGAGGTCGGGATGGTTCGAGATCACCATGGCCACAGACATGTCGAGTTCGCCGCGCCGGTTGCGCCACAGCAGATCGAGCAGGCAGTGGTCTTCTTTGGAGGCCATGATCGCCACCCGTTTGGGTTTCGCGGCTTCGGTGAGCCGAAAGTCCATACCGAATGGTACGGCGACCTGTTCGGCGAATTCGCGTTCGAGCTCATCGCGTGCGGCGGTCAGGCCGGGAAGGTGAAAAATGGTGCGCTGCATGAATGTGCCGCCCGACTGTTCGGTCGCGTGCTGATCCAGCGACACGATGTTCGCGCCGGCGGCGGCGAGAAATGCGCTGACGGCCGCCACCAATCCTGGCCGGTCCACACAGCGAAGCAGTAACCTGCCCACATCCTTAACGGGCAGGTTCCCTGAACCCGGACTCGGATATCCCCCGGTCACCTGTCCCAGCGTGGCACTGGGCCGCCACATGCGCAGGTGAACCACCACATCACGGGTTTGCGATCGGAATCCGCGGGCGGGTCCCATCCATTCCGCGGGCGGGTCTCCATTAATTAGCTGTATGCGATCCACCGCACGATGCCGGACATCTTTTTCGCGCCGACAACACGCTTTTTCACAACAAGATCAGTGCGCTTGCTGGTAATAAAACAGCACTCGGCGAGATACTCATATGGATGTGGGAAATCCACACGTAATCAGCAGCGACCTGTCCATGGGAACTGCCCGATGATCGGACCATTATGACCATTGCACAAATCCAGTCCGCCACCGATGTCGCCGCCAGTTTGCGACAGACTCCCAGTTTCTGGGATTCGGAGACCGACTGCACGATCACCTTTGCGCACCCCGCGGTCGAGCCCGAGCTCTGGCGGGATTTCGTGCACGGGGCGACGCGCAGTTACACCAAGCATGGTGTGGCGAAGGCACTCGACATGGATGCGTTGCACACCGGCTCGGACACCATCCTGTTCGCCGCCTGCGTCGACCGATCGGGAAAAGTGGTCGGCGGCCTTCGCGCGAAAGGGCCCTACCAGTCGGCCGACGAGGCCCATGCACTGCTGGAGTGGAACGGCCAGCCGGGCTTCGACGCGGTGCGGAAGATGATCAGCGACCGGCTACCATTCGGCGTCGTGGAGATGAAAACCGCATGGGTGACTGATGATCCCGATCGCAATCGTCAGCTCACCTATGCCATCTCCCGAACACCGCTGCACGCGATGGGGCTTCTCGACATTCAGTTCATCGTCGCGACGGCGGCCTCCTATGTGCTCAAGCGATGGCTCTCGTCCGGCGGCATTCTCGCAACGAAGATTCCTCCGACGCCGTATCCCGACGAGCGTTATGAAACCCGACTGGCCTGGTGGGATCGTGCGACGTTCGCCAAACATGCCGACCCTAAACAGCTTTCGTTGTATTTTGCCGAACAGCAGATGCTGGCGCCTGTCCACAAGGCGGTCGGGTTATCGGCCGCCACCGGGACCGAGCGGTGATCGGCGGGGACGGCGATCCGAGTTGGTGCACTGCAGTAGTTCTGCGCGCCGACGATCCCGTCCTCGCCCAACTGCAGTCGGATTCGAGCATCGAAATCACCGACGGCGCAGCACACCAACAGCAGGTGCTGCGCGAAATGCGGCGACCACCGCCGGAAGACGTTCTCGCTGAACCGATTCGATGGGTCTATTATCCGTGGCGCCGGGCCGCGGCCAGCATCCTCGGCCCACGAGGTTTTCGCCGTGTCCGTCTGGATCGCAACCGCAACCTGATCACGGCCGCCGAACAGAAGAAGCTCGGCGGCCTCACCGTCGGCGTCGTCGGTTTGAGTGTCGGTCATACGATCGCTTACGCGCTCGCGGCTCAGGGGCTGTGCGGCGCCTTGCGGTTGAGCGACTTCGACGACATGGATCTGACGAACCTGAACCGGGTGCCCGCCTCGGTGCTCGACATCGGTGTGAACAAGGCGGTCGTGTGCGCCAGAAGGATCGCCGAACTCGATCCGTATCTGCCGGTGCGCGTCGACGTCGCCGGCGTCAACGAGCGAACCGTGCACGAGTTCCTCGACGGCGTGGACCTCGTCATCGAGGAATGCGACTCCCTGGACGCCAAGCTGCTGGTCCGCGAGGCCGCACGCGAGCGCGGGATCCCGGTGCTGATGACGACCAGCGATCGCGCGCTGCTCGACGTCGAGCGGTTCGATGTCGATCCGGCACGCCCGATCCTGCACGGCCTCGTCGGAGACATGGACGCGGCCGGCCTGGCGAATCTCAGCAGCACCGACAAGCTGCCCTACTCGCTTCGACTGGCCGAGGCCAGCCAGGTTTCGGCCCGGATGGCGGCCTCGCTGATCGAGGTGGGACAGACCCTCTCGACGTGGCCGCAGTTGACCTCCGAGGTGGCGCTGAACACGAGCCTGGTCGCCGAAGCGGTCCGGCGGATCGGCCTTGGCGAGCACCTCCCGTCCGGACGGGCGCGGATGGACATCGCCGAAGTCTTTGACCGCCTCGACGCCCCGGTCGTGCCCGTCGGCGACCACCCGGTCGACCACCCGGTCGACGACCCTGCCGAGGACCGGCCGCACCGGGCGACGGACGCGATCGCTGCCGCCGCGCAGCGCGCGCCCTCGGGCGGCAATGCGCAGCCATGGCGGATCGAGGTCACCGCCGGATCGGTGACCGTCGCGTTGGACCCGCGGTTCACCACGACGATGGACGTCGGTCTGCGTGCCAGCGCCCTCGCGATCGGCGCCGCGACCTTCAACGCCCGCGTCGCGGCCGCCGCCCACCAGATGACCGCACAGGTGCACTACGGCGCCGGTGACGAGGCTTCACCGTTGGTCGCGACGGTGCATCTCGCGCCGGGCGACGACCCCGAACTCGCATCGCTCTACGAGCCGATGCTGGCCCGGGAGACCAATCGGCGTCTCGGCAACGCCGCGCCGATCCCTGCCGACACGATCGCGACCCTGATCGCCGCCGCGGAGGCCGAAGGCGCCCGGTTGAGGGTCCTGACCGACCGGCCCGACCTCGAATCGGCCGCAGCGATTCTGGCCGCCGCCGATCGCATCCGATATCTGACTCCGCGCCTGCACGCTGAGATGTTCGCCGAACTGCGGTGGCCCGACTCGGCCTCGCTGGAGTCCGGCATCGACGTACGCACGCTCGAGCTCGCTCCCGCGGACCTGGTGATGCTCGACGTCCTGCGCCGGCCGGAGGTGATGGGCCACGTGAGGGCGTGGGACGGCGGGCGGGTCCTCGGCGAAGACACCGCGCGCCGCGTGCTGGACTGCGCCGGTCTGGCGGTCATCTCGGTGGGCGGGCACCGTCTGGCCGACTACGCACACGCCGGGGCGGCCGTCGAGTCGGTGTGGATCCGGGCCCAGCAGCACGGGCTTGCCGTACAACCGCTTTCACCACCGTTTCTGTATGTGCTCGACGAGCAGGACCGCCGCCGGGTGTCGCCCGCTTTCGCCGACGACCTCGCCAGGCTGCAATATGATTTTCGGCAACTCGTGGGAACCGGTACGGCTGAGTCACAGGCGTTGATCCTCAGGTTCACCTACGCAGCCCGCCCGTCGGTCAGAAGCCGGCGCCGCAGTCACTACCGTCGCGACAACGCCGACGGCGTTAGGGAGGGTTAGTGCCCAGCAGTCTCGAGAACCTCGTCACGTCGGTCGCCACGCACCTGATGGGCGTGAACGCCGCGACGCAGGTGGAGGTGAGCCAGCGGGTGCTGGCCGACCTCGTCGAGTACCTCGGCGTCGACGTCAGCTTCCTGCGCCACAACGATCACCGGATCCGCGCGTCCGTGCTGGTCGCGGAGTGGCCGGTCCGCCCCGGGATTCCGGATCCCGACCCGTTGGGTGTGGTGTATTTCGCCGACGCCGACCCGGTGTTCGCCCGGTGCGAGCATCAGAAAGAACCGATCGTGTTCCGCCCGGAGCCCTCGACCGAGGAGTACCAGCAGACCATCGCCGAGGGCAGACAGGTTCCGTCGACGTCGATGGCCTGCGTCCCGATGTTGTCGGGTGAGATCACCTCCGGAGTGCTCGGATTCGTCAAGTTCGGCGACAGGGACTGGACGTCCGAGGAACTCAACGCGCTCAAGGCGATCGCGTCGCTGTTCGCTCAGGTTCAAGCGCGGGTCGAAGCCGAGGATCGCCTGCGCTACCTGGCCGAACACGACGATTTGACGGGACTGTGCAATCGGCGGGCGCTGCTGGCGCACCTGGACGCCCGTCTGCGGCAGGGACAACCGGGGCCGGTCTCGGTGCTGTTCTTCGATCTGGACCGGTTGAAGGCCATCAACGACTACCTCGGCCACACCGCCGGTGACTGGTTCATTCGCGTCCTGGCCGAACGGCTGCGCCAAAGTGCCGACGACGGCACGTTCCTCGCCCGGCTCGGTGGCGACGAGTTCGTGGTCGTGCCTGCCGGGCCGACGGACGTCGACACCGCAAGGGAGTTGGCCACTCGGCTGCAATCGACGCTCAACGAGCGGGTGGCGGTCGACGGCGAGACGCTCACCCGCACCGTCAGCATCGGTGTGGCCCTGGGCGAGCCGGGCCGCGACAACACCTCAGACCTCCTGCGGCGCGCCGACCAAGCGGTGTTGACCGCCAAGGCATCCGGCGGCAACGAGGTCGCGGTCTTCACCGATCAGATGTCGATGGAGTCCGACTTCCGCAACGACATCGAGCTTCACCTGCACAACGTCATCGAAACGGGCGCCCTTCTGCTGCACTATCAGCCCGAAGTCAACATGCGCACCGGCGAGATCCTCGCCACCGAGGCGCTGGTCCGCTGGGAGCATCCGACGCGCGGCCTGCTCGCGCCCGGCTCCTTCATCGGGGTGGCCGAATCGATCAACCTGGCGGGCGAACTGGGACGCTGGGTGATGCGGACGGCCTGCCGCGAGTTCGCGCAGTGGCGCACCAACGGTGTCGGCTGCGACGCGGTATTGCGGGTCAATGTCTCGCCGGTCCAACTGGTGAGCGACGGATTCGTGGAATCGGTCGCGGCGACTATCGACGAGTTCGGCCTCGACGGCGGATCGGTGTGCCTGGAGATCACCGAGAGCGTCGTGGTGCAGGACATCGAGACCACCCGCAAAACGCTGGCCGGCCTCAAACAGGTCGGCGTGCAGGTCGCCATCGACGACTTCGGCACCGGCTACAGCGTGCTGTCACATCTGAAGTCGCTGCCCGTCGACACCCTGAAGATCGACAAGGGCTTCGTCCGCGAGTTGGGCGACAATCCCGGCGATCTCGCAATTGTGCGCGCCATCATCGCGCTGGCCGAGGCGTTCGGCCTGCAGCTCGTCGCCGAGGGTGTGGAGACCGAGGAGGCCGCGCGAACCCTGCTCGAACATGGATGCCACCGGGCGCAGGGATTTCTGTTGTCGCGTCCGCTGCCGGGCGCCGAGATGCAGTCGCTACTCGCCCAGGGACGGGTACCCGTGGACTTTGCCGCATCGCCACGACCCTGAGTGGCGGTATGTCTCACGGAGATTGGCCGGTAGCCGGCGACCGCGCGTATGGCACGCGACGCCGGACACTGCCGGCGGTTCGGAGGTGAGCACCTCGACGCGGCCGAACCTGCTGGCACGCTGTCCGACGAGGCAGACACGCAGGATGTCGCCGGACACCGACCGCGGATCGATTTCGGGGAGTTGCACGGCTCCGCTCGTGACCGTGACACCGTGCCGAGCCCGGACCGCCATCGGCCCGTCGGGAGTCGCGAACACCGCGCCCACCGCTAGGCCCTCCTCGAAAACCAGGCGTTGCAACGCATGGTCGGAATGCACCTCGATGTCACGGTCGGCCACACCCGTGGTGAGCAGATCGAGTATGGAGCCGGCGAGCTCACCGGAATCGGCGGAGAGCGCACCGATCTCGAGGACCTCGAGGATTTGGCCGTCCGATGCCTGCACGGTCGTCGCGCTCCAATCCGGAAGCCGGGTCGAGAGGTAACCGAACGGCGTCGCCAGACATTGGGCCGCCCATTCCCGCAGGCGGGCCCCGACGAACGGCGCCACCGTGCGACCGCTATCGGCGGGCACATGCGAGGGCACGGCGCGGATCGGCACGCCGACATCGTGGGACTGACCGTGCAGCGGTCCCAGGTCCGACGTCATCTCGGCGAAGAAGTGGCGGGTGCACTCATCGGTCGCGTTCGTACCGAGCCAGTTGTGCTCGGCGACTCCCCAGTCCGCGATGAACACCTCACCACCGAGTTCGTCAAGCGCGATGGCGTGTGCGAGCCCAGCCGCGCCGGCACCGGCGCACACCACGTCGACTTCGTCGTCCCACTGCACCGTTAACTTCTCCAAGGTCGCTGTGACTTACAGTCCGGCCGCATATCGATGCGGGATCCTGCGCATCACACGATGTTTCAGGCCGTTTTCGAAAAGCTGCCATTGCCCGTATGGCTTTCTCGAGGGGTTCGCCGATACAGGCAATGGCAACGCGATAGGAAACAACGTGCGCGACGCCGAACATGTCCGGTCGCGGTGAGCACCGAACGCCTGCGACGCAGTGAGACCGACGGGCGGCAATACGCATCGCCGCGAACCGAAAGTCATCACGGGAGGTACTTTACATACTTTTCGGATGTTATGGGCGTCTACTATGGTCTAACTATGACTTAAAGTTTGGGCGTGTCAGACACAACAATTCGACGTGCGCGATCCTGGAAAAGTCAGACGAAAAGATTGCAGAGGAATCGAAGGCGGCGGAAGAACAGGTGGCCATCCGCGTTGTCGCACACAGCTAACACTGGAGAGAATTCATCGAACCGGGGAAGTGGATGGAAGAATTGCAGGGTTGGTTAATTTCAGGCAAACGAGGCCCCCACTGAACGCCGTTCCCCCACCGGCCGACCAGGTCGATCGACGGTCGGACTCGACGCGGCTCCAGATCTTGCGTGCGGCGTCTCGTCTGTTCGCCCGCAGCTCGTACAGCCGGGTCAACCTCGACGACATTCTCACCGATGCGGCGGTCACCAAGGGCGCGATGTACTTCCACTTCCGCTCCAAACACGCGCTGGCATCGGCGATCGTCGAACTCCGTATGGAGGAAGCGCGAGCCTCGGTCGACGAGGTGCTGGGACGGAGGTTGTCCGGCCTGGAGACGCTCATCGATCTGTCGTTCCGGCTCGCGGTCGACGACATCGGCAGCGAAGTCGCCAGGGCGGGACTGAATCTCCTGGAATCCATCGGACGTACCGACGGCTTGCAGCCCGACATCCTCCGCCGGTGGGTCGAGGGTTACGCGAAGGTCATCGACAGGGCGGTCGCCGAAGGCGACATCCGCGACCAAGATGACGCCGAAGCGATCGGCCGCCTCCTGGTTTCGGTGTACATGGGCTTACGGCAGACCAGCGATCTCGACAACCCCGAGCGCTTCATGCGCGACCTGCAGTCCGCCTGGATATTGCTGCTGCCCGGCCTTACCGCCCCGGACCGCATCGCGTATCTCACCGAGTTCGTCAAGCGACGGACCGCGGGCGCCATCAAGACGGCGGCTCCATTGAATGATCTATGATCCCCGACCAGGCCATCTCCAACCGGATGAGGCCGTCGGAGCATCCGGAGGTACCGGCGATGGTGCGCCAAGCGCGATCTGAAGCCACCCGGCGGCGGATCATCGATGCCGCGGTGGAGCTGTTCAACGAGATCGGTTATCCCGCGACCAGCCTGGGCGACATCATCGATCGCGCCGAGATGACAAAGGGCGCTCTGTACTACCACTTCGATTCCAAAGACGCGCTCGCCGCCGCGATCATCGACGAGGGCAGCACGATCCTGTTCGAGGCATTCGAGAAGATCAGCGAGTCCTCGGCGCCCGCGCTCGAACGCATCATCCACTCGTGTTTCGTTGTCGCGGACCTGCTCGCCACGGACATGGTCGCCCGAAGCGCCACCCAGTTGCGGCGCGCATTCGGGAGGTTCAGCCAGGCCAACGCACGCATCTTCGGCCGCTGGCTCGATGAGATAGCGTCGAGCACGGCGCTGGCCATCGAGGAAGGCGACGTACGTCCTGACCTCGATCCCGTCGCGGTCGCCGAGACGGTTGTGGGATCGATGACCGGGGCCGAACTTCTCTCCAGTTCGACCTCGTCCGGCGCCGACGTGATGGAACGCCTCGGGCGAATCTGGGAGATCCTGCTGCCGGCGATCGCGACCGAGGAATCACTGAGTTACTTCCAGCAGTACCTGGCGCGAGAAGCCTTACGCCACGGCGCCCGCCCGGCTGAGGCTTAAAGTTCGTCGAGCCAGAGTCGTTCGGTCAGATCCTGAAAAGTCGCCAGGGCGACCGGGTCACTACCGCGCCGCAGGGCCGACTTGCTCATCCTGGCCCGCACGATCGAACCGTCGCGGTGAAGGAGTTCGACCACCAATTCCTCGTGCGCACGCATCACCGAGACC
The DNA here is from genome assembly GCA_900637135.1 of Mycolicibacterium flavescens. NCBI lineage: Bacteria > Bacillati > Actinomycetota > Actinomycetes > Mycobacteriales > Mycobacteriaceae > Mycobacterium > Mycolicibacterium flavescens. The sequence continues at coordinate 3,745,789 of LR134353.1, forward strand.
GCCGACTCGTCGGCGGGCAAGGTGTGGAAGATCTGATGAAAGTGCAGCTCGCGCAGCGCGTCAGCGCTGTATCCGACCATGTCGGCGAACGCCTCGTTGGCAAACACGATCGCACCGTCTTCAGCGATCGCCAGCACCGGTACCGGCAGCCGGTCGAGCACCACTAACGCGGGCAACTCCCCGAGAACAGCCGTCGGCGATTTCGCAACCTGACTGTCTCGTCGTCGCTCCACGGATTCAATTATGCAGTCGCCGCAACGTCCTCGTTCCACAAATATGTAGGAGTGCCGACCAAGAGCGCCCCCGAACTGGCCACATAGTCAACTAGGTTTACTGTGTAGAGCGTCAAGAGACAGGGGATCGACGATGGACCTGAAGTGGTCACCGGCAGACGCGGCGTTTCGTGACGAGGTGCGCAGCTTCCTCGACGAGAAGCTGACACCGGAACTCCGTCGCGCCGGCCGCCTCATGACCAGCGTCTACGCCGACCACGACGCGAGCATGGAATGGCAGCAGATCCTGCACGAGCGGGGCTGGGCCGCGCCGGCCTGGCCGGTCGAGTACGGCGGCTGCGACTGGAGCCTGATCCAGCACTACATATTCAGCCGCGAGTCCACGCTCGCGGGCGCTCCGTCGCTGTCCCCGATGGGGATCCGCATGGTCGCCCACGCCCTGATCAAGTTCGGGACCGACGCACAGAAGGACTTCTTTCTGCCGCGCATCCTCACCGGCGAGGTCTTCTTCTGCCAGGGTTACTCCGAACCCGAGGCGGGGTCGGATCTGGCCGCGCTGTCGATGGCGGCGGTCCTCGATGAATCGGCAGGCGACCTCATCTGCACCGGCAGCAAGATCTGGACGACGCACGCCCGCGAGGCGAACTGGATGTTCGCGCTGGTGCGCACGTCCAGAGGCCAGAAGAAACAGCAGGGCATCACGTTCGTGCTCATCGACATGTCCTCACCCGGCATCGAGATCCGACCGCTGGTGATGACATCCGGAGAAGAAGTACAGAACCAGGTCTTCTTCGACGAGGTGCGGGTCCCCACGACGAACGTCCTCGGCAAGATCGACGACGGGTGGACCGTCGCCAAGTACTTGCTGGAGTTCGAACGCGGTGGCGGGGCGTCGTCGCCGGCGCTGCAGGTGATGGCCCAGGACATCGCCACCGTCGCGGCCACTGAACCGGGTCCCGGCGGGGGCCGACTGATCGATGACCCGGCGTTCGCCCGCAAGCTGGCCGACGCGCGGATCCGCACCGCGGTGCTCGAGATCCTCGAGTACCGGGTGCTGGCAACCGTGGCCGAGGGTAAGAACCCCGGCGCCGCGTCGTCGATGCTCAAAGTGCTCGCGACCGAGTTGAGCCAGGCGATCACCGAACTCGCCATGGAAGCGGCCGGACCGAGGGGCCGCGTCTATCAGCCGCACGCCACCTGCCCCGGCGGGCCGATCGCCGAGTTCGAGCCGCCGCCGGACGGATATCTCAGCGGTGAACCCTGGCAGGCGGTCGCACCATTGCGCTATTTCAACGACCGGGCCGGCTCGATCTACGCCGGCAGCAACGAGATTCAGCGCAACATCCTGGCCAAAGCGGCGCTGGGACTCTGAGGGGCTTGATATGGACTTCAACCTGAGCAAGGAACAAGAACTGCTGCGCGACGGCTTGAACAAGTTCTTGTCGAGCCGATACGAGCTCGAGAGCAGCCGCGCGGCGGCGAAGACGGGTTCCGGCTGGCAGCCCGACATCTGGTCCGGGTTCGCCAACGAGCTCGGGATCCTCGGCGCCGCGTTGCCCGAGGATCTCGGCGGAATCGGCGGCGGGCCGGTGGAAGTGATGGTGATCGCCGAGGCACTCGGGCAGGCGTTGGTCGTCGAGCCCTACGTGGACACCGTTGTCGTGTCGGGTGGCCTACTGCAGCGTGCCGGCGGTGAGCCGGCCTCGGCGCTGCTGGAGCGGATCGTCGAGGGGACGGCCATCGTCGCGCTCGCGGCGAACGAATCCGAGTCCGGCCACAATTGGGCCGACGTGACGACCGGCGCCGAACGCGACGGCGACGAGTGGGTGCTGCGGGGGTCCAAGATCGTCGTCGCGAGCGCACCTCTGGCCACCCACCTTCTGGTGACCGCGCGCACCGCCAGCGGAATCTCGTTGTTCCTCGTCGATCTCGAGTCGGCGGGAGACGCTGTCGCGGCCCACCACTACCGCACCATCGACGACCGCAGGGCATCCGACCTGACGTTCGACGGCCTGCGGCTTCCGGCCGGCGCGCTGCTCGGCGAGGAGGGTGCGGCATGGGCGTCGCTGGCTCAGGCACGCGACGAGGGTGCGGCCGCGGTCTGTGCGGAGGCGGTCGGGTGCATGCGGAAGGTGTTGGCCGACACCGTCGAATACGCCAAACAACGTCAGCAGTTCGGGCAGCCGATCGGCAGTTTCCAGGTGCTGCAGCACCGCATGGTCGACATGTACATGGAAGTCGAGCAGGCGGTGTCCGCCACGTACCTGGCGGTCCTCAACCTCGAGGCCGAGCCGGTTGTGCGCGCCCGCGCGGTGTCGGCGGCCAAGGCCACCGTGGGCCGGGCCGCGCGGTTCATCGGACAGCAGTCGGTGCAACTGCACGGCGGCATGGGGATGACCGAGGAACTCGCGATCGGCCACTATTTCAAGCGGCTTACCGCGCTTCAGTACGAGTTCGGCACCACCGACTTCCACGTCACCCGGTACGCGGAGCTGACCAAGACCTGACCCTCGCGGTGGCATGAGGGACCAAAGGCCCTGTCCACATGGACGGTTTAGGACGTAACGTCGAAATCAACAACCGCCATGTGGTGAAGGGAGAAATCATGGCTGCCGGTCCGAGCGGAATTCTTGTTGGCGTCGACGGATCACCGGACTCGGAGGCCGCCATTCGTTGGGCGACTCGAGAAGCCCTGTTGCGGGACCAGCCGGTCAGGTTGCTCCATGCGATCACTCCTGTCGTCGTGACGTGGCCGGTCGCGTATCTGGAAGCCAGCTACATCGAGTCGATGGAATCCAACGGCCGCGACATCCTCGACTCGGCGCAGAAAACCGTGCAGGCCGCTGCGGGCGACAAGGCGCCGCCGGCCATCGAAACGCAGATCATGAACGCCGCGGCGCCCGCCGCGCTCGTCACCGCCTCGCGCGACGCATACATGACCGTGTCCGGGTCGCGGGGCCTCGGTGTTCTCGGCCGAGCCTTCCTCGGTTCGGTCAGCAATGGCCTGCTGCACCACGGAAAAGGTCCCATTGCGATCGTGCGCACCGACGACGCGGCCGCGGTCGACACCAGCGCCCCCGTCCTCGTCGGCATCGACGGCTCGCCTGCCTCCGAAGACGCCACGGAGTTGGCGTTCGACGAGGCCTCGAGGCGGAATGTGGCGCTTATCGCACTGCACGCGTGGAGCGATGCGTCATTTCCCTCCATCGGCAGCGACTGGGAACGCTACGAGGACGGCGGGCACCGGGTCCTGTCCGAACGCCTCGCCGGCTGGCAGGAACGGTATCCGGATGTGCAGGTGCAGCGCCGGATCGTCAGCGATGACCCCGCACGACGGCTCGTGGAAGCGTCGGGTGAGGCCGCGCTTGTCGTCGTCGGCAGCCGGGGCCGCGGCGGATTCTCCAGCCTTGTGCTCGGCTCCGTTGCGTCGAAGGTGGCTCAGTCGGCCAAGGCGCCGGTGATCGTCGTCCGGCCGCGGTAGAACTACCGCGCGACCGCCGCGCCGTCCAGCTGAAGCTCGACGTAGGCCGTGACGACGTCGGTCAACGCGCGCAGCTCGCGGCCGACGTCGACCGGCTCCTCGACGGCCATCTTGGCCACCATCGCGCCCATCAGCGTGGTCCAGATCAGGTTGCCTACCGCGTCGGCGTGCTTCTGGTCGAGACCCTCGGCCACGAAGCGGCCGAGCCGGGTCAGTGTGGAGAACAGCTCGGCCAGGTGACGTTGCTGAGCATCGGCGCGTCCGGTTCGGGTCGCAATCAAGATCTCCAGCGCGGCAATGGATGTCGGGCTCAGGAACGCGTCGGCGACCGCGTTGATCACCAGCTCGGTGCGCGCGCGTCCGTGGTGCTCCCCCAGTGCGGCCTGGACACCGTGCAGGCAAGCCACCAGTTGCCCGAAGCCCTCGTCGACGACGGCCATCAACAACCCGTCCCTGTCACCGAAGTGGTACTGGATCACCCCCCAGGTCACACCCGCGCGTTCGGTGATGTGCTTGGCGCTCGCCGCGGCGAATCCCTCTTCCAGGACGCAGCGCACCGTTTCCTCGATGACGAGCGCGCGGGTCCGATCCGCTCGGAGCTGCTTACCGTTCGGCGGGCGGCGCGGCGCGACGTTGGCGGCCTGCGGCATTCCCTACCTCTTGAAACGGCCGGCGAACCCGCGCAACGGCAGGTCGGCACTGGTGATCAACCCCGGCGGTGCGACCACGACCGACCGGATGGCATGCAGCGCAGGCATTCCCGTGACCGTCATTCCGATCGAGGCGAAGGCCTCGGGGTTGGACAGGTCGACCCCGGGCTTCGGGAAGATCATGTGCTTGTTGTACACACACGGATCGCCCTTGATCTGGGTGATGTAGCAGCCCTTGATGTCCCAGTGCGGATCGGTGTGCGGTGTCATCTGCCATTCCAGATGCGTCTCCACCCGAGGGACCCCGTCGACGATGCCCTGGTACTTGATGTAGTTACCGCCTAGCGAGCCCTTCGGCAGCTGATACCAACCGAGGTCGACATCCTTTGTGCAGGCGCCTAATTCGTAGCTGAACTTGACCTCGTCGAGTTTCAGATCGAAGCAGTCGGCCATCATCAGCACGCTGTCGGCGAACACCCGGGTGTACTTCTCCAGCTTGCCCGGGATCTCGGGATCGTCGACGGGCTGGCCGTAGCCGACCTCGATCCAGGTGTCCTTGGAGTGATGGCACGACACGTCGACCGACTCGATCGTGGTGACGTTCTCGATCTCGGCGATGTCGGCCGAACACACCACGCCGAGAATCTGGTTGAGTCCGGGGTTCATTCCCGTGCCGTAGAACGTGGAATTGCCCTTGCGGCAGGCCTCCTCGAGGAGTTGGGACACGGGCTTACCCGAGGGATGCGGATGGTTGGTGTCGCGGTGCCAGCCGGTGATCCAGTCGGCCGTGGTGACGATGTTGATGCCCGCCTCGAGGACTCTGATGTAGAGGTCCTCGTCGGGGAACACACCGTGGAACGTCAGGACATCGGGTTGGGCGGCGATGATCTCCTCGATCGTGCCGGTGGCGCGCACCCCGACCGGCCCGATGCCGACGATCTCACCGGCATCCCTGCCGACCTTTTCGGGGGTGTAGCAGTGCAATCCGACGAGTTCGAGATCCGGATGCTCCCCGATCCGCTTGATCATCTCGGTCCCGAGGTTGCCTGTGGCCACCTGGAACACACGCGTCGGGCGGGTGGGTTGTGCGGTCATCGGGTCGGACCTTTCTCGGACGACGTTGCGGCACCGGATGTTTGAAGGTCCGCAGCATTGCCGCCGCGGCCGTCGGGATAGAACTGGGTCGCCCACTTGCGTAGGGCGGTGAAACCCTCGTACTCGGCCGTCGCCAGCGCGGGCGGGTCGGAGTAGCGCTGGTGCGACCAGATGTGTACGTCCTGCGTGAACTGGCGGATGACTTCGGCGCCGAACTCGGTGGCCTTCGCCTCGGCCCGCTGGTCGTCACGGCCGGGGGTGCGGCCGATGTAGACCATGAACCGGACATCCGACGTTCGGTCGTCAACGGGGGTGATCGCCGAGATCGTCCGGTTGTCCACCATGCCCCAGCTCTTGGTCACCGCGATGCCGAGGCCGCCGTTGATGGCTTCCACACCACTTCGGACATCGTCGATCGACTGGGATTCGTCGCCTTCGAAGGTGATGGTGAAGTCGACATACGACCACGGCTCGGCGAAGTCGTGACGAGTGAAGACAGGGATGATCGGTGTCTTGTGCACGAACTTGAAGTGCGCGAAGTCGACGCCGTTCTCCAGCACGTACTGAGGATGCAGTTCGAGGCCGTCGCGGAAGAGGGTCATCGGCGGGTAGTAGTCGGCGGCGGTGCGGGTGTCACCGAAGCTGCCGAAGATGTCGGGTGCGTCGAAATAGGGTGCGCGTCCGTCGATGTCGTGCCAGATATAGATCGAGTCGTTGCGTTCGGCGACGGGGTAGCTGCGGATCCGCCTGCCGCGGTTCGGGCGGTCCTGGTACGGGATGCAGACGTTGCGGCCTTCGGAGTTCCACTGCCAGCCGTGGAACGGGCACTCGATGACGTCGCCCTCGACGTGGCCGCCGTATCCCAGGTGGGCTCCGAGGTGCTCGCAGTAGGCGTCCATCACCACCGCTTGGCCCGAAGACGTTCGCCACGCGATCATCTCGCGGTCGAAGTACTTCATCCGCCGTACATCGCCGGGCTTGAGCTCTGCCGACCACGCGACCTGGAACCATCCGGTCGGCTTCATCGACAGGGGTGGCTTGGCCATCGACGTCCTCTCGGGCTGCGCAATGCCACTGGGTCTCGGTCGGACAAATGATAGAGCACTCAATGTAAATTTGGCCAGGGTGATTTCGTTGCGGGCGGGCCTCACGCAGAATGACCTGGTGACCAACCGAATCCAGGAGCTTCTCGGCGTCGACTTCCCTGTCGTGCAGGCGCCCATGACCTACATCGCGCGCGCCGAGCTCGCCGCCGCCGTCTCTGAGGCCGGCGGCCTTGGCATGATCGAGACGCTGACCGAAGACGGCCGTGCCGATCTGTACCGAGTGCGTGACCTCACCGACAAGCCTGTCGCCGCCAACCTGATGATCCAAGGCTGGAAGGCCGACCCGTCCATCGTCGACACGCTGGCCGCGGCCGGGGTGAACCACGTCTTCACCTCGGCAGGCGATCCCGCGTTGTTCACCGCACGCCTGCACGACGCCGGAATGACGGTCGTGCACGTCGTCGGATCCCTCAAGGGTGCGCGCAAGGCGGCCGATGCCGGCGTCGATGCGTTGGTGGTCGAGGGCGTCGAAGGCGGCGGGTTCAAGTCGCTGCTGGGTGCATCGACGATGGTGCTGCTTCCGTTGGTCGCCGAGAACGTCGACCTGCCGATCATCGCAGCGGGCGGCATGTGCGACGCACGGTCGACCGCGGCGGCGCTGGTACTCGGTGCCGAGGGCGTCCAGATGGGGACCCGGATGCTGGCCAGCGTCGAGGCGGCTGTGCACGCGAATTTCAAGGATGCGATCGTGACGGCCGATGACTCCGGCACCGTGCTTCTCGACATCCCCGGCAACCCGACGATGCGTGTCCTGCGCACCGGGCTGGCCGCGCGGGTCGCGGCTCACGACCCAGGCGCACGCCTGCTGGGCAAGATCACGGAGCTGTACTTCGACGGCGATATGAACGCCAGCGTGGCCAACACCGGTCAGGTCTCGTCCCGGATCCGGGAGTTGCTGCCGGTCGCGGACATCGTGCGGCGCACGTGGACCGAGATCGATGCGGCGTTGACCGACGCCAAATCGAGGATGTAGCCGGCGGGCTAGGCGACGCGCTCGCGGCTGCGCGCTACGCGTTCGGCTTCCGGACACACCGCGCGTTTGGTGCGCGGCCCACGGGCGCGCTGACGGAGCGCGACCATGGAGCCCGAGCGGACGACCCCCAGCGGCCCCGGGCCCGCGAACCGCGCGATACCAGAGGCGCGCAGAGCGACAGCGGCTTTCGCCTGCCGGTAGCCGACCCGGATGCCCGCGGCGGCGACGATGAGCAAGGCGGCGACACCCGGCAACGCCACGGCAGCCAGCGCCGTCAGCGATGCCGGAACCAGGACCGCCTCGATGACGTGCTCGAAGATCGACTTCGCACTCGCCGGCGCGGCAGCGGTGGTCAGCGGAACCGTTCCCGAGACCGAGAGCGGCTGGACGGTGTCAGTGGTGGCCACCTTGCCCTGCACCGGGCGCGGGGCCATGGTGCCGAACAGCGAGCCGCTGTCCGCGGGGGCCACGGGCCGCGTGGTTTCGCCCGGATGCGGTCCGACCAGTGTTCCTCCGGTCGGGGCGTTCACCTTCCTGGCATCCAGCGTGCCGCTTCCACCGATCAACGACTGGGGCGGACCGGACGAAGCGGGGATGCCCAGCATCGCGTAGAAATCCGAAGGCACCCGCGTGACTGCGCCCGTCACCGTGGTCAGCATGGTCTGCAGCGAGGTGATCGCATCTCGGATCGGCGTCTTCGACGTCTGCAGCGCGGCGAGCGACTCCGACCACGTCACCATCGCGCCGTTTATGGTGACGAACGCGTTGGTCAGCGGGTCGGCCGTCTTGGCTTCCGGCGTCACAGGGGTGTTGACCTGAACGGCGGGCGTCGTGCCGGTCTGCGGGGCAGACGAGGCTGCGGCGTCGTCTGCGGCGGAGTTGGAGTCGGGTTGAGTGGCCGAACCGTCCGCGGGCGCCGTCGAAACCGGAGCGTCGGCAGCGGGATCGGTCTCCGTGGTCAGTTCCTGGGTCGCGGGGACGGTTCCGCTTTCGGTCGTCTGCGCCCCGACGCCGAGTTCGGTCCCCTGCGGATCGGCAGGTGCGGCGTTGGCTTCGTCGGCGGGCGCGGTCTCTTCGTCCGCGGTCACGTCGGCGTCCTCCGCCTTGCTCCCCGTGGTCGCGGTCCTGTCGACGCCGCCCCGCACGATAATCGTGGGGCGGGTGAACCCGTCTTTCCGCGACGGTGATTGCCGGGAGAAATCGGGAAGGCGGAGCCGGAAGCGCCGGTCGATCTTCGGAGTGGACTTCGTCGCCGTCCCGGTGGTGGCGCCCGAAGTCTCCGAGCCGGCGGCGCCGGTGGTGGAACCCTGGCTGGCCGCGGTCGAGCCGCTCGTTCCCGCGCCACTGGTGCTACCTGAGTCGTCAGCACTGGCGACGGCACCGCCGCCGAACAGCAATCCGATAGCGAGGACACAGACACCCACCGTGAGGCGCAAAGGTGACGTGGGAATGATCGTCTCCGTCCGAAAAGAGAACCCTCGTTCAGAGAGGGTTTGATAGACGATTGTTACACAGAATTAGTCCCGCAATACAGAGCTATTGGTGACGATTGCGGGCGGCCCGGTGCAAATCTTTGCCGACCGAAGAACCGTCGCGAATGGCGACTCAAGATCAACGCCGCCACGACCGGTTCCGAACTCCAGGTCTCGAATCGTGACGGCTGATTCGCTCCGCGGACAGCGGGTCGGCTTCCGACATCATCGGGGCAGGTCGCCGGTGGTGACCGCACGGCCGTGACATTGCGACGTCCGCGCCGGAGACCCTCTCAGCGGTGCCCCCTCCCCGATCGCGAGACTGATCCGGCCGACAATTGATCTTGGTGGTCTTTTGGTAGCCGAAAAACAGTCCGCTGATCCAAAGACGCCTCGTTTTAAGCGGACAGTCTAAACAGCCCCGGCGCGGACGAGCGCTGACAGACTGTCCACGAACCGGTGGCGTGTGACGGCACCGCTCCGGTGAGGTCCGGTGAAGGGCGGAACGCAGATGACGGTAAGCGCTGACGAAGGTGTGCGAGACAGCCGGGACAGCGACACCGAGAAAGAGGGGGTCCACTACGACCCCTACGACGCCGACCTCAACCGCGACCCCTATCCGATGTTTTCGCGGATCCGTGAGCACGCACCGCTCTACTACAACGCCGAGCACGACTTCTATGCGCTGAGCCGCTACGCCGACGTCGACGCAGCACTGCTCGACCACGAGACGTTCAGCTCGGCGCGCGGGGCGGTGCTGGAGATCATCAAGGCCGGCCTGGACATCCCGCCCGGCACGCTGATCTTCGAGGACCCGCCGGTCCACAACATCCACCGCAAGCTACTGTCGCGGATCTTCACCCCCAGAAAGGTGAACGCGCTCGAACCCAAGATCCGTCAGTTCACCGCCCGCTGCCTGGACCCTTTGGTCGGCGCGGGCCGCTTCGACTTCGTCAAGGACCTCGGTGCTCAGATGCCCATGCGGGTGATCGGCATGCTGATCGGCATTCCGGAGGCCGACCAGGAGCACGTGATCGAACACGGCGAGTCGACGATCCGCACCGAACGGGGCGGCAAGATGACCGACAACCCCGACGGCCCCATCGCCACGGGTCAGGTCTTCGCTGAGTACATCGACTGGCGGGCACAGCATCCCAGCGACGACATCATGACCGAACTGCTCAACGCCGAGTTCACCGACGAGACCGGGACGCTGCGGCGACTGGGCCGCGAGGAACTTCTGCTCTACCTGCAGGTGATCGCAACGGCAGGCAGCGAGACCACCACCCGGCTGATCGGCTGGGCCGGCAAGTTGCTCTCCGATCACCCCGACCAGCGGCGCGCGTTGGTCGCCGACCGGTCAATGCTGCCTGCGGCCATCGAGGAGGTCGTGCGTTTCGAGCCACCCGCCCCGCACGTCTGCCGATATGTCACCCGCGACGTGACCTACTACGGCGAGACGGTGCCCGCGGGCAACGCGATGATGTTGATCGTCGGCGCGGCCAATCGTGACCCGCGACGCTTCGGCGCTGACAGCGAGCGGTTCAATATCAATCGGCCCCCGCGTCAGCACCTCGGCTTCGGGGTCGGCACGCACTTCTGCCTCGGCAACGCGCTCGCACGATTGGAAGGACGCATCGCGCTGGACGAGATCCTTCAACGATTCCCGGACTGGCACGTCGACGTCACCGATGCCGAGCTCAGCCCGACGTCCACCGTGCGTGGATGGGAGTCGATGCCTGCCGTGGTGGTTTGACGGAGAGCGATACGCACGAAGATCAGAGTCTTCGCCCCTGACGAATTCGACTGCGTCGGAGGCGTTCAGCTGCCCGGGTACGCGGGCCACCTACCGGAGGTAACACAAAGTGGAGGAAGCGAACATGCCAGAGTACGACTACGAAGAGATGAAACGGGAAGCCGAGCAGCACATCCGGTTCGAGAAGGACCGCAAGAACCGGATCGCCTACATCACGTTCAATCGGCCCGAGGCGCAGAACTCGACGACGATGGGCATGCGCCAGCTCTACGCCGACATGATCCACAAGTGCAACGTCGACGACGACGTCAAGGTCGTCGTGATCCGCGGCGAGGGCGATGATTTCGGCAGCGGTGGCGACCTTCCCGAACAGCGGGGCATGCTGGAGAACCCGGGCATGCCGCTGCTGCACGAACTCGCGATCAACGACGACGACGTCAAGTACCCGCCCGGCGGTTCGTATCGCTACCTGTCGACGGTGACCGACTTCTACGCCAAGGCGCGTGCAGGCAACCGGCCCCTACAGGAACTTCGCAAGGTCAGCATCATCGAAGCGAAGGGGTATTGCTACGGCTGGCATTTCTATCAGGCCGGCGACGCCGATCTGGTGGTCTCCTCCGACGACGCGCTGTTCGGCCATCCGGCGTTCCGTTATGTCGGGTGGGGACCGCGGTTGTGGTGGTGGGCCGAGACGATGGGCTTGCGCAAGTTCTCCGAAATGCTGTTCACCGGCAGGCCGTTCAGCGCAAAGGAGATGTACGAGTGCGGCTTCCTGAACAGCGTCGTGCCCAGGGACCAGCTCGAAGCCGAGACCGAGAAGTACGCGCTCGCCTGCTCGAAGTCGCGCCCGACCGACACGGTCGCGGTGCAGAAGACCTTCCTCGAGCTGTACAAGCAGCACAAGGGCGAGTACTTCGGCAGCCTGTTGACCGGCATGGTCGAGGGGATGCTGCCGATGATCCAGAACGACCAGCGCAACGATGTCGATCTCACCGAGGGCACCTTCGAAAAGGGGCTCAACAACGTGGTCAAGGACAACGACATGAACTTCCCACCGGAGTGGCGGCTGAGCCGGTCGGGACGTAACAAGCCCTGACCGGCATGTCGGCGCTGACCGGCTTTCGGATCGTCGAGGTGGCCGAGCGGGTCGCCGGCGAGTACTGCGGCAAGCTACTGGCCGATCTCGGAGCCGATGTCGTCAAAGTCGAACGGCCCGGACGGGGCAGTCCCACCCGGGCCATGGCGCCGCTAGTCGGTGGCGAGGACGGTCCCGAACGCAGCGCGCTGTTCGCCTACCTCAACACCAACAAGCGATCCGTCGAATTCGACACCGCCGCAACGCATCAGCTGATCGTCACCGCCGACGCGGTGATCGACGACCACAGCGCGACCTGGGCCGCCGAGCACGGATTGTCGGCCGCGGAGGTCGCCCGTCGCCATCCCCACGTGGTGTTCTGCGCCGTCACGCCGTTCGGCCTCACCGCACCGGCGGCACTCGACAACGCTGTGAGCCTGAACGTCTTTCACGCCAGCGGGTGGGGCTACCACACCCCCAGCCACGCCGATCCCGACCGACCGCCGTTGAAGGGACCCGGCCGGTTCCTCGCCGACTACGAGGGCGCGCTCGACGCCGCCCTCTGTGTGATGTCGGCGCTGTTCGAGCGGATGCACACCGGCCGCGGCGAATACATCGACGTATCAGAGCAGGCCGTCCTGGTGTCGCGCGCCGATTGCATCCTGGGCCGGTTCGTCACCGGGGAGATCGCCCCACAGAACCGCCGCGACGACTACGACCAGGCGGGACCCGCGACGTTCTTCGCCTCGCGCGACGGCTTTGTCTACCTCTACATGACCAACAGCACGCACTGGCTGGGCCTCAAAACACTGATGGGGGCGCCGGCGTGGCTCGACGAATTCGACGACGACTGGCTGGAATTCGGCGTCACACCGGAGCGAGTCGCCGACTTCCGCAGCGGCTTCGCCGACTGGATGCGCGACCGGCCCGGCGAGGACACCGCAGAAGAGGCGCAGCGACTCGGCGTACCCCTGGTGCCGGTCAACGGCGCGGCCGAACTCCTGCGCTCACCGCAGTACCGGCACCGTGAGTTCTTCTGCGAAGCTACCCATCCCGTGCTGGGCACGAGCGCCTACCCCACCGTGGGTTACCGGCTGAGCGCGACTCCGGCCCGGATCAGTCGACCCGCACCGACGCTCGGCCAGCACACCGACGAGGTCCTGGCCGAACTCTCCAGTCCGCGCACCGCGCCCGCGGTGCGGAACCCGCAACTCAAGGCCCACGGTTCGCGGGGTGGACCGCTGCAGGGTGTGCGGGTCGTCGAACTGACCAAGGTGTGGGCCGGGCCTTACGCCGGCAAGCTGCTGGCTTTCCTCGGCGCCGAGGTGATCAAGGTCGAGTGCTCGGCCACTCCCGAGGAGATGCGCGCCTACGGCGGCACCGACATCAACCACGCCCCCTACTTCCTGAGCATCAACCCCGAGATCCTCAGCGTCGACCTCGACATCAAAACGCCCCGCGGCCGGGATGCCCTGCTGGCGTTGATTTCTCGCAGCGACATCGTGCTCAACAACCTGCGGCCCGGCGCGATGGAACGCCAAGGCCTCGGATACCGGGATCTGACCGCGCTCAAATCCGACATCGTCTCGGTGTCCGTCAAGATGTGGGGCAATGATGGGCCGCTGGGCCATCAGACCGGCTACGCGCCGTGTTTCGCCGCCCTGGCGGGCCTCGCCTCGCTGGTCGGTTATCCCGGCGGCCCTCCGCTCGGGGCGAGCATGCGGTACGGCGATTCCACCGTGGGTGCGGCCGCGGCGTTGGCCGCCGTGGCGGCGCTACTGCACCGGGAGCGCACGGGACAGGGCCAATTCGTCGACGTCTCCGCCGTCGAGGTGCTCTCGTCGATGGTGGGTGACTGCCTGTTCGAGCAGAACCTGACGGACCGGCTGTTGGGACCCGACGGCAACCGCCACCCCGACATGGCGCCGCACGGCTGCTACCCCTGCGCGGGCGCGGACTGGATCGCCGTCGCCGTCACGGACGACGATGCCTGGCACCGTCTCTGTGAGGTGCTCGGCGCCGACGAGCTCGCCGCCCGTTATCCGACAATGGCCGCGCGACAGCGCGATGCCGAGGTTCTGGACGCACACCTGATCGCGCTCACCCGGGGGCACGAGGCGGGCGGTCTCGCCGAGCGGCTGCGTTGCGCCGGTGTGCCCGCGACCAGGAGCGCGACGGCCACCGAGGTGATCGGCGACGAATTGCTCTGGGACCGCGGCACGTATCGCTTCGTGTCCGACCGGGTCGAAGGACAGCGGCCGGTGCTTGGGCCCTCGTGGCTGATGACCCGCCCCGCACACATCGAACGCGGCGCACCGAACTTGGGCGAACACAACGACTACGTGCTCGGCGACATCCTCGGGCAGGAAGTGAGGACCACGTGACCGCGTTGGCCCGGACGGTGGCGCTGGTGACCGGGGCCAGCAGCGGGATCGGCGCGGCAACCGCCCGTGCGCTCGCCGCCGAGGGCGCCTCGGTTGCACTGGTGGCGCGGCGGCGCGACCGGCTCAGCGCACTCGCCGACGATATCGCGGCGGCAGGTGGCAGAGCCCTGGCCGTGCCCGCCGATGTGACCGACGCCGATCAGGTGGCCGCCGCGGTGGCGATGACCGTCGACGAGTGGGGTCGCCTCGACACGTTGGTCAACAACGCCGGCCTGTTGCGCATGGGTGCCGCCGCGCACGCGCCGCTGGCCGATTGGGATGCCCTGGTCTCGGTCAACATTCGAGGCGTTTTGTATGCCACGCGCGCCGCGCTCCCCCCTCTGATCGCGGCGGCCGCTGATTCGCCGCGGGGTGTCGCCGATATCGTCACGATCAGTTCGACGGGCGGGCGGGTGGCGCGGCCGGGAACCGCCGTCTATTCGCTGACCAAGTTCGGCGTCAACGCGTTCAGCGAGAGCATCCGCCAGGAACTCGTCGGCAACCGGGTCCGCGTGGGAATCGTCGAACCGGGAACGGTCGAAACCGAGATCTTCGATCACCTTGACTCACAGGCGCTTACGGCTCAACAGGCCAGGACATCCGGAATGGTCAAGCTGAGGCCCGAGGACATCGCGGACGCAGTGACGTACATGGTGACACGCGATAGGCGCGTCGCGGTCAACGAGATCCTCGTGCGGGCGGCGGAACAGACATGGTGAAGGTCGACTGGGTGCACGGTGACGCCAACGGCCTCGCGTTCCCCGCCCACCCCGAAGCGCTGCGGAAGGGCGGAACGGAGTTCCTCACCGAGGCGTTCCGCGCTTACGGTGTCTTGTCCGAAGACAACGAAGTGGTCGCGATCGAGCGCTTCGACCTGGTATCCGGCGGCAGCACCGGGCGCAAGGCAGTGCTGACCGTGCGGTACGCGCGCGAGCATCCCGACACGCGCACCGACCTGTTCGTGAAGTTCTCCCGCGACTTCGACGACGCCTTGCGTGATGTCGGGCGCACCCAGATGGAATCCGAGACCCGGTTCGCGGCGCTCACGCGCGCCGCGGCGTTTCCGATCGCGGTGCCGGCAACGGTTTTCGCCGACTTCCACCGCGAAACCGGCACGGGGTTGATGATCAGTCAGCGGATCGCGTTCGGCACCGGCGCGATCGAACCGCAGTACCACAAATGTCTCGACTACGAGATGCCCGAGCCGGCAACGCATTACCGGGCGTTGTTGACCGCGCTGGCGCGGCTGGCAGGAACCGAGCGGTCGGGTCGGCTGCCCGCGGACCTGCTCGCGCAGTTCCCGGTGGACCTGCGGGCGGCGACCGTGGGCCAACCGCCGGTGTATACCGCCGATCAACTCGAGCGCCGACTGCGCCGGCTCGTCGAATTCGTCGAACAGCACGAGGGCCTGTTCGCACGGAACGTGCGCTCGTCGTCGTTCCTGTCTCAGATGACCGCGGAGGCACCTCGGTTGATGAGGCGCGAAGCAGACGCGTGGCAGCAGCTGAGCGCCGACACCGACTACCTTGCGCTGTGCCACTGGAACGCCAACGTCGACAACGCCTGGTTCTGGCGCGACGACGACGGCGAGTTGCGCTGCGGGCTGATGGACTGGGGCTGCGTCAGCCGGATGCACGTGTCGATGGCGATATGGGGATCCCTGTCGGGAGCCGAGACATCGCTGTGGGACGACCATCTCGACGAGCTGCTCGAGATGTTCTGCAAGGAGGTGCTCGCAAGCGGTGGGCCGGACCTCGACCCCGCCACGGTGGAGCGGTCCTTGGTCGTGTACGCGACGTTAATGGGTGTCACCTGGCTGCTCGACGTGCCTGCGTTGATCCGCAAGCGGCTTCCCGACGCGGGCCCGCACACCACACGCACCGATCCGCGTATCCGGTCCGACGAGAGCGTGCGCGCGCCGTTGCAGATGCTGATCAATGTGCTGAACCTGTGGCAGACCCGCGGTGCGGCAGCGAAACTGGCTGGGCCTTAACGCATCAGCGCACGCACCTGTTCGCGAGCGAAGAACTCCTGGTCCTCACCCCATCCCTGTCGGCCGTCCCACCGCCAGTCGGTCAACGTCCAGAACGTCATCCGTCCGGGCCAGCCGAGCCAGCGCAACGCGGTACGCACCTCGCCTTCGGCGTGCAGGGCCCGGCCGTGGTCGTCTTCGGCGTCGAGCACCACCCGTGCCGGGGCGCCCGCGCGGCGGTCGAGCACGCGGCGCGCACCGGTGACGAGTTCGCCCACCGTCCCGTCGCGCAGCAGGTATCCGCCGATCACACGGTCGACACCAGAGCGGGTCGCCATCGTGATGGCATGCCAACTCGATTCGGCGTCGGCGATGGCCCACAGGTAGTCACCGGAGCGGCGGGCACCCGGGCGGTGCGGACCCCAGGTGCGGTCGCGCATCGAGAAGCAGTCGATGTCGAAGCGCTCGCCGTTCAGCGTCGCGGTGCCCCGCATGCGGCCCGGTTGGTCGAAGTGGCAGTGCTGCGGGGATGCCTCGCCAAGGACGTGCGGCGCCATCAGCGACGTCCACTCCAGGTCCAGGTCGAGCCCCAGCTCCGAGTAGGACAGCCGGTAGCGGTGCATCGGGTCCTCGACGACGTGACGCAGCGAGTTCGGGAGCTGGAAGTCGGTGAAATCCAGCGCCCCCGTGGGGGGTTGGATCCAGCGCCAGTCGTAGAACAGGCAGTCGTAGGTCTGTTCGCCACTGGGGTCCCACATCGCGGGCCCGCCGCCGCTGGTCCCGGTGCGGACGTCGTGGTAGTAGTACACGAACCCGTTGATGTCGCGTTCGGGGATCGCGAAGTTGAACCACCCGCTCTCGTTCCAATTCGGGTCAGCAGTGGCGGGGTGGAAGACCTCGTCGGCTGCAGTGATCGCGGCAGTTGTCATGGCGCTCAATCCGGGTACGTCACGGCGGTCAGCTTCTCGGACAACTGCCACAGCGCCTGGCGGTCCTCGGCTCGGTGCACCGCTACCGGTACCTTCGCGAAACCCACACCGCCACCCGCAGTCTCGTAGAAGCCGCGTGGACCGTAGTAGGCACCGCCTTCGGCGTCGGGTGATGTCGCGGCGTAGAGCGTCGGCTTGATCCCCTCGTCGACGTCGAGCCACATGAACGGCAGCAGGCGCCATGTGGCCCTGGTGAGCCGGGCGTTCAGGGTGGGTTTGTCCCGACCGTAGGAAGCGCCGCTGAGCAGGTTGGTCTTGCTCAAGCCGGGGTGCGCGGCGTTCGACATCACACCCCATCCGTGTGCGCGGCTGCGTTGATCGAGCTCCTTGGCGAACATCAGCTGTGCCAGCTTGGCCATCCCGTACGAGCGCATGGGCCGGTATCCGTGTTCGGCGTTGGGGTCGTCGAATGTCAATCCGCGCTGCGTGGCGGCGATGCTGCTCACGGTGACCACGCGGGCGGCTTCGGCGGCCCGCAGCAGCGGCAGCAGGTGTCCGGTCAGGGCGAAATGGCCGAGATGGTTCGCGCCGAACTGCAATTCGAAGCTGTCGTCGGTCGTCTGCCGCTGCGGCGGTGTCATCACGCCGGCGTTGTTGATGAGGATATCGATCGGACGACCTTCGGCGGCGAGCCGTTCACCTAGGGCGGCAACACTTTCCAGCGACGCCAGATCCAGCTGTGCTATGCGTGTGCTGGCCCGCGGGACGGCCTGGCGGATCTGCGCGATCGCGGCCTCCCCTTTGGCGTGGTTGCGGACCGCCAGGATCACGTCGGCGCCGGCCGCCGACAGCTCCTGCGCTAGCCCAAATCCGAGACCACTGTTGGCGCCGGTGACCACGGCGAGGCGACCCGACAGATCGGGCACGTGCAGTTCGAGCCCGCGGCTCATCGTGAGTTCCTGGAGACGGTCCGGCGGACAGGCGCCTGCCACAGGCCGGTGATCGCGTCGATGAGCCCTTCGGCGGCCCGCGGCCAGGGCGACCTCGCGAGCGGCCCGTGTTGCGCCAGCGCCCCTTCGTGTTCGGCGCAGGTGTGCATGAGCAGGTTGCGCGCCATCACGATCCGTTCGAAGCGGACCCGCTTGGGCAGTTCGGCCAGGCATCCTGTGATGCCGTCGATCACCTGCACCAGATGCGGGGACGACAGGGCGTCCTTGGTGACGACCTCGCGGTAACTCGGGTCGGCCATGGCTTGTGCGGCGAAGCGCGCGTACCAACTCGGGTTGCCGAGTTGGTCGAGGCGTTCGGTCAGCGGACGAACGAGGCAGTCGACCCAGTCCCGTAGGTCGGCGGAGGTACCGAGCTCGGCCAGCATCCTGGCGCGCAACTGTTCGATCGGCACCCGATGCTTGCTCTCGATCGCGCGCAAAAGGTCGGTGCGGGTGCCGAAGTGGTAGCAGACCGCGGCGTTGTTGCCCTGCGAAGCCGCCTCGCTGATCTGGCGGTTGGACACGGCGTGCATACCCCGTTCGGCAAAGAGGCGCTCGGCGGCAGCGAGCAATACTTCGCGCGTTCCTTCCGATCGATGTCCACTCAAGGGCCGGGCTGCGGTCACCGACCCAGTAGACACGGGCCCAACCATTAAATCAAGCGATTGATTTAGCGCCTCGGCGGCGTTAGCACGGTGTGAATCTCGCGAGATGTACCGGAGGGTCGCGGGATGCCGGCTACCACGACCCTGGCGTACAGTTCGCGAGTTCGTCAGGCTGCTTGCCCCGGCCCCGTCGCCGCACGACGATGAGACGATGTCGGCGTCAACGCGCGTTCTCGTGGCCGGGTCCGGGTTCGCCGGACTGTGGGCCGCCCTCGGCGCGGCGCGCCGCCTCGACGAACTCGGCGTGCGCACGGTGGACGTCACCGTCGTCAGTCCCAAGCCGTATCACGATATCCGGGTGCGCAACTACGAAGCAGACCTCACACCGTGTCGAATTGCGCTGTCGCAGTTGCTCGATCCCGTCGGCGTCGGGCACGTGTCCGCCGAAGTGACCGCAATCGACCCGGCGGCCGCGACGCTGGGCACTGCCGACGGAGCGACGTTGCCCTATGACCGCCTCGTGCTGGCGGTGGGCAGTCGCGTCGTCAAACCCGGCATTCCGGGGCTGACCGAGTTCGGGTTCGACGTCGACACCTACGACGCCGCGCAAAAACTGCACACGCACCTTCGCACGCTGCGGGCCGACGACCCCGCGTCGGCGACGGCCGTCGTCGTCGGTGCTGGCCTCACCGGCGTCGAAACGGCCAGCGAGCTACCCGCGATGCTGGCGGACGCCCTCGGTCCGGACTCGATACCGCGGGTGGTGCTCGTCGACCGGAATGCCCGCGTCGGCTCCGACATGGGCACATCGGCGCGGCCGGTCATCGAGAAAGCGTTGCGCGACAACGGCGTCGAGGCGATCACCGGAGCGGGCGTCACCGCGGTCGGCGAGCGCAGCGTCACCCTGTCGACGGGTGAGGTCATCGACACGGCCACCGTCGTCTGGTGTGCCGGTATGCGCGCTCATCCGCTGACGAGCCAGCTGGGTGTGCCGCTGGACCGGCTCGGCCGCCTTCCGGTCGACGACTATCTACGGGCCGACGGCGTGAATGGCGTGTTCGCGGCGGGTGACGTGGCCGTCGCGCGGATGGACGACGAGCACATGTCGGTGATGTCGTGTCAACACGGCCGGCCGATGGGTCGGTATGCGGGCTACAACGTCATCGGCGACCTGTTGGGCCTGCCCATGCGGACGCTTCGGATTCCGTGGTACGTCACCGTGCTCGACCTCGGCCCGGCCGGTGCGGTGTACACCGAGGGTTGGGACCGCCGCGTCGTCAGCACCGGCGCGGCGGCCAAGGCGACGAAGCGGATCATCAACGGCCAGCGCATCTATCCCCCGCTGACCGGTGACCGGGCGGCGCTGCTGGCCGCGGCGGCACCGGAACTGCAGACGGCGCCCGTGTACGAGCAGTGACTACTTGCCGTTTCGCCCACGGTGCCTGCAGCCCGGCCAGCAGCACGGGCGGCGCTTGCCTTCTTCGAGTTCTTCCTGGGTCCGCCGTATCCGGCGTTCGCGGGTCTTCTCCTGCTTGGCGTCCTCCACCCAGCAGATGAACTCGTTGCGCGCCAGCGGGGTGATGTCGTTCCACGCGGCGAGCGCGGTGTCGTTGGCGAGCAATGCCTTACGCAGATCGGTCGGCAGCGTGTGCACCACGCCGCCGGAGACTCGCGAACTTCCCATGGGCGCAGGATAGACGGCGGGAAGGCAGACTGGCCGCATGCGGTCGGGTTTGACTATCGGAGAGTTCGCCACGGTGACGCACCTGAGCGTGCGGACTCTGCGCCGATACCACGAGGCCAAACTGCTCGAGCCCGCCTGCGTCGACCCGTCCACCGGGTACCGCTACTACTCCGCCGAACAGATACCGACCGCCCAGGTGATCCACCGGCTGCGCCAGCTCGACGTGCCGCTCGCCGAAGTCCGGGCCATCCTCGACACCGAGGATCCGCAGAGGCGTGCCGAGGTGATCGCCGGTCATGTGCGGCGGCTGGAGGCCGAGCTGGACCGGACGCGCGCAGCTGTCGTCTCCCTACGCCGGTTGTTGAACCCGTCGCCTGCCGACCTGGAGGTCGAGCTGCGGTCGGTTCCCGCCCGGCGGGTCGCCGCGATCACCGGTCTTGTCCGGCTCGACGATTCGCTTGCGTGGTATGACGCGGCGATGGCCGAACTGGATGCCGCGTTCCCCGAAGCCGAGCGCACCGGACCGCCCGGCGGGCGGTACGCCAACGAACTGTTCACCCAGTCCGTCGGGACGATGACGGTCTTCCGGCCGGTGCGCTCCCCGCGGGCGTCCGGCCGCATCGAGGTCGTGCAGCTTCCGCCCGTCGATCTCGTCGTCGCCGTCCACGAAGGTCCGCACGACGATCTCGACGTCACCTACGGCCGTCTCGGAGCCTGGGTGGTGCACAATGCGCTCGCTGTCGACGGGCCGATCCGCGAAACCTACGTGGTGGGCCCTCGCGACACGAGGGACCCGGCCCGGTGGCGAACCGAGATCGGCTGGCCCGTGTTTCGGGTCGCCCCAGATCTCACCTGATTTCCGCGTCAGCTTTCAGTTGGGGAAATCCGCTCCTCGGGACAGCTTTTCGTGTGCTCGGACCTCGGCGAGGGATTCTTCGAGTGTGCCCACGACGGTGTCGTAGCCGCTGCTGCCGAGGATGAGCCGCCGGGGCGGCGGGTCTTCGGCCAGGGCCGCGATGACCGCGCGCACCCCGCGTCGGGGATCACCCGGCTGAGCACCGTCCTGTTCGGCCATCGCGTCGCGCACCTGCTCGAGCAGAGTGCCGTACTCGGGAATGGACTCCTCGATCTGTTCGTGGCCGAAGCCGGCGTAGGCACGGGTGCGAAACGCTCCGGGTTCGACCGCCATGACGCGGATGCCCAGCGGTTCGACCTCGTCGCGGAGAACCTCGGTGATCGCCTCGATCGCGGCTTTCGTTGCGCTGTAGTGACCGAAGCCGGTGACGCCGCGCAATCCGGCGACCGAGGACATGTTGACGACCCACCCGCTGCCCCTGGCACGCATACCGGGCAGCGCCGCGCGAAGCACCGACAGCACCGCGAAGAAGTTGAGCTCGAACATCTTTCGGACCGCGGCGTCC
Source organism: Mycolicibacterium flavescens (assembly GCA_900637135.1). Classification (NCBI taxonomy): domain Bacteria; kingdom Bacillati; phylum Actinomycetota; class Actinomycetes; order Mycobacteriales; family Mycobacteriaceae; genus Mycobacterium; species Mycolicibacterium flavescens. The sequence continues at coordinate 3,767,653 of LR134353.1, forward strand.
GCCGTGCCCTCGATTGACCCGAACCAGCCGCGGCCGGCGTTGTTGACCAGGACGTCGATACCGCCGAAGTGCTCCTCGGTGGCGCGCACCGCCTCCCGCACCTGCTCGGTGTCGGTGACGTCGAGCGGCAGCACGAGGACGCGCTCGCCGTGCTGTTGCGCCCAGTCGGTCAGCTCGGCCGGGCGGCGGGCGGTCAGCGCGACCCGGTCGCCGATCTCGAGAGCGGCGTCGGCGAACGCCATCCCGAACCCGCCTGGGGTGCCTCCGGTGATGAACCACGTCCTCGTCACGGTTCGATCACCAAGCGGCTGATGAGTTCGCCGTCGACAGTGAAGCGGAAGTGCAGGTCTGCCACGCCACCGGGAAAGTCGCCTTCCAGGTGCTGGATGACATCGAGGTGTGCGCCGCCGAGGCGGGTCGCGCTGACGAGTTCGGTGGAGTAGGTGTATCCGCTGGCGGCGTTGCGCAGCCAGTCGGCGATCTCACCGTGGCCGCGGTAGGTGTGCCCTTCGTCGGTGACGGTGGCGTCGACCGTGAAGGCCGTCAGCGCGGTCGTGACGTCGCGGTGGGCGGTGAGATAGGTCGCGACCGCCCAGGGCAGTTCGTCCCGTGAAATAGCGGTGCCGTCGCTCTGTTGCATTGCCATGCGCCCATCTTCGAGTCTCCCCCAGGGAGAGGGTCAAGACGATGCGGAACCACGGGGCTTACAGTCCCATCGCGTCATACCCGCCCGCATTGGGTACTAGAGGCGCGACACTAGCGGCACCGGTGCCGTACGAGATTCCAGGAGAACAGCGATGTCGACCGACACCAACCAGAAACCCACGACCGTGTCGCCGGCCAACGTGGCCGCCATGTTCTTCGACCGCGTTGGGAAGTCCGCCGACCGGGAGGCGTTCCGCAGGCGTGATGGGGATCGGTGGGTTTCGCTTACCTGGCGAGAGGCCGCCGAACAGGTAGAGGCGGTGGCGGCCGGGCTACTGGCACTGGGCATCCAGCCCGAGGAACGTGTCGCGATCGCCTCGAGCACGCGGTACGAATGGATTCTCGCGGATCTCGCGGTCATGTGCGCCGGAGCGGCCACCACCACGGTGTACCCGACGACCAACGCGCCCGACACCGCCTACATTCTGAGCGATTCGGAATCTCGCGTCGTGTTCGCCGAGGACGAGACGCAACTGGAGAAGCTCAAGGAGCGGCGCGACGACCTGCCGCGCCTCGAGAAGGTGGTGCTTTTCGACGGTGCCGGCGACGGGGACCAGGTCACCACCATCGCCGAGTTGATCGACGTCGGAACCAAGTACCTCGCCGATCACCCCGAGTGCGTGCGGACAACCGCGGACTCGATCAAGCCCGAAATGTTGGCGACACTGATCTACACGTCCGGGACGACCGGCAAGCCCAAAGGTGTGAGGCTGCCGCACCGGGCGTGGGTGTACGAGGGCAACACCATCGCCGACTTCGGCATCCTGGGCGAGGACGACCTGCAGCTGTTGTGGCTGCCGCTGGCCCACGCGTTCGGCAAGGTATTGATCACGGCCCAGCTGGCGTGCGGCTTCGCCAGCGCGATCGACGGCCGCGTCGACAAGATCGTTCCGAACATGGCCGAGGTGAAGCCGACGTTCATGGGCGCTGCTCCGCGCATCTTCGAGAAGGCCCACGCGAAGGTCACCTCCTCTCAGGAGGGTGTGAAGGAGAAGCTCTTCGAAGCCGCCTTCGCCGTGGGACGCAATGCCGACCGGCACCGGCTGAAGGGTGAGGACGTACCGCTTCCGCTGAAGATCGCGCACGCCGCGTTCGACCGCTTGGTCTTCAGTAAGGTGCGCGACGTGTTCGGCGGGCGCATCAAGTTCTTCATCTCCGGCTCCGCTCCGCTGAACCGCGATATCGCCGAATGGTTCCACGCCGCTGGCCTGTTGATCCTGGAGGGCTACGGCCTGACCGAAACCGCGGCCGGTGCGTTCATCAACCGGCCCGACAACTACAAGCTGGGCACCGTCGGGCAGGTGTTCGACGGCACGTCGGTGCGTCTCTCCGATGACGGCGAGGTGCAGGTGCAGGGCCCGTGTGTGATGGACGGGTACCACAACCTGCCCGACAAGACGGCCGAGACGTTCACCGACGACGGGTGGCTGCGCACCGGGGACCGGGGCAAGTTGGACGAGGACGGCTTCCTGACGGTCACCGGTCGGATCAAGGAATTGTTCAAGACCTCGGGCGGAAAGTACGTTGCGCCGCCGGCCATCGAGGGCAAGTTCATGGCCCTGTGCCCGTATGCGGGTCACATGCTCGTCTTCGGCGAATCCCGCAACTTCTGCGTCGCGCTGATCACGCTGGATCCCGATGCGCTGTCGGGGTGGGCCGAGCAGAACGGCCTCGGCGGAAAGTCGTACTCGGAGCTGGTGAAGTCGGATGCGGTGCGCGACATGGTCGGGGGGTACGTCGACGAGCTCAACTCGCAACTGAATCGATGGGAAACGATCAAGAAGTGGGAGCTGCTGGACCACGACCTGTCGATCGAAAACGGTGAGCTGACACCGTCGTTGAAGGTAAAGCGGGGCGTCGTCGAGAAACAGAACCAGGAGCTGCTCGACTCGTTCTACTCCTGAGGCGGGTAGCGCCTGAGCCGGGTAGCGCTAACTCCAGTAACCCTGGTGCGGTTGTGCCGCTTCGTCTTCGAGCAGTGGGCCGACGATGGTGATCGGCCGCTGTCCGTGAGCGAGTACCTCACGGCAGGGCAGAGAGAAGGTCGGGTTCTTCGGATTGTTGCCGGTGAGTGCGAGCAGCCGATGCTCAGGCATGCCGTAGACAATTCTTCCGATGCCGGTCCAGTACGCAGCTCCTGCGCACATCGCGCACGGCTCAGCGCTGGCGTACAAAGTCGCCGTGTTCATTCCGTCGTCGCCCAGCACGTGCCAGGCAGCCGCAGTGGAGACGACCTCGGCGTGACGCGTCGGATCGCCGTCTGGCAGCGCCGATTCGTTGCCTCGCTCGACGATCACGTTGCCACCGGCATCCGCGACGAGAGCACCGAACGGGGTGTTGCCGTTCGCCCTTGCTTCGTTGGCTAGTGCGAAAGTCCGCCTGAGGAGCGCGAGGTCGGCTTCAGTTGCCGACGGTTGGGCACTAGCAGGAGTCCCACTCGTGTACGGCGAAGAGAGCATGCCCGCCAACAAGCCCGCACCGAGGAGTACTGCGCGGCTCTGTAAGAGATGCATGGTCGAGGACACTAGCCCTGGTCGGCACGCCGATTTCTCAAACTGTCGATATAGAACTGCCGATTGACGGGAACGCCCCCTCCCCGCACCCATCACCGCACGCCCCAGCACAACCTGCAGCGACGGGTCTGTCGGATTCCGATCGCAGGCGCTCATCTTGGTGCCCGTGCCAACAGATTGTGACCCTGCCAGAAAGTTTGGGTCAGTGGATTTGTCGGGGGTCGAATGTATGTTCGAAGTATGTCGGGTGATGACCTGCAGGCCGCGGTGACTACGTTGCGTGCGGCCTTTGAGGATGCGGCGGCCTGTGACGTCGACTTGCTGACCCGCCAGGATCTCGTCATGGCCCTTGATGAGCTCGAAGCTCTCGGGTGCCAACTGCCCGCGATGCGCCACCGCTTGCTCGCCCGCCTGCAGGTCGAGGCGACGCCGCAACAGATGGGTGCGAAATCGTGGAAAGAGGTGTTGACGGTCCGCTGGCGGATCTCGACTACCGAGGCCAACCGGCGCTTGACCGAAGCTGCCCTGCTGGCGCCGCGTCAGGGGTTGACCGGGCCGTCGTTGCCGCCGGTGTTGCCCGCGACGGCTGTCGCGCAGGCTCATGGGCTGATCAACGGCGAGCATGTGGACGTCATCCGCAAGGCCGTTGACAGGTTGCCCGGATTCGTCGATGCGGCCACCCGCGAGCAGTTCGAGGTCGACCTGGTCCGCACGGCGGTCGGCGTCGGTCCCAAGGAACTCAAGGACAGCGCCGATCTGACGCTGTTCTTGCTCGATCAGGACGGGCCCGAGCCCGATGACACCGAGCGCGCCCGCAGGCGCGGGGTCACCAAGGGAAAACAGCGCTCCGACGGGATGATTGACATCTTCGGAACTCTGACGCCTGAAGCGTGGGCCGTGTGGGAAGTGATCTTCGCCAAATACGCGGCACCGGGTATGTGCAATCCCGACGATCCCGAACCCTGCACATCGGGGACCCCGACACAGGCTCAGATCGACAACGACCACCGCAGTCTGGCCCAGCGTCAACACGACGCGATGATCGCCGTCGGGCGCATCGCCCTGATGAGCGGCGAACTCGGCCAACTCAACGGGCTGCCCGTCTCGATCATCATTCGCACCACCCTGCGGGAGCTGGAATCACGGGCCGGGGTCGGCACCACCGGCGGCGGCACGGTCATGCCGATCGCCGATGTCATCCGGTTGGCCGGCCACGCCAACCACTACCTGGCGGTGTTCGACGGCGCGACCGGGTCGGCCCTGGATCTGTTCCGCGCCAAGCGAACCGCCACTCCGGCGCAACGGATCATACTCATCGCGCGCGATGGCGGATGCACCAAGCCGTGCTGCACCGTTGGCGCCTATGGCTGCCAGGTGCATCACGTAAAAGCCGACTGGTCGAAGGGCGGCAACACCAACGTCGACGAACTGGGCCTGGCCTGCGGGGCAGACAACCGCAGCGTCAACGAGGACGGCGGCTGGACCACCCGAATGAACGAGCGCTGCGAGGTCGAATGGCTTCCGCCGCCCGAACTGGACACCGGCCAGGCGCGGCTGAACTACTACCACCGCCCCGAACGGCTCCTGCGACCCGACGACCAACTCTCGACGCCCTCCACCGACCCGGCCGACACCCCGGATCAAGACACGGCATCGGACGCCCAGCCCGCCGACGAAGACCAAGTGGTCGACGACGAGGGGCATGCGGTAGCACCCGGCGACGACAACGAGATAGCCGACGAAGTCGCAAACCCGCACTCGAATGCTGAGCCCGCCGACGACAACCAGGTCACCGAAGCCGAATCGGGCGCCGCGGTGTCAACTGCCGGATCCACTGAGCCCGGCGGACCGGCACCCCCAGGAGACCAGGCCGCCTGACGGCCAAAGCGAGAAAGCCCCAGCATGCGCCTCGGATCATCAGAGGGCGCGAAATGAAGATGCCTCTGATGCAGGCCAAGGAACGACGAAACCCGCCCCGGCCAATGGCCGAAGCGGGCTTTCAATCGAGTGGAGCTAAGGGGACTCGAACCCCTGACCCCCACACTGCCAGTGTGGTGCGCTACCAGCTGCGCCATAGCCCCTGAAGTCGTGCCCATCGAAGTTACACCACCTGCCGGAAGCGCTCAAAATCGCTGGTTACGGCACTTCCCCGCCAGCCTCGGGGCCGATTGCCCGCGCCGGCGTGTGCTCGGCGGGCCGGGGCCGCGTCTCCGGCGCGAACACCCATCCCAGCGCGGCCAGCCCCAGGATCGCCCCGCTGACCACGAACGCCGCGCCGAACGAGGTCTGCTCGGCGATCTGGCCCACCACAAGCGATCCGATGATCGAACCCAGGTCGGCCATCATCTGGAAGACCGCGACCGCGGTACCCCCACGCGCCTTGTTCCCCACGATGTCGGCCACCGCGGCCTGCTGCGGCGAGACGAAGATGCCCGTCGCCGCACCCGTGATGTACGCCGCGACCAGGAAGATCGGCAGCGACGTCGTGAAGCCCACGAGAATCGTCGACACCGCCGACACCGTCAGCCCGACGATCAGCAGCTTGCGCCTGCCGATCCGGTCGGACAGATACCCGCTGGGAATTACCACTGAGACGTTGCCGATCGCGAACGTCGCCAGCGCCAGGCCCGCCGCACCCGCCCCGTGGCCGAGGCCCTCGACCACAAACAGTGGCACCAGCGCGATGCGCAACCCGAACGCCGCCCACCCCGTGCTGAAGTTCGAGAACAACGCCGCGCGGTAGGCGCGGTGGCGCAGCACCTGACGTATCGAGACCGCCGCCTCCGCCGTCTGCTCCGGCGCCGCCAGCGTGCTGCCGCGTAGGCTGACGAACACCACGCCCGCCGCGACCATCAGCGCCGCACCGTAAATCACAAACGGCGCCGCCAACCCGAAACCCGCTGTGAGGCTGCCCAGCACCGGACCGCCGACCGAGCCGACCAAAAACCCCGTCGAGAACAGGCCCGCCACCCGTCCGCGCGCGTTCTCCGGTGAGATCCGGATCATCAGCCCCAGCGACGACACCGTGAACATCGCCGAGCCCAATCCGCCCAGCGAGCGGAACGCCAGCAGCTGCCAGTACGTCTGCGCGAACGCGCACGCCCCGGTCGACAACGCGACGATGATCAGGCCGCTGATGTAGACCCGACGCTCCCCCAGCCGCTGCACGAGCAAGCCGGCGGGCGGCGCGGCGATCAACCGCATCAACGCGAATGCCGTGATGACGAACGTGGCCGCGCTGATGCTCACCCCGAAGTGACGGGCGTACTGCGGCAGCACGGGCGCCACCACCCCGTAACCGAGCGCCACCACGACGTTGGCGCCGACGAGCAGCCAGACCTCGCGCGGGAGCTTCGGCTTGGCCTCCGTCTCGTTGGCCCCAGCCTGGTTGGCCCCAGCCTGGTCGGCCCCCGCCGCATCGGGCCCCGTCGAGCTGTCGCCCTCGGGTTCAGAACTCACCCGATGACCCTATTGACCACCTCGCGCGCCGCTTCCTGCACCTCCGCCAGATGCTCGGGCCCCTTGAACGACTCGGCGTAGATTTTGTAGACGTCCTCGGTGCCCGACGGCCGCGCCGCGAACCACGCGTTCTCCGTCGTCACCTTCAACCCGCCCAGCGGTGCCCCGTTGCCCGGCGCCGTCGTCAACTTCGCGGTGATCGGTTCACCGGCCAGCTCGGTCGCCGAGACCTGCTCCGCCGACAGCTTGGACAGCCGCGCCTTCTGCTCACGGTCGGCCGGCGCGTCGACGCGCGCATACGTTGGGGCGCCGTACTTCTCGGCTAGCTTGCCGTAGCGCTGCGACGGCGTCTCACCCGTCACCGCCAAGATCTCCGAAGCCAGCAGCGCCAGGATGATGCCGTCCTTGTCGGTCGTCCACACCGACCCGTCGTGGCGCAGAAACGACGCCCCCGCGCTCTCCTCACCGCCGAAACCGATTGTCCCGCTCAGCAACCCGTCGACGAACCACTTGAAACCGACCGGTACCTCGACCAGTTCGCGACCCAGCCCGGCGACCACCCGGTCGATGATCGACGAACTGACCACCGTCTTGCCGACCGCGGTCGACGCCGGCCATGACGGCCGGTGCGAGAACAGGTAATCGATCGCGACCGCCAGGTAGTGGTTGGGGTTGAGCAGCCCACCGTCTGGGGTGACGATTCCGTGCCGGTCGGAGTCCGCGTCGTTTCCGGTCCCGATTTGGTACCGGTCTCGGTGGGCGATCAGCGATGCCATCGCGTTCGGCGAGCTGCAGTCCATCCGGATCTTGCCGTCGGTGTCCAGCGTCATGAACCGCCACGTCGCGTCGACCAGCGGGTTGACCACCGTCAGATCGAGGTTGTGGCGTTCGGCGATCGCGCCCCAGTATTCGACGCTCGCGCCGCCGAGCGGGTCGGCGCCGATGCGGATCTTCTCGGCGCTGATCGCGTGCAGGTCGACGACGTTGGGAAGATCCGCGACGTAGGCGTCGAGGTAGTCGTGGCGCTGCGCGCTCTGCAGCGCCCGCGCCAGCGGCACCCGCTTGACCCCTTTGAGCCCGTCACGCAGCAGTTCGTTGGCCCGTTTGGCGATCGCACCCGTGGCGTCGGTGTCGGCGGGCCCGCCGTGGGGCGGGTTGTACTTGAATCCGCCATCCCGAGGCGGGTTGTGCGACGGCGTGACGACGATCCCGTCGGCCAGGCCACCCTCGCGACCCCGGTTGAACGTGAGGATCGCGTGGCTGACCGCCGGTGTCGGCGTGTACCGATCGGCCGAATCGATCATCGCCACAACGTCATTGGCTGCCAGCACCTCCAACGCCGACGCCCAGGCCGGTTCGGACAGCGCATGGGTGTCGCGGCCGATGAACAGCGGACCGGTGGTGCCCTGTGCGGCGCGGTACTCGACGATCGCCTGCGTCGTGGCCACGATGTGCGCCTCGTTGAACGCCGCATCAAGGCTGGAACCTCGATGCCCGGACGTGCCGAACGCCACCTGCTGATCGACGTTCTCGGGGTCCGGTTCTCGGGTGTAGTACGCCGTCACCACCGAAGCGATGTCGATGAGGTCCTCGGGCTGGGCCGGCTTTCCGGCTCGGGGGTGGGGCGCCATGTACCCGATTCTGCTCCTTGTCGCCATGCGGCGTGCTCGGGTGCGGCCATACTTTGGCTTGTGCTTGGTTACGACGGCCGCGAGGTGCTCGCCGTGTTCGTCGGCGGTGCGCTGGGCACCCTGGCCCGTGCCGCGATCGAGACGCTCCTTACGCCCGAACCCGGGCACTGGCCCTGGCCGACGTTCGCCGTCAACATCGTCGGCGCGTTCGTCCTGGGATACGTGGCCACGCGACTCCCAGACGACAGCTACCGCCGCCCACTGCTGGGCACCGGTTTCTGCGGCGGACTGACCACCTTCTCGACCATGCAGGTCGAGATCCTCAGGATGATCGAGCGCGATCATTTCGTGCTGGCGGCCGGATATGCGTCGGCCAGCATCGTCGCCGGTCTCGCCGCGGCCTGGGTGGCATCGGAATGGGCACGACGATGACGGTCGCGGTGTGGCTGGGCGTCGCGGTCCTCGGCGGGGTCGGAGCGGTGCTGCGCTTCCTCGTCGATCGCACGGTGTCACACCGGCTGAGCGGGGCATTCCCATCGGGCATTTTCGTGGTCAACATCTCCGGCGCGCTGGTGCTCGGCCTGCTCGCCGGCCCCGAACTGGGCCCTACCGCCGCACTGCTGGCCGGTGTCGCGCTCCTAGGCGCGTACACGACGTTCTCGACCTGGATGCTGCAGACCCTTGAACTCGGCGCGGACCGCCGCATCGGACTCGCGATCGCGAACATCGTCGTCAGCCTGGCGCTGGGCATCGCGGCCGCGGCGTTGGGAATGTGGATCGGGACAAGGCTGTGAGATTGTCCGCGAGCAGCGCGGGTAAGCCTAGCCTTACCTGATCCGACGTAGTACCGTCGCGTGCCGTGAACCCGTCTACTCCAGAAGCCGTCAGCGTCGCGCTGGCCGAGATCCTGCGCGACGACATGAACGTCGACGTCCGACGAGTCACCCGCGACTCCCGCCTGATCGACGACGTCGGCCTCGACTCGGTCGCGTTCGCGGTGGGGATGGTGGCCATCGAAGACCGGCTGGGCGTGGCGCTGAGCGAAGAGGACCTGCTCAGCTGCGACACGGTCGGCGATCTGGAAGCGGCCATCCTGGCCAAATCGGCTGCCGCATCCACGAACTCGTGACTGAGCTCTCCGCAGCCCTGTCGGCGGCGATGTCGGGGGCCTCGACGACGTTGTCCGTCCTCGACGCGGAAGCCGGCTCGTGGGCACACCATCCGTGGCAGGAGGTCCACGCGCGTGCCGAGAACGTGGCCGAGCGGATCGCCGACGACGAAGCGACAGCCGTCGGCCTGGTCGGTGAACCCACCGTCGAGTTCGTCGCAGCCATTCCCGGCGCGTTCTTCGCCGGCGCCGGGTTGTCGATCCTGCCCGGGCCCATCCGGCGCGCCGACCCCGAACAGTGGGCGCAGACCACGCTGGACCGGTTCGCCTCCATCGGCGTGACGTCGGTGTTCAGCCACGGTGACGAACTGGCGCTGTTGAGCAAGCACGCGGACACGATCGCCGTTCACGACCTCCTCGAGGTCGGCCACCCGCACCGCTCCACGTCCTTTCGCGGCCCGGACACCGCAGACGTCGCGATCCTGCAGGGGACCGCGGGGTCGACGGGAACGCCTCGCACGGCACAGATTTCGCCCGCCGCGTCGCTGGCCAACCTGCGCGGGCTGATCGAGAGGGTCAACGTCAACGACCGGTCCCGACTGCACAGTTGGTTGCCGATCTACCACGACATGGGGTTGGCCTTCCTGCTGACCGCGACGCTCGGGCAGGCCGACCTGTGGCAGGCGCCCACGTCGGCATTCGCCGCTTCCCCGTTCAACTGGCTTCAGTGGCTGATGGAAACCAAAGCCACGATGACCGCGGCGCCGAACATGGCCTTCAACCTCATCGGCAAGTACGCGGGCCTCGTCAAGGACCTCGACCTCAGTCACCTCGGTTTCACGCTCAACGGCGGAGAACCGGTGGACTGCGCAGGCTACCAACGCTTCGCCGACGAAATGGCACGCTTCGGGTTCAACCCCAATTCCCTCGCCCCGTCCTACGGGCTGGCCGAATCCACTTGTGCGGTCAGCGTTCCCCAACCGTTCACCGGCCTTCGCGTCGACGACGTACAGGTCATCAGCGACGGCAGCGAGACCACGCGCCGCTTCGCGATCCTCGGTCACGCTATCCCGGGCATGGAGATCCGCATCAACATCGACGCCGAGCACACCACCGAGGTGACCGGTCGCGAGGTCGGTGAGGTCGAGGTCCGCGGCACGTCGCTGATGACGGGATACGTCGGCGAGCCCCCGATCGACCGGAACTCGTGGCTGCCCACCGGAGATCTCGGCTATCTCACCGACGACGGGCTGGTCGTCTGTGGCCGGGCCAAGGAGCTCATCACGGTGGCCGGTCGCAACGTGTTCCCCAATGAGATCGAGCGCATCGCCGCCGAGATCGACGGTGTCCGTGACGGTTGCGTGGTGGCCGTCGGAACCGGCGAGTCCTCGGCGCGGCCAGGGTTGGTGATCGCCGCGGAGTTCAAGGGCGACGACGAGCCCGGTGCCCGCAGCCAGATCGTGGCCCGCGTCGCGTCGCACTGCGGCGTGGTGCCCGCCGATGTGGTGTTCCTCAAACCCGGTGCGCTGCCCCGCACCTCGTCGGGCAAGCTTCGCCGGCTCGAAGTCAAGCGCACGTTGGAGGGAGCAAGCCGATGACGGCCACCGCCGACGCACCGGACGCACCGCCGCTCGAAGACTACCGCGACCTGCTCGAGCGGGTCTTCGACAATCGCGTCACCGCGTGGACGGCGGAAGCCGAAGAGACGGAACGGTTCCCGCGCAAACTCATCGAGTATCTCGGCGAGTCGGACGTGTTCGCCGCCAAGTGGCCGCCGGGACAACAGTATCCCGACGTCGCGAAGGTCATCGAGCTCGCCCGCAAGCTGGGTTGGCTGGGCTCGGCGGGCATCGGGGTCGGCGTGGGACTGCACGATTCCGCGATCGCGATCCTGCGTCGCTTCGGCAAGTCGGATTACCTGAAGGAGATCGCCGAGCAGGCGATCCGCGGCGAGGCCGTGCTGTGCATCGGCGCCTCCGAGCAGTCGGGCGGATCCGACCTGCAGATCGTCGGCACCGAAGTGCGTTCTGTCCGCGACGGTTTCGAGGTCAAGGGCATCAAGAAGTTCGTCTCGCTGTCCCCGATCGCCGACCACGTCATGTGCGTGGCCCGCAACGTCGACCACGATCCCAACAGCAAGCACGGCAGCGTCGTGGTGATCGCGGTGCCGCTGGCCCAGTGCGAGATCCAGACGCCGTACCGCAAGGTCGGCGCCGGTCCCCTCGACACGGCCGCCGTGCACATCGACACCTGGGTGCCCGCCGACGCTCTGGTCGCCCGCGCCGGCATCGGCCTGGCCGCCATCTCCTGGGGGCTGGCCCAGGAGCGGATGTCGGTGGCGGGGCTGGTGTCGACGTCAGTACAGCGGGTCATCGGAATCACGCAGGCGCGCATGATGGTTCGCAAGCAGTTCGGCAACAGCCTGTGGGAGCATCAGGCGCTGCGGCTGCGGATGGCCGACCTGCAGGCACGCGTCGACATGCTGCGCTACGCACTTGACGGGGTCGCCGCGACCGGAAAGCTCGACCTTCGCACCGCCGCCGCGATGAAGGTCAACGCCGCCCGCCTCGGCGAAGAGGTGATGAATGAGTGCATGCACCTCTTCGGCGGGTCCGGCTATCTCCTCGAGGAGACTCCGCTCGGAAGATGGTGGCGGGACATGAAACTGGCGCGCGTCGGCGGGGGCACCGACGAGGTGCTGTGGGAGTTGGTCGCGGCCGGGATGAAGCCCGACCACGACGGCTACGCCGAGTTCAACCAGCTGCCCTGAAACCGCTCGGGCGGGCGACCGTCGGCGCTACGCGCGCGGCAGTGCGTACAGCGCCATGCGCCGGTTCGACATGTCGTGCTCCCCGAGGAACTCGCAGCCGGCGTGTTCGCAGACATCGCGTGCGCCCTTGTTCCGGTGGTCCGGATCGAACATGATGCGGCGGCACTGCGGGTCGAGCTCGAAGATGTTGGCGGTCAACCGCGGTAACAGGATCGGCGCGATACCGCGGTTGACGAAGCGCAATTCCGCGATCGCCGCGTGCATCCCGATGTCGTGAGGTTCGGCGTCATATCGCCGAGCGATCGAATCCTTGGCGGCCCGGTACAACTCGACGTAGACGAAGGGTTGCCCTCGGAACGAGCCGACGAACGGCCTGGAGTACTCGCCTGCCAACTGTGCGCTCAGATACCGGTGCCACCGCTCGGGGGGCCAGTCGTACTCCCAGGCCTCGACAAGGTGCGGGCGGTTCATCCACTCCGAGATCATCTCCGCATCCGCGTCCGGATCGGCCAGCCGGACGAAGTACGGCTCGGCGAGCACCGGCGTGGGTGGTGCCGCGACCTCACGTACCGCATCGGAAACGTCGGTCAGCTCCCGCGGAAGGACGGGCGTGGGTGCATCGTCGATCTCGGTCATCGCCCGCCGAGCCTACCGGAACGACTAAGGCAAGACTTACCTTCCCCGCCTGGACTTCTGCCCCTCAGTTGAAGAGGTCGTCGAGGGCCCGCTGTTCGAGTTCGGTCCACCGGTGCACGTTGTCCCGGACCTCGGCGACGGCTTCCTCGTCGAGATGCCGGGCCCCGTCCGGCGTGATCCGGCAGAGGTCCATCGGCCCACCGACGCTCGGGGACGTCGCGTCCAGCGCGTCGAGCACCCGCAACGCGGCCACCAGGCCGTAGTCCACGCTGCGTTCGCCCATCTCGAAGTGCGCCAGAAGCGCATGGGCCTGCTGAGCCATCGGCGATCCGCTGCCCACCGCGTGGAAACCGATCTCCTCGTAGCGGCCGATCAACCCGTGTGGATCGATGTCGACGATGAACGGGTCTCCGTTCGCGTAGCCTGCGGCGAGAACGTAGGTGGCCGGGGTTGCGCCGGGCTTACCCGCAGGCACGTCTTCGATGAAGTTCGCGTAGTGGTGCTTGAGCACCGGCAGGACTCGACCTTGCAGGGCATGGCCGATGTCGGGCGCTTCCACGATCGCGTCCGGTTCGTTGTCGAAGATCTGCTCGAGGTCGTAAAGCACCGCACGCGACCCGCTGCCGCCCCACGCGGCGCGTTTTCCGAGCGGGTGCAGCTTCTGAGCCGGATAGCTCAGTCCGCGTTCGGGGTCGGTGATCTGCGAGTCCGAGGCCATCGCGATCCCGTCGGCGCAGCGGATGGCGAGTACGACGGTCATCGCGGCAGTTTCGACGGCATGCGCCGATCGTCTCACGCCGCCCGGGTCAGTAGGTCGCGCAGGACGGCCGCATGGCTTCCGTCGACGTCGCGGGTTGCGGTCGTGAGCACCACCGGACCTTCGGCCGCCAGGCCGCGCAGTTCGTCGAGCGCCTGCGCAGCCTCCTCGGTTTCCAGTTCGGCCGTGTAGCGGGCGACGAACTCGTCGAACCGTTCCTGCCGGTGCGCATACCAGCGCCGCAGCTCGGTCGACGGCGCCACCGCCCGCAGCCACTGCCCGACCCGCGGATCGTCCTTGCGGATTCCTCGCGGCCACAGCCGGTCCACCAGAACCCGGGTGCCGTCGTGCTCCCCCGGCGGGTCATAGACCCGTGCAACCTCGACGCTTGGCCGGCCACCCATGCGGTGAGATGGTAGGGGCATGGCGGTGGACCGAGTGGCGGATCTGCAGCGATGGCAGGACTCCGGTGCCATCTGGGAAGTGCGGACGCGACGCGAAGGCAGTGTGACGGTCGCGCTGCTGCGCTGCGACGGCGGCGAGGAGGTCGACGTGTTCACCTCCGAGGACCCGCAGCTGCTCGCGTTCATCGGCGAGCGTCGAAGCAGTGAAGACTGACGTCATCGACGCTGTGCGCGGATCAGGTCGGTGAACGCGGCGGCCGCGGCGTCCACGCCGTCGAGGTCCTCGGTAGCGATGAGGTCCAGCAGCAGGCCGCGGGCCACTGCGAGGCCGAGCCGCATCATCGCCGGGTCGGCCGTGCCACTCAGATCTTGCGAGAGCCAATCCTCGACCGCGGCAGGCAGCATCCGCGTGAACGGTTGCTCGCCCTGCACTCCCCGCGCGTAGCACTCGAAGAACAGCCGTTCGAACGGGCGGAGATCGGGCCTTCGCAGATTGGCCCACATCGCCGCGATGGCCTCGGCGGGATCGGCCGGCAAGTCGTGGGTCAGCGCCATCTGGCGTCGCTCGACCTCGCCGACGATCGCCAACAGCAGTTCGTCACGCGACCCGAAGTGGTGCAGCAGCATGCGATGACTGGTGCCGACCGCGGCGGCGAGATCACGAAGCGACCGGTCACCGATGCCGTTGCGCGCGACCTCCGCGACGAGCCCGTCGAGCAGTTCCTGCCGACGCCGAGCGTCAGGCGGACGGGCCATCGAGCCGGTGCAGCTGCTCGCAGCGTGCCTTCAAACCCTCGGCTTCGAGGTCGAGGTAGCGCTTCGTCATCGACCGCATCAGCAACCCGACCAGAGCCCCGACCGGGCCTCGTTGTTCGAGCCGTTGATGGATACGCGTACGCGCTTGCGAGTCGGCGCTGACGGGGCTGACGTGGTGGCGGGCCACCGTGAGCCCGCCCGGCGAGCGCTGCACCCATGTCCACGAGGCACCGGGCGTCACCTCGGTGACCTCCCAGACCAACTTCGGCATTCGCGGTTGCTTGATCTCGAACCTGTTGCCGACGGCCAACTCTCGGCTGTCCAACGCCACAAGGCGGGTCACCGAGGCGGTCCACTCCGGCCAGCGCTCGACATCGCTGAACACGTCCCATACGACGGCGGCGGGTGCGTCGATCTCGGCGCCACACTCAGTAATCATGTACCAAATGGTACATTCATTGCGTCACCGTGGGAAGTGCGTATCCGCGCGTGCGGCAAGATTGCCTGGACATGACCCTCAACGACCGCCCCCCGACCCGTCGGTGGCACATCCTCCGGCTCGTGCTGTTCGCGGCGTTCCTGCTCGGGTTGTTCTATCTGGTCGCCGTTTCCGGCGTGGTCGACGTCGACCATGTCCGCCGCACAGTGGCCTCCACGGGCCCCATCGCACCGCTGGTCTACGTCGTGGTGTCGGGGCTGCTGGGCGCGGTGTTCGTGCCCGGGCCGATCCTCGCCGCCGCCAGCGGAGTGTTGTTCGGCCCGGTCGTGGGCACGTTCGCCACCCTCGGCGCGACGGTCACTACCGCGTGCGTCACCAGCCTGATCGGCAGGCGGGCCGGACGCGACAGCGCGCGCGCACTCCTCGGCGAGGCGCGAGCAAAAAGGCTCGACGATCTCATCGCGCGGGGCGGGCTGTGGGCCGTCGTCGGCCAGCGCTTCGTTCCGGGCATCTCCGACGCGCTCGCGTCCTATGCCTTCGGCGCGTTCGGAGTTCCGTTGTGGCAGATGGCCGTCGGCGCGTTCATCGGGTCCGTCCCGCGCGCGTTCGTGTACACCGCGCTGGGGGCCTCGATCGCGGATCTGTCGTCTCCGCTGGCGTTCACGGCGATCGCGGTGTGGTGCGTCACCGCCGTCGCCGGTGCGTTCGCCGCACACCGGGGCGTGCGGAGTTGGCGCAGACGGGATCGGCGCAGCGACGACGAACCGGCGCCCGAAGCGGGAGACTCCTAGTCCGGAAGCGTCGCGCTGCCCGGCGGCGGGGCGAGCTGCCAGGTGTCGCAGGCCATCGCGAGCATCGCGTAGGTGCCGACGACGAAAATCAACTCCATCGCCTGGTGGGTACCGAGTTCGTCGACGAGACGACGCCATCTGTCGGGTGCGGCCCGGCCGCGGGCGAGCAACTCGTCGGTTGTCTCGAGCACCAGCCGGTCCACTCCGTCGAACTCAGCGTTACCGCGGGCGATCCGGGCGATCTCGTCGTCCGACAAGCCGCCCGCCTTGGCGATCTTCACGTGCTCGCCCCAGAAGAACGACGAGCGCCGCGCATGGGCGAGCCGCAACACCGCCAGCTCGCGTAGCCGCAGCGGCAGCTCGCCGCGCTGCAGCAGAAATGCGTTGTAGCCGAGGAACTTCCGCGCCATCTTCGGGTGCCGGACCAGCACGCCGATGATGTCGAAGTTGAGCGGATCCCTGGGTTCTCCCGAGCCGGCCCGCGGAACGTCGTCGCCTGGAACCCCCATCAGCGCGCCGACAGCCTCGTATTCGTCGTCGCCCCACTCCTCGGCGGTCAGCGGCGTCAGCAGTGGATGGCCGATCGCGTCTTGGGTCATGTCACCTCTCATCGTCTTGGCGGTGCAACTCCGCGAGTGCGTGAATCTGCTCGAGGTAGTGCTCGAGCGACCGGTGGACGAATCGCGCGGACACGGTCGTCGTGCCCGCATCCGCCATCTCGCGCAGGGTCTTTCGCGTCGCGTCGGGGTCATCGACCGGGTCGAGCGGGCGGTCGGCGGCGAGCACGACCTCGAAGCCGGGCGGTATCTCGCGCGCCTTGAGCCACTCCCCCGCGGTCGCGACCGAGATGCCGAACGGCGCCCAGCCTTCGGCGAGCGTGAGTGCCCGCCGTAGCGACCGTTTGGTCCGGCCGCCCACCCAGATCGGCATATGGGGCTGCAGTGCGCACGGGTCGACGATGAGCCCGCCGAACGAGTAGTACTCGCCGTCGTAGGAGGGCTCGTTGCTCGCCAGCGCGGCGCGCAAGGCGCGCAGGGCGTCGTCGGCGCGCGGGCCGCGATCCTCGAACGGCGCGCCAAGGAGGTCGAACTCCTCCTTGAGTGAGCCGACACCGACCCCGAGGATGAGACGCCCACGGCTGACGTGATCCAGTGTGCCGTAACGCTTCACGATGGCCAGCGGATGGTGGTATCCCAGCACCAGGGTCATCGTGGCGAGCCGGATCCGTTCAGTGCGGGCGGCTACGAAACCGAGGGTCGCCAGCGGGTCCCAGTACCTGGCACCGCGCCGCCCGGCCTCCGATGCCGGGATTCCGATGTGCTCGCTGCAGGTCAGGTGGTGGTAACCGAGCCTGTCGGCCGCTTCGGCGACGCGGCCGATGTCCTCGACTCCTGCGTCGCGCTCCCACGTCAACGCCGCCCCGGCGACGTTGGTGACGACCGGTGTCGCGATGCCCAGCTTCAATTCAGTGGCTCTTCGCCCGCCAGGATGGTCCGGTGCATCAGGCGACCGCTGTCGGCGGCGTAGGGCAGGGCGCGGTGCATGGTGCCGGTGTTGTCCCAAATCAGCAGGTCGCCGACTTCCCACTCGTGGCGATACACGTATTGCGGTTGGGTGGCCCAATCACGAAGGCGGGCAAGCAGAGCGCGGCTCTGTTCGACGGGCATGCCGACCACGTAGTCGGCTGTCGCGCCGAGCAGCAGCGACTTGCGGCCCGACTGGTGCGTCCACACGATGGGGCACGCCTTGGTCGGGGACTTCTGCCAGAACGCGATCTCGTCGTAGCTCATCTCGGGTGTGACATAGTACTGAGATCGCTCGGCGCTGTGCACGACCCGAAGGTCGGCGATCAGATCCTTGTCGGCCTGCGGCAGATCGTCGTATGCGGCGTAGGTGTTGCAGAACTCCGTATCGCCCCCGGTTTCAGAGAGTTTCACGGCTCGGAGCAACGTCGCCAAATTCGGGTAGGGCTGCAGGGAGCCGTCGAAGTGCCAGAACAGCGAGCCCTTCAGGTATTTCGCGCGTTGGTTGACGTTCTCGTCGAGCGAGATCTTATAGATCCCCTCCTCGCCCTCGTTGGCCACCACGGTGCCCAACGTTGCGGCGATCGCGACCTGTTGCTCGTCGCTGATCTGCAACCCGCGGAAGAACACCACGCCGCGTTGTTCCAGTGTGTCCCTGATCTTCTCGGCGGCGCGGCCGCTCAGCAGGGTGTCGAGATCAGTTCTGATCTCGCTGCCGATCCTCGGGGTCAGGTCGGCGACGTCCAGTTGTGCGGAGGTCAGGCTCACTCAGCTCACCCTCGTCAGTATCGTGTTGGCCGAATGTTTGACTCGCGGTTGGTTCCACAGCTCGACTGCGAGTGAGACCGTGATCAGCGAGTAGAGCAGGTTGCGCAGGTTGGCGACGTCCTCGGGCAGCGGCTCGGCGTAGTCGAACTTGTCGACGTAGGCAAGAGCTTCCTCGGCGTAGGGGAAGATCTCGTCGTAGAAGGCCCGGATCTGTTCCATGGAACTGTTGACCCGCTTGACGTAGCGCGCGTGGCCGTCCTCGATGGCCCATTCCGGCACGAGGTGCTCGAGGTGCGAAAACCCCGGCGGCAGAGTCGTGTTCATCGCATCGCCTTCTGCTCTTCGCCGGCCTCGACGTAATCGCCAACGACTTTGTGGAAGTGGCGAAGCAGGATCTCCTCGTCGTTCATCGTGAAGTGGGTGAGCGCGCCGCTGTTCAGCATGGCCTGCAGACCCTCCGACGGGCTGGCGTCCTCGAGGATGATGTCGTTGAGGAACGTGACCGTCAGCTCCTGGCCCAGCCGCTCCCTGTGCGTTCTCGGCGGCTGGTAATAGGCCTCGGTTTCGAAGATGTGCGAGTGCGGCCCGGTGGGCCAGTGCGTGTGGACGGTGAATCCGGACGCACCGAAGATCAGCACGAAGTTCGGGAAGAACTGGAACGAGTCGAAGCCGTACTTCTCCGACCGTGTGGGGTTGATACCGGCAGGCATCGGCCCGCGGTCGGCCTTCTTGTTCCACGGCCCGGCCGCGCTGGCCTCGAAGACGCACTCGATCGGCTTGGAGTACGGCGTCTTGCGGGATGGTTCACCGGAGAACGAGAACATCCGGTGCGGGCCTTTGAGCCGGTAGGCCAAAGCGTCGGTGAACGGATTCGGTTGGTCGAACGCGTCGCGGGCCTCGGCGGTGACCGCGCCGAACGATGACGCGTGCAGGTACGGCCCGTGATAGCTCTCGGCGAACCCGTCGAGGAAGATCTTCCAGTTGCACTGCAGTTCGGCCTTGAGCTTGTAGACCTGATGCGGGCCGGCGAACGGGTACCCCTCGATCTCGTGCGCCAACTCGCCCAGGAAATCGCGGACCGTCTCGGTGTTGTGCGGGTCGAGGTTGATGAAGATGAAGCCCTCCCACACCTCGCACTGGATGGCGGGCACCCGGCAGCTGTCCGCGTCGAAGTCGAGCAGCAGATCCTTGCGGGTGGCCGAGTGCAGTGAGCCGTCGAGCTTGTAGCGCCATCCGTGAAAGCGGCAGTACAGCAGCGGTGCGCGACCTTCGACCTCCTGGAACGGGTCGTCCTCCCACAGCATCTTGTTGCCCCGGTGCGGGCAGATGTTGTGAAACGCCCGGACCACGCCGTCCTTGCCCCGCACGATGATCACCGAGGTGTTGAGGAACGTCAGCTCACGGGTGAAGTAACTGCCCGACTTGGGCACACGCTCGATGCGGCCCATGTAGAGCCACGTCTTCTTGAAGACGTGCTCGCGTTCCTTTTCGTAGAACTCCTCGGAAACGCAGTCCTGAAGCGACACCGGACCACGACCCAGCTCGGGGTAGGCGTCGGTCCAGTGTCCGCTCGCGGGTTTGGTCACCAGGCTGTCGTGACTCAACGGTCTCTCCTGCGTCGGGCTGAAGACGGTAGGGGTGAAGGTACCGCCGCCGATATGGCCGAAACAGACCCGCGAGCGCAACACCCTGTTGCATATTTGGAACACCGCAGAGGGAAAGAACGCTAGAGCCATGGAACAGAACCTGCCCTTCGACGTCGACGCCCTGCTGATCTTCGGCAAGGTGGTGGAGAACCGAAGCCTGTCGAAGGCGGCCGCACTGTTGGGAATGCCGAAGTCGACCGTCAGCCGCAAGCTGACCAGGCTGGAGTCCGACCTGGGCATCAAACTGCTGCGCAAGAACACCCACCAGCTCACCGTCACCGATCTCGGCGAGCAGGTGTACGCCCACGCGGCCAACATCCTGACCGAGGCCAACGGTGTCCGCGCGCTCGTCGAGGGCAGCAGACAGGAGCCGCAGGGCGAACTGCGGGTGGCGATCCCCGTCTTCGTCGGCATCGACTACGCCTCCCGCGTCGGTGCGGCGTTCCTGCAGCACTATCCGAATTCGCAGCTGGACATCCGGCTGGTCGACCGGGTGGTTGACCCAGTCCGCGACGGGTTCGACGTGGTGTTCAGCACCGGACCGCTACAGGACTCCACGCTGATCGCGCGCAAGGTCTTCGACCTCGAGCTGTTCTTGTGCGCGTCACCGGATTTCCTTGCGCGCCTGCCCGAACCGGTCCGCGACCCCGCACAGTTGAACACGCTTCCGTTCATCGACTTCGGCTTCGGCGGACCTCGCAAGCTGACGGTCACCGCAAAGGCCGGCCTGCGCGAGCTGACACCGCCAGTCCGGGCGCGCGCCAACAACTTTCAGGTGTGTAAGCAGTACATCATGCAGGGCCTCGGGATCGGTGCGATGCCCACCCAGATCATCTGCACCAACGAGCTGCGCGAGGGCACCCTCGTCCCGGTGTTACCCGAGTGGCGCCTCGAGTCGCTCGACGTGCACATGATCTATCCGTTCGAGTTGTCCTTCTCCACCCTCATCAGCGCGTTCTACGCGACGGCATGCGAGATCATCGTCGAGAACACCGCGCGCCAGTAACGGCCGTCGCCGGCGCGCCGCCGGTCACACTTCGCCGCCCGTGACGGCCTCGAGCGGCACCAGATCCAGCGGTTTGCGTTTACGCCGGTCACAGCCGGGTAGCCCCGCACCCAACTGGGTTGGGAGTGGGCATGCTGATGGTCGCCGGCGCCACGGAAACGGGCGCGAGTTGTGGCAGTGAAGCCGTGCTGGCTCGCTCGGCGATCATGCGGGGGTTGGCGCCCGCGGACAAGGCGGCTCTGATCGACCGATTCGACTACGCCCGGTTCGGGCAGGGTGAGTGCATATATCCCGAAGGCCAACCCGATCACCGGCTCTACGTCGTCATCGAGGGCAAGGTCAAGATCGGCTGGCGGTCGGCGGAGTTCCCCGAGAAACTGCTCGCCGTCCTGGGCCCCTCGGAGATCTTCGGCGCCGAGTCGATGTTCGACTGCGCGCCTCGCACCGGTTCGGCCACGGCGCTCACCGCGGTGCTCGTCGCCGTCATCGACCGTGATGCGTTGCACGACTGCCTCGATGGCAACCCGCACATCACCGAGCAGCTGATGCGCCTTCTGGCGCGAAACCTACGACGCGCCGAAGACCTGATCACCGACCTGAACTTCACCGACGTTCCCGGCCGGATCGCCAAACAACTCCTTCACCTCGCGCAGCGATTCGGTGTCCGACAGGACCGGCAGTTGCGCCTCGACCACGGTCTCACTCAAGCGGAGATCGCCCAATTGGTCGGCGCGTCAAGGGAATCGGTCAACAAGGTGTTGTCGGAGTTCGTCCAGCGCGGCTGGATCACCGTCTGCGGTAAGAGCCTGGTGATTCACCAGACCGAACTCCTCGCCCGCCGGGCACGCTGACGCGCGAGCAAACTTTTTCGCGGCCGGGGGCGTTGTAACGACCGTCGGTGGGTAACTACAAAGGCATGGACCCCGACACGTTGGTGGCGATGGCAGGTTTGACGGCGCTGGGCGCCGCGGTGTTCACAGGCGCGGTTTGGGACAGCCCGCTCGTCTCTGCACCCGCCCGGCTCGGCAGGCAGCAGCGACCGTATGGCAAGCACGCCATGCCCGTCAGCACACCCAGAAAAGCGCGAGAGTTCGCCGGTTGACCACGGGAGCGCCCGTCGACGGTTACGCTGGGCAAAGGTCCCCGATAGGCGAGGTTTCGACGAACCGTCCGAAAGGGTAAACCGCAGCAGCCACAGGTTCAGATCCGAGCCGTGTGATCCATACGGCAGGGTCGGAAGTTAGGAGCCTGTGTGGTGTCAGAGGCGATTTCTGAGTACGCAGACGTGACGGAGATGTTCCGCCGCGTCAAAGCGCTGGACGAAGGATCACTTCCCTACCGGCGCCAGCGCGAGGCGATCGTCGACCGGACGTTGCCGCTGGCCGACCATGTCGCCCGGCGCTACCGCAACCGCGGTGAGCCGATCGACGACCTGGTGCAGGCGGCGCGGGTCGGCCTGGTCAACGCGGTCAACCGCTTCGACCCCGACAACGGCGCCGACTTCCTGTCCTTCGCGATCCCGACCATCATGGGCGAGGTACGCCGCCACTTCCGCGACTACGGCTGGGCGGTCAAGGTTCCGCGCAGGCTCAAGGACCTCCAGGGGCAGTTGGTGAAGGCCCGCGCGGAGTTGGCGCAGAACATCGGGCGCGCGCCGACGCCGTCCGAAGTCGCAGCCCACCTCGGCATCGAACGCGAAGCAGTGATGGAAGCGACGATCGCCAGCAGCAACTACTCCACGCTGTCGACCGACGTCCAGGCCTCGGCCGACGACGAGTTCCGCTCGGTCGGTGACACCCTCGGCGACATCGATCCGAATATCGACAAGGTGGTCGATCTCGAGACCGTACGGCCGTTGATCGCCGCGCTACCCGAGCGCGAAAAGACCGTGTTGGTGCTGCGCTTCTTCGAGAGCATGACGCAGACCCAGATCGCCGAACGGATGGGCTATTCGCAGATGCATGTGTCGCGCCTGCTCGCACAGGCACTTCGCAGGCTCCGTGAGCAGGTCCGTGAACCCGGCACCAACGGTGTGGAGGCCGAGACGACCGCACGGCGGCGACGCCGGTCTCCCGTCGCGACGGCGCCTAACCTCAAGCGTGGCGCCTGAGTCGCATCCGCGCGGCGCGAAGGCGGGTGCGAAATACGGTCTCGCCGTTCAGTTCTCGGCGCGTTGGGGCCGACGCAGCGCGCCCCACAGCCCGACCCCGATGCCGATGACCGCGCCGCCGAGGCCGATCACCCGCTGGGAGCGTCTCATCTCGTGGTGCACGCTCGAGCCACCCAGCAGGTCGGCCGCGTCGGCGCCGCCCGAGGCCAGGAACCAGCCTCTGGTGTCGCGGCCTCGCAGCGCGGATGCCAGCAGCAGCCCGCCGATGAGCGCGTCGCGATAACCCATTGAGCGCAGCAGCAACTGCGTCGTCGGCACCGGCTCGTCCGGATCGCCCCACAGCCGGTTGGCCCGAAGGGGATCGACCAGAAACGACACACCGGAGGCGAATCGGATGCTGCCAGCGACGAGCGCGGCGCGGTCGTAAGACATGGCCGCAGCCTAAGCCGCGGTCGTGTGCGACGACCTGGTTTTGCGGCCGAGTGGTACTCAGCCGACCGTGAACAGCTCGAGCTGAATGTTGTCGGGGTCGCGAAACACCACGGTCGCAAACGGAAACGGCTCATCGGCCGCACGGACACCGGAGTGTTCGATGCCGAATTCGTCGAGCCGTCGCGTCCACGCGTCCAACTCGTCTCGTGACGCCACGTTCAACGCCACGTGGTCCAAACCGGTTCGGGCTTCGTCGAATTGGTTTCCGTCGTTGCCGGTGTTGGTGTGCAGCCCGATCACGACGCCGGACCGCGGGTCGATCAGCAGTTCGCCGTATCCCGTGTCCTCGCGTTCGTAGTGGGGGAACTTCATCGGCAACCGGTCCGCCCCGAGCAGCCGTTGGTACCACGCCAGGCTGGCCTCGAGGTCGGTCACCGTGATGGAGATGTGGTGGATGCCGGTGATACCCGGGACGTCGTCGCTCATTCCGATCTCCTGTTCGTTTCGCGCCGGCTCCAGTCTGCCGTCACACCACCGTAGGCAGAAGCGTCAAATCACCTGCCGTGGGTTGCGAAGAACTGCCCGCTCGACTGGGAGGCGTCGAACGGGGCGAAGAAGCCGCCGGGCCAGACGTGGCCTCCGCCGTCGATCTGGACGAACACCACCTCGGTTCCGCCGGCACATCCGGCGGCGACGAACCGGTGGACGTTGCCGTGCGTCTCCTCGACCGGTGCGGGGCAGCCGTCGATCTCACGCCACCGCTGCGCCATCGCCGGCGCCGACACGATGTCGCTGGGCCCGCCGCGGCCCACCATCGGGCCGCCGGTGAACGGCACCACGGGGTCGGCGGTTCCGTGCACCGCCAACACCGACACCGGCTGCGACGGTGCGCAGGGGAAACCTGAGGCCAGCGTGCCCGCGACCGGTGCCGCGGCGGCGAAGACGTCGGCGCGTTCGCACGCCAGCCGCGAGGCCATGAAGCCGCCCGCCGAGGTTCCGGTCACGAAGACGTGGCCGGCGTCGACGCCGTACTCCTCGCGCAGCCGTTCGGCGAGCGCGACCAGGAACCCGACGTCGTCGACGCCCTGGCGGTCCGGTACCGAGGCGCCGCGGCCGTCGGCCCAACTCATATCGACGCCGTCGGGATAGGCGACGACGAACCCGTACTGATCGGCGATCGCGTTGTAGTTGGTGGCTCCGGACTGCGCCGGTCCGGTCATCCCCGCGCCGTGCAGGTTGAGCACGAGCCCGGCGGGGCGGTCGAGCCCAGGCGGGGCGTGCACGGTGTAGGTGCGGTTCAGCCCGCCGATTGCCAACGCGCCCGCCGCATCGCCTCCCGGGAACGCCGAAGCCTGTCCCCCGCCGAAGCCGAACAGCAGACACAGCGCCGCGAGCACGATCGCCGTTCGTGTGAGCAGCGAGGCCGCGGGCCCGCCGCGATGAGCACCTCTCAGATGAGCCGATAGCCCCGCCATCGTTCGTCCCCCCTGTCGAACTGCAGTCACCCCGCGAGAACGTAAACCACCGTCGCTTGCCGTGTTCACCTTTTATCCCGGGTCGGCCATATGCATGCGTTTGGCCGCAAAGTCGCCGGGTATTTCGTGCGGAACCTTGTCCCGGATGCCTATCGACGACCGGACAGTTTTGGTTACGTCACAGCTCACGTCGAGTCCCGCGGTCGCGCGCCTTCATCAATGGCCCGCGACGGTTGCGAGGTCGCTCACCGCAGCACTTCGGTTTCATCGCGGACCGCGCCGCCGAGGAGGTCGGCGTCTCGGCCGGCGCGAAGTCGACGCATACCGTCGCTCCGATGCGGACATGCTCGACGGCCACGCCTGCGATGCCGCCATCCTGATCGACGAAAACCAAAGCGTTCAAATGCATTTCCTGCGGGACGCGGTGCGCAAGCGCTGACGTCAGCGACGCGTCGCTGCCCGGGCCCCCAGATACAACGCCGCGCCCACCGCGATCAGGATCGCGGCAAAGAGCCAGACCTTGGCCGTCTGTTGGGTCAGCAGCAGCACACAGGACGCCACCCCCAGCACCGGCACGGCCGTCCAGACCCGGAAATGCGGGTGATCGACCGGGTCGCGGCGGAGCACCAGCACCGCGATGTTCGTCGAGATGAAGACGATCAACAGCAGCAGCACCACGGTTTCGGCGAGCGTCGACAAATCGCCGAGCAGGCTCAGCACCATGGCGACCGCGGTGGTCGCGACGATCGCCGTCCACGGTGTGCGCCTCTTCGGCAGCACGCGACCGAGCACGCTGGGCAGCAGGCCGTGTTCGGCCATGCCGTAGGTGAGCCTGCTGGCCATGATCATCGTCAGCAGCGCGCCGTTGGCGACGGCGACGAGCGCGATCGCGCTGAAGACCCAGTCGGGAACGCCGACGTCGGCCGCCGCGACCACGTCGAGCAACGGTCCCGAAGACTTCGCGACGTCCTCGGCGGGCAGGGCGATCGCGCTCGCCACACCGACCAGCGCGTAGAGCACGCCCGCGGTGATGAGCGCGCCGAACAGCGCGGTTGGATACACCTTGCTCGGATTACGAATCTCCTCGGCCACGTTCGCCGATGTCTCGAAGCCGACGAACGAGTAGTACGCGACGATCGCTCCGCTCAGAATCGCCAACGCCGGCGTGGCGCCCTCGGGAAACTCGGTCACGCGGCTGACATCACCGCGCCCGGCACCGACCATCATCGACACGGCGATCACGACGATCAGCAGACCGGTCAGCTCGATCACCGTCATCACGACGTTGCTCTTGACCGACTCGCTGATCCCCCGCGCGTTGAGGCATCCGATCAGTGCCAGGAACACGATGGCCGCCGGTACGGCCGGAACATCGATGAACGTCGTGAGATAGTCGCCGGCGAACGCGAGCGACAGACCGGCTGCGCTGGTCACCCCCGCGGCGAGCATGCAGAAGCCCACCAGGAACGAGATCACCGGTCGACCGAACGCCCGCTCCGCGAAAACCGCCGCACCGCCCGCCTTCGGATACTTGGTCACCAGTTCGGCGTAGGAGCCGGCGGTCAGCAACGCGAGCAGCAGCGCCAGCAGAAGCGGCGCCCACAGCGCACCGCCGACATCGCCGGCGAGAACGCCCATCAGCGCGTAGATCCCGGCGCCGAGCACGTCGCCGAGGATGAACAGAAACAGCAGCGGCCCGGTGATCTTGCGTTTGAGCTTGCCCTCCGTCGTCTCGTCGGGTTCGCCGGTGTGCGCTTCGGCCGGGGAGGTCATGCCGGTCTTGATACCCCACGCGACCGGTAAACATTCCGCACCCCCGTGTGGCTTGTGTGTGGAAACGATCGCTCAGAGCGATCGAGAACACTCAAAATCGCAGGGATGGGAAGTTGCGACACGGTCACAGGTGAGTACCTATCCGCGCACCAAGATCACAGCAGTCACTTTCGTCACTAACGTCACATCCGCCCATCGCTGACGTCTCATCGGCGCCCGCCTCCGAAAGGTGTGACATGTCGCCGCCTCCGCGCATCGCCTCGTTGTCGGTGGCGTCCGCAACCGTGATCGCCCTGAGCGCCGTGCTCGGCGTCGCCCCTTCGGCCACGGCGGAACCGTGCACCGGTGCCGCTGCGGCCGCGCAACCGCCTGCCGCGCCGAACACCGAAGCGACGCCGGCGCTACCGGGTGGCCCGCCGGTCGGCCACCGGCCTCGCAACACCAACGACGAAGCGCCGTTGCCGCGACTCGGCCGACTGCCCGCCGAGATCCTCCAGTCACTTTCTCCGCAGTCGGCGACCGTCGACCAGCAGGCCGCCGTCCGCCCCACGCCACCGCAGCCCGTGGCGGATCAGCCTGTCGCGCAGCAGGTTCCCGCTGCCGCCCCCGAGCCGCCTCCGCCGCCCGCACCGCCGGGGACGACGCTCGTCGGGTGGGTCACCGGCCCCGAGAGCCCGAACAACACGATCGGACGGTTCGCGATCACCGGCACCGACCTCGGAATCATGTGGGACAACGGCGATGCCGGCAATCGTCAGGTTCTGATGGCGTTCGGTGACACCTACGGCTACTGCAGCGTGCGGGGAAAGCAGTGGCGCTACAACGCGTTGTTGCGCACCCAGGACGGGGCGCTGTCGAAGACGGTCGCCGTGCCCGACGGCGCGCTCGCCAACCGTTACTCCGGTTCCCCGCTGTGGGCGCCCGGCCTGTCCAAGCAGATCATCAACAGCACCAAGTGGGCGCCGAACGAGAAGGGCATCATTCCGACCGCGGGCGTCGCGGTGGGCGGCAACCAGTTCGTGAACTTCATGTCGATCAAGAGCTGGGACGCCGACGGCCGGTGGACGACCAATTTCTCGGCCATCGCGGTCTCCCCCGACAACGGCGAGCACTGGGGCGTCTACCCCGGCACGGTGCGCGCCGCGCGCGAAGGCGACGTCCCGGATGCGCGTTACGTACGGGGCAACGAGAACTTCCAGCAGGGCGCGTTTCTCAAGCCGGGCGCGGATGATCCCTACCTGTACACGTTCGGGACGCCGGCGGGCAGAGGCGGCGCGGCGTTCATCGCGCGCATCCCGCAGGGAGCGGTGCCTGACCTCAACCGCTACGAGTACTGGAACGCCGACCAAAACGCCTGGGTACCACGGGATCCGGGAGCAGCCACGGTGGTGATCCCCGGTCCGGTCGGAGAGATGTCGGCCCAGTACAACACCCACCTCAAGCAGTACCTGGTGCTGTACTGCAACGGCGCCAACGACGTGGTGGCCAGGATGGCACCCACTCCGCAGGGACCGTATGGTCCCGAGCAGTTGTTGGTTCGGTCCTGGGATGTCCCCGGCGGCATCTACGCGCCGTTCTTGCATCCGTGGTCGACCGGCAAGGAGTTGTACTTCAACGTGTCGCTGTGGTCGGCCTACAACGTCATGCTGATGCGCACGGTGCTTCCGTGACATCGTCGTAACCGATCAGTTGCCCTCTGCCGCTTGCACGTCGGCCACCGACGTCAGCCCGCTGATCGTCAGTACCGGCATCAGGATCGGGTTGGCGACGATCCTGCGGATCTGCGGCGCGTTTTCGAACAGCGCGTTGATCGCGCCGCTGTCGAGATATTCGATCGCGGTCAAATCGACCGTCAACCGCCCCGTCTCCTGGTTTCGCCTGCCGACGGCGTCGGCGATGGCCTCGGTGAACGTGTCGATATTGCTCAGGTCGAGTTCGCCTGCCGCGCTCAGCACCACGGTGCCGTCGACCCGACGGGCGGTGCGCACGGTGAGTGGTGCGGGCATCAGGCGATCCTGGCGTGCAAGTCGATCGTCGTACCGGAATCGCCCGTCTCGATCGTGACGTCGTTCATCAGCGCCCGCATCAGCGCGATTCCGCGGCCGCGGTGAGACGCGGGATCGGCGACTGGCACTTTCCACACCCCGGTGTCGGCGATGGTCAGGTGAAGCCGGTCCGCAAGCACGGTCGCGCGCAGACGAACGGCACCACCGGGACGGTCACGGTGCCCATGCTCGACCGCGTTGGCGAGCGCCTCCCCGGTGGCGATCAATACGTCGAGAGTCTGGCTCGGGTCAACCCCCGCCCGCACCAACCACTTCCGCAACTCGCTGCGCGTGCCTGCCAATTCAGCGGGATCGGCGCTGAATTCGATTTCCAGCGGCGCCGGTTGCCGGTACAGCATGAGTGCGACGTCGTCCTGATATCCGTGGATGGGTGTCAGCTGCGTCATGATCTCATCGGCCAGGGCGTCCAGCGCTGTGGCGGAATGGCTTTCGAGCACGTCGACGGCCCGGCCGATGCCCTTGTCCAGAGATTCGCGCCGACGCTCCACCAGTCCGTCGGTGTAGAGCAACAACGTCGCGCGGGGCGGCATGACCTGCCGGCCCTCCGGACGAATGTGATCGAAGGGCAACCCGAGCGGGGTGACCGAGGCGTCGTCGAGCAGTCGGCTCGTGCCGTCGGCAAGCACCATGACCGGAGGTGGGTGGCCGGCACTGGAGTACAGAAGTTCACCGGTGTCCGGATCGAGCACGGCGCAGAATGCCGTCGTGCACCGTGCGCCGGGCAACCGGGCGGCGAATCGGTCGAGGGCCGTCAGGGCCGCGGCCGGTCCGGGGTGTTCGAGAAGCAGTGCCCGACAGGCGCTTCGCAGCTGCCCCATCACCGTGGCGGCGGTCAATCCGTGCCCGACACAATCGCCGACGATCAACGCGATCCGGCCGTCGTCCAGATCGACGACGTCGTACCAGTCACCACCCACCTGCAGCGGGCGGGTGGCCGGCCGGTACCGCACGGCGAAGCCGCTCGAAACGGTGGGGCCGAGAATCGCGTGCTGCAGCGCGAGTGCGGTTTCGCGCTGCTGGTCGAGAAGGTGTACGCGCTGCAACCCCTGGCCGAGCCTGCCTGCCAAGACCGCCAGCAGCGTCTTGTCTTCGGGCGTGAACGGTCGGCGCTCGGGCAACTCGAGGTAGACGACCAGCACCCCGCGCGGATGCTGCAGGGCGATGCGCGCGGACCCGGTGTCCGACGCGTCGGCAACCAGTGAGTCTGCGGAGCGCAGCGAGGTGATCGCCAGCTTTGTGGCCGCGGGCAGGTCGCGCCACTGGGCCGGCTCGCCGGAACAGACCAATCCTGTCGGATCGATCGTCGTGGCGCCGTCGACCGGAAACGTCAGGGCCAGGACGCGGTGCGCTCGCCACACCTCACGCAGCACGTCGGCTGCCGTGCGCACCGCGTCGTCGAGCGTATCCGCCTGCGCCAGTTGCTGGTTGAGCGCTGCCAGCGCCGCCTCCCGCTGCACCGTGTAGTGCTCGGCGGTGACGTCGCGGAAGGTGCCGACGATCACGGGCCTGCCGGTGTCGATCTCCTCGATCTGGTTGTAGGTGAGAGTCACCCACAGACGGTGCCCGTCGCGGTGCGTAACCGGAACCGTGTGCCTGCCATGCGGTTCACGCAGAATCTGTGACAACAGCTGGTTGGCTTGGTGATGCGCTTCTGGATCCGACTCCGCCGTCGGCCACCACGGTTGTACGGGTTCATACGGCAGTTCCTCGACGCCGTAGCCGAGGATGTCGGTGAACGCCGCATTGATTTCGATCACCGCGCCGCGCTCGTCGGCCACGAAGAACGCCTCCTGCAGCGAGTCGATCAGCGCGGTGCGCCATCGGGCGTGATGATTGCGGATCCTTGCGAGTTTGACGTTCGCGCGCACGCGCGCCAGCAGTTCGGCGGCGGCGAACGG
The DNA here is from genome assembly GCA_900637135.1 of Mycolicibacterium flavescens. NCBI lineage: Bacteria > Bacillati > Actinomycetota > Actinomycetes > Mycobacteriales > Mycobacteriaceae > Mycobacterium > Mycolicibacterium flavescens. The sequence goes on from LR134353.1 coordinate 3,798,319, forward strand.
CTTGACGAGATAGTCGTCGGCGCCGGCCTGCAAACCCTCGATGGCGGCTTCCTGTCCGGCGCGGGCGGACAACATCAGCACCGGTACGGCCGCGGTGCGCGGGTCTGACCGCAAGGCGGCGACCAGTTGGAGACCGTCCAGACGCGGCATCATGACGTCGCTGACCACCATGTCGGGCAGCTCCGTGCGGACCGCGTCCAGCGCTTGCTGACCGTCGGTGACGGCATCGACGAGGTATCCGTCGTTGCGCAGCATCCGGGCGACGTAATCACGCATGTCGGCGTTGTCGTCGGCGATGAGCACCCGCGGTGTGGTGCCCGGAACCGGAGGCGAAGTGGGTGAGCCGGGCAGCTCCGAGGGCACATCGGGGGCAGGCCCTTCGCAGTCGGCGGGCAGCCACCGCAGCGCCTCCTGGAGGTAGGGCTCGGCACCTGCGGCCGCTGTCTGCGTGTCATCCGCGGAGAAGAGCGCCGCGGCCGGTAGATGCGCGGTGCCGAAGTGCAGGCGGATCGCGAACGTGGTGCCGACACCTTCGCTGCTCTCGGCGGTGATGCTGCCGCCATGGAGTTCGACCAGTTCCTTGACCAAGGCCAGGCCGATCCCGCTGCCCTCATTCGACCGCGCCCGCACGTTCTCGATCCGGTGGAACCGTTCGAACAACCGGGGTATCTCCGCGGCGGCAATTCCGGCTCCGGTATCGGAGACGGTCACCACCGCGTCGTCGCCGTCGCGGGTCGCGTTGACCGAAATGCCACCGGTGAAGGTGAATTTCAGCGCGTTCGACAGCAGGTTGAAGATGACCTTCTCCCACATGTCGCGGTCGATGTATACCGTTTCGCCGAGAGGAGGACAGTCGACGGTGAACGTGAGGCCGGCACGCTCGATCGCCGATCGGAAGACGCTGGCGAGTTCGGCGGTGACGGACGCGAGCTCGACCGGGGCGAAGCTCGCCCGCATGCGGCCGGCTTCGATACGCGAGAAGTCGAGCAGCGTGTTGACCAGTTTGGCCAGCCGTAACCCGTTGCGCCACACGATGTCCAGCTCCTCGCGAGCCAGAGCGTCGAGGTCGGCGCCGCGGGTCCGCAGTTCGGCGACCGGATCGAGGATCAACGTCAGCGGGGTCCGGAACTCGTGGCTGATGTTGGAGAAGAACGCCGTTTTGGCACGGTCGAGTTCGGCGAGCTCTTCTGCGCGCTGCTGCTGAGCCTGGTAGTTGCGCGCACTGCCGACGCCCGCGGCGACATGGCCCGCCACGAGCGACACGAAGCCGCGGTAGGTGTCGTCGAGCGGACGGTAGCGGTTGAGCGCGGCGACCAGGAAACCGATCGGGGAACCGCCCTGTTGTTGCAGTGGGACGATCAGCGCATGTGTCGGTGGGTCGCGCCAATCACCGGTCGGCAGGTCCACATACCTGTCGTCGTCGAGCGCGAGCAACGTCGTCTCACCGCGCGCAGGTTTGTCGAGCGGCCAACTGCCATCGCTGTCTGCGGGCACCCACGTCGATGCGATCGGATGGTCGGCGATGTCCCCGGTGGATCCGGCAAGACGGGCACCGTCGTCGGCGTCGAACAGATAGATCAACGTGAACGGCAGGTCACGCAGGTTCTGACCCAGCTGGCGTTCGGCGAACGCCATGATCTCTTCTTCGGTACGCACCGCGCTCGGGTCCGATCCGAGGTCGCGCAACGTCGCCATCTGGCGCTCGCTGATCACCTTCTGGGTGTCCTCGCTGACCACACACAGCATGCCCACGACCAGCCCTTCGTCGTCGCGCAGCGGGCTGTAGGAAAAGGTGTGGTAGGTCTCCTCCTGATAACCGGAGCGCTCGAGGAACAGGAGCAGTGCCGAGTCCCAGGTCGCCTCTCCGGTGGAGAGCACGAGATCGATTCGCGGGCCGATATCGGGCCAGATCTCGGCCCACACCTCGCGCGCCGGCCGGCCGAGGGCCCAGGGATACTTGCGGCCCAACGTGTCCCGTCGGTAGGCGGCATTGCAGAAGAACGTCAGATCGGGCCCCCACGCCATCCACATCGGGAATCGCGAGGACAGCAGGATGTTGACCGCGGTTCGCAGGCTCTGCGGCCAGCCGTCCGGCGTCCCCAGGGGTGTGGCGGCCCACCGAACCTCCGCCAGATCGGGACCGACCTCGCCGTCGGCATCGAAAACTGTGGTCAACCGATTCTGCGGCCCCCTCGGGTCACTCATGCGTCGACCGCATCGGCCACGGATCCGTACGGCCGCAGAACCTTGTCGAGCTTGGTGACCTCAATGGGGCGGACCACCTCGGGGTTGGCGGCCACCAACCGCACTGTCACCCCCGCCGCCAAGCCCTTCTCGTAACACTCGAGGACGGCGTTCAGGCCCGCACTGCCGAAGTAGCCGACCCGGGACAGTTCGACGATCAGCAACTTGGCTGGATGCTCGTCGGCGGCCTCGACCGCGCGGTCAAGGTGTGGCTGCAGCGATCCGACGCTGTTCGAGTCGATCTCGCCTGCTACCGACACCACCACCGCGGTGTCGCGCTGGTCCAGGCTCACCTCTAATTGCTCCACGTCATCCCACCCGTCAGTGGCGGAGCGGTGCGCGCGTCTGATCCGTCATGCCTTGGTGATACCCCGGCGGCGACTTCAGTTACCACGCGCATCCACGGCCCTCGATCACCTACTCGGCGCGGGTGTGCGCGGTAAGCAGCAGATGGTCGAACTGCCTTCGCAGGTCGTCCCGCTGGGGATCGATCGTGCCGAGTTCGGCGACGATCTGCGCGGCCAGGGAGCGCAACTTCGTGTTGGTGTGCTGTGAGCGCCACATCAGCAACTCGAACGCGGCTTCGGCGTCGATGCAGTAGACGAGCATCAGGGCGCCCTTGGCTTGCTCGATCGCCGCTCTGGCCTCGAACAGCTCGGGCAGCGAGTCACTCAACGCTTGGCGGCGGGTCTGGGCGAACGTGTCGGTCAGGTCGATGTAGTAGCCCTCGGTGCCGACCACCGCACCCTTGTCGTCGAGCATCCGGTCGCCGATCACGATGACGGTATGCAACCTGCCAGCGGTGTCGATGAACCGGTGGCGGCTGGAGAACGAGCCACCCAGGTGCAGGGCGTGGTCGAGTAGGTCCTGAACGTGCTGTCGGTCGTCGGGATGTTTGTGCGACAGCAGAAGTTCGGTTGTCGGCACGACGGTGCCCGGTTCGTACCCGTGCATCCGCGCCACTTCGTCCGACCACTCCCAGCGCTGCCCGACGAACCAGAACCGGAACGAGCCGACATTGCGGTCCGCAATAGCCCAAGCCGAGGTAGACGGTAGTGGGCTGTCCGCCACGTCGGGGTTCGACATCTGCCCATCATGGCACCACAGACCCCGAAGAAGGAGCGCGTTCGGAAAGCTCTATGACTCCGGTTCTGCTCGGTCGCGGACACTGGTTCCCACCGCCGCCCGCTCCGGGAACACGGCGGCCATCCTGCGCTGCGATGCCGGAGTGAGCACCCTCTGCGGCCACCAGAACCAACGGCCGAGCAGGGCGGCGATGGACGGCGTCATGAACGCGCGCACGATGAGGGTGTCGAACAACAGACCCAACGCGATCGTGCTGCCGACCTGGGCGATGCTGCGCAGATCGCCGACGACGAACGAGGCCATCGTCGCGGCGAACACCAGGCCCGCCGAAGTGACGACCTTCCCCGAACCGGCCATCGCACGGATGATCGCGACTTTGAACCCGTGGTGCAGTTCCTCCTTGAACCGGGAAACCAGCAGCAGGTTGTAATCCGAGCCGACGGCCAACAACAGGATCACCGACATCACCAACACGATCCAGTGCAGCTTGATGCCCAGCAGGTGTTGCCAGACGAGCACAGACAGTCCGAACGACGTGCCCAGCGAAAGCAGAACCGTTCCGACGATCACCGCAGCGGCCACCACCGCCCGTGTGATGATCAGCATGATGATGAAGATCAATGCCGCAGCGGACAATCCGGCGATCATAAGGTCGTAGTTGGAGCCGTCGCGCATGTCCTTGTACGTTGCCGCGGTTCCGCCGAGGTAGATGGTGGACCCCTCCAACGGGGTGCCCTTGATGGCTTCCTTGGCCGCGAGCTTGATCGCGTCGATGTGGTCGATGCCTTCTGGGGTGGCGGGATCGCCCTCATGCTCGATGATGAAGCGCACCGACCTACCGTCCGGTGAAATGAAGTTTTCCATGCCGCGCTGGAAGTCCTTGTTCTCGAACGCTTCTGGCGGCAGGTAGAACGAGTCGTCGTTCATCGATGCGTCGAACGCGTCGCCCATGGCGTGCGAGTTCTCCTGCATCGCGGCCATCTGATCCTGCAGTCCCTTCTGCGAGGAGTGCATGGTCAGCATCATGGTCTTCATCGTCTTCATGGTTTCGATCTGCTGGGGCAGCAGCAGGATCAGCTGAGGCATCAGGCTGTCGAGGTGTTCGAGATCGGGCACGAGGTGCTCGATGTCATCGGTCAGCGTGTCGATGCCGTCGAGGGTGTCGAAGATCGAGCGCAGCGACCAGCAGATCGGAATGTTGAAGCAGTGCGGTTCCCAGTAGAAGTAACTGCGGATGGGTCGGAAGAAGTCGTCGAAATCTGCGATGTGGTCCCGTAATTCGGCAATGTCGACCGTCATCTCCTTGGTCTTTCGCACCATGCTGTGAGTGGTGTCGGCCATCTGCTGCATCAGGCTTGCCATCTTTTCCATTTGGTCGATGGTCGACTGCATCTCGTCGGCCTGGACCAACATGTCGGCCATCCGGTCCTGCAGGTACTTCTGATTGAGCTGGTTGGTCGTGCCCTGCATGCTCAGCAGAAACGGGATAGTGGTGTGCTCGATCGGCTTACCCTGCGGCCGGGTGATGGTCTGCACGCGGGCGATGCCGGGTACGCGAAAGACCCCCTTGGCGATCTTGTCGATCACCAGGAAGTCGGCCGAGTTGCGTAGGTCGTGGTCGCTCTCAACCATCATCAGTTCGGGGTTCATCCGGGCGGCGTCGAAATGCCGGTCGGCGACGTCGTATCCGATGTTCGACGGGGTGTCAGCGGGAAGGAAGTGCCGCCCGTCGTAGTCGACCTTGTATCCGTTCAGCGCCAGCAACCCGACCAGCGACAGGGCGCAGGTCGCGACGAGAACCGGCCCCGGCCACCGCACGACCACGACGCCGACCCGTCGCCATCCGCGGGAGTTGATCGGTCGCTTCGGTTCGAAGAATCCGAACCGGCTACCCACGACGGTGACAGCCGGGCCCAACGTCAAGGCGGCGATCACCGCGACGAGAACGCCCACCGCGCACGGCACCGCCATGGTCTGGAACCACGGCAGCCTGGTGAACTTCAGGCACAACAAGGCGCCGGCGATGGTCAGACCGGAGCCCAACACCACGTGGGCAGTGCCGTGAAACATGGTGTAGTAGGCGGTTTCCTTGTCCTCGCCGGCCTGGCGGGCCTCTTGATACCGGCCGATCAGGAAGATCGCGTAGTCGGTCCCCGCGGCGATGGCGATCAGGGTCAGCAGGCTGGTGGCGAATGTCGAGAGCCCGATCAGTCCGGTGTTGCCGAGGAAGGCGACGATGCCACGGGAGGCGCCGAGTTCGACGAACACCATGAACAGGATCAGCACCATGGTGGCGATCGAGCGGTAGACGATCAGCAGCATCACCGCGATGACGATCAGCGTTGCGACAGTTGCTTTGACGGCTCCCTTGTCACCCGCGACGCGCTGGTCGGCGTTCAACGCCGCTCCGCCGGTGACGTACGCCCTGATTCCCTGCGGGGCAGGGACTTCCGTGATGATGTCGCGGACCGCTTGGATCGATTCGTTCGCGATCGTCTCGCCGATGTTCCCGCGCAGATAGATTTGCACATACGCCGACTTGCCGTCGGCGCTCTGCGCCCCCGCCGCGGTCAGCGGGTCGCTCCAGAAATCGGCGACGTGCTCGACGTGTTCTGGGTCGGCGCGGAACCTCTGGATCAACTCGTCGTAGTAGCGGTGTGCTTGTGCGCCGAGCGGTTTGTCACCCTCCAGGATGACCATCGCGTTGCTATCGGAGTCGAACTCCTGGAAGTTCGCGCCGATGCGCTGCATCGCGATGAAAGCCGGCGCGTCGTGGGCGTTCATCGAGACGGTGTTGGCCTCGCCGACCTTCTCCAACGACGGGACGAACACGTTGGTTACCGCGGTCAGCACCAGCCAGCCGATGATGATCGGCACCGAGAGCACCCGGATGGCATGCGCGATGCGCGATCGTTCGGCCTGCGTTCCGGACGGACTGCGGGCTGGTCGAATTGCGGTCATCCCATGACCCTTCGGTGGCGCGCGTGTCGCAGGCCGACCGTGTCCCCATGACCCTGTCCACCGTGCGTGTCGTATATCTAGCCTGTCGAACTATCGGCTGTCAATCTTTGAAGACCAGCTCGTGGCCGGTTTCTGGGAGGACGCGGTGTCACCGGTTTGCCTGGGTGGGTCGGCGGCGGTGCGAGGCAGGGCCACCGCAACGCTCGCAGTCAAGTGAGGTGACGGAAGAAGCTCAGGCCTAGCTCTTTGCCCACCATGAGCACTTGCGCGGAAGGATGCGGCTCGGGCGAATTCCTTGCGCTAAGGTCGCCGGAAGCCCCGGCGACCTGAGAGTCGACTTCCAGCAACTTATCCACCCGACCTTCAGCAGACTTTTGCTCTGATGTGTCACAGGTCACGGCGTCCGCGGAGAGGTAGCCCTGGACGGTGGCTCGCTCTCGTGTAAGTTTCCTTACGATCACTGCGTGCATGTGCAAGTACCGTGCGTCATCTGCAATATGCCGAGTTATGGCGAGTCTGTGACAGCGCAGGACCGGCCAGCATAGTCCACCCTGTTTAGTAGTACGAATCACTTGCCTCTTAGGTTAGGCTCAGCTAATCTTCAGCTGCCATTTGGCAAATTCACAGGCACAACAGGAGAAAACGTGCAACTAGCAGTTCAGGCCGGTCCGCCGGTTCAGGACCTCCCACCCAGTTACTCGCCATCGAGTCGGCGCAACTCCAAGCTGTTGGTTGCTGGCGTCGCAATGGCAAGTGCCAGCGTGATCGCGGTCAGCCCGGTAGCCCCCCCGATGCCCACTGTTCAGGATGTCCAGGAGCGCGTCGCGCACGCCGCGGTCCAGCTCACGGCGGCCAGCAATCCGCTCCTCGTGTGGGGACAGGCCATCGCCGACACGTTCGGTAGCCTGGAGACGCTGACCGGAGACTCCGCCGGCGCGACGGAAAACCTCTTGAGGCAGCTGAGCACCGGCTACATCTTCCGCGAGACCGCCAATGTCCTGATTCAGAACACCCTGAACCCGGGTCCTCTGCTGAATGAGGTTCTCAACTTCAATTCGAAGTACGGACCCACCATCGAGACGGCGATCTCGGGGACCATCGAGGCGATGCGGCTGGCGGCTGAACAGCTTCCCGGTGTGATCAGCGAGTCACTGACCTACCTGTCGCAGGGACAGTTCTTCGAGGCTTTCTCGAAGGTCAACGGCTGGTTCGTGCTCAGGTTCCTGGCCGGAATGCGGCCGCTGATCCCGATCCTCTCCATCCCCTCGCAGTTCGTGGGGGCGCTGCCCGGCGCGGAGAAGTTGCCTGCACTGCTCGATGTCGTCTCTGAATTCGCGCTCACCAAGGCGATTTTCGAACCGATCGTCGGCTCGATCGTGCAGTCGACCGAGATTTTCGACGCCACACGCGAAGCGTTGGCCGCAGGCAACATCGCCGACGCCGTCACCAACCTGGTGAACCTCCCGGTGCTGGCGCTCAGCGCTCTGGTCAACGGATTCCAGCCCGCCGCCTCCCCCTCGGAGTGGCAGGGTCTGCTCGACCGTGGTCTGTTCACCTATCTCGCGGTCACGCTGCCCAGCCAGATCGCCAACGCGATCGCGCCTCCGGCCCCTGCTGCGTCGACCCTGAGCGCGCCGGGTGGCCCGGGCGAGTTCAGCTTCGGTGGTGACACACTCGCGATCAGCCTCGCCAACGACGGCGAAGGCGAAGGCACCGAGGAAGGCGAAGGTACCGGCGAAAGCACGGGCGAAGCCGCCAAGGAAGCCAAAGGCACCGAGGAGGGCACCGACGAAGCCACCGAGGAAGCCGAAGGCACCGAGGAGAGCGCCGAGGAGGGCACTGAGGTGAGCACCGGCGCCGAGAAAGGCTCGGACGCTGGTGAGGATGCCGGCGACAGCACCACCGACGCCGAGAGCACCACGGGCTCGAACACCAACACCGGCAGCAACACCTCGGGCATCAGCACCAGCCGGAGCGGCAGCACCGGCAGCACCAGCGGTTCCGGCACCACCACCGGTGCCGGCAGCACGACCGGCTCCGGCAGCACCGGTTCGACCGGCAGCACCGGTTCGATCGGCAGCGCCGGCTCGACAGACAGCACCGGCTCCGGCAGCACCGGCACCGGCTCCGGCAGCACCGGCTCGGCCAACGGCTCCGGCAGCACGGGCTCCGGCTCGGGCAGCGGTTCCGGGTCGGGCAGCGGTTCCGGGTCGGGCAGCGGTTCCGGCAGCAACTAAGTAGGTACGACGATGACGGCCCCCTCGGCAACGAGGGGGCCGTCTCTCGTCTGCGGCTGATCCGGGATCAGCGAGCGCCGCGCACAAGGCGCCCCGGCCGGGCGCCCGTGTCGACGCCGTCGCGGCGCGTCACCACGCCGCTGACGATCGTCGCGGTGTAACCGGAGGCGCCCTGCACCAACCGCTGTCCCCCCGCAGGCAGGTCATAGGCCATCCGCGCGGGATGCAATGTCAGCGCATCCATGTCGATGACATTGACGTCGGCCTTCTTGCCTACCTCGATGACGCCGCGATCGGTCAGCCCGAACAGCTGCGCGGTGTCGTGAGACTGTTTGCGCACCACGTATTCCAGCGGAAGCTTGTCACCGCGGTGGCGGTCTCGCGCCCAGTGCGTGAGAAGGAACGTGGGATACGACGCGTCGCAGATCATGCCGCAATGTGCGCCGCCGTCGGACAACCCGACCACACCCGCCGGATGCAGCAGCATCTCCCGGATCGCGTCGTGGTTGCCGTAGAAATAGTTGTAGAACGGCAGCATCAGCATCGCCGTTGCGTCGTCCTCGAGCATCAGGTCGTACAACGTGGTCAGCGGGTCCTCACCGCGGTCGCTGGCGATCTTGTCCACGGTGCGTTCGACCGTCGGTTCGTAGTCGGGCGGATCGCCCAGCGCATAGATGCGACCCAGCGAGTACTGCACGAGCGCGAACATGTTGTCGAACAACACATTCGGATCGGGCGGCAAGTCCTCCTCGGCCAGGATCGCGGCCTTGACCGCCGGGTCCGCCAGGCGCGCGGCCAACTCTTCGCGGCTGCATTCGGCCTTCAGCTTGCGGAAGGTCGGCCGGTGGGTGAAGGCGTGATGGCCCGGGAAGCCGAACAGCATCCCGAACGGGCGCGCGGCGATCTGCGGATAGAGTTCACTGCCTGACGCATGGGCCACGGCCGAGATGTCGAGCTGTTCGCGCCACAGGTCCGGCGCCGCATCGACCTGGATCATCCCGAACGAGATGGGTCGGTCAATCTCGGCGGCGAGACGCTTCATCCATTCCAGTTCCTTCTTGGGCGCGATGATGTCCTCGCCCGCGACCCCCTGCGGCGCCAGCTCGAACACGGCCCGCCCGCCGGCGGCCATGGCGCGGCCGAGGCCGAACAGTTCGTCTTCGGCGGCGAAGGTGCCCGGAACCGGTTCACCGTCGATGGCCCGGTGCCCCAGCGTGCGCGACGTCGAGAAGCCCAGCGCACCGGCCTCGATGCCCTGCTGCACGAGGCGGGCCATCGCCGCGATGTCCTCCGGTGAGGCGGGCTCGTTGCGGGCTCCGCGCTCCCCCATCGCATACGCGCGCACCGCGCCGTGGGCGATCTGGCTGCCCACATCGATGGCGAAGTCCTGCTTTTCGACGACATCGAGGTATTCGGGATAACTCTCCCACCCCCACGAGATGCCCTCGGTGAGCGCGGTGCCCGGGATGTCTTCGACGCCCTCCATCAACCCGATCAGCCATTCCTCGTGGCCTGGCCGCACCGGTGCGAACCCGACGCCGCAATTGCCGGTCACCACGGTGGTCACCCCGTGGCCGCTGGAGGGCTCGAGCAAGCTGTCCCAGCTGACCTGCCCGTCGTAATGGGTGTGGATGTCGACGAAGCCCGGTGCGACGACTTTCCCGGTGGCATCCATCGTCTCGGCGGCTTCGCCCTCCAGCGGAGCGTCGCCGTGTCCGCGGCGACGGACTTCGACGATCCTGCCGTCCCTGATGCCGATGTCGGCGGTGTACCGGTCCGCTCCTGTGCCGTCGACGACGGTTCCGCCGGTGATTTTCAGGTCGAACACGATTACTCCTCCGCATCCGGATGTCAGCCGCTAATGTCGGGCACTGTAACACCGTTACAGAAGCTTCGCGGCGACTTCGGAGAGGACCGTTCGTGACACACACAGCGCAAGAAGTCCGACGCGAAGATGCGATCGGCACCCCGCCCGCGCGGCCCACCCTGGTGCCCGCCGAGCGGTACTATTCGCCCGCATTCGCTGCTCTCGAGATCGAACGCATGTGGCCCAAGGTGTGGCAACTGGCCTGCACGACTGATCACGTCGCCGAGCCTGGCGACTACTTCGAATATCGCTGCGGCCCATACTCCGTGCTGATCGTCTGCGGCGACGACAGCGTTCTGCGGGCGTTTCAGAACGTCTGCCGGCATCGCGGCAACTCACTGTGCTCCGGGGCGGGCTCGGGTCTGCGCGAGCTGCGGTGCGGGTACCACGGCTGGACGTGGGATCTCGGCGGATCGCTGCGGCGGGTACCGAACCGCAAGGGGTTCGGCGCATTACACATGTCCGAGCTGCCGCTGGTGCCGGTCGCCGTCGACACCTGGGAACGGCTGGTCTTCGTCAACCTCGATGTCGACGCGATGCCGCTGCTCGACTACCTCGAGGCGATGCCCGCCGATGTGGAATGGTGCAGGCTGGCCGACTTCCGCTGCTACGCCACGATGACGATCGACGTCGACGCCAACTGGAAGACGATCGTCGACGGCTACAGCGAGACCTACCACATTCAAACCCTGCACCCTGAGTTGCATCGCTGCATGGACGATGTCTACGCCCCACAGACGATCTGGGGACACACGGGCAAATCCGAACAGCTGTACGGGGTGCCGAGCCCCCACTTGAAACAGTCGGTCAGCGACGACGAGGTGTGGGACGCGTACGTGTGCACGCAGGGCGCATTGATGGGCGTCGAGGAGGGCACCCCGCTGCCCGACGACCGCGAAGCCGGCGCGTCGGTCGCCGATGTCATCGCCGCCCGCACACGCGCATTCGCCGCATCCCGGGGTGTCGACCTGCAATGGGCGGACACCGAGCAGATCATGCGGCTGCACCAGTACAACGTGTTCCCGAACATGACGCTGCTGATGAATGCCGACCACCTGACGGTGATGACGTCACATCCGGGATCCGATCCGGACCGCGGCGAATTGGTGATGCTGCTGTGGACACGGATGGCGCCAGGCTCGCCACGTACCAAGCCCGTCGACGTGCGCATGAAGGCCGAAGACGCCCACCCCGGACTGGTTCTCACCCAGGACATCTCGGTGTTGGCGGGTCTACAGCGGGGCCTGCACCAGCCGGGCTTGAAGCACCTGACGCTGTCCAACGAGGAGCGCCGCGTGATCAACATGCACCGCAACCTCGAGCGCTACCTCGACCTGCCCGAGCCCGAACGGATGACCGGGGGTGAGCCCGGTGGCGACACGACGGACGGCCGCTAGGGGCCAGGAGGCGGTCAACGCAGAGGTCATCCTCGACGCCGCCGCCAGGATGATCGAACTGCACGGGGTGGACGGCTTCACCATGCGCGGGCTGGCCGAGCAGCTCGGGGTGGCGGTGACCTCGATCTACTGGCACGTCGGCGGCCGCGACAAGCTGTTCGACAGTCTCGTGGACCGGCTGCTCGACGAGATGGCACATCTGCCCACCGACGGTGACAACCCGGTCGACCGCATCGCGTCACTCGCGCATGCTCAACGCCGGGCTCTGATCAGTCGACAACATCTGCTCGCCATCGCCCACGAACGTGACCAGACGCCTCGGCTGTTCCTGCCGGTCCAGCAGGCGCTGGCGGCCCACCTCGCCGAGCTCGGCGTGACGGGCCAGGACGCCGCCCTGGTGCTGCGCGCGGTGGAGGTGCATGTCATTTCGTCTGCGGTGATGCAGTTTTCGGCGGTGCGCGGTGAGAAACATGACGAGGAGGACCCGTCGCTGTGGACCGATGACTGGCCCGACCGTGCCCTCGTGCAAGCGCTGCAGTCACCCACCGACTATGACGCGGTGTTCGCCTACGGCCTCGAAGCGCTGCTGGCCCCCCTGCGGCGCTGAACGACTATGCCGGGGTGTAGCGCAGCATCGTCACGTCGTGCTCGGGGTAGTCGAAGAACACGGGTTTGACCCGCATCCCGACTCTCAAGTCGCCGGGTTCGACGTCGACCAGCTCGGTGGAAAACCGCGGTCCCTCATCCCATTCGACGATCGCCAGCAGCTGAGGCACCGCATCGGCGAAGTGCGGCCCGACGGGCCGGCGCGCCACCGTGTACGAGTACAGCGTGCCCATCCCGGAGATCGCGCGCCACTCGAGGTCGTCGGCGAGGGTCTTCGGCGCTCGGACCCTCGGATAGAACACGTACACATCCGATGACGGCGAATACTGGATCCGAATGCGGTGCTGGGCCAGCGCATCCCAAAAAGGCGCAGTGGTCGGGGTTTTCACCGGCATGGGCCGCTCGAAGGTAGTCACGGGTCAGTCTCCCTCGAGGATCAGGGCGGTCTGCTCGGACAGGATTCCGCCGTTACCGGACACGAACGCGCGATTGCAGTCGGACAACTGTGCGGCGTCGGCCCGGCCCATGATCTGGCGCGTCGCATCGCAGACGTGGTGCATTCCGCCCGCGAGACCGGCCTGGCCGAAACCGAGTTGGCCACCGGCGGTGTTGAGCGGGAAGTCCCCGCGGAACGTGAGGTCGTGGTCGGCGACGAACTGCATGCCCTTGCCCTTCTCGCAGAACCCGGCGTCCTCCAGCGACAGCAGCACGGTGATCGTGTAGCAGTCGTAGATCGAGACCATGTCCATATCGGTGCGGGTCAGATCGGTCATGCCGAAAGCGGTCGCGGTGGCCTCCGCCATCGGGGTGTGCAGGAGATCGGCCGCGTACGTGGGGGTCTTGAACGGGACGTGCTCGCCGAAACCCTTGATCCACACCGGCCTGTTCCGCGCTCGCCTGGCGATGTCCGCGCTCGCGACGACCACCGCTGCGCCGCCCACACACGGCATCACGATCTCGAGCATGTGCAACGGGTCGGCGATGATCGGGCTGTTCAGCACGTCGTCGACGGTTAGTGGTTTGTCCTTCCAGATCGCGCCTTCGGTGTGATTGGCGTTGACCCGTTGATCGACGACGATCTTGGCCATCGCCCGCTCGTCGTAGCCGTACACCGCTCCGTAGCGGGTGGCTACCTGACCGTACGGCCCGTTCTGCCCCAGGTTGCCGTACGGGATCTCGAATTCGGCCTGCGGAGAACCGTACTGATTGCTCGACGAACCGAAGAACACGGCGTCCACCAACGGCTTCGGCTTCTTCTCCGACATCGGCGTGATGTAGCGCGCAGGCAGCGCACACAGCACCACGTCGCACAAGCCGAGCTCGACCGCCGCGGCCGCCCGCCACACCATCGCCGCCGCGCTCGCCCCGCCGAGGTCGACGAGCTCGGCGAAGTTGGCTCGCACGCCCAGGTATTCGGCGATCGTGGACGGTACGAAGATCTCCGACTCGGCCAGGTGTGAGGTGACGATGCCGTTGACGAGTTCCCCTGAGAGCCCGGCGTCCTGCAGCGCAGCCGAGGCCAGCTCCGCCCACTGCTCGAGGGTGAACGGCGCCGGGGTCGCCTTGTTGAACCGCTCGGGCGGCAGTTCGACGTAGCCGACGATCGCGGCTTCACCACGTAGTCCCATGGGTGTCCTTCTTCAGTTGATCACTTGCGCGGGAGCCCGAGGATCATCTGGGCGATGATGTTGAGCTGAATCTCCTTGGTGCCGCCTCCGATCAGCTCGGCGGGCACTCGCAGATACGGCTGTACGACGTCGGATTCGGCGGCCATCGCCGATCGGCCCGCCGAGCCGAGGGTTGCCGGGAACGTGCGTCGCAGAAGCACGTTCATCGCAACCTTGGCGATGCTGGACGCCGCGCCCGAAGCCTGCCCGTCGAGCAGCCGGATGGTCTCGCGCACACCGAGTGCTTTGATCGCGTTGGCGTAGGCGTCGAGTTCCCCCAGCTCGCGCAGCGCGTCCTCGCGCGGCCTGTCGGGTGCCGCGGCGCTTCGACGCAGTGGCGCTGCCCGGTCGTACTGCACGTAACCACTGATGGCCGAACGCTCTTCGGCCATGGTGGCGATGGCCAGCGCCCACCCCCCGGTCGGCTCGCCGAGCAGCATCCCGTCGGGGACGAAGACGTCGTCGAGGAAGACCTCGTTGAACTCCTGTTCCCCGCTGGCCTGCTTGATCGGCTGGACTTCGATCCCGGGTGAGCGCATATCGATGATGAAGTAGCCGATGCCGCGGTGTTTCGGGGCCGTCGGATCGGTCCGGGCAAGTAGCGCTCCGTAGTCGGCCCGGTGCGCCGATGAGGTCCAGATCTTGTGCCCGTGGATGCGCCATCCGCCGTCGACCTTGGTCGCCCGCGTGGCCAATGCGGCGAGATCCGAACCCGCACCCGGCTCGCTGAACAGCTGGCACCACGCCAGTTCGCCGCGCTGGGTGGGCGTGATGAGCTGCTGCTGCAGCTCTTTGGAGCCGGCCTTGATCAGTGAGGGCAGGATCCACTCGGCGATTCCCAGCGACGGTCGTACCACCGAGGGCCGCTTGCCGAACTCCTCGTCGATGATCAGTTGTTGCAGCGGGCTGGCGTCGATTCCCCAGGGCGGCGGCCAGTGCGGGGCGATCAATCCCGCATCGGCGATGGCGGTGCGCTGCGCGCCCGTGGCGAAGTGCTCGTAGTCGCCTTGACGCCCCGGGCCATCGTTGCTCAGCGCCGCGGCCTCCTCGAGGGTCTCGGCGATCCGAGCCCGGAACGCGGATTCGGCATCACCGAGGTCGACCGAGAAATCGCGTTCACCAGTGGCGGCCAGTTCACCCAGCCGCTTGGCCCAGCGATTCCTCTCCCCGATCGACGCGGACAGGCTGGTGGCCCGCCGCCAGTAGAGGTGCAGGTCGTGTTCCCAGGTGAAGCCGATGGCGCCGAACATCGTCAGCGTGTCCAGGGCAAGGTCCGGGCACGGCGCGACGGCCATCAGCGCAGCGCCGGCCGCGGCCATCGCGTGTTGGTCGATCGGTTCGGACGCCGCGCGCACCGCATCCCAGGTCGCCGCGCTGGCCAACTCGCTGTTGACCAGAAGCATTGCGGCGCTGTGCTGCAGCGCCTGGAACGTGCCGATGAGCTTGCCGAACTGTTCGCGCGTGCGCAGATGCGCGGTGGCGGCTTCCACACACCACTGCGTGATGCCGACGGCCACGCTCGCTGTCAGCGCGGTGGCAAGGTACTCGGCCCGCCGGGCGTCGATACCGTTGAGAACGTCGGTCTTCTCGACCGGATAGTCGGCAAGACGCAACCTGCCGAGGTCGGTCAACAGGTCGGTGCCGCGCACGGATTCGACGGCCGCCGCGGGATGCGTCGTATCGATGGCGAGCCAGATGTGGTCCCCGCGGTCGCCGACGGCACAAACCAAAGCCGTTGTCGCCGCACAAATCCCCGCGATCAGGTCCGAGTCGCCGTTGATCGACCACCGGTGCCCGTCGTCGCGGGCAGTGAACGTCGAGTCGCCGGGCAACGCCAACGCGGCCGCGTCGCCGTCGGCGAGGCGGGTCAGCAACGCTGTGGTCGAAGGGGTCGGTTCGGCCAACAGGGCGACCGCGCCCGTCGCCACGGTCGGCAGCAGCGGTCCGGGAAGCGATGTCCTGCCCGCCGCCTCGAGCACGCAGGCGGCGTCGAGCAGGGCGCCGCCCTGACCGCCGTAGCTCTCGGGCAGGTGCACGGCGTGAAATCCGTTGGTGACGAACTCCTCCCACCAAGACGGCAGGCGGCCCTGCGCAAGCAGGTCGAAGGATTCGCGGGTGCCCGACACCGGGGCGCGCCGCACCGCGAACTGCGCGACCGACTCGCTGAGTTCCCGTTGTTCGGGGGTCAGGGCCAGGCTCACACGGACCCCCTGCCGGACCGGCGTGATGTTCGGAAGAACTGCGCGGCCGCCGCGATCGCGTCGGGCGTCGGCGACGGCTCCCAGCCCAACTCGCGTACCGCCTTCGAGTGGTCCATTACAGACATGATGTTCATCAGCCGGATGTTCAGCGGTGTCAACAAGGTGTCACGGCCGCGGAGCCGGGCGATCCAGCTGCTCGGGTAGCTCGCGGCTGCCATCAGTGCGATCGGCACGCCGCGTCGTGGGGGCTCGACTCCCACTGCGCCACAACCGGCTTCGAAGATCTCCCGCGCGGTCATCCACCGCTCGGAGACGATGTAGCGCTCACCGATCCGGCCGCGCTCACCCGCGAGGATCATCGCCCGCGCGGCATCCTCGATGCCGACGGTCTCGCTCTCGAAACCGTCGATGTAGAACGGCAGCTTGCCGCGCACGGCCGCCGACAGCAGCGCCCCGTGCGGGGTCGGCAGCCAATCCCCCGGCCCGTAGGTGTTCGAGACGCACATCGCGACGGCGGGAAGACCCTTCTCGGCGCTGTAGCGCAGCACCATCTGCTCGGCCTGCACCCGGCTGCGGACGTAGTCGCCGCCGATGTCGAGCCAGTTGTGAGCGGTGGTTTCGTCGACGGGGCCGTCGCTGGAGCGGCCGATGGTGGCGATCGAACTGGTGAACACGAAGCGGTGAAGTCCCGCGTCGACGGCGACATCCAGCACGGCTTGTAAGCCGTCGACATTGGTGCGCCACATCGGCGTGGGGTCGAGCAGCCACGGACGCGCGTCGACGACGCAGTAGTACACGACATCGCATCCACGCATCGCGGAGCGCACGCCCTCCGCGTCGAAGATGTCGCCGCGCCGGATGTCGACCGGCAAGCCGTCGATGCCGCGGGTCGAACTGGTCGGACGAAGCAGCACGCGCACGTCGTCGCCGCGGGCGACCAGTTGCTTGGTGACGTGGGAACCCAAGAAGCCGCTGGCGCCGATGACGAGCTTCTTGGGCGTCACCGGTGGCCGGCCAATCGCGTCCCTCTCCACTCCCACGAGACGCAACGTCTCGTCTTGCCAAAGATTATGCATCCTGTCACCATCTGTAAAGCCGACCCCCTCAGATGCGGAGTCAACCGATGGTCACCGAGGCGAAAGCGCCCCGCCGCCGCAGCGAGCGCTCCCGCACGGCGATCATTTCGGCCACCAAGGAACTGCTACTCCAGCGCGGGTTCGACGGGCTGAGCATCGAGGCGGTCGCGGCGCGCGCCGGTGTCGGCAAGCAGACGATCTACCGGTGGTGGCCGAGCCGCCCGGCTCTCGTCGCCGATGTGCTGCTCGAGGATGCGGACAAGATCCTGCGGCCCGTCGGGCACACCGGCGACCTCGTGGCTGACCTGAGCCGATGGTCGGCCAGCCTCGCGGCCACGCTCACGGGCGAGCGCGGCAACGCCATGCTGCGCATCCTCACCGTCGCGGGAATGGAGCATGAGGACACCAAGGCACGCATGCAGGCGGGCTTCAGCGACCCATTGCACGAGGGCGTCAGAGCGCGGTTGTCGGCCGACGGGATCGATGACGCCACATCGCAGGCGGCGGCCGACGCCATCGTCGGCGGGATCGTCTACGCGATCCTCACCGAGGGGCGGTCGTTTCGCCGGAGCCGGGCCGAGGCGATCACTCGGACCGTCATCGCCGGGGTATGCCGATGACCCTGGCTCCCAATGTTTTTCGTGTCTCTACTAACGACGGCGTGACGATCGTCGCAGACCGCATCGGCGATCCGGCCGCGCCGGCTGTGGTGTTCTTGCACGGCGGCGGACAAACCCGGCGGTCATGGGGCCGAGCGGCAGCCGCGGTCGCCGAACGCGGGTGGCAGGCCGTCACCGTCGACTTCCGCGGACACGGCGAGTCCGACTGGTCGGCCGACGGCGACTATCGCGTCACTACGTTCGCCGGGGACGTGCTCGAAGTGCTCGGCGAGCTCCCCGACCGGCCCGTCATCGTCGGCGCTTCCCTTGGTGGGTTCACCGCGATGCTGCTCGCCGGTGAACTCTCGCCCGGTACGGTGCGCGCGATCGTCCTCGTCGACATCGTGCCGGATATGAACGAGTCCGGCGCGTCACGAATCCACGACTTCATGGCCGAGAAGATGACGTCGGGCTTCGCATCGCTCGACGAGGTCGCCGACATGATCCAGCAGTACAACCCCCACCGGCCCAGGCCGGCCGACCTCAACGGCTTGAAGACGAACCTGCGCGAACGCGACGGTCGCTGGTACTGGCACTGGGATCCGAAGTTCATCGACGGCACCGCCGCGTTGCCGCCGATCGAAGTGACCGAAGTGGACCGGATGCACGCCGCGGTCGACGCGATTCTGCGCAACGGGGTTCCGATGCTGCTCGTGCGCGGGCAGCGCAGTGACCTGGTGACCGAAGAGCGCGCCCGGGAGTTTCTCGGCCGCTTCCCCGACGTCGACTTCGTCGATGTCGGCGGCGCCGGACACATGGTGGCCGGAGATCGTAACGACGCCTTCGCCGAGGCCGTGGTGAACTTCGTCATTCGCCACACTTAGGGTTGCTCTCACGAAAGTACCTACCCAGCCGCCTGTTTCGCGCGTCAGCACCCTCATCGGCGCGGCAGGCAGCCGTGGATATATGGCTGATCGAGAGAGCCGCCTGCCACGCGCTACTGCCGAACGTCCCCCCAAGAGTTTTCCTACAGTCGCACCTTGACCCGTTAGCCCCTCTAAGAGCAAGATTTGCGGGTGATCGAGTTGAATGAGCAGCAGATCCTGGATCAGATCGCCGCCCGTCTGGCGGGGTCTTATCCCAGCGTTCCGGCGGATGCGGTGACGAGCCTGGTCCGCGAACAGCATGCCCGCTTCGCGGATCGTCCCATCCGCGACTTCATCCCGTTGTTCGTCGAGCGACAGGCACGTGCCGAACTCGAGCGAATCGAGCGCCCTGCCGCGCGAGTCTGATTTCCACGGCCACCGTTCCGACCTCCTCTGGGAAGCGTCGAATCAGCTCCCCTCGGCACTACCGTGTTTGACTGACCGCCACTTCCGTGTACGCGAAAGGCCGCAATGACAGAGAACAGGGTCGGCCGGGTTGCCGGCAAGGTCGCGTTCATCACCGGCGCCGCCCGCGGTCAGGGGCGCGAACACGCGGTCCGGCTCGCCGAGGAGGGGGCCGACGTCATCGCCGTCGACGTCTGCGATGACATCGACGCCGCCGGATATCCCGGTCCCACCGAGGCAGACCTCGCCGACACGGCAACGCTGGTCGAGAAATCGGGCCGCCGCATCGTGACCGCCAAGGCAGATGTGCGCGACCTCTCGAGCCTTCAGACGGCTCTCGAGCGCGGGGTCGGTGAACTCGGACCGCTCGACATCGTCGTCGCCAACGCCGGCATCAGCGCCGATCCAGCGCCCGCCGCGATGATCCGGGAATCCGCGTGGCAGACGATGTTCGACATCAACGTGACCGGCGTCTGGCACACCGTGAAAGCCGCACTGCCGCACATGACCAACGGCGGTGGCTCGATCATCCTGGTCAGTTCGATGTTGGGGCTTCGCGGCGGCGGCTACATGGCCCACTACGCGTCGGCCAAGCACGCTGTCGTCGGATTGATGAACTCGCTGGCCAACGAGCTTGCACCGCAATGGATCAGAGTTAACTCGATCCACCCCGGCAACATCCTGACACCGATGATCGACAACGACCATTTCCGCCGCACGGTCCGGCCCGACCTCAGCGATCCAACGATGGAGGACGCCACGCAGGTCATCGGACACTTCCACATGCTCCCGAAACCGGTGATCGAGGCGCGGGCCGTCAGCAATGCCGTGCTGTTTCTCGCCTCCGACGAATCGCAGTACATCACCGGGGCGGCGTTACCCGTCGACGCCGGCGCCGTAGCCAAGTTCTGACTTTTCGGTGGCGGCTATTTGGACTTGGTGGCGTTGAACCTCTGGAACCGCCACAGGTACGACGGCAGCCGCCGAGCGGGCACGGATTTCGGCCAGTCCCGCGACCGGAAGTAGGCGTCTGAACCGCCATCGACGAAAATAATGCTGCCGCAGAGGAAGTCGGCGGAGTCCGACAGCATGAACAACATCCAGTCGGCGAGCTGGGCGGGATCTCCGAAACCTCCGACAGGCACCGGGAAAGCGTTGACCGCCTTGGCCTCGCGCGGTGTGGCCAGTTGCTTCTCCAACAGCGGCGTCATGATGGCGCCGGGGGCGAGGGCGTTGAGCCGGATGCCCGCGCCCGCCCACTGTGGTGTCACCGCGGTGCGCCGGACCCATTGGGAGACCGCGATTTTCGAGGCGGCATAGCCGAGCGATGGCGCGGCAGGCCCGAGCAGCTTCAGGGAGCGCACCGCTTTGTCGGTATCGCCGTCCAAGAGCGCACGCACTGTGCGTCGCGGCACCGCGGGGGTGGTGGTTGTCGAATTGCTGCCGATCACCACGATTTTGGCTCGCTCGGTGGCGGCCAGAGCGGGGCGCCACGCCTGCAGCAGGTCGACCACGCCGCGATAGTTGACCTCGAATATCCGCCGCGTGCTGTCCTTGCCGGGTGTCGGCCCGATCCCCGCGGCCAACACGGCACCGTCCAGTCGGTTCGACCTGGCGAGCACCTGATCAGCGGCGCTCTGTCGCCCGTCGGCGGTCGACAGGTCGGCCTCGATGTCGCCTTCTTTGACGTCGACAGCGATGACGGTGTGCCCCTGCGCTCTCAGCTTGGTGGCGGCTTGCTGACCCATGCCGGACGCGGCCCCGGTGACTACATACACACCCATCTCGACCATCCCCTGCCATCGACCGCTTCTCGTTCACCCAATGTCGACGGGCAGCGTAGCGGTGAGCACAGTCCTGCCTTCCTCGAGGTCGCTCTCCTGCGCTCTGAAGGCCGCTGGTTTTGCGATCTTTGATTGCGGGGTTTGCACTGGCTCTCCGGGGGCACAGATGTGTCATGAGCCATGATCCGTATTCCTCTACGGACAGAATCAGCTCGGCGATCTGGGTGGGCATCGCGATCGGGATGTCGGCGTTTGTCTTGCTGACGACGATCCTCGCCGCGGGTTGAACTTATTGGGATCGGTAGTCCCGGTCCCCGGCTGTACTTCGGTCACGACGAAGCCATCCCGGCGACGTGATGACGAAAAGGAACAGCAATGAATATCGTGCCCGCCCGCGTCGAAGAGCAGGTCAGTCGCGTCGACCGGACGTACAGCCTGGTGATCGGAATCTCTGCGGGGCTGACTGCGCTCTGGTCGCTCTACCGCGTGCTCTGGCTCTTCTACACGGCTGCGACGTTCTCCAGCATCGGATGGTCACCGGTGTCGCTGGTGGTGCCGTTGGTGCTGTGGCTGGTGATCGGTGTCGCCGCGGGATATGTCGCAGTCGCATTCCTGATCCGGTACGCCAAACAGCCTTGACCACGTTCGAAAGGGGGCCGCAGCGATGCGGCCCCCTTCGGTGTATGCGGAGCCGTTGTGCGACCGTGCCCGTCGGCGGTAGCCATCGCGTGAAGGCGGGCCCGACTCGCCCACACGCGTGCGAAGCGCTGTGCGGCAGGCTAATTCACGCTCAGTTCTGATTCGTCGCCGTCGTCGATGTCGGGACAGTCTGCGCTGTCGTCGTCGTCGATGTCGGGACAGTCTGCGCTGTCCTCGTCGTCTCCGTCGTCGGGGATGAGGTAGCGGTTGGGGTGGTGGTAGTTGTTGACGCGGGCTTGGCCGGTGTCGAGCTGGGGCGGAGGACGCCATGCGGTGCGCCCGTCTTTGCGTTTGTAGGTGCGCCAGCCGCCGGGTTTGACCCGCCGATTATCGGGGCCACACGCCAGAGTCAGCTCGTCGATGTCAGTCTGACCGCCAGCGGCCCAATCGTTGTCCCCATGATGGACCTGGCAGTGGTAAGCCGGGGCCGTGCAACCGGGCCGGGTGCAGCCCCGATCCCTGGCGAACAGCGCCAGCCGCTGGGCCTTGGACGCCAAACGGTTAGCCCGCCCCAAGTACAGAATTTCTTCGGTGTGGTCATCGAAGATCGCCAGATAGTGGTGCGCGGAGGAGGCCTGTTTGATCACCTCGCTCATCGGCAACAGCGACCCCCCGCCGGTGAGCCCGTGGCCGGTGCCCGATTCGAGCTCTTTGAGCTTGGCGGTGATCAGCAGCGTCGCCGGCAAGCCGTTATGGCTGCCCAACGTGCCCGAGGCGAGCAACTTCCGGCACATGGCATTGAGCGCATCGTGGTTGCGCTGCCCGACCGTGCGCCGATCAGCGGCCACCGTCTCCGCCGACGCGTCCGCCTGCGCCGAGGGATCCTGATCCGCACATCGCTGACCGTCCTCGCCCTCGGTTTCGCCGTCGGGGTGGCAGCGCCAGGAGCCGCCCACACCGCCAGCACCGCCTCCAACGCCGCCCGGGTGGCCGGATCAAGCAGTCCACGTAGCTCACTCATCCCATCAAGGCGCTGCCGACCCAGACGCAACCAGCGCTGCGCCGCGCGCAACTCATCGGAGAAATCCCCATCGGGGTTCAAATACGCCGCCAGCCGCTGGGCGGCCGCGCGCAATTCCTCAGGTGTGTGCTTGGTGGCCAGCTGCGCCAGCTGCCCTTCGGCGGCCTCGCGCACGTCAAACGGCGTCGAGGCCGGCACCTGCTTGTCAAAGAACCGCCGGATGACCCGCACATGCTCGGCACCCACCAGGCCCTGCTCCACAGCCGCGGCGGTGTGGGCCAGCACCGGTTCGAGTGTCTCGCCGGTCATCGCCCGCCGCGGCGCCAACTCTTTGGCCTCGGCCACCCGCCGATGCGCCTCGGCCTTGGAAAGGCGCAACAACACCGCCAACGCCCCGGCCACGCTGTTTTCCCCCAACTCCTCGATCGGCGCACGCCCCAGCCCGGCCACCATGCTGTGGCTCACTGCCGCTTGACGCCGGGTGAACGTCTCCACTGCACGATCAACCTCAACTGCTCAGCGGTGCCCAACGTGTCGAACGACTCAGCAATCAACGCGGTCAGCTCGCGGTCCATCGCCGCGATGCGCTGGGTGACCTGCTCCGCCGACATACTCGAACACTAGTTCGACCCACCGACAACCCCGACCCATTTGTGACCACAGAAACCAAAGAGACACAAGTGATTTCCCGAGCGCTATCGGGCGGTGAGCCCCTTGCGGGTGAAGGGTTCAGCTTCGCCGCGGTCGACCGCCTCATCGTGCTTGGCGGCCGCGCGATCGAGCAGCTCGATGAGCGCATCTTCGTCACGAACCAGCTGCCGGTACTTGGGACCGAGCGCGAGGATCTGGTCACGCTCACGAAGAAGCGCCTTGAAGATGCGTTCGCGTTCGGCGGCGCTGCGGGTGTACTCGGAATCGAGATAGGCCCGAGCGTGCCGGCGAGCGTTGGCGATCGCCGTCTGGGCCGTTCCCCTCTTACTGAACAGCGATGCGACGACGGTGACGACGAGGACTCCGATGATCACCGAGAGCGAGAGGGCGGTGCTGACTTCGACGACCGTGACGGGTTCTCCGTCGTTGATGAACGGCACGTTGTTCTCGTGCAGCGCATGCAGGATCAGCTTCACACCGATGAACGCCAGGATCGCCGCGAGACCGTACGAAAGGTAGATCAACCGGTCGAGCAGGCCGTCGATGAGGAAGTACAGCTGCCGAAGGCCCAACAACGAGAACGCCGTCGCGGTGAAGACGATGTAGACGTTCTGGGTCAGACCGAAGATCGCCGGGATCGAGTCGAGAGCGAAAAGGATGTCGGTGCCGCCGATGGCAACCATGACCAGCAGCATCGGCGTCATCGCGCGCTTGCCGTCCACCGTCGTGAACAGCTTGTCGCCGTCGTAGTGCTCGGTGGTGTGAAAGAGCTTCCGCGCCAGCCGAATGATGAAGTTGTCGGCGGTCTCCGAGTCGCTGTTGTTCGGTGCCAGCATGTTGCCCGCGGTGATCAGAAGGATCAACCCGAACGCATAAAAGACCCAGGCGAAGGTGTTGATCAGCGCAGCGCCGAGGAAGATGAAGCCGGTCCGCGCGATCAACGAGAACACGATGCCGAACAGCAGCACCTTCTGCTGGTCCTCGCGCGGCACGCGGAAGCTGCTGATGATGATCAGGAAGACGAAGAGGTTGTCGACCGACAGCGCTTTCTCGGTGATATACCCCGCGAAATACTCGCCACCGGGGTCGACGCCCCCGAAGATCAACACACCGATCCCGAACAGCACCGCGATCCCGACGTACAACGCCGACCAGATCGCCGCCTCTTTGAGGGTCGGGACATGAGCCTTGCGTACATGGAAGAAGAAGTCGAACGCCAAGAGTCCGACGATGGCGACGATCGTCAGCGCCCACACCCACCCGGGTACAACCATGCGTTACTCGCTATCCCTTACCGGAACCGACTGCCCCTAGTGGTGCCCGCAATGGCCGGTTCGAACCCTCGACCGGGCGAGCACCGCCCCGCCGGGCGCGACGAACCCACACATTACGGTTGGTCGAGCACAGCTACCACGATAGACAGGAGAACGTCGGAGATGACGATTCTGGACCGCTTCCGACTCGACGACAAGGTCGTCGTCATCACCGGCGCATCGTCCGGGCTTGGAGTGTCGTTCGCCGAGGCGGTTGCACAAGCCGGTGCGGATGTGGTGCTGGCTGCCCGGCGTGCCGAAAAGCTGGAAACCACAGCAGAACTCGTCAGGGCCGCCGGCAAACGCGCTCTCAACGTCCAGACCGACGTCGCCGACCCCGATCAGTGCACGGCGCTCGTCGAGGCGGCAATGCGGGAGTTCGGCCGCGTCGATGTGTTGGTGAACAACGCCGGAGTCGGCACCGCCGTGCCTGCCACTCGGGAAACGCCTGAAGAGTTCCGCAAGGTCGTCGATGTCAACCTCAACGGCTCGTACTGGGCCGCCCAAGCGTGTGGGCGGGTGATGCAGCCGGGCAGTTCGATCATCAACATCTCCAGCGTCTTGGGTCTGACCACCGCGGCGCTCCCCCAGGCCGCCTACAGCGCCAGCAAGGCCGCGATCGTCGGCCTCACCCGCGACCTCGCCCAACAGTGGGGCGAGCGCAAGGGAATCCGCGTCAACGCCCTGGCACCGGGCTTCTTCAAGTCCGAGATGACCGACGAGTACAAGCCGGGCTATTTGGACCGCACCCTGGCCGACCGCGTCGTGTTCAAGCGCTTGGGTGAGCCGCACGAGCTGTCGGCCGCCGTCGTCTGGCTCGCATCCGAGGCCGGTGGCTACGTCACCGGTCAGACCATCGTGGTGGACGGTGGCGTCACGATCACGTAGGCGTCGCGCAACCACGTAGGCGTCTTGCAACGCTTCGCGTTCGCTTCGGTCACGAAACGCGTACAGGACCGCCAGCCCCGCAGTGTCGGTGATTCCATTGACCCCAGCGGCTCGCGGATGACGAGCCGGAAGGTTGCTTATGGGTTCGCTCGGACTGCCGTTTTGGGTGGCTCTGCTGGTCGTGGTCGCGGCCCTGGGCACCTTGTGCGGATTCGCCGCGTCGACGGCCATGCGGCGGAGCAAGCGACATACGCGGCGCATCTTTCTTCTGGGCGCTTTGTGTGGATTCCTGGCCGGCGCGACCGTCTTCGGACGGCACCACGTCTTCGCCGGAACCCGCGCCGTCCTTCGGCGCGC
Organism: Mycolicibacterium flavescens; assembly: GCA_900637135.1. Taxonomy (NCBI): domain Bacteria; kingdom Bacillati; phylum Actinomycetota; class Actinomycetes; order Mycobacteriales; family Mycobacteriaceae; genus Mycobacterium; species Mycolicibacterium flavescens. The sequence goes on from LR134353.1 coordinate 3,824,244, forward strand.
CTGGACCCAGTCGTTGACCCGGCTTTGCCTTCCTTCGCCGCCGCCTCGACGGCGCCGGCTCCCGACAGGCCGCTAAGCCGCCTCGGCGTGTCGTCGCTTCCGCTCCCATGGCCACGTCATCAGTGCCCACGCGGCGACGATGATCGCCACTTCGACCGCCAGATACATCGGCCACGGCCCGAACACATCCAACAGCGACGCTGTCGGGGGCTTCCTGTTCAGATAGCCATAATTCGTGCCGACGATCGCGTTGAAGGTGAAGGTCGCCGCTGCCCAGATCAGGGTCACGACGATGGTGAAGCGGTAGCTGCGCCATCGCGGGCGATTCCCCCGTCCCCACGTGAGGTAGATGGCCGCCCAGACCGCGAAGACGTGAAGCACGAAGAACGTGAGAAACAGGTGATGCGGGAAATCCGGTGCGCCCTCGCGGGGAGTTCCCACGTCGGGCGTCAGCAACGCCTGCGAACTCAGGAGCAGACACCAGTAGTACGTCAGCGCGAAAGCCCAATGTCGTTGTGACCAAAGCGCATAGGCGGCCGTGAGTTCGGCGATGTCGCACAGTTGGATCGGTATGGACGTCTGGATGTCGGGTCGGATCACCTTGTAGACCAACGCCACCACGAACGCCGCGACGATCAGCAACGCGAATACGCGTGAGAACACCCGCGCCTGCGCTTCGGTCTGTCTACGGCCCAACCAGATCAGCAGTGCCGCGCCTACCGCGAAGATCGCGAGGACCACCAGGTGTGATGGCCCGTACGCCTCGAACTGTCTTTGCGCGTAGTACAACTCGGTCATTTCCTACTCGTTCAGCGGGGTTTGGGGGCCGGTTGCGTGTCGGTGTACAGGTCCAGCGCTCGGGCGGTCACCGTGGCGAGTTCTCCTTGTAGGTTCGAAAGCGGTCTGCTGCCGCGGATGTGGATGACGTTCGTCAGCAGGATCACATACGTGTCAGAAGCAGGATCTATCCACATCGACGTCCCGGTGAAACCCGTATGCCCGAAGCTGCCGACGGGAAAGAGCAGTCCGCGTGGTTTCGAATGGCCCGTGTCGATATCCCAACCGAGCCCGCGCAGGTTTTGACCCGGTATCGCCGGATAGTTCGGGGCGAGAAGCGGATTCGGGTTGGGTGCTGCGGCGATGTCCTCTCGGGCGGCTTCGTTGGCCGCTTCGACCTGTCCGGGTGAGTGCCCCGGTTGCTGCGGCGTCGTCATCAGCCGAAGAGTTTCCTGCGTCAACGGAAACGCACTGGGACGGCCCGCCAATCGGTCCAGCAGCGCCTGCGCGTAGAGGCCGATGTCACGTGCGGTCGAGAACACCCCGGCATGCCCGGCGACGCCACCCATGCGCCGTGCTGTCGGATCGTGGACCGTGCCTCGCAGCGGGAAGTCGAGATCGGGGTTGGCGCCCGGTTGGGCTCTGCCTTCCTCGTCGAGGGCGGTCGGCGCGATCCGGGCCAAAACGTCGGTGTTCCAGGCATCGTCGGGACAGCCGGTCGGAGCAGGCGGCTCCGATGTGGGTGCCCACGCGACCGCGGCCCCTCTGATCTTGTGCGGGCCGCACGTCTTGGCCGGAGGGAGGTAGCGGGTGTCCTCCATGCCGAGGGGCGCGAACACGTTCCGCTGGACGTAGACGTCTTCTGATTGGCCGGTGATCTGTTCGATTAGCGCCCCGAGCAGGATGAAGTTGATATCGGAGTAGCGGAACACTTCTCCTGGCTCGAATTGCAGCGGCGTGGCGAGCGCGCGGCGGATTCCTTCTGCGCTGTCGGGGGCGGCCAGGCCCCACGGATCCCGCAGGTCGATATCGCCGGCGATGCCCGAAGTGTGGGTGAGCAACATGCGCAGCGTCACCTGGGCCCGCTGCGGATCGCGCGCACTGTTGAAGGCAGGCAGATAGTTCTGCACCGGTTCGTCGAGTCCGACCTTGTTTTGTTCGTAGAGCTGCAAGACGGCGGTCGCCGTAGCGAGGCTCTTGGTCAGGGACGCAACGTCGAAGATCGTGTCCTCGGTCATCGGCTCGGCAGGTGCCGGGGCACCGTCGAGCCCGGGTTCGCCCGACAGCTTCCGTGAGCCGTACGCGTGGTGGACGACGAGCTCGCCGCGGTGTCCGACCGCGACCACCGCGCCGGGCAATTCGTGGGCGGCAATCGCGGTGTTGATCAACTCGTCGATCGGCGCCAGCCCGGGCGCCGGGATGGTCGGGGTGGGCGTTGCGGCCGACGGGGGCGGCGGTGTCGCCGGCGCACTGGAATCGGCCGGCGGATGATCGACCCCGCCACCGCACGCCGCAGACGCTGTCAGAGCGAGGACGATTGTGGCGATGGAAAGCCACCTCGACAAGGACCGCTTGCCGTGCATGGCGAGTCGGTCTGCGGGCATGGCCACCCCGTCCGGTCGAAGGTGCGGGTGCGACGCCGCCGTGTCCAGCTGCGTATCGGTCATCAGCATAGGGCGGGGGCGTTTCGGTACCGAGGAATCAGGCACAGAGAAATCAATCGACCGGCACCCGTGCGTCGTCAATGTTGTTAGCATCGCGCCGTGCAGGACTCCCCGAGGTCACCCGGTCGTGGCGGAGGGAATTCTCCTTCCCGACGCGATCTCCTCAAGTATGCCGTCGCGGCGCCGCCGCTGTTCTTCCTCGGGGCAGCGGCAGCGACGATTTCGGGTCCGAGTGCGTCGGCGGCGCCGCTGCGTCTCGTCGACTTCGCGCACCGCAAGGTCCCGGCCGATCAGCTCAAGGCGGCGGGCTTCGACGGGGCGCTCGTTTACGTCTCCGAACTGCGGCCCGGCGCGGACTTCGACTTCAAACCGGTGACGCGCGAGTATGCCGACTCGCTGCGGGCCGAGGGGTTGCACGTCGTCAGCTGCTACCAGTACGGCAAGCCCGGCTGGCCCACGCCGTCCGATTACACACGCGGATACGACGGTGGTGTCGCGGACGCCCTGACCGCGCAGCGATTGCACATTGCCGCGGGCGGTCCTCATTCGGCACCCATTTTCTTCAGCGTTGACGAGGACATCGACGCTGAGACGTGGGAGAACGTCGCGCTCGAGTGGTACCGCGGAATCAATTCGGTGCTGGGGGTGGATCGCACGGGCCTCTACGGCCACGCGCGGGCGTGCTCGTGGGCGATCGGCGACGGCGTCGTCGGCCGCTCGACCAGCGACGGACATTGGTGGGTGTGGCAGACCAAGGCCTGGTCAGCTGGTGAGCGCGAGCCCCGGGCCGTGCTCTATCAGGCCGTGGTGATCGGCCCGTCCGAGCCCGGCGTGCCCATCGGAGACACCCACGTGGACGTCGACGAGGTCCTCGCACCCGACTTCGGCCAGTGGGATCTGGACCGAAGCTGACCGTGCCCGTTACCAGAGCGTTTCGCCGTCGTTGCGATGAAATCGGCGCGGGAGTGTTCGTCGCGAGACCGCATTTAATACTCTGCTGACATGCCGGAGCGCTCACCGGCCGGGGGGACGGTCATCAAGCTGATTTTGTGCTGCACGCTGGCCGGGGTGTTGGTGGCGGCGCTGATGTTCCCGTTCGCGGGCGGATTCGGCCTGTTGTCCAACCGAGCCTCCGACGTCGTCGCCAACGGGTCGGCGCAGCTGGTGGAGGAAGACGTCCCCCAGGTGACGACGATGGTCGACGCCGCAGGGAAGCCGATCGCCTGGCTCTACAGCCAGCGCCGGTTCGAGGTGAAGAGCGAGCAGATCGCCAACACCATGAAGCTGGCCATCGTCTCGATCGAGGACAAGCGGTTCGCCGAACACGCGGGCGTCGACTGGCAAGGCACACTCACCGGGCTGTCGGGTTATCTGTCGGGCAACCTCGACACCCGCGGCGGTTCGACGATCGAGCAGCAGTACGTCAAGAACTTCCAGTTGCTGGTGACCGCGCAGACCAACGCCGAGAGGCGCGCCGCGGTCGAGCTGACTCCGGCGCGCAAGCTCCGCGAGATGCGGATGGCGTTGACGCTGGACAAGACGTTCACCAAGGCGGAGATCCTCACGCGCTACTTGAACCTCGTGGGGTTCGGAAACGGGGCGTTCGGTGTTCAGGACGCCGCGCAGACCTACTTCGGGATCAACGCCTCGCGGTTGAATTGGCAGCAGGCGGCGCTGTTGGCCGGTTTGGTCCAGTCGCCCACCTCGCTGGATCCCTACGTCAACCCTCAGGGGGCCCTGCAGCGCCGGAACCTGGTGTTGGACACCATGATCGAACTCCTCCCCCAGCACACCGACGAACTGCGAGCCGCCAAGTCCGCGCCGCTGGGTGTGCTGCCCCGCCCCAAGGAACTTCCGGGCGGATGCATCGCCGCCGGTGACCGCGGCTTTTTCTGCGAGTACGTGCTGGCCTATCTGGCCCATGCGGGAATCAACAAGGAACAGGTCGCCCGGGGCGGGTATCTGATCCGCACCACGCTCGACCCGACGGTCCAGTCATCGGTGAAACGGGCGATCGACAAGGTCGCGAGCCCCACGCTGGACGGAATCGCCAGCGTGATGAGCGTCATCAGGCCGGGCAAGGACTCGCACCGGGTGCTCGCGATGGCCAGCAACCGCAATTACGGCTTGAACAAGGACGCCGGGCAGACGGTGCAGCCGCAACCGTTCTCACTCGTCGGCGATGGCGCAGGTTCGATCTTCAAGGTCTTCACCACCGCCGCGGCGCTCGAGATGGGCATGGGCATCAACGCCCAGCTCGCCGTCCCCGGATCGTTCCAAGCCCGCGGACTCGGCAGCAGCGACACCCCCGGCTGCCCGAGAGAGACGTGGTGTGTGAGGAACGCGGGAAATTACCGCGGGTCGATGAACGTCACCGACGCGCTGGCCAGTTCTCCAAACACCGCGTTCGCCAAGCTCATCCAGCAGGTGGGTGTGCCTCGCGCAGTCGACATGGCCGTGCGGCTCGGACTGCGCTCCTATGCCCTTCCGGGAACGGCGCGACCGTACGACCGGGGAAGCAATGAGAGCCTCGCCGAGTACATCAAGCGACAGAACGCCGGATCGTTCACCTTGGGGCCGTTCCAGCTCAACGCCCTCGAGTTGTCGAATGTGGCCGCGACGTTGAGTTCGGGCGGCACGTGGTGTCCGCCCAACCCGATCGACAAGATCATCGACCGTCGTGGCAACGAGGTGACGTTCACCGCGGAGAAGTGCGACCAAGCGGTCCCGGAGGGCTTGGCGAACACCCTCGCGAACGCGCTGAGCAAGGACGACAAGGGGGGCGGTACGGCCGCGGGAGCCGCTGGTTCGGTGGGCTGGGATCTGCCGATGTCCGGTAAGACCGGCACGACCGAGTCCCACCGGTCCTCCGGGTTCCTAGGATTCACCAACCAGCTCGCGGGCGCCGTCTACATCTTCGACGACTCCAACTCGCCGTCGGGGATCTGCTCGTTCCCGCTTCGCAAGTGCTACAGCGGGGACCTGTACGGGGGTAACGAGCCGGCGCGCATCTGGTTCGAGGCGATGAAGCCGATCGCGACCGATCTCGGCGAGGTGCGTCTGCCGCCGACCGATCCCCGCTTCGTCGAGGGCGGTCCCGGCAGCGAGGTGCCGAACGTGACGGGCATGAATGTCGACCGGGCCCGGCAGCGGCTGAAGGACGCCGGCTTCCAGGTGGCCGAGAAGACGACGCCGGTCAACAGCGGGGCCGCTTACGGTGCGGTGGTCGGGACCACGCCGAGTGGTCGAACCATCCCGGGGTCCATCGTCACGATCAACACCAGCACGGGGATCGCGCCGGCACCGCCGCCGCGTCGGGAGGAACCCCCGCCTCCGCCGGGTGTGCCGCCGCCACCGCCACCGCCACCCGATCCGATGGCGATGCCGATTCCCGGTCTGCCGCCGTTCATTTTCGGGCCGCCACCGCCGCCACCGCCGCCGGCTCCCCCACCACCGCTGATCGCGCCGCCACCGCCGCCGCCTCCGCCGCCTGCTTGAGGACAGGCGGGATCAAAGGCTTACCGGGAGCTACTCGGGTGTGAGTTGTTCGGAGTCGGCGAACAGCAGCGTGCCCTCGTCGAGCATCACTGCCCAGCGGCGGGCGGGATCCGCGATGTGGTTGGAGCCGATATCGACGGGCACGGCGGTCATCTCACCGAAGTCTTCGACGATGACGCCACGTGCCTCGGCGTCCGTGTCCGGGTGGACGCGGACACGGACATCCACGGCCAACTCCGAGTCGTGGCCTTGCTCCCGATCGTCGACGCGTTGATCAGCCACCGATACCCCCTGACGCCCGTCAAGAATTTGCGTGGAGGTCAGTGAACCACGATCGATCCCGGCCGAGCAGGGATTTCGGAGAAATCTTCCGTTTGCGGACAGCGGCGGTAGCTCGTCGGCTCCCCGGCGAAGGGTCAGGCGCTCTCGTCGATCCACTCTTTAATGGAGCGAAGGATCTGGGGGATCTGATCCGTCATCTGACGACCGAAATAGCTTTCGATCTTGCCGCCGACGATCGGGATCTTGACTTTGACGATGCCGCTGCACTCGAGGCGCTCACCGTCACGCGTCGGCGTCATCTCGATGGTGCCGCGGCCGGAGCCAGGCGCTCCGTGGGCTTGGACGTGGATCAGCCCCCGCACCTTGTCCCCACGGTCGACGGTCCACGTCTCGCTTTGCACCAGTTCCACACCGCCGGGGTATAGCTTGCCAAAAAGGCCCGGCAGCACGGTGTTTCGCAAGTCTTGGGCAACCGTCACCCGCACCTCCCCCTGCACGTTGACGTCGAATGAGCGCAGTTCTGCCGTGCCGTTGTGCGGTTCCAGCCGCGCCAGCCAGTATCCGCGCTCGGAGAACGCGGCCTGGATCTGTTGGACGCTGACCGCGGATTCGACGGTGCAGTCGAATGACTTTGACATGTCAGAAGGCTATCGCTGGAAAGTCGGGCCGTCTGATCATTGCGGTGCCCTGGTGATCACGGAGAACAGGTCGGTGATGCCGTCCTCGGCGATGAGCGCGACGTCGAATCCCGAGACGATCGGCGTGGTGCTGCCCGGAGCAACGACACTCCAGGCGAGATACCCGAACCCCCGGCGTCATTGATGACGCTGAATGGCGTCGCGGAAGTCGGCAATAAGCGCGGTGACCTCCGCGGCCTGTTCGATCTGCGGGAAGTGGCCAGAACCGGGCAACATCGCGGCGGTGGCTTGTGGCACATGAGCAAGCACCAGGTCGATCCAGGGTGCACTCTGTCCCGATTCGAGCGACACACGTTCGCGTGCCGCATCGAGGGTCGTGCATTGAATCGCCAGCAGCGGGACGCGGACAGACTCGAGTGCACTCTCCACCTCGCCGGCGTCCCAACCGACCAGACTCGTCAGCAGCCTTCTTCCAATTGGCGCGGGAAAACGAACACCTCGGTCAATGATCCGCTTCGCTAGCTCGGGGTCGCTCGGTCCGAAGAACATCCCTTGGAAGAATGCCTGCATGAATCGGCCGTAGCCGTCGCCGGCGAGTTCGTCGGCCATGGCCTGCTCGGCGATGGCGGAATCACCGTCACCGATTCGGCTGCCGTCGACGAGTACGAGCCCGGACACGGCGTCGGGCGCTACCCGGCACGCCTGGAGAGCGACGCGACATCCCATGCTGTGGCCCACGACGATCGCCGGCGGCAGCGACAACTCCGTCATGGCTCGGGCCACCGCGGCGCCATACGCCTCGACTGTGCAGTCCTCTGGTGCGGCCGTGCTGGAGCCGTGCCCGGGCAACTCACATACGACGACGGTGGTTCTTGTCTCGAACCAGTCGACCTGCGCCTGCCAGTCCGTGCCGTCGCAAGCAAGCCCGTGCACGAAGACCAAGGGCGGCCCACCAGAGCCGGTTCGTGTCACTCGCATCCTCGGAGCTCCTTCGCTCGAGCGGGATAATCTCTTGTAGCCACCGGCATTTCACGAAATCTTTTGGAGTTCGAGCACTATTGCGCTAGGTATCCCCCATCGACGGGCAACACGGCTCCGGTGATGAACGAGGCGTCGTCGGACGCGAGAAAGGCGATGGCGCTGGCGACTTCGGCCGGTTCACCGAGACGGCCGATCGGGTGCATGCGCTCGATCGCCGCCAGATACTCCGACCCACCCGGCTCATCGGGAAGCTGTTTGACTCGCTCGGTTCGAATCGTCCCGGGAGCAACGGCATTGACCCTGATGCCGCGGTCGGCCCACTCGACGGCCAGGTGCTTGGTCATGCCGGTAGCGATGAACTTGGCGGGCCCGTAGGCGGCCTGTCGCTTCTGGCCTGCCAGTCCAGAGATCGAGGAGAGGCAGACGATGGCGCCACCCCCGGTGGGCAACATCGCCTCGATCGCGAACTTGCACGTCAGGAACATTCCGCGGCCGTCGATGGCCATCACCTCATCCCAGTCGGCGGCGGAGACCTCAAGCGCATCGCCGAGCGGAATGATCCCGGCGTTCGCGACCAGCACGTCGAGCCGTCCGTAGCGGTCGGTCGCCGCTGTGATCATCCGCTCTGCGTCACCTTCGACCGAGACGTCCCCGACGACTGTGTCGACTTCCGTCCCGTCGTGCCGCAGTTCGTCAGCCAGCGCGAGCAGCGGCTCGCTTTGTATGTCGGTGATGACTAACCGGGCTCCTTCGCGCGCGAAGCGCACGGCCGTCGCCCGGCCGATCCCGAACGCCGCCCCAGTGATCACGGCGGACTTTCCGTGGAGACGCCCTAGTTCTGGGGTCACAGCTGAGCCCTCAGCTTGGTCGACAACGCTCCAGCCTCCTTTGTGCGCCGAAGTTGTCGACGCGGTAAGTGCCAAGCTCGACCTCGCGGTCGTGCGATCTTGAAATGGAAATCCGTGGGAGACATCGCGATCAGGGCAGCTGCCTCGTGGCCGGAAGCTTATGTCCACGCGCAACAGGCTCCGGGGCAAACGGTCAAATCAACAGGGCCAGATGCCAATTCAGATGACTGGTGATGGCGAAACGGGAACTGGTCAAGGCTTGTCGCCCTGGACAGTAGCTCCTTTTGGTAGAGCTGCCGAAATCGCACCAAGCGCAGAAATCGCGGGAAGACGACTGTGTGGTGAGTAAAGGATCGCGTCACCGGTGGTCTTGTCGAGTTGTTCGACGCGGGGCGGTTAACAGAGCAACATGAGGTATTTCGCCGCGGCAGGAAAGTATGGTTTCACCATTGACGGCCGCGCCGAGGGGCGGGAGTGAGCATGGATCTTCCAGCAGCAATCGGCCCCAAACACAGTCCCGACCGCGGCGCTGCGGAAGGAAGCACCACGCCGTCATGTCGCCCCGAGCTCTTGAGCATGGCGGACGACTATGCGCGGCACGCGCTCTCGCAGCGCGCCTGCTTTGAGGCGATTCACCCAGCCGTGATGGCCGCCGCGGAGAGCCTATCGGCCGAGCCGGTGCTCTGCGTGGCCGATTTGGGAGCCGCCGACGGCGTGAACTCTCACGGCCTCATCCGTGATCTCGTGGCACAGCGCTCCGGTCGGCCCTTGATCTACGCGCTCGTTGACCTACCGACGAACGCGTGGCGGGTCGCCGCTGCCCACCTGCGAGACGCCTTTGGCGAGGCGGAGGACCAGGGAGTGGTGGTCGTGACCCCTGGGCTGGCCGAGTCCGGCCCCGGGCTCGCCGATACGGGCACGGGCGCCCATTACAGCTCGCCGGAGGCCCACGGCAAGTCCTGTCGTCGAGCGCTCGATCGCGACCCGCCTCCCGCCGCGGTCATCTCCATGGCCGGAATCCCTCTCGATCAGGCCCCCGCCTTTCCACGAGGCACAGCGCACCTCTCTGTGAGCGGGACGACCATGCACTGGATCGCCGACGCCGCCGGCCTGGCCTCCAGCGGCTCCGTCTTCCCCGGATACCCGGATCACGTGGACCAGGACGAGCGACGCACCTGGCGCATCGCCGCGGCGCGCCAGTGGGAACAAATGCTCGAGATGCGCTCACTCGAGCTGGCGCCAGGGGGCTGGTTCATCGCGGCCATCCCGGCGTCCCCCGCTCCATGCCCGGACAGGACGGGGCTCTACGTCGAGATCGTCGGGGACATGAACCTCCTGCTCGCCAACTGGCGCCGGGCGGGGCGAATAAGCGGCGCCACGGTCGACGCGGCAGTCGTTCCGGTTTGGTCGCGCACACTCGGCGAGTTCCGGGCCCCATTCGAGGCGGGTGCCGGCAGCTTCGCCGGCCTCGAGCTCGAGAGCATCGAACTTTTCCGTGTCGACAACCCCTACTGGCACGGCGATCCCGCGGCGTTCGCGCACGACTACGTCCAGAGCGTGGGCGCATGGGGAGGGCCGCTCCTCCTCCGTGCATTCGCGCGCGAGGGGGAGGCGCGGGCGGCCGGCCTCTTCACCGCATTTCTCCGAGAGCTCGAAGAACGCGTCGCGGAGGCCCCCGACCGCTATCGCTGGGACTACGTCGAGGCGCTCGTCATCTGCCGGAAAGCGAGTGAAGTGAGTTCGTCTCGTGCGTAAAGCGCAATTGACGTAACCCAAGACCGCATCGTTATCAGCCGACGCTGCCCGGTGTTCCGATCGGAACTTGCACACCCACCCAGTTGCACGGCGTCCATGTTCGCCACGCGACTAGCGCGCACTGCTGCTGAGGACTGAGCGACGGCGCACACGGCGGCGTCCCCGGCACGCCACACACGGCAGGATCAGCCAACGCGGCACCCACACCCACGCAACCGCCGACGCCGATCGAGGCCGCGACGGCTCCAACCGTCAGCAATCGTCTCAACATGTCAAGCCCTGCCTTCTGTCGTACAAGTCAACGGGTGCCGCACTTTTCGCTGCCGCCCCGAAGGATGTTGCCGCCACGACAAACGCGGCCACGACTCGTATGGCATGCCCCGACTTTGATCTTGGATGTGAGGCGTCCTCCCCACCCGGGGGTCCGCCTACCACACCGAGTCTGCGCCTGAAACGGCGAAAGGGAATCAGGGGTTTCCCTATAACTTATTTGCTGGAATACGAAATCTGCCGTCTTGTTCTACGGATATATGGGGACTTGCCTGCCGGAGCGGTTGCGGAGCTTCCATCAAAGTGCTCACCGTGGGCGGACCGACGATGCCGACGAGATCGCGGCCCCGTCCATGCTGCTGCGAACCGATCGAAGCCATGGTGACCGCCCCTGGGCCGCGTTTGTTGACGCAACTGTCGACGTAGAGCATAAGGTTCTGTATGGCTCGCGACCTGGGATTCGTTTCCGACTCCTGACGGCGTCAAGAGCAGTCATCGTCCGGTGCTGACTCATGACACCGAGACACGCCCTCTGAAGACGGTCACCGAAATTATGGCAGCGTCCTTCTTCTGACCTCGGACCTGACGGCGAATGTCCGAGCCGGTATCCCCCAATCGGTTGAACGTCTCTCCTCCACATCATGGGTCGATCAGCCGACGCGTCCAGGCTCGGACCGTCGGTAACTTTATGACGTAGTCGTCACTGCATCACACTTAGAAAGGAAACAACCGATGACAGACGCCAATCCGGTACACGATCACTACACCGTTATCAGCCACACCTGCGAAATCCACACTTTACGCGTCGTAATCGCCGGAGATCCCGCCGACGCAGCCGAGACTCATCGCGAGCATTTCCCTGGGGACGCCATCATCCGGGTCGAACAAGCAACCCCGTCCGTGCAGCTGACTGCCTAGCGGCACTGAAACTATTTGCGTCGCTGGATTTCGCTTCGCGACGCAGTCAGACCAGCGGGGGCCGGGTCGAGCAAAGAAAAGGGCCGCATTTCTGCGGCCCTTTCAGTGGAGCTGCCGGGAATCGAACCCGGGTCCTACGGCGTTCCCTCAAGGCTTCTCCGTGCGCAGTTCGCTACGCCTCTACTCGGATCTCCTGATCACGCGAACAAGTCAGGATGACGATCCCAGTCGCTGTTTGATGTCCCGATAAGTCCCGCGACCGAACTCACCGGTTTATCCCTCTAGCTGATGCCAGACACCGGGTCGAGGGCTCTCCCGGGCTGACAGACTAGCTGTCGCTTAGGCAGCGAGAGCGTAGTCGCGCTGATTGGAATCGGCGCTTAATTGGTTGCAACGACGCTTAACGGTGGTCTCTTGCCTGCACCGGCACGCTTCCCTTGATTCGACACTCGAAGTCGAAACCGTTCAGCCCCTGTGTAGTTGTCTAACAACGCACCCGCCGACCTACGGCAGGACATTTCATCTTACGCGACCTACAACACCCCACACCACGCATTTATGCCCGCGCCAGCCCAAAGCCCCTGGTCAGATCACGTAGTTGAGGTGATCGACGACGCGCTTGCCGACCTTCTCGTCGCCGCCGAAGCCGATGTCGCCGGCATGCTGGGCCAACGCGACCCGCCCACCGGCCAGCCGCGCGAACAGCAGCGCATCGAGCGTTATCGTCGCCGTCGGTTCCTCGTCGCCGAAGTCCTCGACGACCTTGCCCCGGCCCTCGACCGCGACGTTGATCGTCCTGCCCAGCGGTCCCGTCAGCACGATCGACACCCGCGACCCGTCGGGCGCCCCACCCAGTTTGCCCACTACAAAGCCCATACTGGCCGCCATCTCGTCGAGCGCCAACATCGCGGGCGCGCCCGTCGGGTCCGACGCCGGCCGCCCGAGCGCATCGCGGATGTCGTGCTCATGCATCCAGCAGTCGAAGATCCGGACCCGCATGAACCGGCCGTAGCTGTCCGGGCCGGCCGGCGTCGCGGTCACCTGGTTCCACTCGTCGTCGTCCATCGCGGTCAGCGCCGCACGACGCTCGGCGGTGACGGCCTGAAAACGGTTCCTCAACTCCGCGCCGCTGATCGTCCGCAACTCCAGCACCCACCGCTCGTTGAGCACACCGATGTCGTTGCGGACGTGCTCGAACAGCGACACATCCACATCCGGCTGCGGCATGTCCATGCCTGCCAACATCGACTCCGTGCCGACCATGTGCGCCGTCACGTCGTGCACCGTCCAACCGGGCAGCGACGTCGCGGTCTGCCAGTCCGATTCGCCCAGGCCCGCCAACAGGTCACCGATCGTGTGCCATTCGGCGAACAAGGCATCGAGGACCGCAGTCTTGTCGAGCGTGGTGACCGGACGCGAGGGGCTGCTCACCGCCCGACCGTACCGCTCGTCACAGACGACCGTGCTGGGAACCCGCGACGCTACGGTGTGTCGGCGGCATGAGGTTCGACGGCAGATCGGCGATCGCAGTGGGCAACGCGAACAGATACCCCTGAGCCAGCGAGCAGCCCGCGAGGAACACCATCTCGGCCTGCTCCACCGTCTCGATGCCCTCGGCGATCACTTCCAGGCCCAACGGATCGCACACCGCGATCACCGATCGGTACAACGTGGCGGCCTGAGCGGGTTCGGGTCCGGCCAACAGGCTGCGGTCGAGCTTGACGATCTGGATGGGTAACGCGTGCAGATAGGTCAGCGAGTTGTACCCGGCACCGAAATCGTCCAGGGCAACCTTGACGCCAATAGCCCTGAGCCGCCGTATTTGTGCGGCTGCCTCGTCGAGATCGACGACCGGCACGGTCTCGGTGATCTCCAACGTCAGCCGGCTGGGTTCCATGCCGTAGCGCGTCAGCGTCCCGGCGACCACATCGCGGAATCCGCCGTCGCGCAAGCGTGCCGCCCCAATGTTGACCTGCAAATCGATACCCGAGCCAGCGGTGGTGACTTCCCGGCAACTCTGGTCCACCACCATCGCGTCGAAGGCATCACCGAGCCCCGCGGCCTCGGCGGCGGCCACGAACGTCTCGGGCGGTATCTGCGTGCCATCGGGTGCCGTCCACCTCGCCAGCGCCTCGATGGCGACCGGAGCCTCCTCCGGTAGCCGAACGATGGGCTGATAGACGAGGCTGAACCCGGCCGGCGGATCGCCGTCGGCGTGACGTAAGGCGGTGGGAAAGTCCACTGCCCGGCCGATCATCGACGGGTAGACGACGGCGATGTCTTTTCCTAGGCGTTTGCCCTCATACATCGAGTGGTCGGCCTTACGCAGCAGGTCGTCTGGGGTCTGGCTGTCGTCACCGGCATGCGGCCGCACCAGGCCCATGCTGGCGCGGACCCGCACGCTCGAGCCGTGCACCGCGAACGGCTCCCGAAGCGCCGCCCGGACGCGGTCGGCGACGACTTCAGGTGCCGCCGCGTCGCTGTTGATCAGAATCGCGAACTCGTCACCGCCGATGCGTGCCAGGGTGTCGGTATCCCGCACACATCGACGGAGGCGTTCGCCCACGGCACGCAGCAGTTCGTCGCCGCCCGCGTGGCCGAACCGGTCATTGACGACCTTGAAGTCGTCGAGGTCGACGAAGATCAGCACGAAACCGCCTCTGGTTGCGGCGGTTTCGAGTTCCTTGCCGAACAACAGCCTGTTCGGCAGCCCGGTCAAGGCGTCGTGATGAACCTGGTGCGCGAGCCGGTGCTGGGCGTCGAACAGCCGCAGTGTCAACCTGTGCTGCGCGCGCATCGCGAAGACTTGGCGCGTGGCGACGAGCAGAACCATCACCACCGCTCCGACGACCAGCACCCCGTCGAGCTCTTTGCCGATCATCACGTGGTAGCCGTAAAGCATTGCGATTCCAGCGAATCCGGCGAACGGCAAGATCAACTGCACCCAGTCCATCACCCGATCGCTGCTTTGCGCGGCGGTTTCTGACTGCGGCGTCGGTGTGGCGAGCGCGTAGATCACCAGTATCAGCCCGATGATGAACGCGCCGCCGCCCCACAAATCACCGTTCTGCAAGCCGACGGTCCGGAAGTAGGCGACCATCCGGTCGGCGGACGCGAGCAACATGACACCGCCGGTCAACAGCAGGCACTCCGCTCGATATGGCCGGCCTGGCCGATAGAGACTGGCGAAGAAGACCCCCGCCACCACCGCGCACAGCTGGAGCAGCGAATAGGTGACCAGGATGGGCGGATTGTCCGACCGGGGAAATGCCGCTGCGGCCAGTGCACCGTATCCGGCCATGTAGGACAGCAGCGAAAACGAGATGGCCGCCACGATCGCGTCGAGCACGGAGGCGACGAGCGAGTACTGGTGCACCGGGTCGGGGGTGTTGGTGCGTCCGAGGCCCACCCGCCCCAACACGACCACTGCCGAGAAGATGAGCACCGCGGGGAGCAGATACGCGACGGTCTCCCTCCCACCGGCTACTCGACCGTCGTCTGCGCCTCCGCCCGTCCACCACAGCAGTTCACCGATGAGCCAGCTCAAGCACGAGGCTGCGATCAGGACCCGCCACCATCGAGCTGTGCCGTCGACCTTCCGAGCAACCACGAAGCCGCGCACAACGATCACGGCGCCCAGGATCGCCTGCACCGCGATCATCCCCGCCTCGGCGCGGTCGTATCCCCACGGTGCCAGCGCATTCACCACGACCAAGAGAAGCAGGGCCACGACGACGCCGTAACGCCAACGATGACCCCTGAGCAACACGCCTTCCCCGCCTTTCCGTTCGTCATGATGCCTTATTCAACGAAGTGCTCATGTCGGCTCGGCCCAAATACTCGCGTCGATCAGCCTGCGGCGATCATGGCCACCGCAGCCAGCGCCAACACCATGCCGAGCGCCTGCCAGCGTGTCACCCGCTCGCGCAGCACCACGATCGCGAGCAACACCGTCGCCGCCGGGTACAGCGACATCAGCACGCCCGCCAGCGACAGCAGCGCCGCCTGAAGTGCCAGCAGCATCGCGATGTTCGCGCCGACGTCGATGAATGCCGCGAGCACCGCCAACCTCAGCGGGGTTCCCGACGGCGGTCGCAGGTTGCGGCTCAGCAGTGCGATGAGGACCACCAGCGCCGTCGCCGACGCGCGGGCGAACACCAACGGCCACAACTTTGCGTCCACCGGCGCCTGATCGATCAGCACGAAATTCAACCCGAACGCCACGCCCGAGCCGACCGTCAACCACGCCACCGTCGGGGTGAACCTGTGCTCCGTGACGTCCTTGTCGGACGCCTCCCGGCTGACCAGCACCACCGCCACCAACGCCAGCGCCACGCCCACGCCGGCGATCAGCCCGGGCCGCTCCCCCAGCGCTAGCCCGACGCCCACCGGGATGCCCGCCACCAGGATCGCGGTCAGCGGAGACACCACCGAGATCGGACCCGAACCCAACGCGGCGTAGAACCACCACACGCCGAACGCCTGCGCGACCCCGCACAACACGCCCCAGACCACTGCGCCCTGCGAGACGTCCCCGCCGATCGGAACCGCGAGTACCGCGAGCACCACCAACGCGATCGGATAGGAGACCAACACCACGCGCAACGCGGCGACGCGGCGCGAGGCCAGCCCGCCGACGAAGTCGCTGATCCCGTAGCCCAGCGCCGACGCCAGCGCGAGCGCGACTCCGATCAGGTCATGCCCTTGGCGCGGCGCCCCAACTCGCGGGTGATCTCGCGCTGCGCGTCACGACGCGCCAGGTCCTGCCGCTTGTCGCGGGCCTCTTTACCTCGGGCGAGTGCCAGTTCCACCTTCACCTTCCCGTCGGTGAAGTACAGGGACAGTGGTACGAGGGTGAGGTTGCCGTCGCGGATGCGGCCGATCAGCTGATCGATCTGCTTGCGGTGCAACAACAGTTTCCGGTTGCGCCGCGGCGCGTGATTGGTCCAGCTGCCGTGGTGATACTCGGGGATGTGCAGGTTGCGCAGCCACACCTCGCCGTCGTCGACGGTGGCGAAGGCGTCGGTCAGCGACGCCTGCCCGTCGCGCAGGCTCTTCACCTCCGTCCCGACGAGCTGGATACCCGCCTCGAACGTCTCCAGGATCGAATAGTTGTGTCGTGCTTTGCGATTGGTCGCGACGACCTTGTTGTTACTGGACCGGGACGGGTCGGCTTTCTTGGCGCCCTGTTTTGCCATGGCTACCTTCGTATGTAAAGCCGCAGTGTCGCGTAGGCGGTGATACCCGACATCGCCAACCCCAAGAACAGCATCAGCGGAGCGCTGAAGTACAGCACGTCGGCGTAGTCGACCTTGGCGATCAGGTTCGCTTGATAGAACTGGTTGAGCGCGTTCTCCAGGAACAGCGCCCGCACCACGATCAACCCGATGATCGCAATGACGACACCGATCAGGGCGGCAAGCATCGCCTCCACGAGGAATGGCAACTGGGTGTACCAGCGGCTGGCCCCGACCAGGCGCATGATGCCGATCTCGGTGCGTCTGGTGTACGCCGCGACTTGGACCATGTTGGCTATCAAGAGGACCGCTCCCACCGCCTGAACCAGCGCCACCGCGAACGCGGCGTTGCTGATGCCGTCGAGGACCGCGAACAGTCGGTCGATCAGTTCCTTCTGGTTGAGCACGTTGAGTACGCCGGGCTGGCCGACCATCGCCTCGTCGAATTCCTTGTGCTGCTCGGGGTCATCGAGTTTGACGATGAACGAGGCCGGAAACGCGTCACGGCCCGCGACGTCCTTGTATTGCGGGAACTTCGTGATCGCGTCCTCGTAGGCCTCGTCGCGGTTGAGGAACCGCACCGAGCGCACGTCGTCGCGGTCCTCGATCTGCTGGCGCAGCGCCTTGCACGGGTCGGCGTCACACGATGGGTCGTTGGCCGAGACGTCGTTGGTCAAAAAGACCTGGCTTTCGACGCGGTCCAGGTAAATGTTGCGGGACTGATCGGCCAGCCGGACGACGAGCAGGCCGCCGCCGAACAGGCCGATCGAGATGGCGGTCGTCAGGATCATCGCCACGGTCATGGTGACATTGCGACGAAATCCGGTGAGGACCTCGTTGATAAGGAAGCCGAAGCGCACTAGCGATCCATTCCGTAGACGCCGCGCTGCTCGTCGCGAATCAGCCGGCCGAGTTCGAGTTCGACGACCCGCTGGCGCATTGAGTCGACGATGTGGTGGTCGTGGGTGGCCATCAACACCGTGGTCCCGGTGCGGTTGATCCGCTCGAGCAGATCCATGATGTCCTTGCTGGTTTCCGGGTCCAGGTTGCCGGTGGGCTCGTCGGCGAGCAGTACCAGCGGCCGGTTGACGAATGCGCGGGCGATTGCGACGCGCTGCTGTTCGCCACCGGACAGTTCGGCGGGCAACCGGTTGGCCTTGCCCGACAGGCCGACCATCTCCAGCACGTCGGGCACCACCCGGTTGATGGTCTCGGCGCGCTTGCCGATGACCTCGAGGGCGAATGCGACGTTTTCGAAGACGGTCTTCTGCTGCAGCAGCCGGAAGTCCTGGAACACACAGCCGATCACCTGGCGCAGGCTGGGGATGTGGCGCCCGGGCAGCTTGTTGACGTGGAACTTCGACACCTGGATGTCGCCGTGGGTCGGAGTCTCCTCAGCCAGGAGCAGCCGCATGAACGTCGACTTGCCCGACCCCGACGGTCCGATGAGGAAGACGAACTCACCCTTGTCGATCTTGACCGAGACGTTGTCGAGCGCGGGCCGCGCTGACGACTTGTACTGCTTGGTCACGTTGTTGAGGGTGATCATCACGGGTCGCCAGTGTAGCGGTGAAACAGTGCCGCCCTAGCTGGGCGGAGT
This sequence comes from Mycolicibacterium flavescens, assembly GCA_900637135.1. Taxonomy (NCBI): domain Bacteria; kingdom Bacillati; phylum Actinomycetota; class Actinomycetes; order Mycobacteriales; family Mycobacteriaceae; genus Mycobacterium; species Mycolicibacterium flavescens. Next base: position 3,842,712 of record LR134353.1, read on the forward strand.
CGCCGTCGGTGGCGGCAGCAGTTGCGGAACCGGGGGCACCAGCGGCGTATCCGTCGTTGTGGGCGGCCCCTCGGGCCCGATCAGCGGCGTTGTCGGTGTCGTCGGGCTGGTCGGCGTGGTTTCGGTCGGGCTCGTCGTGGTGGTCGTCGGCGGGGTGGTCGTGGTGGTCGTGGTCGGCGGTTCGGTGGTCCGGCGCACGTTGGTGCGCGGCACCCACGTGTAATTGGGGTCGGGCACGAACCCCGGGGGGACGACCGCAGGGGCGGGCGGGGGCGGTTCGGGCGGCTTGGGCTCGAACGTCTGGTTCACCCAGAACAGCGCCACGAACGCCGCGATGAGCACGACCGTCGACACCCGCATCCGGCCGAAACGGGCGCTCAGCCAGTTCCTCACTTCTTCTGCTCCGCGGAGCCCTGCGTCTCATTGCCGGCGCCGCCGTCTGTCGCCGGGTGGACGATGGCGCCCACCGTCGGTGTCACACTGTCGGTCGGCGACACGATCCCGGCGCGGCGTAGCTCGGCGACCACCAACACGCGAATGCGCCGGCCGACTTCGAACTGCTTACCGGGAAGTGTGCGCGCGACCATCCGCAGGTTCACCGTCTCGAGCCCGATGCTCTCGACACCCATCAGCTGGGGCGCGTCGAGCATGAGTGCGCTGAGTTGCGGATCGTCTGTTGCTTTGCGCGCGACGGTGTGCAGGAGCTCGTTGACCTCGTTGAGGTCGGACCCCGTCGGCACCGGAATGTCGATGACCGCGCGCGCCCAGTCCTTCGACAGGTTCAGCGATCGAACGATGTTGCCGTTGGGGATGGTGTACATCTCACCTTCGGCGGTGCGCAGTTTGGTGACCCGCAACGTCACCTCTTCGACCGTTCCGAGCGACTCCTCGGGTGCACCGACCATGCTGAGCTGCACCAGATCGCCGAAGCCGTACTGCTTTTCGGTGATGATGAAGAAACCGGCCAGCAGGTCCTGGACCACTTTCTGCGCACCGAAGCCCAGCGCGGCGCCCAGCACCGCGGCGGGCGCGACCAGCGACCCGATCGGGATCGCGAGCGTGTCGGTGATCTGCACCGCCACGATGATGAACAACAAGGCGACCGTGACCCACGAGATCACCGAAGCGACGGCCTGCCGGTGCTTGGCGCTCTCCGAACGCACCAGCTGATCGCTTTCCAGGTATTCGGCGTCGATGCGGCTCACGATCCGCTGTGCCGCCCAGTTGATGAACCGCGCGGCGAGCAGTCCGCCGATCAACAGCAGTGCGATCGTCACACCGCGGTCGAGAATCCAGTTGCCGATGTTGCCCTTCCAGAACCCTTCCCAGCGCTCCCCCAGGGACAGTGCGATCAGACTGTTATCCATCGTCTTGACTCTTGCGCCAACGAATGCCCGCCTCGAGGAACCCGTCGAGGTCGCCGTCGAGCACCGCGGCGGGGTTGCCGACCTCGTACTCGGTGCGCAGATCCTTGACCATCTGGTAGGGGTGCAGCACGTAGGACCGCATCTGGTTGCCCCACGAGCTGCCACCGTCGCCCTTGAGGGCATCCATCTCGGCGCGCTCTTCTAAGCGCTTGCGTTCCAACAACTTTGCCTGCAAGACCCGCATCGCCGAAACCTTGTTCTGCAACTGCGACTTCTCGTTTTGACAGGTCACCACGATGCCTGTCGGGATGTGGGTCAGCCGGACCGCCGAGTCGGTGGTGTTGACCGACTGGCCACCGGGGCCGCTGGAGCGGTAGACATCAACGCGCACATCGCTTTCCGGGATGTCGATGTGGTCGGTGGTCTCCACCACCGGCAGCACTTCGACGTCGGCGAACGACGTCTGCCTGCGGCTCTGGTTGTCGAACGGGCTGATGCGCACGAGGCGATGGGTGCCCTGCTCGACCGACAGGGTGCCGTAGGCGAACGGTGCGTGCACCGCGAACGTCGCGCTCTTGATCCCCGCCTCTTCGGCGTAGGAGATGTCAAAGACTTCCACGGGATAGTCGTGCTGTTCGGCCCAGCGGATGTACATGCGCATCAGCATCTCGGCCCAGTCCGCGGCGTCCACCCCGCCGGCGCCCGAGCGGATCGTGACGACGGCCTCGCGCTCGTCGTACTCGCCGGACAGCAGGGTGCGCACCTCCATCGCCTCGATGTCCTCGCGCAGCTTGGCCCGCTCGGCGTCGGCCTCTGCGAGTTCCTCCTCGCTGCCGTCTTCGGCGGCCAGCTCGTACATCACCGGCAGGTCGTCGAGGCGCTGCCGGAGTTCCTCGACGCGCCGAAGCTCCCCCTGGGTGTGCGACAGCTCACTGGTGACCTTCTGAGCGCGCGTCTGGTCGTCCCACAGGTTCGGGTCGGAGGCCTCGTGCTCGAGCTTCTCGATGCGACCGCGGAGGCCTTCGACGTCGAGCACCCGCTCCACCGTGGTCAGGGTGGAGTCGAGGGCAGCGAGGTCGGCTTGACGGTCAGGATCCACGGGAGTTCAGGTTACCTGTGAGCCGACACGCGCCGGTTCTCGCGACTGGCGGCAACGAGGCCCGTCCGCGTTCTAGCATCGGATGCGTAACCAGCCGGCCCCGACGCGACAGCCCCTTGCGCGAGGCCGGGCAGCGAGAAGGAAGCTTCGACAAAAGGTGTCCATGCGCCCCTACCACGTGGCGATCGTCGGCTCAGGGCCTTCGGGTTACTTTGCCGCGGCGTCGTTACTCAAGTTCGCCGATTCCCGGGACGACGCCGACGTGCGCGTCGACATGCTCGAGATGTTGCCGACCCCGTGGGGGCTGGTGCGCTCGGGTGTGGCACCCGACCATCCGAAGATCAAGTCGATCAGCGCCCAGTTCGAAAAGACTGCGTTGGATCCGCGATTTCGCTTCTTTGGCAACGTCGCGGTCGGCGAGCACGTGCACCCCGCCGAGTTGGCCGAACAGTACGACGCGGTGATCTACGCCGTCGGTGCCCAATCCGACCGGGCGCTGGGGATTCCCGGTGAGGACCTGCCCGGCAGCGTCGCCGCCGTCGATTTCGTCGGCTGGTACAACGCCCACCCGCATTTCGAGGAGATCGCACCCGACATCTCCAGCGGTCGCGCCGTGGTGATCGGCAACGGCAACGTCGCCTTGGACGTGGCGCGGATTCTCGTCACCGATCCCGACGTGCTGGCCGCGACGGACATCGCCGACCACGCGTTGAAGTCACTGCACGACCGCGGGGTGGAGGAGGTACTCGTCATCGGGAGACGGGGGCCGTTGCAGGCGCCGTTCACCACGTTGGAGCTGCGCGAACTCGGGCACCTCGAGGGGCTCGGCGACGTCGACGTCATCATCGATCCCGCCGACTTCGCCGACATCACCGACGACGACCTCGAAGCGGCGGGCAAGACCGTACGCAACAACATCAAGGTGCTGCGCGGCTATGGGGAACAGACACCGAAGAACGCCAAGCGGCGCATCGTCTTCCGTTTCCGCACCTCCCCAATCGAGATCAAGGGGGACGGTCGCGTCGAATCGATCGTGCTCGGCCGCAACGAGCTGGTCGAGGAGAACGGCCGCATCGTGGCCAAGGACACCGGTGAACGCGAGGAGGTGCCGGCCCAGCTTGTGGTGCGCGCGGTCGGCTATCGCGGGGTTCCGACGCCCGGCCTGCCGTTCGACGAGCGCAGCGGCACGATCCCGCACACCCACGGGCGCGTGGAAGGCAGCCGCAACGAGTACGTGGTCGGCTGGATCAAGCGCGGGCCGACGGGTGTCATCGGCAGCAACAAGAGCGATTCGCAGGAGACCGTCGACACGCTGATCACCGACCTGTCGGCCGCACAACTCGCCGACTTCGCCGAGGACCATTCGCGGCGGCTGGCCGAATGGTTGGTCGAACGGCAGCCGAAGGTGATCACCGATGACCACTGGCGGCTGATCGACGAGTACGAGCGGTCAGCAGGCGAACCGCACGGGCGCCCGCGCGTGAAGCTGACCACCGTGGCCGCGATGTTGAGGATCGGGCACGGCTGAGCATCGGCTCGTCGTGCACCACGCTTGAAGCCTCAGGAGTAGGGCGGTGGCGGCGCCTCGGGTGGCGGGGCCTGCGGCGCGAATCGCCAGTTGTCCGGGTTCTTCGGCGAGTAGACGACGGGAAACAGTTGGCCCATCGTCGGCCAGTCGTCGACGTCGACCTCGAGCCGTTGGTAGACGACATGCTCGTTGACCGTGGGCCCGTTAATGACGCCGGTGATCGTGACGTACTGCGGCCCGGTGACCTCGGCTGGTCGCGGGCTGACGCCGGTGACCAGCAGTTGACCCGAGGGCCAGTCAGTCGGTGTGCCGCGACGGCGCATCAGCATCGGTCGGGCCAGCAGCACCAGCGCACCGACGATCAGCAGTATCACCGCGAATTCCCACATCCCGACATGGTAGGACGACAGGCATGGATCCCGAGGCGGACGATCTGGCATTGGCGCTCGCTCTAGCCGATGAATCGGACGCCAGGACGATGGCCCGCTTCGGCGCGGTCGACCTCGTCGTCGAGACCAAACCCGACCTGACCCCGGCCACCGACGCCGACCTCGAAGTCGAATCGATGATCCGGGAGCGACTTGGCGAGCAGCGCCCGGCCGATTCGGTGTTCGGCGAGGAGTTCGGCGGCACGAAGGAGTTCGTGGGCAGGCAGTGGGTCGTCGACCCGATCGACGGCACCAAGAACTTCGTCCGCGGGGTACCGGTGTGGGCGACGCTGATCGCGTTGCTTCGCGACGGCGTACCCGTGCTCGGCGTGGTGAGTGCACCCGCGCTGCACCGACGGTGGTGGGCGGTGTCCGGACGGGGTGCGTACGCGCAGGTGTCCGGGCAGCCGCAGCGACGGCTGAGCGTGTCGAAGGTTCAGGACCTCGGCTCGGCGAGCCTGGCGTTCTCCAGCCTCTCCGGGTGGGCCGACCGCGGCATCCGCGACCGGTTCGTCGCGCTGACCGACGCGGTGTGGCGGGTGCGCGGCTACGGCGACTTCTACAACTACTGCCTGGTCGCCGAGGGGGCCGTCGACATCGCGATGGAGCCCGAAGTCTCGACGTGGGACCTGGCGCCGCTCGACGTCCTGGTGCGCGAGGCGGGCGGCCGCTTCACCAACCTCGCAGGTGAGTCCGGTCCGCACGGCGGCAGCGCGGTCGCGACCAACGGGCTGCTGCACGACGCCGTGCTGCGCAGCTTGTCGGCACCTGAGCTGTGAGTTCGACAACAACTTACCGATGAGTCAGTTCCGATACCTTACTCTGGAGTCAGTTCGACGAGTTCGGACGTCACAAATCGAAGCGAGGCAGTCGAAATGAGTAAAGCCCTGCCGTCGAAAAACGGATCCAAGTCGAAGCGAAGCGACAAAGAAAGCGCAGTCGGCCTGAAGAAGCACAAGCGGTCGGCGACCGATCTCGGTCTGGCGCTGGTCACTCCCCTGGTCGGCCAGGAGTTCCTGGACCGCTACAACCTGCGCGATCCGCTCAACCGTGGATTGAAGTATGGCGTCAAGCAGGTGTTCTCGTTCGCGGGCGCGGCCACCAGGCAGTTCAAGCGGGTGTCGGGTAACCAGAGCGGACCGACGCGGCTGAAGAAGAGCGGTTCGGATTACTTCGACCTCACGCCCGACGACGAACAGCAGATGATCGTCGAGACGGTCAGCGAGTTCGCCGAGGAGGTCATCCGTCCCGCGGCGCGCGAGGCCGACGAGTCAGCCGACTACCCCGTCGACCTCGTGGCGAAGGCATCCGAACTCGGCATCACCGCGATCAACGTGCCCGAGGACTTCGAGGGCATCGCCGCGCACCGCGCAGCCGTCACCAACGTGTTGGTGGCCGAGGCACTGGCGTACGGCGACATGGGCCTCGCGTTGCCCATCCTGGCCCCCGCGGGGGTCGCGTCGGCGCTCACGCACTGGGGCAGCGCCGATCAGCAGGCCACCTATCTGAAAGAGTTTGCGGGCGAGAATGTTCCGCAGTCCTGCGTGGCGATCGCCGAACCGCGAGCGCTGTTCGATCCCACCGCGTTGAAGACCACCGCGGTCCGCACCCCGAGCGGGTACCGCCTCGACGGGGTCAAGTCGCTTGTGCCGGCCGCCGCCAATGCCGAACTGTTCATCGTCGGAGCGCAACTCAACGGCAAGCCCGCGCTGTTCATCGTCGAGTCGTCGTCGAAGGGTCTGAGCATCACGCCCGACCCGGGTATGGGTATCCGCGGAGCGGCGACCGGCCAGGTCGCGCTCGACGGGGTCACGGTGACGCTGTCGGCGCGCCTCGGCGAGGACGGCGCAACCGACGAGGACTACTCGGAGGCGCTCGCGCTGTCGCGGCTCGGCTGGGCGGCACTCGCCGTCGGCACCGCTCACGCGGTGCTCGACTACGTCGTCCCATATGTCAAGGAACGGAAGGCCTTCGGTGAACCGATCGCGCACCGTCAGGCGGTCGCGTTCATGTGCGCCAACATGGCGATCGAGTTCGACGGTCTGCGCTTGATCACGTGGCGCGGCGCGTCGCGAGCCGATCAGGGTCTGCCGTTCGCCCGCGAGGCCGCGCTGGCCAAACGGCTGGGCACCGACAAGGGCATGCAGATCGGCCTGGACGGTGTGCAGCTGCTCGGCGGCCACGGCTACACCAAGGAACATCCCGTCGAGCGGTGGTATCGCGATCTGCGCGCCATCGGCGTCGCCGAGGGTGTTGTAGTTATCTAGTCTCACGAGCGGAAGTCGAATCATGGCAATCAATTTGGAGCTGCCGCGCAAGCTCGAGGCGGTCATCGAGAAGGCCCATCAGGGGGCAGCGGAGATGCTGCGTCCGATCTCTCGCAAGTGGGATCTGCGCGAGCACGAGTACCCGGTGGAGCTGGACACCCTGGCCACCCTGTTCGAGGGCATTCAGGACGCGAAGGCGTTCGCGTTCGCAGGCGCCGAGGCGTTCGCGGGCGGTGACGAGCCCAGGGACGCCAACCACAACGGCGCGAACATGTCGGCCGTACTCAACGTGATGGAGATCAGTTGGGGCGACGTGGCTTTGATGCTGTCGGTGCCGCGCCAAGGGCTCGGTAACGCGGCGATCTCCAGCGTGGCTACGCCCGAACAGCTCGAGCGGCTGGGCAAGGACGTGTGGGCCGCGATGGCGATCACCGAATCGGACTTCGGCTCCGATTCAGCGGCGGTGTCGACGACGGCGAGGCTGGACGGCGACGAGTACGTGATCAACGGCGAGAAGATCTTCGTCACGGCCGGATCCCGCGCCACCCACATCGTGGTGTGGGCGACGCTGGACAAGTCGCTGGGCCGCGCGGCGATCAAGTCGTTCATCGTTCCGCGCGAACATCCCGGGGTGACGGTCGAGCGACTCGAGGACAAGCTCGGCATCAAGGCCTCCGACACCGCGGTGATCCGATTCGACAATGCCCGGATCCCCAAGGACAACCTGTTGGGTAGCCCGGAGATCCACGTGGAGAAGGGTTTTGCCGGGGTCATGGAGACCTTCGACAACACTCGGCCCGTGGTCGCCGCGATGGCCGTCGGCATTGCCCGCGCCGCCCTCGAGGAGCTGCGCAAGATCCTCACCGAGGCCGGCATCGAGATCTCCTACGACAAGCCGTCGCACGCACAGAGCGCACCCGCCGCGGAGTTCCTGCGCATGGAATCCGATTGGGAGGCCGCGTATCTGCTGATGGTGCGCTCGGCGTGGCAGGCCGACAACGACATTCCGAACTCGAAGGAAGCGTCGATGGGCAAGGCGAAGGCCGGCCGGGTGGCCAGCGACGTCACGCTGAAGGCGGTCGAACTGGCCGGCACGGTCGGGTACTCGGAGGTCACCCTGCTGGAGAAGTGGGCCCGCGACAGCAAGATCCTCGACATCTTCGAGGGCACCCAGCAGATTCAGCTGTTGGTGGTGGCGCGCCGACTGCTCGGCTTGTCGTCGGCCGAGCTCAAGTAGGCGGCTGGCCCACCGTTTGTGAATCTGGCGACGGAAATCCCGAAAAAGCGTCGCTGATTTCACAATTGGCGCATGAACGGCTAGAACTCTCTAGAACCCGTCGTGCACGACCACACGGGTGCGGCCGGTGACGCCGCCGCCGATGATCGTGCGCAAGGTGTGCGGCGCCTCGAGCACCGGGACGTCCCTGGTGATGTCGGTGAGATGCTTCGGCTTGAGCTCGCCCTCGATCTGCTTCCAGATCTCGCGACGCGGCCCGATCGCGAGCTGTACGGAGTCGATGCCCGCCAGGGTGACGCCGCGCAGGATGAACGGCATCACGGTTGTGGGAAGGTCGGCCGACCTGGCCAACCCCGAGATCGCCGCGACACCCGCGTAAATGAGGGTGCTCAGCGCGTATGCGAGGGTGTCGCCCCCGACGCTGTCGACGACGCCGGCCCATTTCGACTCACTCAGCGGGCGGACCTTCTCCCCTTCCTCGGGTAGGCGTCCGATCACCTGGTAGGCGCCCAGGCCCATGAGATAGTCGTGCGCCTCGGCCTTCCCGGTGGATGCGATCACTTCGTAGCCCAGACCGGCCAGCAGGTCGACACTGATGCTGCCGACGCCTCCGGTCGCACCGGTGACCAGTACGGGCCCGTCCTGCGGTCGCACGCCGTGGTCGCGAATTGCGTTGACGCTCATGGCCGCGGTGAAGCCGGCTGTGCCGATCGCGGCGGCCTCCGCCGTCGTCAACCTTTCGAGCTTGACCAGGTAGTCGGCCGGCAACCGAGCGGTGTCGGCGTATCCGCCGTGCCTGCCGGTGCCGATGTCGTAGCCGTGGGCGACGACCCGGTCACCGACGGCGAACTCCGATGACGACGATGCCGTGACCGTGCCGGCCGCGTCGATGCCCGGGATGAGCGGATACGACCGGGCCACACCGCCTTTGGGCGTCACGGCGAGGGCGTCCTTGTAGTTGATCCCCGAGTACTCGACGGAGACCGTGACGTCACCCTCCGGCAGGAAAGTATCGTCGACGACTTCGTGCCGCAGGGTGATTTCTCCTTCGGCGTCTTGATGTGCGACCACGGCGTTGACTGCGCTCATGACGCCCATTGTTCACCTGGGCCCACGCGCAAGCCGGGGAACGCAGGAGTCCCCGGACGCGGGTCGCGTCCGGGGACTCCTGACGTGTCTTACGAACCGAGATGCGAGATCAGGTCAGGCTTCATCTCCTGCAACTGAGCACCCCAGTACTCCCAGCTGTGCGTGCCGTAGGGCGGGAAGTTGAACACACCGTTGTTGCCGCCCGCGGCGATGTAATTGTCACGGAACGTGATGTTCGTGCGGATGGTCAGGCCCTCGAGGAACTCGGCGGGCAGGTTCGCGCCACCGAGCTCGTTGGGCGTGCCGTTACCGCAGTAGACCCAGAGCCTGGTGCCATTGGCCACCAGTGCCGGGATCTGAACCATCGGGTCGTTGCGCTTCCACGCGCTGTTCGGGTCCTCGGTGCGGCCCCACATGTCGTTGGCGTCGAAACCGCCCGCGTCGCCCATGGCCATGTTGATCAGGAACGGCCACTGGCCCTCGGACGGGTTGAGGAACGCCGACAGTGCCCCGGCATAAACGAACTGGTCGGGGTGGTAGACCGAGAGGATCATCGCGGAGTTGCCGGACATCGACAGGCCGACGGCGGCGTTGCCCGTCGTCGACACGCCCCTGTTGGCGGACAGCCACTGCGGCAGCTCGCTGGTCAGGAACGTCTCCCATTTGTAGGTCTGGCAGCCGGCCTTACCGCACGCCGGCGCATACCAGTCGGAGTAGAAGCTCGACTGGCCGCCGACCGGCAGGACCAGCGACAGCGGCGTCTCGTAGAACCACTCGAACGCCTGGGTCTCCAGGTCCCAGCCGTTGTAGTCGTCGCGAGCACGCAGTCCGTCGAGCAGGTACACCGCCTTGGAGCCGGTGCCCTTCTGGAACTGCACCTTGATGTCGCGTCCCATCGACGGGGACGGCACCATCAGGTACTCGACCGGCAGGCCGGGCCGGGAGAACGCCCCAGCGGTGGCTGACTGGCCGGCCAGGCTCACGAATCCCGGTAGCAGGGCCGCCGCAATGGCCGCCACCGCGAAGCGCCGCGCCCATGGGCCGCGAATCTTGTCAATCAAGCTCATACTGCAAGTCCATCCATCTTCCGGTTTGCCACTTTGGAGGCCGTTCCGTCTGCGATCGAGCGATCGCCATCGACACCGCAGCAATGTGTGCACTGCGTTGTCATGCCCGCTCGACTGAGCCCGGGGCCGTCGAGCGGACCGAGAAAATTTCAGTTGTCGCGTGTGCAGTAAAACATGATGATCAGCGCAGGAGAAACCCAGGGCCGTGTGGCGCGCCGGATTTTGCGAGCAAATTACCACTGATTCGACGGTCGGAAATGGCTACGACCGGGCATCGATGGGCGGATCGCGGCACCCGTAGGCTGCGGTCATGGCACCGGCCCGCACGCCGCGACTGTCGGTCGACGACTGGATTCAGGCCGGATACGAGATTCTCGCCGAGCAGGGCATCAAGGCGCTCAAGCTGGATGCGCTGTGCGAGCGTGTCGGCGCGACCAAGGGCAGCTTTTACTGGCACTTCCCCGATATGGCCGGCTATCGATCCACGCTGGTTCGGGCGTGGGGCGAGGTGCGCGACGACGACCGGCGCCATTTCGCGGCGCTGAGCGACCTGCCGCCGCGCGAGCGGCTCTCGCAGATGATGAGTGCGCTGGTGGATGCCCGGCATCGGACGCTGGAACGGGCGATGCGGGAGTGGGCGCGAACCGACGAAGAGGTCGCCGCGGGGGTGCGGGCGTCGGATCGGCGGGTTCTCGAGGCCGTGCGCGAGGCGTTCGTCGACGACGGCTTCGACCCCGATGAGGCCGATCTGCGCGCGAACGCCACCTTCGCGGCGGGGATCGGTTTCTTGCATCTGTCCGGCGCGAGAACCAGCAGCAAGGCTGCGGCGCGGCGGGAACGGTTCCTCGACATCATGCTCACGCGGTAGTTCGCGCGCACGCTCGGTGCACGACGAGCGTGCGCATGACGTCGGTATTCGGCGGCGTGTCGGGTGCAGACATGCCCGCTCGGCCGGTCGAGGGCGGGGGCCTGCGTTCCATACAAAAAAGTATGGTAACGTTCGGACCATGACGGCCGCTCCGGCTCTCCCCCTTGTCGACGCCGGGTTCGTCGGTCGGCTCGCCGAGCGGGCACCGGAGGCCGAGCGGCTGCGCCAGTTGCCGGTCGCGACGGTCGATGAACTGACCGCATCGGGGCTCACCGACCTGCTGGTGCCCGCGCGATACGGGGGCATGCAGGCGCCGCTGCCGGCGATCCTCGATCCGGTCCGACGAATGGCACACGGCTGCGCGTCGAGCGCGTGGACCATCGGCTTCTATGTCCTGCACAACTGGATTTTGGCGTTGTTCGACGAGCGGGCCCAGGAAGAGGCCTTCGCGGACCGACCGCTTCTCGCCCCAGCTCCCCTGGCGCCGACCGGTCGAGGGCTGCCCACCGACGGCGGGATCCGACTGAGCGGCCGCTGGTCGTGGGCCACTGGCGTGATGCACGGCAACTGGATCATGGTCGGTGCGCTGTGTGGCCCCGACGACGCGATCTTCCCGGCGCTCGCGCTGCTGCCCATCGAAGACGTCGCGATCGAGGACGTGTGGCACACCGACGGCATGCGCGCCACCGGCTCCAACGACGTCGTGATCATCGACGCGTTCGTCCCGGAACACCGATTGGTCCGCGTCGTCGACATCTACACCGGTACCGCGCCCGGCGCGGCGCTGCACGATGCCGACACCTACCGCTGGCCGATGGTGCCCGCCTTGGCGCTGTTGGCGGCGATGCCGGCGCTGGGCGGCGCCGAACGTGTCGCCGAGATCTACGCCGAGCGGTTGTCGGAACGGGTGCTGGCGTATGAGGGCGTCATGCAGAAAGACAAGCCGATCGCGCAGGCCCGCCTCGGAGAGGCCGAGGTGCGTCTGCGGGCGCTGCGCGGCCTTCTGGCCGACACCATCGCAGAGATCGAGGCCATCGTCGCGACCGGCGATCCGGTACCGAGACCGGTGCGCGGGGCGGCCCGGATGGCCGCGGCGCACATCGTCCACGAGTCGCGACACGTGATCGGGCTGTTGCTCGAGGCGTCGGGTGCCAGCGCGCATTTCGTCGACAACCCGCTGCAACGGATCAAGCGCGACGTCGACGTGGTGGCCGGGCACGTGGTCTTCGACTACGACACGAGCCGAGAGCTCGCAGGAGCCCTGAGATTGGGAATGAAAGTGTCACGAACCGCGATGGTGTGATCGGAGGGGAACCCATGGCCGAGGACTTGCGCGACCAAGTCACCAAGATGTTCCAGAAGAACGTCATGAACCCGATGATGCGGCTCCTGCCGTTCCAGACGTTGCTGGAGACGACGGGTCGCAAGAGCGGCCAACCTCGTCGCACTCCGCTGGGTGGGCGGCGGGTGGGCAATGAGTTCTGGTTCGTCTCCGAGTTTGGCGAGAAGTCGCAATACGTCAAGAACATTCAGGCCGATCCCGCCGTGCGGGTTCGCTTGAACGGCAAGTGGCACAAGGGAACCGCACACATCGTGGCCGACGATGACGCGCGTGAGCGGTTGCGCTCGCTGCCGCAGTTCAACAGCTTCGGCGTGCGGACCTTCGGCACCAACCTGCTCACCATCCGCGTCGATCTCGAGGATTGACTGGCGGCGTAAGTAAAACTAAAGTCAGTTTTAGTTCTTGGTCGCGGGTGTCCCCCGCGCCCCGCCGTCATCGTCGATGGAGCCAATCATGGAATCGTTTGTCCACCTGCGCAAAGGCCGCACTCCCAAGCGCTTGCACGCCGACCTCGACGGCCTCAAGGACGACGAACTCGGCCGTGGCGGATTCGTCGGCCGCACCGCCAACATCTACCGCCGCCACGACCCCACCGCATACCGGGCGTCGGGACCGCTGCGTCCGGTCGATGTGATGACCAGCGAGCTCAAGCCCAGCGACGCCACCGACGCCGCGGGCACGCCGCTGCTGTTGTTCAGCAACCCCGACTGCCGCATCTCGTTGAGCCGGCGCAGCGAGGAGATGCCGTTCTACGTGCGGCACGTCGACGGGGACCTGTTGTCGTTCGTGCACCGGGGTTCTGGTCGGCTCGAGACGGAGTTCGGACCGCTGCGCTACCGAGAGGGCGACTGGGTCTACGTGCCGAAGGCGACGACGTGGCGCCAGGTTCCCGACGAGGAAACGACGTTGCTGATGATCGAGGCCACCGCCGAGTTCCGCGTCCCACCGCCCGGGCCGCTCGGCAGGCACTTCCCGTTCGACCCGTCACAGACGACGGTGCCCGAACCCCAGCCGCTCGACGACGGCCACGGCCCACAGGTCGACGGAGAATACGAAGTCCGCCTCGTCCACGAGGGTGGGCCGACATCGCTGTTCTACCAACACAATCCGATCGACGTCGAAGGATGGCGCGGCGACAACTTCCCGTTCACCTTCAACATCGCCGATTACAACGTGATCGCCAGCGAGAGCGTGCACCTGCCGCCGACCGTGCATTTGTTCATGGAGGCGACGGGTGTGGCGGTGATGAACTTCCTGCCCCGGCCCGCCGAGAGCGTCCCCGGCACCGAGCGTCCGCCGTGGTACCACCGCAACGTCGACTTCGACGAGGTCTCCTTCTTCCACGGCGGCGACCTGTTCGGTATCCCGATGCCGCCCGGGTTGGTCAGCCACGCCCCGCAGGGTGTACACCACGGCGCACCGGAGAAGGCCCGCGAGCGTGCGCGGCGCAAGTTCGACGAACAGGACCGCGTCGGTTGGTACGTCATCTCCGTCGACACGACCCGGCGGCTGACACCCTCGGCAGAGGTGCTCGCCAACGATCTGGGCCAGCACGCATGACCCGGACGACCGAAGCGCCGGTGTGCTACGAATACGACCGCATCCCCTATCTCGTTGCCTACCAGAACACTTCGGGTGTGCGCGACGTGTACGGCGGGGTGGCCGAATTGGTGGTGCTCGAAAGCCACCTGCTGCGCCCGAAGGACAAACCCTCCGATACCGTGCTGGTGTTCATGCATCCGATCGGCGGCGGCGCGTACCTGCCGATGATGAACGGGCTCGCACGGGCGGGACACCATGTCATCTACTGCAACAGTCGATTTCGCGGCACCGACTCCGCGCTGCTGATGGAGAAGGTCGTCGAGGACCTCGGCGAATGCATCAAGGACGCCAAGAACCGCTTGGGCTATTCGAAGGTGGTGCTGGCCGGATGGAGCGGCGGTGGCTCACTGTCGGCGTTCTACCAGCAGCAGGCCCAGCACCCCACGATCACCGCCAGCCCGTCGGGTGACGGGCCGGATCTGACCAAGCTCGACCTCATACCCGCCGACGGGTTGATGCTGCTGGCCGCCCACATCAGCCGCCACGGCACCCTGACCGAGTGGCTCGACGCGTCGATCCTCGACGAGTCCGATCCCACCAAGCGCGATCCGGAACTGGATCTGTACAACCCGGACAATCCGAACCAGCCGCCCTACTCGCAGGAGTTCCTCGACCGCTACCGCAAGGCGCAGATCGACCGCAACCGACGAATCACCAAGTGGGTCAAGGGAAAACTGGACGAGCTGAAGGCCGCGGGGCGGCCCGAGGACGAGTTCGCGTTCGTCGTGCACGGCACGATGGCCGACCCCCGCTGGCTCGACCCCGCCGTCGACCCGAACGAACGCACCCCCGGGACCTGCTACCTGGGTGACCCTCAGGTGGTGAACAACAGCCCGGTCGGGCTGGCCCGGTTCTGCACACTGCGCAGCTGGCTGTCGCAGTGGAGCTACGACGACGCCAACGGCGACGCCGTGGCGTGCGGCCCGGACATCGCGGTGCCGACCCTGGTTATCGGCAACCTCGCCGACAACGCATGCACACCGAGCCACACGCGCAGGCTGTACGAGGCGATCGGGCGTCATGACAAGGAGATGCACGAGATTCCGGGCGCAAACCACTATTACGCCGGCCCCGACCAGCGCGACAAACTGCGCGAAGCCGTCGGCGTCGTCACCGACTGGCTGCACAGGCACGGCTTCTCGCTATGAGCGTGACGGGTCCGCTGGACGGCATCCGCGTCATCGAGGTCGGCACGCTGATCTCGGGGCCGTTCGCCGGACGCCTGCTCGGCGACATGGGCGCCGAAGTGATCAAGATCGAGCCGCCGGGCGCCCCGGATCCGCTGCGCACGTGGGGCCAGGCCGAGCTCGACGGGCATCACTTCTTCTGGACCGTGCACGCGCGCAACAAGAAAGCCGTCACGCTGAACCTGCGGACCGAAGCTGGCCGCGCCCTGTTCCTCGACCTCGTCGAGCACTCCGACATCATCGTCGAGAACTTCCGGCCGGGCACGCTGGAGAAGTGGAGCCTGGGCTACGACGTGCTGCGCGAACGCAATCGGGGCATCATCCTGGTCCGCGTGTCCGGTTACGGGCAGACCGGACCCGAGGCGCACAAGGCCGGATATGCCTCGGTCGCCGAGGCGGCCAGTGGCCTGCGGCATATGAACGGCTTTCCCGGCGGCCCGCCGCCTCGGCTGGCGCTGTCGCTGGGCGACAGCCTCGCGGGCATGTTCGCCGCGCAGGGCGCATTGGCGGCGCTGTACCGCCGCTCGGTGACCGGCGACGGCCAGGTCGTCGACGCGGCGCTCACCGAGGCGTGCCTGGCGGTCCAGGAATCCACCATCCCCGACTACGACGTCGGCGGTGTGGTGCGCGGCCCGTCGGGGACGCGACTGGAGGGCATCGCCCCGTCGAACATCTACCGCAGCGCCGACGGCAGCTGGGTGGTGATCGCGGCCAACCAGGACACCGTCTTTCGCCGGCTGTGTGAGGCGATGGGTCGTCCCGACCTTGCCACCGACGACCGGTTCGAAAATCACCTTGCGCGCGGCCGTAACCAGGACGAACTGGACAAGATCATCGGTGACTGGGCCGCCGAACGCCAACCCGATGAGATCATCGAAACCCTCAGTGCCGCAGGCGTGATCGCCGGGCCGATCAACACCGTCGCCGAAGTCGTCGAAGATCCGCAGCTTCGGGCCCGAGACATGTTGGTCGAGCACTGGGACGAGCGGGTCGGACGGTCCGTCCTGGGTCCCGGCGTCGTGCCGGTGCTCTCGGAGACGCCCGGGACCGTGCGCTACGCCGGGCCCGCCGCACCCGGTCAACACAACGACGAGGTCTACTGCGGCCTGCTCGGCAGGAGCTCCGCCGAACTCGACGCGCTGAGGGCGGAAGGAGTGCTGTGAACCAGGAACACGTGCAGATACGGGATGTTTCGCTGCGTGACGGACTGCAGATCGAGGACCCGATTCCGTTGTCGGCCAAGCTCGAACTGTTGGCCGCCGTTGCCGCCACCGGGGTCCGCGAGATGGAGGCGACGGCGTTCGTCTCGCCGTCGAAGGTGCCCGCCCTGGCCGACGCCGCCGACCTCGCCACGCATCTGCAGGAGTACCGCGACTCACACGGCATCGAGTTCTCCGCGCTGGTGGCCAGCCCGAACGGGGCCAAACGCGCGATCGCGGCGGGGTTGTCGTCGATCGAGTACGTGGTCTCGGCCGCCGACGGTCACAGCCAGGCCAATGTGGGCCGCACCTCCGCAGAGGCGACGGCGTTGATTCCGGAGATCATCTCGATCGCGCACGACAGCGGGGCCAGCGTCGAGGTCATCGTCGCCACCACGTGGGACTGCCCGTTCGACGGCCCGACGCCCCATCAGCGCGTCGTCGATGTGATGACGACCGCGTTGTCGAGCGAGGTCGACCGGTTGGCGATCGCCGATACCATCGGCACCGCCACCCCCCGGCGGGTGACCGAGACGATCGAGGCGTTGCGTCCGCTGGTCGGTGAGATCCCGCTGGGCGCCCACTTCCACAACACCCGCGGCGCCGGGTTGGCCAGCGCTTATGCGGCGGTCACGGCAGGCATCACCCGGCTGGACGCATCGGTGGGCGGGCTGGGCGGCTGCCCGTTCGCGCCCGGTGCGAGCGGCAACATCGCCACCGAGGACCTGGTATACCTGTTGCGCGACAGCGGGATCGGGGTCGACGTGGACCTGGACGCCGCGATCGAGGCGGCCGGTGTGGCGCAGCGCCTGGTCGGCCACGATCTTCCGAGTTCGCTGTTGCGCGCCGGCGACCGAATCCTGAACTGAGCAACCGTGCCCACCGGACCGTCGCCGACACTGAGCGCCAAGGGCCGCCAGACCCGCGAGGCCATCGAGAAGGCCGCGCGGAAACTGTTCGCAGAACGCGGTTTCCACGGTACGACGCTCGGCGACATCACCTCGGCGGCCGGTAAGTCACCCGCTTCGTTCTACCGCTACTTCGCGGACAAGGAAGACCTGTTGGCGGTGCTCGCACAGTCGTTCCTGCGCGAGGTGGTAGCACCGTCCGGCGGAGCACTCGACCTACCCGAATCGCCGGATGACGACGCGTTCTTCCGCACCGTGGTCACCGGCTACTGGAACATGTTCAAACAGAACATCGGGATCATGATCGCCGTCGCGCAGCTGGCCACGACCCAACCGCGGTTCGGCGCCGTGCAGAACGAGTTTCGCCGGTTGGGGATGGATGTGGTGGCCGCGTCGGTGCGGCGCGCACAGGAGCAGGGCTACGGTGCCGAGCTCAACCCCGAGCACACCGCGGCGGCCATCGCGCTGCTGTTCGAGAACTTCACCACCGTCTTCGTCGGAACGTCGGGCCTCGGCATCGAGCTGACCGACGAGGATGCGATCGCGACGCTGTCGAGGATCTGGAAGAAGACGCTGTACGGTTTCTGAACCCCGGAAAGGAAATCACCGTGGATTTCGCCCTGCCCGACCATCTGCCTTCACTCCTCGCCGAGATGGACGCCTTCATCGAGACGGAGATCAAACCGCTGGAACGCGAGAACATCCAGTACTTCGACAAGCGTCGCGAACATGCCCGTACGGATTGGGACAACGACGGGATCCCCCGCCGGGAATGGGAGGACCTGCTCGACGAGATGCGCAGGCGCGCGGACGCGGCGGGCTGGCTGCGCTATGGGCTGCCGTCTCGGTTCGGTGGCCGCGACGGCAGCAACATCGACATGGCCGTCATCCGCGAACATCTGGCGCACAAGGGTCTCGGGCTGCACAACGACCTGCAGAACGAGTCGTCGATCGTCGGCAACTTCCCGCAGGTCATCATGATGGACCGGTTCGGCACCGACGCGCAGAAGGCCGAGTGGACCGAGGCGTTGATCACCGGAAAACGGTCGATGGCCTTCGGCCTCACCGAACCCGCACACGGTTCGGACGCCACCTGGATGGAAACCACCGCGGTGCGCGACGGTGATGAGTGGGTCATCAACGGCGCCAAACGATTCAACACCGGCGTGCACCGCGCCACCCACGATCTGGTGTTCGCCCGCACCTCCGGCGAAGCCGGCCAGGCCCGCGGCATCACCGCATTCCTCGTGCCCACCGACGCCCCCGGATTCACCGTGCCGTACTACTGGTGGTCGTTCAACATGCCGACCGACCACGGCGAGGTCGAGCTGAAGGACGTCCGGGTGCCCGCCGACGCGGTGCTCGGTGAGATCGACCGCGGGCTGGAGGTGGGTCAGACCTTCCTGCACGAGAACAGGATTCGCCAGGCCGCCAGCAGCCTCGGCGCCGCGCAGTACTGCATCGACCGCGCCGTGCAATACGCGAACGACCGCAAGGTCTTCGGCAAACCGCTGGCGGTGAACCAGGCCGTGCAGTGGCCGCTGGTGGAGTTGCAGACCGAGGCCCAGATGGTGCGTTTGCTGGTGTATTACGCGGCAACGGAGTTGGACCGCAACCACCACATGGAGGTTTCGGACAAGGTGTCGATGGCCAACTACCGCGCCAACCGGCTGGTCTGCGAAGCCGCCGACCGCGCGATGCAGGTGTTCGGCGGCGTCGGCTACAGCAGACACGAACCGTTCGAACACATCTACCGGCATCACCGGCGCTACCGGATCACCGAGGGAGCCGAGGAGATTCAGATCCGGCGGGTGGCACAGCGGCTGTTCGGGTTCGGCAAGCGTTGAACCGCTTACTCGCCGAAGGCCTCACCGGCGTCCTCGGGCCGGTGCTCGGCGAGGCCGTGACCGTCGAGAATCTGCACGCGCTGACCGGCGGCGCGAGCCGCACGACGTGGGCGTTCGATGCGGTCACCGATACGCGTCGCGCCCTGATCCTGCGTACGGGCCCGCCCGACGACGTCCACGCGAGCATGGAATTGGAAGCCGCCGTTCAGCAGCGGGCGGCCGCCGCGGGGGCGCCGGTGCCCCACATTCTCGCCGCCGACAACTCCCCTGCCGCTCTGGGCAATCCGTACCTGATCTGCGACGCCATCGGTGGCGAGACCATCGTGCGCAGAATCTATCGCTCACTCGACGACTCCGGCCGCCAACGGTTGCTGCATCAGTGCGCCGAGGCGCTGGCCGCCATTCACCGTGCGGACTATCAGGGCATCGACGTGCCTCCCTCGGACCAGCTGTCTGAGTGGCGGGCCCGGCTCGACGAAATGGGCGACACCACAGCGACGTTCGAGTGGGCCTTCCGTTGGCTTGAGGCCAACCGGCCGGCTCCGTCCCCGCACGTGCTGGTGCACGGCGACTTCCGGATGGGCAACCTGATCGTCGACGACAACGGGCTGGCCGCGGTGCTGGACTGGGAGCTCGTGCACGTCGGCGAGATCTACGAAGACCTGGCCTGGTTCTGTATCCGGGCATGGCGTTTCGGCGCGCCGGAGCATCACGGTGCCGGCGGGTTGGGCAGCGTCGAGGACTTTTTGGCCGCCTATGAGTCCGCCGCGAACACGACGCTCGACCGGGAGGCGTTCCGGTGGTGGTTGACCGTTGCCACGCTGCGGTGGGGCGTCATCTGCCGGTACCAGGCCGAACGCCATCTGTCGGGGCAGACCGAGTCGGTCGAGCTGGCCGCGATCGGACGGCGCGTCAGCGAAACCGAATGGGACGTTTTGGATCTGCTCGAAGGAGGAGGACCGCGATGACCTGGCTGTACGGCCGCCCGACGGCGGCTGAACTGGTCGCCGCCGTCGCCGGCTTCCTCGAGAACGACGTCCGCAACATCACCGGCCCCGACAGCGGGGTGGCCGATGCCGGCCAGGTCAACTTCCACGCCCGCGTCGCGGCCAATGTGTTGCGCATCGTCGAACGCGAACTACTCGACACGTCGTCCGGGGAGGTCACCGACGCTCTGCGCGAGATCGGTTACCACGACGAACCCGAACTGGCCGCGGCGATCCGCTCGGGTGAGCTCGACGGCCGCGCCGCAGAGCTGTTGCCGGTGCTGCGGACGATCGTCCGGCACCGCCTCGACGTCAACCACCCCGGCTACTGACGCGATTTGTGCACATCGAGGAGCGGTGAGCGCTCCCGATCGTGCACAAATCGCATCAGGGGCGGCGGATTCGGGCCAGCCACGCCGGTTCGTCGACGAGAGTTCCGGGCGCCGATCCGATCGCGTCGGCCTGAGCCGGCTGAACGATGCCGCGGTAGGTGGTCTCCCCCAGCGACTCGAGGACCCACCCGTCTCCGAACGCGCCGCGGATGTCGGATTCGCTGACCTGAGGGCCGAACCCGCGACCGCGGTCGGAGAGCGCGAGCACGTGGACCAGCCCGCCCGGCCGGCACGCCGCGTGCAGACTGCGCACGTACCTGGCGCGGTCGGTGTCGTCGAAGATGTGGAACAGCGCGCTGTCGACGATGGTGTCGTAGGCGGCCTCCCCGAGATCCATCGCGTCGGCGACCTCGAACCGCGCGTCGACGCCCTTGGCCTCGGCGTTTCTGCGGGCATGCTCGACCGCCGAGGGTGCGTAGTCGACGCCGAGCACGTCGTAGCCCAGGCCGGCGAGCAGGACCGTGTGCTCACCGGCGCCACAGCCGACGTCGAGCACCGCGCCCCTGATCAGGCCCGCGCGTTCCAGGCCGACGATCGCCGGCTGCGGCTCGCCGATCACCCACGGTGCGGTTCCGCTCTTGTAGGCGTCGTCGAATAGCGAGAGAGTAGGTGTCACATCCATGCCCGCCAGTGTTCAACCTCAATCGGTGTTGAGGTCAAGGAGGATCACGTGACCGTTGCCCACGACGTTGTCACCGACGTGGCGGATCGCTTGTTCGCGGCGATCGAGACCGGCGACCGCGACGCCATTTCGCGGCTGTGGCACGACGACGTCGTGGTCTGGAAGGTCGCCGACCGCGACCGTGACAAGGACCGGGCGCTTCGAGTCCTGCACTGGTTCATCGACACCACCTCACAACGCCGATACGAGGTCATCGATCGTCAGCTGTTCGACGGAGGGCTGGTCCAGCAGCACATCCTGCACGCGACAGGACACAACGGCGGCGTCATCGCGATGCGCGTGGGCATCATCATCAAGCTGGGCGCCGACGGGCTGATCAGCCGGATCGACGAGTACTTCGACCCAACGGAGATCGCTCCGTTGCTCGAGCCCACCACGTGACCCGGCCGGCCACACCGGCCACAAGCGATCCGACAAACCGAGCTAGGAGACGACATGGTAAGCCTGAGCGAACTTTTCAGCGATCCCGCCTCGACAGGAACGTGGAAGCTGGACCCGGCTCAGTCCACGATCGGGGTGCGCAGCAAGTCGATGTGGGGCCTGGTACCCGTCAAGGGACGGTTCACCGAGTTCAGCGGTGACGGCCAATTATCGGCTCCGCAAACGGTTTCCGGACACATCGAGATCAACGCCGCGTCGCTGCGCACCGGTATCCGCAAGCGCGACGAACATCTGCACTCCGCCGATTTCTTTGGCGCAGAAACCCATCCGGAAATCAGCGTGCTCATCACCGGGGCCGACGCGATCGACGGCGACACCATCGACCTGCGCGCCGAACTGACCATCAAGGGCACGACCAAACCCCTGACGCTGCGAACCAAGGTCACACCGGTCGGCGACGGCGGGATGCGGCTGGTCACCGAGGCCACCGTCAACCGGCGAGACTTCGGCGTCGACGGCAACCTGGTGGGCATGATCGGTGACAAGTCGACGATCTCCGGCGACTTGGTGTTCCGGCACACCCGCTAGCCGTACGATCACGACATGGCCGAGTCATCGCGTCCGCTGCGGGTCCTCGTCTACAGCGATAACCCCAGGACCCGAGAAGAGGTACAACTCGCGCTCGGTAAGCGGGTGCATCCGGAGTTGCCAGAGCTGACCTACGTCGAGGTGGCGACGGGCCCCATGGTCATCCGCCAGATGGATGAAGGCGGGTTCGATCTGGTGATCCTCGACGGCGAGGCCACCCCCGTCGGCGGGATGGGAATCGCCAAGCAGCTCAAGGACGAGATCGAGGATTGCCCGCCGATCCTGGTGCTCACCGGCCGTCCCGATGACGCGTGGCTGGCCCGCTGGTCGCGCGCGGAAGCCGCGGTTCCCCACCCGATCGATCCGATCCGACTCGGCGACGCCGTGGCCTCGCTGCTGCGCACCCTGGTGCAATAGCCAGAAAACACGTAAACCCCTGTCGCACTTGCCTATTCGAGGCATGACGACATAGCCACGCGTTGCCAATAGCGATACTAACCAAAAGGTGTGGCGCGCATCCCAAAGGGCGCTAGGGTGTGGGTAAGCTCACATCGAACAGCCCACGAGGGAGCGTTTGCTCGGTATGGATTTGTACACGCCAATCCTGGTGCTTGGCGCTATTGCGGCGGCGTTCGCGGTCGGCTCGGTTGCCATTGCTCTGCTGGTCGGTCCGCGTCGCTACAACAGGGCCAAGCTCGAGGCCTACGAATGCGGCATCGAGCCGGTGCCGCACGGGGGCGCGTCCGGTCAGCCGACCGGCCAGCGGTTTCCGATCAAGTACTACCTGACCGCGATGTTGTTCATCATCTTCGACATCGAGATCGTCTTCCTGTACCCGTGGGCGGTTGCTTTCGACAATCTCGGACTGTTTGCGCTGATAGAGATGCTGCTGTTCATGGCGACGGTGTTCGTGGCCTACGCCTATGTGTGGCGACGGGGAGGTCTGGCATGGGACTAGAGGAGAAGTTGCCGGGCGGGATCCTGCTGTCCACGGTCGAGAAAGTGGCGGGTTACATCCGCAAGGGCTCGCTGTGGCCTGCGACGTTCGGGCTGGCGTGCTGCGCGATCGAGATGATGGCCACGGCAGGCCCGCGGTTCGACATCTCCCGGTTCGGCATGGAGCGGTTCTCGGCCACGCCCCGCCAGGCCGACCTGATGATCGTCGCGGGGCGGGTCAGCCAGAAGATGGCGCCGGTGCTGCGGCAGATCTACGACCAGATGGCCGAGCCGAAGTGGGTTTTGGCAATGGGGGTGTGCGCGTCCTCGGGCGGGATGTTCAACAACTACGCGATCGTCCAAGGTGTCGATCACGTCGTCCCGGTGGACATCTACCTGCCCGGTTGCCCGCCGCGCCCCGAGATGCTGCTGCACGCGATCCTGAAGCTGCACGACAAGATTCAGGAGATGCCGCTCGGCGTGCACCGCGAAGAGGCGATCCGCGAGGCCGAGCAGGCCGCGCTGGCCGTCACGCCGACCATCGAGCTCAAGGGGCTGCTGCGATGACCAGCGGCCCGGGTGAAGAGCAGAACGCGACGAACGGCAACGGCGCCGAAGCGGACGCACCGAAGATCATCAGTGTCCGCCGCGGAATGTTCGGGGTTAAGGGATCGGGCGACACCTCCGGCTACGGGCGCCTGGTGCGGCCCGTCGCGCTGCCCGGCAGCTCGCCACGTCCCTACGGCCGCTATTTCGACGAGGTCGTCGATCGGCTCGCCGAGGTGCTCGGCGAGGACGGTTACGCGGCATCGATCGAGCGGGTCGTGGTGCACCGCGACGAGCTGACCCTCGAGGTGCAGCGTGATCAGCTGCCTATCGTGGCCCGTGCGCTGCGGGACGATCCGCAGTTGCGTTTCGAGTTGTGCCTCGGGGTCAGTGGGGTGCACTACCCCGACAAAGTCGGGCGCGAACTGCACGCGGTGTATCCGCTGATGTCCATCACCCACAACCGGCGGATCCTGATCGAGGTCGCCGCACCCGACGATGACCCGCACATCCCGTCGCTGTTCGAGGTCTATCCCACCACCGACTGGCACGAACGCGAGACCTACGACTTCTTCGGCATCATCTTCGACGGGCATCCCGCCCTGACCCGGATCGAGATGCCGGACGACTGGGTGGGGCACCCGCAGCGCAAGGACTACCCGTTGGGCGGCATCCCGGTGGAGTATCACGGCGCCGAGATTCCTCCGCCCGATCAACGGAGGGCCTACAGCTGATGAGCATTTCGCACGTCCCGCCCACGCAGGGCGGCGCTTCATCCTCGGCCGCGTCGGACAACAACGAGACGGTAGTCGTTGTCGGCGGCCAGGATTGGGACCAAGTGGTCCAGGCCGCCAAGGATGCGGCCGCGGCCCACGCAGGCGAACGCATCGTCGTGAACATGGGTCCGCAGCACCCCTCCACCCACGGTGTGCTCCGGCTGGTCCTTGAGATCGAGGGTGAGACGGTCATCTCCGCCCGCTGCGGAATCGGCTACCTGCACACCGGAATCGAGAAGAACCTCGAGTTCCGCAACTGGACGCAGGGCGTCACGTTCGTCACGCGGATGGACTATCTGTCGCCGTTCTTCAACGAGACGGCCTACTGTCTGGGCGTCGAGAAACTGCTGGGCGTCACCGACGCGATCCCCGAGCGCGCCAGCGTCATCCGCGTGATGATGATGGAGCTCAACCGGATCTCCTCGCATCTTGTCGCGCTGGCGACCGGCGGGATGGAACTGGGCGCGATGAGCGCGATGTTTTACGGATTCCGTGAGCGCGAGCAGATCCTGTCGGTGTTCGAGACGGTGACGGGCCTGCGGATGAACAGCGCGTACGTTCGTCCGGGCGGGGTGGCGGTGGACCTTCCCGACGAGGCAGTGCCGCAGATCCGTGAGGTGCTCGAGCTTATGCCCAAGCGGCTCAAGGACCTCGAGGACCTGCTCAACGAGAACTACATCTGGAAGGGCCGCACGGTCGGCGTCGGTTATCTCGATCTGACCGGGTGCATGGCGCTCGGGATCACCGGGCCCTGCCTGCGTTCCACCGGGCTGCCGCACGACCTGCGCAAGACCCAACCGTATTGCGGTTACGAGACATACGACTTCGACGTGATCACCGACGAGGGTTGTGACTCCTACGGCCGGTATCTGATCCGGGTCAAGGAGATGCACGAGTCGCTGAAGATCGTCGAGCAGTGTCTGGACCGACTGCGGCCCGGGCCCGTGATGATCGAGGACAAGAAGCTGGGTTGGCCGGCCGACCTGAAGGTCGGCCCGGACGGGCTGGGTAACTCACCCGAGCACATCGCCAGGATCATGGGTCATTCGATGGAGGGGCTGATCCACCACTTCAAGCTCGTCACCGAGGGAATCCGGGTGCCCCCAGGGCAGGTCTATGTCGCGGTCGAGTCTCCGCGCGGCGAACTCGGCGTGCACATGGTCTCCGACGGCGGCACCCGCCCCTACCGGGTGCATTACCGGGACCCGTCGTTCAACAACCTGCAGGCCGTCGCCGCGATGTGTGAAGGCGGCATGGTCGCCGATCTGATCACCGCGGTGGCGTCGATCGACCCGGTGATGGGAGGCGTGGACAGGTGAGCGTATTCCTCGAGCTCGGTCAGCGACCCGAGGAACCCGGCCCGCCGATCAACGGGCCGGTGTCATATTCAGACGACGTCGTGGCCCGGCTCACCGCCGACGCCGAGATGATCATCTCGCGCTACCCGCAGTCGCGTTCGGCGCTGCTGCCGTTGCTGCACCTCGTGCAGTCGGAGGACGGATGCCTGACCCCCGCCGGTATCACGTTCTGCGCCAGGCAGTTGGGCCTGACCGACGCCGAGGTCACCGCGGTGGCGACCTTCTACTCGATGTACCGGCGGACGCCGACCGGCGAGTACCTCGTCGGCGTGTGCACCAACACCCTGTGCGCGGTGATGGGTGGCGACGCGATTCTCGAAGCGCTGCAGGAACATCTGGGCGTCCATGCCGGTGAGACGACTCCGGATGGACGCGTCACCCTCGAACACATCGAGTGCAACGCGGCGTGTGATTACGCGCCGGTGGTGATGGTCAACTGGGAGTTCTTCGACAACCAGACGACGTCCTCGGCGCGCGACCTCGTCGACGCGCTCCGCGAGGGTCAACCTCCCGAACCCACGCGGGGAACGCCGCTGTGCACATTCCGGGAGACCGCGCGCACGCTCGCGGGTCTGCCCGACCCACGCTCGGGCGGCAACAACGTCGGCGGCGCCACGTTGGCGGGGCTGCGGGTCGCGCGTGAACGCGGCATGCAGGCGCCCGACGCCGACGCCTCCGCCGCTTCCACCGAGACGCTCGACGACCAAACGGCGGGTGTCAAGGCCACCAGGAACGCGTCCGCGCCCGGCCCGTCGGCGACCGTCCCGCCGAAGTCAGAAACCGTCGAAACCGACCCAGACACAACGGATTCCCGCGCATGACAGACCTGACACCCGTGTTCAGCCGGTTCTGGGACGAGCCGGAACCATGGTCGATGGACACCTACCGCCGCCACGGCGGCTACCGCGCCCTGGAGAAGGCCCTGGCGATGGACCCGGACGAGCTCATCAACCTGGTGAAGGAGTCCGGCCTGCGGGGTCGCGGCGGCGCGGGCTTTCCCACCGGCACGAAGTGGTCGTTCATCCCGCAGAGCGACACCGGCGCCGGAGCCAAGCCGCACTACCTGGTGGTCAACGCCGATGAGTCGGAACCCGGTACGTGCAAAGACATTCCGCTGATGCTGACGACCCCGCACTTCCTCATCGAGGGTGCAATCATCGCGGCCTACGCGATCCGGGCGCATCACGCCTTCATCTACCTGCGCGGCGAGGTGGTGCCGGTGCTGCGCAGGCTGCACGCCGCGGTCGCCGAAGCGCACGAGGCCGGTTTCCTCGGCAACGACATCCAAGGGTCGGGCTTCGACCTGGAACTGATCGTGCACGCCGGGGCGGGCGCCTACATCTGCGGTGAGGAGACCGCGCTGCTGGACTCGCTCGAAGGCCGACGCGGACAACCGAGGTTGCGGCCGCCGTTCCCCGCCGTCGCAGGGCTGTACGCCTGTCCGACCGTGGTCAACAATGTCGAGTCGATCGCCAGCGTTCCGCCCATCCTGCTCAACGGCATCGACTGGTTCCGGTCGATGGGTTCGGAGAAGTCTCCGGGCTTCACGCTGTATTCGCTGTCGGGTCACGTGACCAACCCAGGACAGTACGAGGCGCCGCTGGGCATCACGCTGCGCGAACTGCTGGAGTATGCGGGCGGAGTCCGTTCCGGGCACCGGTTGAAGTTCTGGACACCCGGCGGCTCCTCCACTCCCCTGCTGACCGATGAACACCTTGACGTACCACTGGATTACGAGGGCATGGCCGGCGTCGGCACCATGCTCGGCACCAAGGCGCTGCAGATCTTCGACGAGACCACCTGCGTGGTGCGCGCCGTGCGCCGCTGGACCGACTTCTACGCCCACGAGTCGTGCGGCAAGTGCACGCCGTGCCGCGAGGGCACCTACTGGCTGGCACAGATCTACGAGCGCCTGGAGACGGGCGCGGGCACCGAGGCCGACATCGACAAGCTGCTCGACATCTCCGACAACATCTTCGGAAAAGCGTTCTGCGCTTTGGGTGACGGCGCGGCGGCACCCATCATGTCGTCGATCAAGTTCTTCCGCGACGAGTACATCGCCCACCTCGACGGCGGGTGCCCGTTCGATCCGCACGCCTCCACGCTGATGGCGGCGGAAGGGGTCGGGGTCTGATGGGGGCGATTGTCTGCAGTGGCCGCACGTTCGCGGCGAAAAGGGGGCGCAATGACGCAGACCGCTGACACCGGGGAAGACACCGGAGTCGAGATGGTCCAGTTGTCCATCGACGGCTTCGACGTCAGCGTTCCGAAGGGCACGTTGGTGATTCGGGCCGCAGAACTGATCGGCATCCAGATCCCGCGATTCTGCGACCATCCACTGCTCGACCCGGTGGGGGCCTGCCGGCAGTGCCTGGTCGAGGTCGAGGGCCAGCGCAAACCGATGGCGTCGTGCACGACGACCTGCACCCCGGACATGGTGGTGCGCACGCAGTACACCTCACCGGAGGCCGATAAGGCGCAGCAGGGCATCATGGAGTTCCTGCTGATCAACCATCCGCTGGACTGCCCGGTGTGCGACAAGGGTGGCGAATGCCCGCTGCAGAACCAGGCGATGTCCAACGGCCGCGCCGAAACTCGCTTCGAAGACGTCAAACGCACCTTCCCGAAGCCGATCAACATCTCCTCGCAAGTGCTGCTGGACCGCGAGCGCTGTGTGCTGTGCGCGCGCTGCACCCGCTTCTCCGAGCAGATCGCCGGCGATCCGTTCATCGAATTGCTCGAGCGCGGTGCGCTGCAACAGGTCGGCATCGCGACGGATGAACCGTTCGAGTCCTACTTCTCTGGCAACACCGTGCAGATCTGCCCGGTTGGCGCGCTGACCGGGGCGGCCTACCGCTTCCGGGCCCGGCCGTTCGACCTGGTGTCGAGCCCCAGCGTGTGCGAGCACTGCGCATCGGGATGCGCCCAGCGCACCGACCATCGGCGCGGAAAGGTCATGCGCCGCTTGGCCGGTGACGAACCCCAGGTCAACGAGGAATGGAACTGCGACAAGGGTCGCTGGGCCTTCACCTACACCACCCAGGGCGACCGCATCACCACCCCGATGATCCGCGACGAGGACGGCAAGTTGCGCCCCGCCTCGTGGTCGGAGGCTCTCGTGGTCGCCGGCACCGGGCTGGCGGCCGCCGCCGGAAGCGCGGGCGTGCTGGTCGGCGGCCGGATGACCGTCGAGGACGCCTACGCCTACTCCAAGTTCGCCCGGATCGTGCTCAACACCAACGACATCGACTTCCGGGCCCGGTCGCACAGCGCCGAGGAGGCCGACTTCCTGGCCGCCCATGTCGCGGGACAGCCGATGACGGTGACCTACACCGATCTGGAAAATGCGCCGGCGGTGCTGCTGGCGGGGTTCGAGCCGGAAGAGGAATCCCCGATCGTGTTCCTGCGGCTGCGCAAGGCCGCGCGCAACAAGGGGCTGCAGGTCATCTCCGTCGCCCCCTTCGCCACCCGCGCCCTGACCAAGCTGCGAGGCCGCCTGGTCACCGCGGTCCCGGGCGACGAGGCCGCCGTCCTGGACGCGCTGGCCGACGACCCGCAGCTGCGGCTGCCGGGCGCGATCATCATGGTCGGCGAGCGTCTGGCTACCTCGCCCGGAGCGCTCTCTGCGGCAAGCAGATTGGCAGAAGCGACCGGCGCCCGGCTGTCGTGGGTGCCGAGACGGGCAGGCGAACGAGGCGCGGCTGAGGCCGGCGCGTTACCGAACCTGCTGCCCGGTGGCAGGCCGATCGCCGACAGCGTGGCCGTCGAGCAGACCGCGGCGGCATGGCACGTCAGCGAGCTGCCCACCGATCCTGGTCGCGACACCACCGCGATATTGGAGGCAGCGCGCAGTGGCGAACTGGGCGCCCTGCTCGTCGGTGGCATCGAGGTCGATGACCTACCCGATCCCGAAGCGGCACTGGCCGCGATCGAGTCCACACCGTT
The DNA here is from genome assembly GCA_900637135.1 of Mycolicibacterium flavescens. Taxonomy (NCBI): domain Bacteria; kingdom Bacillati; phylum Actinomycetota; class Actinomycetes; order Mycobacteriales; family Mycobacteriaceae; genus Mycobacterium; species Mycolicibacterium flavescens. The sequence goes on from LR134353.1 coordinate 3,872,337, forward strand.
CGTCGTCAGCCTCGAACTGCGGGAGAGCGCGGTGACAGCGGTCGCCGACGTCGTCTTCCCCATCGCGCCCGTGGTGGAGAAAGCCGGTTCATTCCTGAACTGGGAGGGCCGACTTCGTCCGTTCCAGCCGTCACTGGAGACCAACGCCATCCCCGATCTGCGGGTGTTGACCTTCCTGGCCGACGAGATCGGTGTCGCGTTGAACCTGCCGACCGCAGCGGCCGCCGGAGACGAGATATCGCGCTTGGGCATGTGGGCGGGTCGACGGCCCGAGGCACCGAACGTTGCTGCGCCGAAGCGGATGCCGCCGGCCGAGGGGCAAGCCGTGCTCGCGGGGTGGCGGATGCTGCTCGACGAAGGCCGGCTACAAGACGGCGAACCGCATCTGGCGGGCACCGCCCGTGCCCCGGTGGCACGGCTTTCCGCCGCCACCGCGGCCGAAATCGGCGCCGCGGAGGGCGATCTGGTCACCGCGAGGACACCGCGAGGAACGATCACGCTGCCGTTGGCCATCACCGACATGGGTGACCGCGTGATCTGGCTCCCCCTGAATTCGCCGGGTTCGGCGGTGCATCGAAGCCTCGGGGTGTCCACCGGTGATGTCGTGTCGATCGGACGGGCCGAACCGTGATCCATCCCGATCCCACCCTGTTCGGTCATGACCCGTGGTGGCTGATCCTCGCGAAGGCGCTCGCGATCTTCGCGTTCCTGATGCTGTCGGTGCTCTCGGCGATCCTGATCGAGCGCAAACTGCTGGGCCGCATGCAGATGCGGTTCGGACCTAACCGTGTGGGCCCCAGGGGACTGCTGCAGTCGCTGGTGGACGGCGTCAAGCTCGCGCTCAAGGAGGGTCTGGTCCCGGCGGGAGTCGACAAGTTCGTCTACCTTGCGGCACCGGTGATCGCCGCGGTGCCCGCCTTCATCGCCTTCGCCGTCATCCCGATGGGCGGCGAGGTCTCGATCTTCGGCCACCGCACCGCATTGCAGCTGACGGACATGCCCGTCGCCGTCCTGTACATCCTGGCGGCGACCTCCATCGGCGTGTACGGGATCGTGCTGGCCGGGTGGGCCTCGGGGTCGACGTATCCGCTGCTGGGCGGCATTCGCTCGAGCGCGCAGGTGATTTCGTATGAGATCGCCATGGCACTGTCGTTCGTGGCGGTGTTCATCTACGCGGGTACGATGTCGACCTCCGGCATCGTCGCCGCCCAGGACGGCACCTGGTTCATCTTCCTGCTGCTGCCGTCGTTCCTGGTTTACCTGGTTTCGATGGTGGGCGAAACGAACCGTGCGCCTTTCGATCTCCCCGAAGCCGAGGGTGAACTGGTAGGCGGTTTCCACACCGAGTACTCGTCGATCAAGTTCGCGATGTTCATGCTCGCCGAGTACGTCAACATGACCACCGTCTCCGCGCTGGCGACCACGATGTTCCTGGGCGGCTGGCACGCCCCGTGGCCAATCAACATGTGGGATGGCGCCAATACCGGGTGGTGGCCACTGCTGTGGTTCGTTGCCAAGGTGTGGGGGTTCATGTTCCTGTTCTTCTGGCTGCGCGCCACGTTGCCCCGAATGCGCTACGACCAGTTCATGGGGCTGGGATGGAAAGCGCTCATCCCGTTCTCGTTGGCTTGGATCATGATCGTCGCCACGGCGCGCGCGCTCCGCAACGAGGGCTTCAGTCAGGTGACGACGACGCTCGCCTCGCTCGGCGCCATCGCGGTCCTGCTGATCGCCGTGGCGCTGTGGCGGTCGGCGCGCCGACGCAACGTTCGCGCCATCCCACGCCAGAACCTGGATCCGGAGATCTTCCCCACCCCGCCCCTGCCGAGCAGCACGCAGACCGCAACCAAGGAGCCAGCCGATGCCTAAGTTCCTCGACGCGCTGAAAGGTTTCGGGGTCACCTTCGGAACCATGTTCAAAAAGCCGATCACCGAGGAGTATCCGGAAAAGCCGGGGCCCGTCGCCAAGCGCTATCACGGCCGGCACCAACTGAACCGGTACCCGGACGGTCTGGAGAAATGCATCGGCTGCGAACTGTGCGCCTGGGCCTGCCCCGCCGACGCCATCTATGTCGAGGGCGACGACAACACCGAGGACGAACGGTATTCCCCCGGTGAGCGCTACGGGCGCGTCTATCAGATCAACTATCTGCGCTGCATCGGCTGCGGCCTGTGCATCGAGGCCTGCCCCACCCGGGCGTTGACGATGACCAACGACTACGAGATGGCCGACGACAACCGCGCCGACCTGATCTGGGGTAAGGACAAGTTGTTGGCGCCGTTGCGGTCCGGCATGCTGCCGCCGCCGCATCCGATGGCCCCCGGCGCCACCGACGAGGACTACTACCTGGGCAACATCGGACCCGTCGAGCAGGAAACCCAGAAGGTCACCGGGGACGTTCGATGAGGCTCGACCTGCTCGCGGCCGTGGCCGCCGACAACCCAGGGCAGACCACGACCACCGAGGCCGTGCTGTTCTGGGTGTTGGGGATCGTGGCGGTCGTCGGTGCGCTCGGGGTGATCGCCGCACCGAAAGCGGTGTACTCCGCGATGTTTCTGGCCATGACGATGATCGTGTTGGCGGTGTTCTACATCGCCCAGGGTGCGCTGTTCCTCGGTGTGGTCCAGGTGGTGGTATACACCGGTGCCGTCATGATGATCTTCCTGTTCGTGCTGATGCTCATCGGTGTCGACTCGTCGGACTCGCTCGTGGAAACGATTCGCGGGCAACGGGTTGCCGGTGTCGTCATCGGTGTCGGTTTCGGTCTGCTGCTCATCGCGGGCATCGGCAACGTCTCGGTCGGCGGCTTCACCGGCCTGGCCCAGGCGAACGCGGGTGGCAACGTCGAGGGCTTGGCGGCGCTCATCTTCGTGCGCTACCTGTGGGCGTTCGAGTTGACCAGCGCACTGCTGATCACCGCCGCGCTCGGCGCGATGGTGCTGGCACACCGGGAACGCTTCGGACGCCGCAAGACCCAGCGCGAACTCGCCGAAGAACGGTTCAAACCGGGCGGCTATCCGACGACGTTGCCCAATCCCGGTGTCTTCGCGCGCAACAACGCCGTCGACATCGCCGCCCGCCTACCTGACGGTTCCAATTCGGACCTGTCCGTCAGCCCCATCCTGCAGAAGCGGACCGTCACCGTGACGAACGGCCGAGGAGGCGGGGAGTGAATCCCGACAACTATCTCTATCTGTCGGCGCTGTTGTTCACGATAGGCGCGGCAGGAGTGTTGTTGCGCCGCAACGCGATCGTGGTGTTCATGTGCGTCGAGCTGATGTTGAACGCGGCCAACCTCGCGTTCGTCTCGTTCTCCCGCATGCACGGCCACCTCAACGGCCAAGTGGTCGCGTTCTTCACCATGGTGGTCGCCGCCTGCGAGGTGGTGGTCGGGCTGGCGATCATCATGAGCATCTTCCGTACCCGCCGGTCGGCTTCGGTCGACGACGCAAGCCTTCTGAAGAACTAGAGGCGCGATGACGATTCCTGTCTGGCTGACCATCGCGCTGCCGCTGGCCGGCGCGGCGATCCTGCTCCTCGGGGGACGACGGACCGACGCCTGGGGCCACCTGTTGGGCTGTGCCGCGGCCATCGGGTCGTTCGTGGTCGGCGCCGTGCTCTTCGTCGACATGCTGGGCCGTGACGCCGAACAGCGCGCGATCCACGAGGCGTTGTTCTCCTGGGTTCCGGTCGGCGGGCTGCAGGTGGACTTCGGGATGCAACTCGATCCGCTGTCGATGTGTTTCGTGTTGCTGATCACCGGTGTCGGCTCGTTGATCCACATCTACTCGATCGGCTACATGGCCGAAGACCCCGGGCGGCGACGGTTTTTCGCGTACCTGAACCTGTTCCTGTCGGCGATGCTGCTTCTGGTGCTCGCCGACAACTACCTCGGCCTCTACGTCGGCTGGGAGGGCGTCGGTCTGGCGTCCTACCTACTGATCGGTTTCTGGGCGCACAAACCGTCGGCCGCGACGGCGGCAAAGAAGGCGTTCGTCGTCAACCGCGTCGGCGACATGGGCCTGGCCATCGCGATGATGGTGATGTTCGCCTATATCGGCTCCATTTCCTATGCGGGCGTCTTCGCCGCCGCGCCGAACGCCGGCGAGGGCGTGCTGACCGCGATCGGCCTGCTGCTCCTGCTGGCTGCGTGCGGTAAGTCGGCGCAGGTGCCGCTGCAGTCCTGGCTGGGCGACGCGATGGAGGGTCCGACACCGGTTTCGGCGTTGATCCACGCCGCCACCATGGTCACCGCGGGTGTGTACCTCATCGTGCGCTCCGGACCGGTGTTCGACCTCGCACCCACCGCGCAACTGGGCGTCGTCATCGTCGGCGCCGTCACCCTGTTGTTCGGCGCGATCATCGGCTGCGCGAAGGACGACATCAAGAAAGCGCTTGCGGCGTCGACGATGTCGCAGATCGGCTACATGGTGCTGGCCGCCGGACTCGGGCCGGTCGGCTACGCGTTCGCGATCATGCACCTGCTGACCCACGGCTTCTTCAAGGCCGGCCTGTTCCTGGGCGCCGGTTCGGTGATGCATGCGATGGACGACGAGGTCAACATGCGACGCTACGGCGGCCTGCGTAAAGCGCTGCCGATCACGTTCGTCACATTCGGCCTGGGTTACCTCGCGATCATCGGGGTGCCGCCGCTTGCCGGGTTCTTCTCCAAAGACGGGATCATCGAAGCGGCGCTCGGCGCCGGCGGCGTGAAGGGCTTGATCCTGGGCGGCGTGACGATCCTGGGCGCAGGCATCACCGCGTTCTACATGACCAGGGTGATGTTGATGACGTTCTTCGGCGAGAAGCGTTGGGCTCCCAATGCGCATCCGCACGAAGCGCCGGCGGTGATGACCTGGCCGATGATCCTGCTGGCCATCGGCTCCGTGGGCTCGGGAGCGGCGTTCGCGATCGGTGGCACGCTGGAGCACTGGCTCGAACCGGTCGTCGGTGCGCACGAGGTACACCACGTCGCACCCGTCTGGGTGGTGACGACGGTGATCCTGACCGTCGTCGCCGTCGGCATCCTCATCGCCTACCGCATGTACGGAAGAAAGCCTGTGCCAGAGGACGTCCCGGACGGTTCGGCGCTCTCCGTCGCGGCGCGCAACGATCTGTACGGCGACGCGTTCAACGAGGCGGCGCTGATGCGGCCCGGCCAACTGCTGACCCGCGGGCTCGTCGAGATCGACGAGGAGGCGGTCGACGGCGCGGCCACCGGGTTGGCAGGGCTGGTCAGCCGCCTGTCGACGGGTCTGCGGCGCCTACAGACGGGTTATGCCCGCTCCTATGCGCTTTCGATGCTTTCAGGTGCGGTTCTGGTGGTCGCGGCGATCCTGGCGGTGCAACTCTGGTGAACAACTTCCCCTGGCTCACGGTGCTGTGGGCGACGCCCACCGTCGGCGCCGCCCTGACGATCCTGCTGCCTGCCGCCCAGCGGGTGCTGGCCAAGTGGTTCGCGTTGGCCGTCTCGATCGCGGTCCTGGCGATCACCGCCGTTGTCGCAGTCGGCTTCCAACCCGGTGGCGAGCAGTACCAGTTCGTCGAATCCCACCGCTGGATCCCGTCATTCGGCACCGGCTACATCCTCGGTGTCGACGGCATCGCGCTGGCGATCGTGGTGCTCACCGCGGTCCTGGTGCCGCTGCTGATCATCGCGGGCTGGAACGACGCCGACGCCCAGACCGGCCTGCGCGGTCGGTCGGTGCAGACCTACCTCGCGTTGACGCTGGCCGTCGAGGGCATGGTCCTGATGTCGCTGGTGTCGCTGGACATCCTGCTGTTCTACGTGTTCTTCGAAGCGATGCTGATTCCGATGTACTTCCTCATCGGCGGCTTCGGCGGCGAAAACCGGAGCAAGGCAGCGGTGAAGTTCCTGCTGTACAACCTGTTCGGCGGCCTGATCATGCTGGCCGCGGTGATCGGGCTGTACGTGGTGACGGCCTCGAGCGACGCGTTCGCCGCGGGCACATTCGACTTCCGCGAGATCGTCACCGCGGTGTCCAGCGGCGAGTTCGCCGTCAACCCCGCCGTGATGAACCTGCTGTTCCTCGGCTTCATGTTCGCGTTCGCGGTCAAGGCGCCATTGTGGCCGTTCCACCGCTGGCTGCCCGATGCGGCCGTCGAGGCCACCCCGGCCAGCGCGGTGCTGATGATGGCGGTCATGGACAAGGTCGGGACCTTCGGCATGCTGCGGTACTGCCTGCAGTTGTTCCCCGACGCGTCAACGTATTTCCAGCCCCTGGTGGTCACGCTGGCGGTGATCGGCATCGTCTACGGCGCGATCCTCGCGATCGGCCAGACCGACGTGATGCGGTTGATCGCCTACACGTCGATCTCCCACTTCGGGTTCATCATCCTGGGCATCTTCGTGATGACCAGCCAGGGCCAGTCCGGTTCGACGCTGTACATGATCAACCACGGTCTGTCGACGGCCGCCCTGTTCCTGATCGCCGGGTTCCTGGTGTCGCGCAGGGGCACTCGACTGATCCGGGCGTTCGGTGGCGTCCAGAAGGTGGCACCGGTGATGGCGGGCACGTTCCTCGTCGCCGGACTGGCGACGCTGTCGCTGCCCGGTCTGGCGCCGTTCATCAGCGAATTCCTGGTGCTCATCGGCACATTCACGCGGTACCCGGTGCTGGCGGTGTTCGCGGCCACGGCGCTGGTGCTGTCGGCGATCTACATCCTGTGGATGTACCAGCGGATGATGACCGGAGCCGTCACCGAGGGCAACGAGCGGGTGCGCGACCTGGTGCCGCGCGAACTCGTCGTCGTCGCACCGCTGATCGCCCTGCTGATCGTGCTGGGGGTGTATCCGAAACCCGCACTCGACGTCATCAACCCCGCGGTCGATCACACCCTGACGACCATCGACCAACCTGATCCCGTACCCAGAGTCGCGGAAGGGCCGAGACCATGACCCTCACCCCGCCGACCGTCGAATACGGTCTGGTCTGCCCGATGCTCATCGTGTTCGGGGTCGCCATCGCGGGCGTCCTCGTCGAGGCGTTCCTGCCGCGGAAGCACCGGTACGCGAGCCAACTGGTGCTCTGCTTCGGGGGCCTGGCGGCCGCCCTGGTCGCCGTGGTGGTGCTCGCACGTACCCTGCACGGCTCCATCGGCCGCTCGGCCGTGATGGGTGCGGTCGTCATCGACTCCCCCGCGCTGTTCCTGCAGGGCACCATCCTGCTCGTCGGTGTGCTCGGGGTCCTGCTGATCGCTGAGCGACAGGTCGGCACCGAGGTCGCCGACGGTGGTCGCCGCGGCCTGGACGGATTCACCCCCCAGGCGTCGGCCGTACCCGGCAGCGTCGCCGAACAAGTGGCCACCAAGGCCGGCGTGATCCAGACTGAGGTCTTCCCGCTGACGATGTTCGCCATCGGCGGCATGCTGCTGTTCCCGGCATCCGATGACCTACTGACCATGTTCATCGCGCTGGAGATCCTGTCGCTGCCGCTGTACCTGTTGTGCGGTCTGGCGCGCAAGCGTCGCCTGCTATCCCAAGAAGCAGCGCTGAAATACTTTCTGCTGGGTGCATTCTCGTCGGCGTTCTTCCTCTACGGCGTGGCCATGCTGTACGGATACGCCGGTACGTTGGATCTGGTCGGTATCGCGGAGGCTGTCGCCGCAGGATCGGGTAAGACATCGCTGGCCCTGATCGGGATCGGACTGGTACTGGTCGGCGTGCTGTTCAAAGTCGGTGCCGTCCCGTTCCACAGCTGGGTTCCCGACGTGTATCAGGGCGCGCCGACTCCGATCACGGCGTTCATGGCTGCGGCGACGAAGATCGCCGCATTCGGCGCGTTGCTGCGCGTGTTCTACGTCGCGCTGCCCGAACTGCGCGACGACTGGCGACCCGTGCTGTGGGCGATCGCGATCCTGACGATGGTGGTCGGCACCGTGGCAGCGGTGACCCAGGCCGACGTCAAGCGGATGCTGGCGTATTCGGCGGTGTCGCACACCGGTTTCATCCTCACCGGTGTGATTGCCGCGAACGAGGCGGGACTGTCGTCGACGCTGTTCTATCTGTTCGCATACGGCTTCAGCACCGTGGGAGCGTTCGCCGTGGTCGGCCTGGTTCGCGACGGTGTCGGCGAGGAGGATACCGCGATGGCCCGGTGGGCCGGCCTCGGGCGGCGATACCCCATTGTGGGCGTGGTGTTTTCGCTGTTCCTCCTCGCGTTCGCCGGGATCCCGCTGACCAGCGGCTTCGTGGCGAAGTTCGCGGTGTTCAAGGCAGCCGGCGAGGGCGGAGCGATGCCGCTGGTGGTTGTCGGCGTCCTCGCAAGCGCGATCGCCGCATACTTCTATGTGCGGGTGATCGTGTTGATGTTCTTCACCGATCCGCCCGAGAACCCCCCGACGCTGGTGGTGCCGAGTGCGCTCAGCACGACGGTCGTGACGGTGACCGCGGCGGTCACGTTCGCACTGGGCGCGCTGCCGCAACCGCTTCTGGATCTGGCCAACAACGCCGACCAGTTCCTGCGTTAGTCGCGGGACAGCAGGCCGACCTGACGGTAGGCGGATTCGAGGTAGCGCCGCATCTGCCGCTCGGTCAGCGGATTCGGTTGCAGAACCCGATAGGTCACCGCGCCGGCCAGCATGTCCACGAGAACGTCGAGGTCGGCGTCCTCGTCGACCTCGCCGTCGCGCTGCGCTTGCTCGAGCATGGCGAAGGCAAGGTTACGGCGGGGCTGGATGTAGCGGTCCCAGTACGTCCGCAACAGCTCCGGATGCGTGACGGCCGACCCGTAGATCTGCGCGATCAATGCGCGGAAGCGAGCATCGGTCGCCGTGCGAGCGGCTCCGGATATGTTGTGTCGCACCAGATCATGGATGCCACCGGCGGTGATCTCCTCGCGGGTGGGCCACTGTATGTCCGTGCTCACATGCGTTTCGATCGCATCCGCGACGAGTTGCTCCTTTCCCGACCAACGGCGGTAGATCGTGGGTTTGCCGACGCCGGCGCGTTTGGCCACCTGCTCGATGCTCATACCCGCGATCCCGCGTTCGACGAACATGTCGAGCGCCGCCCGCAAGATGGCGGTGTCGAGGTCCTTGCTGCGTGGCCGGCCCGGACCCGGCGTCGTCATCGCACGCTGCCTGTTGCCAGCGCACGACTCAACCATCGGCGCAACGCCTTTGGCTGTCTTCCACGCCAGGCGAGGTGGCCGTCGGGGCGCACCAGCATGGGATCGCCATCGATGCGCCGATCGATGACGGCGACCCGGGTCTCGCCGAGGTGCTCGGTCACGATCCTCGCCAGATTGTCGTCGGCCCCCAAAAGCCCCCAGCACCCGTGTAGTTCGTCGCCCGAAATCCCGGGCACGCGGTCCCCCGGACGCAGGCCTGACAACCGGCAAGACCGATCCGCCAACGGACCCCGGCGGTACGTCACCCACAACTGCGAGGTGCGGTAGGTCACCCAACGCTGCACTGCGGGCAGGTTCATCACCGGGACCACGACACGGTCGCGAATGAAGCGGCCGATGCTGCTCTGCGCCACATTGACTTTGGTGACCGCGCTCGTGTTGCGCAACACCTCCGTGGCGAGCGGACGTCGTTCAGCCTCGTATGTGTCGAGCAGCTTCTCGTCGGCGGCGCCCGCCGTGACGAGCGCCAGTTTCCACGCAAGGTTCTCGGCGTCCCCGAGACCCGTCAGCATCCCCTGTCCGCCGAACGGCGCATGCGTGTGCGCCGCGTCCCCTGCGATCAGCACCCGGCCACGCCGGTAGGTTGTCGCCAATCGGCGGTGCACGCTGAACATCGACAGCCATTCCGCGTGCTCGATCGGCGCAGAGCGGCCGGTGCGCTCGGGAATGATCCGGTTCAACCGCGCGAGAATCTCATCGTCCGTGGGCTTTTGCTGCCCCGAATGCGGATCGTAGGCGATGATGCGCCACAGACCGTCTGGCATCGGCATCGCTCCGAGCATGCCGTCCTGGTGTAGCCAGCCGGTCGTGCCTGAGCGGTCGAGGTTCCAGTCGATGCGGAGGTCGGCGAGCAGGAAGCGTTCGGTGAGGCGCACTCCGGGGAAGTCGATGTCCGCGGCGCGGCGGGTGGCGCTGCTCGCCCCGTCGCAGCCGATCAGCCAATCGGCGGTGAGGTCGTTCCCACCGGCGAGGACGGCCGTGACGGTCCCGCCGTGCTGGTGGACATCGGTAAGCTCTGTGTCCCAACTGATTTCACCACCCAGTTCGGTGAGCCGGTCCCGGAGAGCGGCCTCGACCGCCGCTTGGGAGATCACCATCGGTGGTGCGGCGGTGTCCATACCGGGGTCGCCGAAGCGGATGCGCATGATCGGCTTGTCGCCCAGGTAGGTCAGGATGCTCATCGCACGCACCGACTGTTCGGGAAGGTCGCCGAGCGCACCCAGACGGTCGAGCACCTCGGAGCCGCGGGCGTGCAGGAAGTTGGCGCGCGACGTGGTGGCGGGCGCGGCCGCCGCGTCGATCACCCGGACACGGACACCCTGCAGCAGCAGACCACAAGCGGCCGCCAGACCTGTCGGCCCTGCCCCGACCACGAGAACGTCGGAATCCATCGCCTCCCTCTTTCCGTTACGGCACCGTTTCGTAAATACTGTAGGTGATAACCCGGCCGCACGCTAGATTCGGTTCCCATGACCGAACCGCTGGTGCTCGTCGACGACCGTGGTCCCGTGCGGGTGCTGACCCTCAACCGGCCGGAGGCTCGAAACGCCTTGAGTCGCGGACTGATCAAGGCCACTTACAGCGCGCTCACCGAGGCCGACGCCGACGAGTCCGTCAACGCCGTGGTCCTCACCGGCACAGACCCCGCGTTCTGCGCCGGCGTCGACCTCAAGGAGGCACAACGCGACGGCCTGAGCTATTTCGAGGAGTTTCGGTCGCAGAGTTGCATCGCCGCGACGGGCAAGATGCGCACACCGATCGTCGGCGCCATCAACGGCGCGACCTTCACCGGCGGGCTGGAGATGGCGCTGGGCTGCGATTTCCTCATCGCCTCCGAACGCGCCGTGTTCGCCGACACGCACGCCAGGGTCGGCATCCTGCCCGGAGGCGGCATGACGGCCCGACTCCCCCAGGTGGTCGGGCTGGCGATGGCACGGCGGCTGTCGATGACCGGCGAGGTCGTCGATGCCGCGCGCGCTGAGCGCATCGGCCTGATCACCGAGGTCGTCGCCCACGACCGGTTGGTCGACCGCGCCGTCGAACTGGCTGTGCAGATCGCCGAGGTGCCTGCGTCAGTCATGCTCGGCCTGAAGGAGATCTACACGACGGGCGCGGCCGCGGTGATCGATCCCGCGCTGGCCGCCGAGGAGAAGATCGCGTTCGCCCAGCACCGCGATTTCGCCGGCCTCGGCGACCGGTTCCAGGCCATCTCGGAGCGCAACAAGCGCCAGATCGACAGCTGACCCTCTGTACCTTCTGCGCCTTCTGTGCCTTCTGTGCCTTCCGTGCCGCGAATGTGCGTGTCTGCTGACGACACGCGGGCGTTCTGCGACGGTTTTCGCACGCTCGCGGGCGTCGAACGTGCGCAAAGTGTCGAGTTTTCGCGGCGTGTCGTGTGCAGACCCGCACGCTCGCGCCACAAGAGGGGGGACGGGCGCGACGGGCACAACAGGGGGTTAGCGGCGTTGGCGCAGCAGGATGAATTCGACTGTGCGGCTGCCGCCGAGCTCGGGGCGCGGGGCCGTCGTCGACTCCAGCTGTTTGCGCGCGTGCACCGTGATCGGGGTGTGCGGGTCGAGCATCGACAGGTAAACCCTGTGCTCGGCAAGTGACGTGACCGCACGCTCGAAGGCTCCGTCGTCGATCACCTCGACGTGCGTTGCCTGCGGCCCGTTCTGAAACAGCCAGCGCGGCGGGTGGGGCAGGCTGTCGTAGGCCTCGACGACGGCCGCGGCGAACTCGATGTGATCGCGCTGGTTGGGCGCGCCGGGCGACCACTCGGGACCTCCGTAGATGCTGATCACCACATCGGGCTGGAGTTCACTGATCGCCTGGACGATCCTGGCCCGCAGTTCGGGGCTGTTGCGGATCTCGCCGTCCGGAAACTCCCAGAACCGGACGTCGGCCACACCGACGACCGCTGCCGATCGCATCTGTTCGTGCTCTCGCAGCGGGCCGGCCTGTTCGAGGGCCATCCCCGCGATGCCCGCTTCGCCGCGACTCGCCAGTGCGTAATGGACCCGCCTGCCCTCAGAAGTCCACTTCGCCACCGCCGCGGCGCACCCGTACTCCGGATCGTCGGGGTGCGGCACCAGCACCAACGCGGAACGCCAATCGGAGGGGAACGCGTCAAACACGCCCTCTATGCCACCACACCGTGCACGACGATGGCGGTGGTCTGCTCAACCCAGTCGTCGCCGAGCGGCTCGCCCGGCCGCAGCAGCATCCGCAGCAGCGTCGCCCCGCCGATCACCTCGACCAACCGGTCCGGGTCGACATCGGGATAGACCTCACCCCGCCGAACCGCGTCGGCCACCCGGTCGCGCACGGCCGCGAACACACCGGTGAACCGGTCCATCACACGGACGTTGAGCTCATCGTCGGCGACCATGTCGGCGATCAGACCGGGCAACGCCGCCCGCACCACCGGAGAGGCGAATACATCGCGGGTGGCGGTGAGCATGGCGCGGATGTCGGCGGCGATATCCCCCGGCGGGGTGGCGATCGCGGTCGGCGCGGCGGGGAACGCCGCTTCGTGCACCAGCTCGGCCTTGCTCGACCACCGGCGGTACAGCGCGGTCTTGGTGGTGCCCGCCCGCTCGGCCACCGCGGCGATCGTCAGATTCGAATATCCGATCTCCGCAAGGAGATCCGCCGTCGCCCGCAAGATGGCAGCGTCAATGCGTGGATCCCGGGGCCGCCCGGCGCCCGGGGTCTTGTCAACCGGTGACGCGTCTGGTTTCATAACGCTACCCACCGTATCGTAATTATCGGCGAAAGAAGAGGCTGTGGCCAACGAACCGGCTGTCGAAGACGTCAGCCGCCTCGAACATTCAAGTCGCGATCTGTCCACCCTGCCCGGTGTGATGTCCCGATGGCTGTCGACCGTCCTGCCGGACGGGGCGGCACCGGAGATCACCGTGGAAAGTGGCGTCGACGCCAATGGGATGTCCTCGGAGACGATCATCCTGACCGGACGATGGTCCGTCGACGGGCAACCGCAGGCCCAGAAATGGGTGGCGCGGGTGGCGCCCACCACCGAGGACGTTCCGGTGTTCTCGTCGTACCGGATGGATCACCAATTCGACGTGATCCGGTTGGTGCAGGAGAAGACCGACGTTCCGGTGCCACAGGTGCGTTGGCTGGAGAACAGCGGCGACGTGCTCGGTACGCCGTTCTTCCTGATGGACTACGTCGACGGCCGGGTGCCGCCCGATGTCATGCCGTACACGTTCGGCGGGAACTGGTTCGCCGACTCCCCCGCCGAACAACGCCGCGAACTGCAGGACGCCACGGTCGGCGTGATCGCCAAACTGCATTCGATTCCCGAACCCGAGGCGGTGTTCGGATTTCTCGACGACGAATCCGATCAGAATGCGTTGCGGCGCAACCTCAACTGGCTCCAGGACTGGTACCAGTTCGCAGTCCCCGACATCGGGCGCTCATCGCTGGTCGAGCGCGCGCTCGACTGGCTGGAGGCCAACTGGCCCGCCGGCGCCGCAGCGAACGATCCCGTCCTGGTCTGGGGCGACTCCCGCGTCGGCAACGTGCTGTACTCCGGCTACCAGCCGGCGGCCGTCCTCGACTGGGAGATGGCCACACTCGGGCCGCGCGAGATGGATGCGGCGTGGATGATATTCGCGCACAACGTCTTCCAGGAGCTGGCCGGCCTTGCTGGATTGCCGGGGCTGCCCGACTTCATGCGCGAGGAGGACGTCAAGAAGACCTATGCGGCGCTGACCGGGGTCGAACTCGGCGACCTGAACTGGTTCTACGTCTACTCCGGCGTGATCTGGGCGTGTGTGTTCATGCGCACCAGCGCGCGGCGAGTGCGGTTCGGCGAGATCGAACAACCCGACGACGTCGAATCGCTGTTCTATCACGGCGCGCTGCTGAAACGACTCATTGGAGATGACTCCTGATGCTCGGTCCCACCGACGAATTCCCGATTCACCAGATCCCCCAACCGATAGCGTGGCCGGGATCGTCCGACCGCAACTTCTACGACCGGTCCTACTTCAACGCCCATGACCGCACCGGTGACATCTTCGTGATCACCGGCATCGGGTACTACCCGAACCTGGGTGTGAAGGACGCCTTCGTCCTGGCCAGGCGCGGCGACACCCAGACCGCCGTGCATCTGTCGGACGGCATCGACTCCGACCGGCTCAACCAGCACGTGCTCGGCTACCGCGTCGAGGTCACCGAACCGCTGCGCAAACTGCGGATCGTGCTCGAGGAGACCGAGGGCATCGCCGTCGACCTGACCTGGAACGGTCTGTTCGACGCCATCCAGGAGCAGCGGCACGTCCTACGCACCGGCACCCGAATCACGTTGGACGCCCAGCGATTCGCGCAGGTCGGGTCCTGGAGCGGGGTGATCTCGATCGACGGAGAGGACATCACCGTCGACCCGGAGGTGTGGATCGGCAGCCGCGACCGGTCGTGGGGCATCCGCCCCATCGGCGAGGCCGAACCCGCCGGCCGCCCCGCCGATCCCCCGTTCGAGGGCATGTGGTGGCTCTACGTGCCGATGGCGTTCGACGACTTCGGGATCTGCCTGATCATCCAGGAGGATCCGACCGGGTTCCGCAGCCTCAACGACTGCACCCGCATCTGGCGCGACGGCCGCGTCGAACAGCTCGGCTGGCCGCGAGTGAAGATCCACTACACCTCCGGCACCCGAATCCCCTACGGCGCCACCATCGAAGCGACCACCCCGGACGGGTCGCCGGTGGTGTTCGAGGTCGAGTCGAAGCTGGCGGTACCAATCCACATCGGCGGCGGATACGGCGGTGACTCGGATTGGCTGCACGGGGTGTGGAAGGGCGACAAGTTCACCGAGCGCCTCACCTACGACATGACCGATCCGGCGGTCAACGGCCGCGCCATGTTCGGCGTCATCGACCACGTCGGCCGCGCCGAGTGCACCGAAGGCGGCAAGACCAGCGAAGGGTGGGGCCTGTTCGAACACGGTGCACTCGGCCGACATGACCCGTCGGGCTTCAAGGACTGGTTGACCCTGGCCGACTGAGCCGACTGAGCGGTTCGGTGCGCTCACCGTCGCTGCGGGATCAGTAGCGCACCGAAATCACCATGAGGGCGGCCGCGGCGAGCGCCTCGACCAAGAAGTAGAACCAGTTCGGGTAGAACGACGTTCGGCGGTCGACGACCGCCGACACCAGGCGACCGAACGCCATTCCGGCCAGCGCGGCCCCGACCGTGAACACCGCACCCGTGCGCAGTGCCCCGTCGTCGACCACCGCATACGCCAGGACACCGGCGACGGCCACTCCAAAACCCCCGTAGACCGCGCGCACCTCCGCCCGCGCCGCGGCGCCGCCGAGCGTAGTGCCGAACGGCCGGACAAGCGCCTCGGGTGCGGCGAGCGCATAGATCCCCATCCCGGCGAAGAACACGGCGATCATCGCCACGACCGCGTCTGCCACGGTAGCCTCCCGTCAATCGACCAGGAGGCCAGCATGACCGCATACGCGGCTGACGCGCTTCCACAAACCTGCTGTCCGACGGTGTGGTTGTGGCCCGGCCAGGCCCTGTACGCCGGACCGAGCCTCAAGCTCGCGCCGCATTCCGGCTCGGTGTGGTGTCTGGCGGTCGGTATCGGTGGACCGCTCACCGTCGAGAGCCAACACCGCGAGCGCGTCGACGCACGCAGCGTGCTCATCCCGCCGCGGCTCACGCACCGACTGACCTGCCACGGCACCGGTCTGGTGTCGTGCTACCTCGAGCCCATGTCGGACCGCGCCCAGAGTTGTCGCGCGAAGGTCGGCGAAGGCAACGGAGAAGTCGGCGCCGGACACGTCGACGAGGAGCGCCTGCAGTTCGTGCCGCTCGACGACGACGGTGCGTCCCACTGGCTCGACGTGGCCGCACCCGCAGCGGACCGGCGTATCGATCCGCGTATCATGGGCGCTGCCAACCGAATTCGTGAGGATCCGGCCGGATCGGTCTCCTCGCGCGAACTAGCAGTGGAGATAGGTCTTTCGGAGTCGCGGTTCCTTCATCTGTTCCGCGACGAATTGGGCACCACCGTCCGCCGTTACCGGCTGTGGCTGCGGTTACTGGATGCGGGCCGAGCCGTGGCCGACGGCATGAACCTCACCGACGCCGCGATGCAGACCGGTTTCGCCAGCCCCTCGCATCTGTCCGACCGCTTCAGGTCGACGTTCGGACTGTCCGCCTCGACGCTTCTGGCAGCCGGTGTGGCGGTCAGGGTGCCGAACTAGCCTGTGCGCTCAGGCGACCGGTGTCACCCGCACCGGCGCGCGGCCGAACACCATTGACTCCTCGATCCGGTCGAGGCGGTGGTCGATCGCGTCGAGCACATAGTTGTGCCGGACGTTCCACGGCCGGTGCGTGCCCGACTTCGGCAGCACATGTCCCGCACGTTGTACGTAGCCGGCGTTGATGTTCCAGGCGGGCTTTTCCGCCATGGGCTTGTCCCCGAGATGCGGGTATGCGTGCGTATAGCCGTGAGAGTCCATGTAGGAGATCAGCTTTGCGAAAGCCCGAGCGGTCAGGTCGGCGCGCAATGTCCACGACGCGTTGATGTAGCCGACGCACCAGGCCAGGTTGGGCACGTCCTCGAGCATGTGCTCCTTGTAGACGAACCGGTCCTGCGGTTTGACCTCCTCACCGTCGATGCTGATCAAAACCCCGCCCAGCGCCTGCAATTGGATGCCGGTCGCGGTGATGAGCACGTCGGCGTCGATCCGCTGTCCGGACCGCAGCACGACGCCGGACGCATCGATGTGGTCGATCCGGTCGGTCACCACGTCGAGGCGGCCCGTGTTGATCGCGTCGTAGAAGTCGTTGTCGAGCATCGCGCACAACCGTTGGTCCCACGGGTCGTAACGCGGCTTGAAGTGCTTGTCGACCGGATAGCCCTTGGGCAGATTGCGTTTGGCGTAGTTGCGGATATAGCGCCTGCTGAGCTTGGGCGCCGCCTTGGCGAAAGCATAGATGAACACCGTGAAGATGGTGTTGTAGATGCGCGCACCCCAGTAACCCGCCCGGCCGGGCAGCACTTTGCGCAGCGCCTGCACGATCGGGTTGATCCGCGGTCCGCTTAGCATGTAGGTGGGCGAGCGCTGCAGCATGGTCACGTGGCCTGCCTTCTCGGTCAGCGACGGGATCATGCTCACCGCGGTCGCGCCGCTGCCGATGACCACGATGCGTTTGCCGCTGTAGTCCAGCGACTCCGGCCAATGCTGCGGGTGCACGACGCCGCCGCTGAACTCATCGAGGCCGGGGAAATCCGGACGGTAGGGCTCGTCGTAGTTGTAGTAACCGGTGCCGAAGAACAGGAAGCGACTCCGGTACGTCTTGGGTGTCCCGTCCTGTTCGGTGTGCACCGTCCACGTATCGGTGGATGAGTCCCAGTCGGCCGACAACACGTGGGTGTTGAACCGGATGTGTTCGTCGATGTCGTGCTTGCGGGCGGTCTGGACCAGGTACTCGCGGATGTCAGGTCCGTCGGCCACGTTCTCCGGCCGGGTCCACGGCTCGAACGGGTAGCTCAGCGTGAAGATGTCGCTGTCGGACCGGATGCCTGGATAGCGGTGCAGATCCCAGGTGCCGCCGATGCGTGCCCGCCGCTCCAGCACCTTGTAGGACGTGTGCGGGTTCTTCTCCTGCAGGCGGTAGGCCGCGCCGATCCCCGAGATGCCCGCCCCGATGATCAGCACATCGGAGTAGTCGTCAACACGCTCTTCGCGCCCATTGGCACTCATCCGCAACCTCCTTTGGTCCCGCTGAGTACCACCATAGGAGTCAACCTGTCAGTGCGTCGACGATCTCGGCCAACGCATCGATCGCGATGGGTCCGGGCTGGTAGAGGCAGACGCGGTCGGACACCCCGCCGACGCGGTCGCGGATGTGGGCGGCGATCTCGGCCGGGGTGCCGCACGCCGCGATGGTGTGCAGCATCTCGTCGTCGATCAGGGTGCCCATCTCCTGCCACCGGCCCTGTTTGGACAGCGCGTTGAGCTCGGGCTGCAGTTCGCCCCAGCCGTGCACGTCGAGCACCGGGCGGTAGGCGGGAGTGGAGCCGTAGAACGCCAACAGCCGGCGCGCGGCGTCGTGGTCGGCATCGTGCGTACCGACCGACACGATGATCTCGGGCACCAGCGCGAAGTCGTCGAAGGACCGCCCCGACTCCGACAGGCCTGCGCGCACCTCGGGCATCGTCGCCTCGTGCAGGAATCGCTTCGAGCCGAACGGCATGACCAGCAGGCCATCGGCGACCGCTGCGGTGGCGCGGGTCAGCTTCGGGCCGAGCGCGCCGAGATAGATCGGCGGAGGGCCATACGGGTTCGGGCCCGGGTTGAACGTCGGTGTCATCAGCGTGTGCCGGAAGTATTCGCCCCGAAAGTCGAGACGTTCGCCGGTCTCCCATGCGGTGAACACCGCCCGCAGCGCGGCGACCATCTCCTTCATGCGGGCGACCGGGCGATCGAACGCCGCGCCGTACCGCTTCTCGACCTGCGTGCGCACCTGCGTTCCGAGACCCAGCGTGAAGCGGCCCTCGGCCAGCACCTGATGGTCGTAGGCCTGGTGGGCGAGCTGAATCGGGTTGCGCGGAAACGCAATGGCGACGTTGGTCATCAGGTCCAGACCGCCCACCGTCGACGCCAACGTGAGCGGCGCGAACACGTCGTGGGGTCCTTCGAAGGTGAACACCCCGCTGGCCCCCGCGTCGCGCAGTGCTTGCGCCCGCTCGATCGCATCGGTTGGACCGAACAACGCTGTCATGACCTTCACGGCGTGAGAGCCTAATCGCGTGACCATCCAAGCCAGTGCCGACGCGGTCGTCGTGGGCGCCGGATTCGCCGGTTTGGCGGCGGCGCGCGAGTTGGATCGGCTCGGCTACGACGTCGTCGTCCTCGAAGGCCGCGACCGGGTCGGCGGGCGGTCGTCGACGGCGACGATCGCCGGCGTGCCCGTCGACCTCGGCGGTACCTTCATCGGACCCACGCAGGACGCCGTCGAAGAACTCGCTGCCGAACTGGGCTGTGAGACGGTGCCCACCTTCAGCGGTGGTAAGAACCTGATCCGGTGGCGGGGGCGGGTCCGCTCGTATCGCAGCACGATTCCCCGGCTGTCGATCATCGAACTGCTCGACGTGTCGCGCATCCAGTGGCGCTTCGAGCGCGCATGTCGGCGGGTGGCCGTCGAGGCGCCGTGGACCGCCCCGCACGCGCACGCACTGGACTCTCTGTCGCTCGACGGCTGGTTGAAGTCGGTGCACGCGAGCGCCGGAACGCGGGATCTGATGGCGATCATGTCTCGGGTGACCTGGGGTTGTGAGCCCGACGCGGTGTCGATGCTGCACGCCGTGCGCTACGTCAGGGCCGCAGGCGGTCTCGACCGCATGCTCGACGTCGAAGGCGGCGCCCAGCAGAGCCGGTTCCCTGGCGGCACCCAGCAGATCGCGATCCGGATGGCCGAGGAGTTGGGCTCGCGCGTCGTACTCGACGCCGCGGTGCGCAGCATCGAACGCCACAGCGACGGCACGCTCACCGTGACCTCCGATCGGGGTGCGGTGCGCGCCAAGGCCGTCGTCGTCGCCATCCCGCCCGAACACCGCCAGGCGATCGAATTCTCACCCGAGCTGCCCGCCGAGTACGGCAAGCTGGCGCAGCACTGGCCGCAGGGCAATCTGAGCAAGGCGTACGCCGCGTACGAGAAGCCGTTCTGGCGCGCGAAAGGGCTTTCGGGAGAGGCGCTTTCCGACGAAGGACCGGTGTTCATCACGTTCGACGTCAGCCCCTCCGACGATGGGTCCGGCAACGGGGGCGGACCCGGCATCCTGCTGGGTTTCGTCGACTCACGCTCGTTCGACTCGCTACCGGCAGAGCAGCGCCGGGAGCGGGCGCTTACGGGGTTCGCGGGGCTGTTCGGCAACGCCGCGCTGGACCCGATCGACTATCTCGACCACTGTTGGGGTGCAGAGGATTTCGCGCCGGGAGGGCCGACGGCGGCCGTTCCGCCCGGCTCGTGGACGACATACGGCCCGTGGCTGCGCAAGCCGATCGACGGGATCTATTGGGCGGGAACCGAAACCGCTGACGCGTGGACGGGTTTCCTGGACGGCGCCGTCCGGTCCGGCAGGCGCGCCGCAGACGAAGTGCATCGCGCGCTGAGTAGTTGATCAGGAACTGACGCGGCGTTCGGCGGTCACCGACTCGATCAGGCCACGCAGATGCATGTTCACCTCGTCGGGACGCTCCAGGATGGCGCAGTGCCCGCCCGCCAACTCGACGAACTCGCTCAGATTGGGCGCCACCTCGGCGATCCGACGAGACGACGTCAGCGGTAGCAGCCGGTCCTTGCGGCTGCCGATCACCAGCGTCGGCACGACCAGGTTGTTCAGCCCGATGTGTTGCGGTCCGAGATGGTCGACCAGCGTGCGGGCCCAGCCGCCGCGGCCGACCGGCGAGGTCGCCGCGAACAGTTCATGTACGAAAGAGGCGATCGCGGGATCGGCGTCGCGGCCGACCGCCAGCATCGAGACGAAGCGCTGATTCGGTCCGTAGATGGCGCGCGGCAGAGGCGTCGCACCGAACGTCTTCAGAAAGGTCCCCGCGGTGCGGACGCGGACGTTGGCCAGCGGCGCGGGCACGGGCAGCAACTTGACGTTGCGCAGCAGGTCGCCGGTGGTGGTGTTGATGAGCGCAACGCCGTCGGCGCGTTCGGTCACCCGCTCGGCGTAGCGCTCGGCCCACGAGGTGATGGCGATGCCACCCATCGAATGGCCGGCGATGACCGCCCGTTCACCGGGCGCCAGCGTCGCATCCAGCACGGAGTCGAGGTCGGCGGCCAGATGGTCGAGGCTGTAGGCGCCGCGGCGCACCGGCACCGCGCTGCGGCCGTGGCCGCGGTGGTCGAACGCAATCACGCGGTAGTCCCGGGACAGATCGGCGATCTGATGGGCCCACACCCGCAGCGCACAGGTGATGCCGTGCGCCAACACGATCGGATAACCGTCCTCGCGGCCGAAGACCTCGGCGTGCAGGCGGATGCCATCCCTGGAGCGCACCTCCACGGCGTGTCCGGGCGGGAGGGACTGAGCGGGGGCGAAGGCCGAAACCCTCGACCGGCTGCGGGGACCACTGCTCATGTGCGCTCCGTTCGAACTCGGCAACGTTGCCGGATAAGTGAGCTTATCTAACAGTGTGCGCTTCCTGCGGCACCCCCCGCCGCGTTTTGGCGACTATCGGTGCCGCGGCGGGGGCCCGGCAGTCGAGTCGAGTTAAATTGCGGGCATGCGCGCGATTCAGATTGCCAGCCTCGACGGACCACAAGCCGCCAAACTCGCCGAGGTCGACGAGCCGGACGGCGACGGCGCGGTCGTCATCGAAGTGCACGCGGCCGGGGTCGCGTTTCCCGATGTGCTGCAGTCGCGCGGGCTCTATCAGTACAAGCCGGAGATGCCCTACACGCCGGGCGGTGAGGTCGCCGGCGTGGTGCGCAGCGCGCCGGACGGCGCACATGTGAAGGCCGGCGATCGCGTCGCGGCGTTGACGATGCTGTGCGGCGCGATGGCCGAGGTCGTCGCACTGCCCGCCGAGCGCGTCTTCAAGCTGCCCGACAACGTCTCCTTCGAGGCCGGTGCGGGCCTGCTCTTCAACGACCTCACGATGCACCACGCGTTGCGTACCCGCGGCCGGCTGGCCGAGGGCGAGACCGTGCTGGTGCACGGGGCCGCAGGCGGCATCGGCACGTCGACGCTGCGGTTGGCGCCGGCATGGGGTGCCTCTCGGGTGATCGCGGTGGTGAGCACCGAGGAGAAGGGTGCGGTGGCCACGGCGGCAGGCGCGACGGACGTCGTGCCGGTCGAGGGATTCAAGGACAAGGTCAAGGAGCTGACCGAGGGCCGCGGTGTGGACATCGTCGTCGATCCGGTCGGCGGGGATCGGTTCACCGACTCGCTGCGCTCGCTTGCCCCGGGTGGACGGCTGCTCGTCGTCGGCTTCACCGGCGGCGAGATTCCCACCGTCAAGGTGAACCGGTTGCTGCTCAACAACGTCGATGCGGTCGGAGTCGGTTGGGGCGCTTGGACTTTCACTCATCCCAATTACCTCGCCGAGCAGTGGGCCGAACTCGAACCGCTTCTGGCGTCGGGCAAGGTGTCGGCGCCGCAGCCGCAGGTGTTCCCATTAGAGCGGGCCGCCGACGCGATCGCCGCGCTCGAGGATCGCTCGGCGAAGGGCAAGGTCGTCGTCGCCGTCCGGTGACTATAGGTAAGGGTCGGCCCAGGCGCTGACGATCCGCGCCGCGCGTGCTGCCTGATCCTTTTCGGTGAGCAGGTGATCGGCGCCTTCGAGTGAGACGAAGCTGCGCGGGTGTCGCGCGCACTGGAAGATCTCGCTGGCGTTGGCGATGCCGACGGTGTTGTCGGTGGGCGAATGCATCACCAGAAGGGCTCGGCGCAGGTTGTGGATGCGCTCGCGGAGGTCGGCATTGCGGACGTCTTCGACGAAGTGCCGCTTCAGCGTCAGCGCCTTGCCGCCGATGCGGAACTGCGCCTCCCCCTCTTCCTCGATCCGCTCCACGACCGCGTCGTAAATCCGTTCGACGTGGGCGGGTTCGTAGGGGGCCGCGATGGTGGCGACCGCCTTCACCGTCGGGCAGTCGTGGGCGGCGGCGACGACGGCCGAGCCGCCGAAGGAATGCCCGACCAGCAGGCGCACCTCGCGGCCCTCGTCGTTCATGAACTCCACGGCGCGCACGGTGTCGGCGACCTTGTGCGAGAACGACCCGTCGCTCCAGTCGCCCTCCGAGTCGCCAAGACCGAGGTTGTCGAACCGCAGCATGCCGATGCCCTCGGCGGCGAGTTGCTTGCAGATCCGGCTGGCCGCCGGCGAGTCCTTGCCGAGCGTGAACCCGTGGGCGAAGACGCCCCAGCCGCGTACGTCACCGTCGGGAAGATCGATCACGCCCGCCAGTGCGGGTCCACTGGCGCTTGCGAAGCTGACGCGTTCACCCACGCGCGTCATCCTGTCACGTGGTCGGCGAGCTCACTGCTGCTGCAGCAGGTCGCGTTTCACCTCGAGCCTGCGCAGCTTGCCCGACGAGGTTCGCGGCAGAGTACCGGGTTTGACGAAGACGACCTCGGTGGGCACCACACCGCATTCGGATGCGACGCGCTCGATGAGGTCGGCGCGCGACCGCGCCTCGTCGGGTCCGCGGAACTCGGCGACGATCGCGACACCGGGACGGATCGACCGCTCCCCCACCCCGATGGCCACCACGGCGCCCTCGCGCACACCGGACGCAACGGCGGCCACCCGCTCGACCTCTGCGGGGAAGATGTTGCGGCCGGCGACGGTGATCAGTTCCTTGGCACGACCGCACACCACGAGGCTGCCGTCGACGAGGTAGCCGAGATCGCCTGTGGCGAACCAGTCGTCGGGATGCAACGGTGCGTCACCGCGGTAACCCGACATCATCGAGGTACCGCGGATCAGGATCTCGCCGACCTTTCCGTCCCTGCGCTCATCGACGCGCACCGCCATGCCGGGTATCGGCTCGCCCAGCAGCGCATGACCGGCGTCGTCGACGATCAGCCCGCTACCGGGTTCGGGAACCGTTACCGCACAGGTGGATTCGGCCAAGCCGTAGGAGGGCGCGAGCGCGCCCGCGTCGAATCCGAATCGGGCCATCTCCTCGGCGAAGCGCGCAGTGAGCGCGCAGTCGACGGGTTCGCCGCCGTTGAGCGCGAACCGCAGGTCAGAAAGGTCGACGTCGGTGACGCGTCGCGAGTACTTCCCGATCAGGCCGTAGGCCATGTTCGGCGCAGCGGTGATCGTGGCGCGGCTCTCGGTGAGCCAGTTCAGCCACCGAAACGGCGAGGCCTGAAACGCCGCGGTCGGCGCCTGCCACACGTCGATACCGGCCAACGCCCCGGCGAGCACGAAGCTCAGACCCATGTCGTGGTACAGCGGCAGCCAGGAACAGCCGACGTCACCCGGCCCGACCCCGATCCGCGTGTTCAGACCGTCGAGGTTGGCGAGCACCGCGCCCGGTGACAGCTGCACCGCGCGCGGCACGCCTGTGGAGCCTGCTGTGCCCTGCAGGATCGCGATGTCGGCGGCTCGGTCGGAGCGCCGGAAGTTCGTCGATTGGGTCAGCGGGGCGACCGCATCCAGTTCCTTGACGATCGGAGCGCTGTCCACGAGGCCGAGTTGCTCCAGCTGACGCCCCCGGCTGAGCACGTGGCTGACGCCCATGCCCGCGAACCGGGCCACCGTGGATTGCGCCCACTTGTCGGCGTCGGCGCCGCGGACGGGGCCGGGCGCGATGGTCACCGGCACGCCGGCCTGGAAGGCGCCGAGGATGGCCGCGATGAGTTCGACGGTGGGCTCGTTGGCCAGGCCGAGCGCGGCGACTTCCTCGTTGAGCAGCCAGTCGGCGACGTTCTCCGCGCGGGCGTGCACTTCCGGCCAGGGGTGGCGCGTCCATGTGCCGTCGTCGAAGACGTAGAGGCTGTGATCGGAGCTGGTCAACCGCTCGGCAAAGGTCGCAGCCAACGATTTCATAGATAACCTCGCAGTACTTACCCGCTCAATTCGCGATTTTCCGTCTAGTAAATATCGCCTAAGCTAACTTACGGGAATTTGCGGTGATCCTACGGGGTGGGAGGCTTCGTTCCTAGGCCAGCTTCAGCGGGTATCGGCCCAGACGTCGACCCGGTGCACCGGCAGACCGTGGCCGGGCAGGAGGTGTTCGACGGGCAGCGCGCGCATGCGCTGCTCGCTGCGTTTCGCGGTGGCGGTGTCGACGGTCTCGGGGGTGAACCAGGCTTGCCCGCCCGCGCTGAGCACCGCGTCGCCGGAGATCAGGGTCCGACTGTCGGCATGCCAGAACGCGGTCGAGTCGTCGGTGTGGCCGGGCACGTGCAGCACCTCCCAGCCCGGCGCGCCGGGCAGCGGCTGACCGTCTGCCAGCGGTCGCGCCCCGCCAAGGGCGTCACCGACCATCCCCTTGCTTCCGCCGTACCCGGCGATGCGCGGACCGTCGGCGAAGCCGCGCAGCCCGGTCAGGTCCATCGGCTGGCTGATCAGGGTCGGCCAGATCTGGACGATCTTGCTCAGCGCCGGGGTGCGGGGTTGCCGCGTACCGTCCAGATAGCTGAGAGTGACCTCGGGAAGATGTAGCGCCACGCTGTGTTCGGCGGCCAGTCGCGGCGCCCCGGCGACGTGGTCGCTATGGCCGTGGGTGGCTGCGACCGCGCCGACGGTGCCGCGGTAGACCGACAGCACGCCCGCGACGTCGTCGGCGCTGCCGGGCATGCCCGCGTCGACCACGACAACGCCGCGGTCGCCACGGATCAGGTAGCAGTTGAAGATCCACCGGGAGAGGCGGATCACCCCGATGTCGTCGAGCGGATCAACGACCAACGCCATCGCAGCATCCTTCGGTGGGGTCCACGTGAGAAGTGTGCGGTGCGGGGCTCTCCTGCGGCAAGCATCGGGCCGATGGTTGCGGGGGTGGCGTAGCCAGTGAGAAGCCATTGAGAAGCCAATGAGAACGGCCCCCGGAGTGTCCTCCGAGGGCCGTTCCACCTAGTAGCGGGGACAGGATTCGAACCTGCGACCTCTGGGTTATGAGCCCAGCGAGCTACCGAGCTGCTCCACCCCGCGTCGGGTGAACGCAACGTTACCGAAGGCGCTCGCGCAGTTCCAAATCGCGCGGTCACCGATGGTGGTGAATCGCGTCACGCCTGCGATTGAATGGCCGTTGGCCCCCCCGCGAGCGACCGCAGATGTACGCACTATGTCGGCGTGTCGCGGTGCAAACACGGACGCTCGCGGCTTGGCGTGGGCCCACGCGGCTGTTGGTGCATCAGTTCGCGGACTGGTATTTCTCCATCGCATCGTCGAGGCGTTGCAGCGCCTCGCCGAACTCGGCGAAGTTACCGCCCTGCTGTGCCTGGCGCAGCCCATCGAGCGCCGTGTTGACCTCTTGCAGCGCAGCGGCTTTCGCACCCGACAGCTCGACCGGCCCGCCCGGCGGCACCGCCGCCGCCGGCGGCTGCGGCGTCCGGCCCTGCTGGTTGGCCGGCGGGCGAGCCGTCGGAACTTCACCGTCGGCCGGTGGCTGCGCCGCGGGCTGCTCGCCGCCGGTGCCCGCGATCGGCGCGGGGCCGGTGGCCGTGGCGTCCGCGCCGGGCCCGAACAACTCGATGAGCGCGTCGCGCACCGTCGGGCCGTAGCCGACCTTGTCGTTGTACATCATCGCCACGCGGATCAGGCGCGGGTACGACGACGCGGCGTCGCTGGCCCCGGGTGAGGCGTATACCGGTGCGACATACAGCAATCCACCCTCGGCGACCGGCAGCGTCAGCAGGTTGCCCCACCGGATGCGGTTCTGGTTGTCGCGGCCGATGACACCGAGGTCTTGGGACACCGCGGTATCCGTGCTGATCGCGTTGAACGCCAGCTTGGGACCGTTGACCTGTCCCGGGATCGTCAACACGGTGATTTTGCCGTATGTGTCCGGGTCGGAACTGGCACTCATGAACGCGGCCAGGAAGTCGCGGCGGAACCGGTTCATCGCACTGGTCAACTGGAACGATGCCGCACGGTCGTTGGCCGCAAGGTCCTTGGCCACGATGTAATACGGCGGCTGGTAGCTGCTCGCGGTCGGGTTCGGATCCAGCGGAACATCCCAGAAGTCCGACGTCGAGAAGAACGTGATCGGGTCGTCGACGTGGTACTTCGCCAGCAGTGCGCGCTGCACCTTGAACAGGTCTTCCGGATAGCGCAGATGCTCCTGCAGTTCATCGGAGATCTCGCTCTTGGGCTTGACCGTGCCCGGGAACACCTTCATCCACGCCTGCAGCACCGGATCGTCTTCGTCCTGCGCGTACAGCGACACCATGCCGTCGTAGGCGTCGACGGTGGCCTTGACCGAGTTGCGGATGTAGGACACCTGCTTGTCGGGCTGCAGCCGGTTCAGCGCCACCTCGTTGGAGTCCACGGTGGCCGAGGACAAGGTCGTCAACTCCGAGTACGGGTAGTTGTCCAGCGTGGTGTAGCCATCGACGATCCAGACGATGCGCTCGTTGACGATGGCCGGGTAGACCGCGGTGTCGGTGGTCAGCCACGGCGCCACCGCCTCGACCCGCTTGGCCGGGTCGCGGTTGAACAGGAGCTTGCTGTTCTCCCCGATCACGTTGGAGAACAAGAAGTTTCGCTCGGCGAACTTCGCGGCGAACACGCTGCGCGTCAGCCAGCTCCCGATCGGAACGCCGCCCTCACCGGTGTAGGTGTAGTTGCGGGTCTCGACGTTGTTCTCATAGTCGTACTCCCGCGGCGCACCGTTCTCCCCGACGATGGCGTAGTCGGCCGGGGTGTTGGCGATGACGGGGCCGTAGTAGATGCGGGGCTGGGCCAGCGGGGCGGGTCCGGGTGAGATCACCTCACCGTTCGCGCCGACCACACTGGCCAGGAACTCCGGGTAGCCGCCGTTCTGGTTGGGGTCGTTGGCCACACCGCGCACGGTGTTGGCCGGCGAGGCGATGAAACCGTTGCCGTGGGTGTAGACCGAGTGGCGGTTGATCCAGTCGCGCTGGTTGTCGATCAACCGGTCGGGATTGAGTTCGCGCGCGGCGACCACATAGTCGCGCAGGTTGCCGTCCTCATCCCGGTACCGGTCCATGTTCAGCTGGTCGGGGAAGTAGTAGAAGTTCTTGCCCTGCTGGAACTGGGTGAATGCCGGGCTGACGATGTTGGGGTCGAGCACGCGGATGTTCGACGTCGTGGCGCGGTCAGCGGCCACCTGGGCTGCGGTCGCGGGGGCGTTACCCGGATAGTCGCGATAGCTCACCACGTCGTCGGTGAGCCCGTAGGCCTGTCTGGTCGCCGAGATGCTTCGGCCGATGTATTCGCTTTCCTTCTGCGCCGCATTCGGTTTGACGCTGAACTGCTCGACGACGAGTGGCCAGCCCGCGCCGACAACCAGCGAGGAGAGCAGCAACAGCACCACGCCGATCGCCGGGATCCGCAGGTCGCGCAGCACGATCGCCGAGAACACCGCGGCCGCGCAGATCACGGCGATCGCCATCAGGATCAGCTTGGCGGGCAGCACCGCGTTGATGTCGGTGTAGCCCGCACCGGTGAACGGCTTGCCGCCGCGGGTGTGGCTCAGCAGCTCGTAGCGGTCCATCCAGTACGCGATCGCCTTGAGCAGCATCAGGATGCCGACCAGGGTGATCAACTGGATGCGCGCGGCGCGGCTCAACGCACCGGCGCGGCCCGAGAGCCGGATGCCACCGAACAGATAGTGGCCCAACAGGTTTCCGATGAAGGCCAGGAAGGTCGCGACGAACAGGTAGTTCAGGACCATCCGGTAGAACGGCAGGTCGAAGGCGTAGAAACCCAGATCCTTTCCGAACTGCGGATCGGTGATCCCGAAGCTGTTGCCGTGCAGGAACAACTGGACGGTCTCCCACTGGCCCAGCGCGAACAACCCGACGAACAAGCCGATGAGCGCGGGGACCCCGAAGCCGACGAGGCGCAGCCGCGCCATCACCGCGGTGCGGTAGGCCGCGACAGGGTCGTTGGGGCCGTTGGTCGGCACGAACACCGGCCGGGTCCGGTAGGCCAGCGCCAACCCCGCGAACAGGATCGAACCGATCACCAGCGACACGACGAGGAACAGCAGGATCTGGGTGAACAGCACCGTGGTGAAGACCGAGCGGTAGCCGAGTTCGCCGAACCACAGCCAGTCGACGTAGGTGTCGATCAGCCGCGGGCCGATCAACAACAGGAGCACGATCACGGCTCCCAGCGCGATGAGAATTCGGCTACGTCGTGTCAGCTTCGGCATTCGTGCCGCGGGCCGCATACCCACTCGTTGACTCCAGTCCAGTTCCTGTACGTCGTGCTCGACGTGGCCCCAACTCTACGCAACGGCGTTTCGCCGGTGACCTAACAATGGGGGCGTTCGCCACCGGCGGACAAGGTCTTCAACGCGTCGACGGCTTGCGACAGGGTGTCGACCTTGACCAGTTCCATACCGTCCTGCGGCGCGGTCTTGGCTTCTTCGCAGTTGTCGGCGGGCACCAGAAAGATGGTGGCGCCCTCCTCGCGCGCGCTCAGCATCTTGTGGGTGATGCCGCCGATCGAGCCGACCTCGCCGTCTCCGCTGATGGTGCCGCTGCCCGCGACGAACTTCCCGCCGTTGAGGTCGCCGGTGGTCAGCTTGTCGACCACCGCCAGCGAGAACATCAAGCCCGCCGACGGGCCGCCGATCTTTTCGAGGTTGAAGTCGATCGAGAACGGAGCCCACGGCGCGTCGAGCACACCGATGCCGAGGAGACCTTGGTCGCGATCGGGGTGCTTGCCCAGCGTGATGGTGGCGACGCCGGACGGCGCGTCCTTGCGGCGGTAGTCCAGTTTCACGGTGTCGCCGGGCTTGGTGTCCTTCAAGAGGGCCTGGAACTCCTCGAGTGTGGTCACCGGCGTGCCGTTGACGGCGTCGATCGCGTCACCGTCGCGCAGCTTTCCCGCCGACGGGCCCGGATCGTTGACGTTTTCCACCGTCACCGCCATCGGGAACTCCAGAAAATGCAGTGCGGCGTACTCGGCGCTGCGTTCGGAGTTGCGGAAATCGGTGGTGTTGGCCTCGTCGACCTCTTCGCGGGTCTTGTCCGGCGGGTAGACCAGGTCACGTGGGACGAGTTGTTCGCGGCCTGACAGCCACAGCGCCATCGCCTCGCCCAGCCTGAGCTGATCGCGCTGCGACACCGTCGTCATG
This sequence comes from Mycolicibacterium flavescens, assembly GCA_900637135.1. Lineage (NCBI taxonomy): Bacteria > Bacillati > Actinomycetota > Actinomycetes > Mycobacteriales > Mycobacteriaceae > Mycobacterium > Mycolicibacterium flavescens. Next base: position 3,902,277 of record LR134353.1, read on the forward strand.
TTCAGGTGCCCCGAGGTCGGATAGACATCGGTGCCTTCGATCTCGACGACCGGCTTACCGTCGAACTCTCCGAGCGTGTTGAACGTCGGCCCAGGACCCAGGGAGACGAAGGGCACCGTCACCGCCGACACCAGCACGCCGAACACCAGAATCGGCACGAGCGCGACGATCAACGTCAAAGTCCGCCTGTTCACGCGTTTCTCCTATGTCAAGCCGCTGCCGCTTGGCAAGGCTTTTGACGATTGTTGTGGTCGGTGTGCAGGTGGCCGTAGACGACGCGGGCCAGGCGGCGTTTGAGGCAGCGCAGGGCTTCGGGTGTGGAGTCGCCGTTGGTGATGCGGTGGCGGTAATAGGTCTGTCCGAGGCCCTGGAGGCGGATTTGGGTGACGGCGATGCGGTGTAGGGCGGTGTTGAGTTGGCGGTTGCCCGAGCGGGTCATACGGACTCGTCCGCGGGTGTTGCCCGACCATACCGGCACCGGGGCCACCCCGGCGTGACGCGCGAAGGCCGCCTCGCTCTTGAATCGGGTCACCCCGGCGGTTTCGCCGACGAGTTTGGCCGCGGTCAGCTCGCCACATCCCGGCATGGCCAGCAACACCGGGGCGACCTGGCGGACACGGGCACCGATCCGTTTGGCCAACCCGTCGATGGTCTCGGTGAGGCGGCTGATGTCGGCCAGCTCGTCGCGGGCCAACTCGGCGACGATGCCGGTTTGGGTGTGCAGCCAGTCGCCGAGCAGTCTGCGGTGCTTGGCCAGATTCAACGAGCGCGCCTTGGGGGCATGGGCGGGATCGAGCTCGTGAACCCGCCACAGCAGCCGGTTAATCGTCGCAGTGCGTTGTGCCACAAGGTCTTCGCGTCGATCCACCAACAGCTTGAGTTCACGCGACACCTCGTCATGAGCGGCTACCGGCAGATCGGGCTCACGCAGGAAACCACGAGCGACTGCCAGCGCATCGATGGGATCGGACTTACCCCGGGTGCGGGCCGAGGCCCGGGTCTGGGCCATCAGCTTGGGCGGGACCCGCACCACTTTCTGCCCCAACGCGAACAGGTCGCGCTCTAGACGCGCTGACAGATGCCGGCAGTCTTCGATCGCCCAGATGACATCGGTTCCGAAATGCTCACGGGCCCACATCACCGCTTCGGTATGCCCGCCGGTGAGGGCCTTGACGGTCTTCTCGCCGAGCTTGCGGCCTACCTCGTCGACGGCGACGAAGGTATGCGTGCGCTTGTGTACATCGGCTCCAACAACAACCATGGTGGTTGCCTCCATTCACTGAGAGGTGACGGTTGGGCCGGTCGGCGGACATACCTCAGTTGGGGGCGGTGCCACGCTCCTATCAAGTCACGCCGGCCGGTCCTTCACACCTGATGCCGGCAAAACGCGTGAACGCCAACCAAAGGCGGCAGCCAATCTAAGAGCCAGACACCAGGTGAAAAGGATTCAACCACCGCACTACGCGGCACCTCACCTTCACACTGAGGCAGCCAATCTAAGAGCCAGACACCAGGTGAAAAGGATTCAACCACCGCACTACGCGGCACCTCACCTTCACACTGACGCCCAATCTAAAGGTTGCGCTACACGCGACCGTGCCCACGACGTCCGTCGCGGGCCTGTCATCCCGCCGCAACCCGGAAACGGGCGGTCCAGGGCGGGTTCGCTGTCAGCGTGAGGCGCCCACCCACAAGGCCCCGCCCTGGTGAGTACCGTTGGGGGCATGGCTGACGTGCCTTTCGGCTTCTCCGCCGGCGACGACGACCCCGAGCGCGACAAGCGCAAGAAGGATCCCGACTCCGGATCCGGGGGGCCCGGCGACCCGTTCGGCATGGGGTTTCAAGGCGGATCCGAATTCGACATGTCCCAGCTGGGGCAGATCTTCAGCAAGCTCGGCGAGATGTTCAGCGGCGCCGGCAGCGCGATGGCCGGCGGCAAACAATCGGGACCGGTGAACTACGACCTGGCCCGCCAGTTGGCGTCGAGCCAGATCGGTTTCGTCGCGCCAATTCCGGAGAAGACCTCCGCGGCGATCGTCGACGCCGTGCACCTGGCCGAGACCTGGCTCGACGGCGTGACAGCACTTCCCGCGGGCACCAGCAAATCGGTGGCCTGGACGCCGACGGACTGGATCGACAACACCCTCGACAGGTGGGAGCGGCTGTGCGACCCGGTCGCCGAACAGATCTCCACGGTGTGGGTGTCGGCGCTTCCCGACGAGGCGCGCACCATGGCTGGTCCGCTGCTGTCGATGATGACGCAGATGGGCGGCATGGCGTTCGGCTCACAGCTAGGTCAGGCGCTGGGCAAGCTGTCGCGAGAAGTGTTGACCTCCACCGACATCGGGCTGCCCTTGGGCCCCAAGGGCGTGGCCGCGCTGATGCCCGATGCGGTCGAGTCGCTGTCGGAGGGTCTCGAGCAGCCGCGTAGCGAGATCCTGACGTTCCTGGCCGCCCGCGAGGCCGCACACCACCGCCTGTTCAGCCATGTGCCGTGGCTGGCCAGCCAGCTGCTCAACGCGGTCGAGGCGTTCGCCCGGGGGATGAAGATCGACATGAGCGGCATCGAGGAACTGGCGTCCGGCCTCAACCCTGCCGCGCTGACCGACCCGGCTCAGATGGAACAGCTGCTCAACCAGGGCATCTTCGAACCGAAGGCGACGCCGGAGCAGACCGCGGCGCTCGAGCGGCTGGAAACGCTGCTCGCGCTGATCGAGGGTTGGGTGCAGACCGTCGTCTCCGACGCGCTCGGCGACCGCATCCCCGGCACATCGGCGCTCGCGGAGATGCTGCGCAGGCGCCGCGGCACCGGCGGGCCCGCCGAGCAGACGTTCGCGACCCTGGTCGGCCTGGAGTTGCGTCCGCGCAAGATGCGCGAGGCCGCCGCGTTGTGGGAGCGGTTGACCGAGGCCGTCGGCTCCGACCGCCGCGACGCGGTGTGGCAGCACCCCGACCTGCTGCCCAGCGCAAAGGATCTCGACGAACCGGCCGGGTTCATCGACCGGATGATCGGCGGCGACACCAGCGGGATGGACAGCGCCATCGAGGAGGCGATCGCCGATCTCGAGAAAGACATCCAAAAACCTGAGAACGGCAAGGACGAAGACCGCTAGCTCGGTTCGGGTGTAGTCCGTCGCGCCCAGCGCCACCACGCGCACCCGAATCGCGCCTGTGGATAACCGGCGGTGACCGGGCCGGGGCGTGGCACGCTCGATCGATGACGCGCTATGCGTTGAGCGCCGCGACGCCGGTGCTGATGCGGCCCGACGGTGCCGTGCAGGTGGGCTGGGATCCGCGGCGCGCCGTCGTGATCCGTCCGCCGGCCGGACTGACCACGACGACGCTGGCCGACATGCTGCGTCGCCTGCAGTCCGGTGCACGGGTGGCCGACCTTGCGGCGCTCGCCCCCGACGGCGCGGTCGTCGAGAACCTGCTGAAATCGTTGGTCGACGCCGGTGTCGTCACCGTGGCCGCCTGCCGGCGTGGCCGTTCGGCCGCGGTCCGCATCCACGGGCGCGGGCCGTTGTCGGATCTGCTCGCCGCGGCGCTGCGTTGTTCGGGTGCGCGCCTGAGCCTCAGCACCCGTACCGACACCGGTGCGCCGTCGGAGCCGACCGATCTCGTGGTTCTCACCGACTACCTGGTGGCCGATCCGCGTATGGTGCGCGAACTGCATGCGGTCGGAGTCGCCCACCTGCCGGTGCGTGTGCGCGACGGTGTCGGACTGGTCGGGCCGCTGGTCCTTCCGGGTGTGACGAGTTGTTTGGCCTGCGCGGACCTGCATCGCAGCGACCGGGACGCGGCGTGGCCTGCCGTCGCGGCGCAGCTGCGCCACACCGTCGGCAGCGCCGACCGGGCCACGGTGCTGGCCACCGCGGCGCTGGCGCTCAACCAGGTCGACCGGGTCCTTGCCGCGGTGCATGGCGGCGTCGACGTCGACGACTCCTCCGAACCGCCGCCGACGCTGGACACCACGTTGGAGTTCGACGTCAACGTGGGTTCGGTGGTGGCACGGCGGTGGTCGCGCCATCCCCGCTGCGCATGTTGACATCGGCCGTTGGCAAGTCGTTGCGCTGCGGGCAACCGCGTCATGGATGATGGTCTGGTGAGTGAGATCAAGCGGGGCCGGGCCGCGCGCAACGCCAAGCTGGCGAGCTTGCCCGTCGGTATGGCCGGACGGGCCGCCTTGGGCTTCGGCAAACGATTGACCGGACGGTCGAAAGACGAGGTCAACGCCGAACTGATGGACAAGGCGGCTCAGCAGCTTTTCACCGTGCTCGGCGAGCTCAAGGGCGGGGCGATGAAGGTGGGTCAGGCGCTGTCGGTGATGGAGGCCGCGATCCCCGAGCAGTACGGCAAGCCGTACCGCGAGGCGCTGACCAAGCTGCAGCGCGAAGCCCCGCCGCTGCCCGCCGCCAAGGTGCACCGGGTGCTCAACGCGCAACTGGGCACCAAGTGGCGGGAGCGGTTCGCGTCGTTCGATGACCAGCCAGTGGCGTCGGCCAGCATCGGCCAGGTCCACAAGGCGGTGTGGTCGGACGGCCGCGAGGTCGCGGTCAAGATCCAGTACCCCGGCGCCGACGAGGCGCTGCGGGCCGACCTGAAAACGATGCAGCGCATGGTGGGCGTGCTCAAGCAACTGTCTCCGGGCGCCGACGTCGACAGTGTGGTCAAAGAGCTCATCGAGCGCACCGAGATGGAACTCGACTACCGGCTCGAGGCCGACAACCAGCGCGCGTTCGCCAAGGCCTACGAAGGCCACCCGCGCTTCGTGGTCCCCCGCATCGTGGCCAGCGCGCCCAAGGTCGTGATCCAGGAGTGGATCGAGGGTGTGCCGATGTCGGTGATCATCCGCGAGGGCACCCAAGAACAACGAGACCTGATGGGCACCAGGCTTTTCGAGCTGACCTACGACGCACCTCGCCGGCTCGAGATGATGCACGGGGACACCCATCCCGGCAACTTCATGCTGTTGCCCGACGAGAAGATGGGCGTCATCGACTTCGGCGCGGTGGCCCCGATGCCCGGCGGTATTCCGATCGAGATCGGTTTGGCGACGCGTTATGCGCTCAACGACGACTACGACAACCTGCTCACCACGATGCAGAACATCGGCTTCATCCAGAAGGGTGAGCAGGTGTCCAAGCGCGAGATGGACGACATGATGCGCCAGTACGTCGAACCGCTCGAGGTCGAGGTCTTCCACTACAACCGCAAGTGGCTGCAGCGGATCACGACCGCCAACATGCGTCCCGAGCGCGCCGCAGGCCAGATCAAAGCCGCCCGGCAGATGGACATCCCGGCCAAGCTCGCGATTCCGATGCGGGTGATCGCGTCCAACGTCGCGATCGCCTGCCAGCTCGATGCGCACGTTCCGGCCAGAAGGCTTGCCACCGAACTGATTCCGGGTTTCGCCGACGAAGCCGCCTGACGCCCCGCGCCCCCGTGCGCGTCGGATGCGCCCAGCCCGCCCTCGGTACGGATCGTGAATCTGACGACGCATTTCGTGGGTTGAGCGTCGCCAGATTCACAATCGAGCGCGCGCAGGTCGCCCCGTGTGCGGCTATGCGGCTGCCGGGTTCCCGACGCCGTTCTTGCGCGGCCGGCCACGTGGGCGCTTGCGCGCGATGACGGTGCCCCGTTCGAGGATCTCGCCGCCCCAAACACCCCACGGCTCTTGCCGTTCCAGCGCTGCGGCTAGGCACTCACGCCGGATCGGGCACCCTGCGCACAGCGCCTTGGCGCGTTCGAGTTCGACGGGATTCTCGGCGAACCACATATCGGGATCGCCCCTGTGACACGGCACCGCCAGCTTCGTCTTCTCTCGGCATGTCCCGAGTGACATGTCCAGTCCTTCCCTGGTCGTGGGTTTCGAATCTTTTCCTTGCTGGATCCGGGAACCAGGGCTTTGACGTGGTGTCCAAAAGACCAAGGCCACGGATCCGACTGCGGGTCCGTGGCCTTTTCGGCGAAATCGTGGGCTTACCTAGGTGGTGCCCCGATCGACGGACGACACAGTCGCGGCGGCGGCGCGGCGCTTGCGCTGCGGGGTGATGGCAGCGGCGGCACCGGCGGCGTGCGCGGCGGCGAACGCGGGATGCGCCGCAGCGGCGGCGACATGGAGGGTCCGCGTCATGCCAGCAACGGCTACGCCGGTGATCGCGTAGTTGCTACCCATGATCTCGGTCCCTCCTTTCGCACAAAAAGACACCCAAGCGGTGTGATGTTGAGGCTAAGCGTAACAGCGGCGGCTGACAATTGATTTTTTTGACCAGCGGGTTTGGCGCGATCTTTACGACGTTTGGCCGTGTGTGTCGCCGGCCTGTCCTCGCCCCGCCTACCGGGTCCGGCTCTTGACGAGGGCGAGCACGTCGGAGCCGTACTGCTCGAGCTTGCGTGCCCCGATGCCCGGGATCGCAACCAGCGCGGCGTCGTCGGTGGGCAGCGTCTCGGCGATCGCGATCAGTGTGTTGTCGGTGAACACCACATACGCCGGCACGCTCATCTCCTTGGAGGTGCGCAATCTCCAGTCCTTGAGGTCGCTGAGCAGCTGCTCGTCGATGTCGGACGGGCAGGTTTCGCAGCGGCGCAACATGATCGCGGCCGGTGCGGTCAACACGCTGTTGCACACCCGACAGCGGGGGGTGGCGCCGCGCGCACGTCGGGGTTTGGTCGGCGTATCGCTGGTGTTCGACGACTGCGGCGCGATGCCGTTGAGGAACCGCGACGGTTTGCGGCTCTGCCGTCCGCCGGGAGCCCGGGCGAGCGCCCAGCTGAGCGCCAAATGCACACGGGCCCTGGTGATTCCGACGTAGAGCAGCCGGCGTTCCTCTTCGACCGCCTCGCTGTCGGGACCGTGTGCGAGGGCGTGGGAGATGGGCAGCGTGCCGTCGGCGAGTCCGACCAGGAACACCGCATCCCACTCCAAGCCCTTCGCCGCGTGCAGCGAGGCGAGCGTGACGCCCTGCACGACCGGAGAATGGCGCGCGTCGGCGCGCTGGCGCAGTTCGGCGAGCAGTGCGCGCAGGTCGAGGGTGGGACGCAGCGCAACTTCCTCGTCGACGAGTTCGGCCAGCGATGTCAGCGCTTCCCATCGTTCCCTCGCCTTGGTGCCCGGCGGCGGCTCGACGGTGAGCCCGAGCGGTTCGAGCACCGTCCGCACGACCTCGGGTAGGGGTCCGTCGAGGTCGCGTTCGGCCGCGCGCTGCAACGCCACCAGCGACTGGCGGATCTCCTGACGGCTGAAGAACCCTTCACCGCCGCGCACCTGGAACGGGACGCCGGCTTCGGTGAGCGCCTCCTCGTAGACCTCCGACTGGGCGTTGATGCGGTAGAGCACCGCGATCTCGGCCGGTTCGGTGCCGGATTCGAGAAGCCGTTTGATGTTCTTGGCCACCGCCTTGGCCTCGGCGACCTCGTCGGGATATTCGGCGAACCTGGGCGCGGGGCCGGGATCGCGCTGCCCGACCAGGTGCAGCTTGCTGCCCGCCATCCGGCCGCGCGCACCGGCGATGACCCGGTTGGCCAGCGACACCACCTGCGGGGTCGAGCGGTAGTCGCGTTCCAGGCGGACCACCGCCGCGTCGGGGAAGCGCCGGGAGAAGTCGAGGAGGTAGCGGGGGGTGGCGCCGGTGAAGGAGTAGATGGTCTGGTTCGCGTCGCCGACGACGGTGAGGTCGTCGCGCTCGCCGAGCCAGGCGTCAAGCACCCGCTGCTGCAGGGGCGTCACGTCCTGGTACTCGTCGACGACGAAGCAGCGGTAGCGATCGCGGAACTCCTGGCCCACCGCGGCGTCGTTCTCGATTGCCGCGGCGGTGTGCAGAAGCAGGTCGTCGAAGTCGAGCAGCGTGGTCCCGTCGCTGCGGGCCTTGAGCGCCTCGTAGCCGGTGTAGACGGCGGCCACCTTCGCCGCGTCGAACGGGATGTCGCGGCCGACCTGTGCGACCGCGTCCGGATAGTCCTCGGGACTGATCAGCGACGCCTTGGCCCACTCGATCTCGCCGGCGAGGTCACGCACGTCGTCGGTGCTGGTCGACAGCCGGGCCCGGTTGGCGGCTTGGGCCACCACCGCGAATTTGGTGTCGAGGAGTTCCCACGTGGTGTTGCCGACGACGCGGGGCCAGAAGTACGACAGCTGGCGGCGCGCGGCGGCGTGAAACGTCATCGCCTGCACCGAACCGGTGCCGACGCCGCCGAAGGCCGCGTCGAGCGCACGCAACCGGGCCCGCATCTCACCGGCCGCGCGCTGGGTGAAGGTGACCGCGAGAACCTGCCCGGGAGCGACGTGGCCCGCCGCGACCAGGTGGGCGATGCGCCTGGTGATCGTGCGGGTCTTACCGGTGCCCGCGCCGGCGAGCACGCACACCGGACCGCGCGGGGCGAGCACTGCCTCCCGCTGCTCGTCGTCGAGGTCGTCGACGGTGTCCGGGCGGCTACCCACCGAAGCGACCTCTACCGACATGCGGTCCATCTTGGCAGGGGCCGGTGACAAATGACCGGTACGGCGTCGGGCATGTTCGGTTCATCGGATACGTTGAACGCCTTATGAGCGCAGCACAGACTCCCGTGATCATGTACACCACCACCTGGTGTGGCTACTGCGTGCGTCTGAAGAAAGCGCTGCAGGCCGAGGGCATCGCGTTCGCCGAGGTCGACATCGAGAAGGACCCCGCGGCTGCGGAGTTCGTCGCCAACGCCAACGGCGGCAACCAAACCGTGCCGACGCTGAAGCTGCCCGACGGTTCGACCTTGACGAACCCGACCGCGCGCGAGGTCAAGGCGAAGCTCGGCGGCTGAGCGATCAGTCGAGCGCGGCCCAGGACTCGATGATCTCCCGCGCGATCGAGATCGACCCGGGCAGCAGCAGCCGTGACGGCGAGTCGCTGCTCCAGTCGCCGTGGTCGAGGGCCTCGCGGATCTCGGCTCGGGTGAACCAGCCGGCCTCGCCGATTTCGCCGTCGTTGAACGACATCTCCTGCTCGGGGTCGCCGATGGCGTGGAACCCGACCATTAACGACCGCGGAAACGGCCACGGCTGGCTGCCCAGGTAGGTCACGTCGGTGACCGTCAGCCCGATCTCTTCGGAGATCTCGCGGGTCACGCAGGTCTCGAACGACTCACCGGCCTCGACGAAGCCGGCCAGGATCGAGAACAGCCGCTCGGGCCACACCGCCTGGCGGGCCAGCACCGCGCGGTCATGTCCGTCGTGCACCAGGCAGATGACCGCGGGGTCGATACGGGGAAACTCCTCGCGACCGCTCACGGGGTCGACCCGAGCCCAGCCGCCCCTGGCGGATTTGGTCGCGGAACCGTCCACGGGGCTGAACCGCGCGCCGTCATGCCAGTTGAGCAACGCCGTTGCGGTGGCGACGAGTTGCGCGCTGACGTCGTCGAACACCTGCCCGGCCCGACGCAGGTCGAGCACCTCGGTTTCGGTGTGGGGGTCCTCCGGTCCCTCGAGCGCACCACGGATCCCCCACACATGCCTGCCGTCGTTGAGCCGGCCGAGGAAGACCGCGTTCTCGGGCGGTCGATCGCCCAGCTTGGATGCCTCGCCGAGAACGACGCTGCCGTCGGCGATCAGCACCTGGTTGCGGCGGTCGACGCGCAGCACCAGCGCGTCGGGCCATCCGGCCATAGCGGCGTCGATATCGGTACGCAGGGCGTCGGCGCGGTCGGCGCCGACTCGGGACAGCAGCGGTACGTTGCGGAGACGAAACGGCGTCATCTTTCGGCAGTCACTCGGCATCCGCATTGCGGATGTAGAGCAGCCGATCGCCGGGCTCGACCGTGTCCACCTCCGGTGAGTCCACGCGCAGCAACTCGCCTCCGCGGACGACGCCGAGGACGATGTCGTGCAGGTGCCGTGGGGACCCGCCCACCTCTTTGGGCGTCACCTCCCGCTCGGCGATCGCGAAACCGGCGTCCGGCGTCAGCAGATCTTCCATGATCTGCACGACGCTGGGGGTCTGGGTGGCTATGCCGAGCAGTCGGCCAGCGGTTTCCGACGACACCACCGTCGAGTCGGCGCCCGATTGCTTGAGCAGGTGCTGGTTGTCGGACTCGCGGGCCGCGGCGATGATCTTGGCCTTGGGCGCCAGTTCGCGCGCGGTCAGGGTGACCAGCACCGCGCTGGCGTCGTCGTCGGTGGCGACGATGATCGACTTCGCGTGCTGAGCGCTGGCCAGGCGCAGAATGTCGGCCTTGGTCGCGTCGCCGTGGACAGTGACCAACCCGGCGCTGCGGGCCCGTTCGAGAGCACCCGCGTTCTCGTCGACGACGACGATGTCGGCGGGTGCGACCTCGTCACCGACCATCGCGGCGACCGCAGTCCTGCCCTTGGTGCCGTAGCCGATGACGACGGTGTGGTTGCGCACTTTGCTCCTCCATCGCTGGATCTTCAATGCCGCGCGCGACTGGCTGGTCAGCGTTTCGACGGTGGTGCCGATGAGAACGATGAGGAAGGCGACACGCAGCGGGGTGACCACCAGGACGTTGATCAACCGGGCTTCGGGGGTGAACGGGGTGATGTCGCCGTAGCCGGTCGTCGACAGCGAGACCGTCGCGTAGTACAGGCAGTCCAGGAACGACAACTGGTTGTCCTGAACGTCGCGGTAGCCGTCGCGGTCCAGATACACGATGAGCACGGCGGCCATCAGTGCCAGCGTCGCGTAGACGACGCGGCGGATGATCCGCTCGGTCGGGCTGATGAACGGTTCGGGGATCCGCAGGATGTCGACGAGCCGCGAGTCGGGCTGTGTAGTCAGGTCCTGCTCGATAGCGGCGAGCCGGCGCCGCAACCTACCTTTTGCCACGAGGACCCGTTACCGGTCCCGCAGGGGTGTGCACGCCACAATGTAATCATGACCTCTCCCCCGCCCGAACTGCAGCAAATGGCCAGCCCGTCGCGCGCCTACCGGATGGCGGCCGGCCTGCTGGGTATCGGGACGTTGCACTTCGTCGCGCCCAAGCCGTTCGACGACATCATTCCCGCCGAGCTGCCCGGCAGTCCGCGGTTCTACACATACGCCTCGGGCGTCGCCGAGCTCGGGGTGGCGGGCCTGCTGCTGGCGCCGAAGACGCGACGCTTCGGTGCGTTGGCCGCGGTAGCGCTGTTCGTCGCGGTGTTCCCGGGCAATGTCAACATGGTCCGGCTGTGGTGGGACAAGCCGCTGCCGATGCGGTTGGTCGCGATCGCGCGCCTGCCGCTGCAGATTCCGATGATCGTCCAGGCCGTGAAGGTCTACCGCGAGTCGTAAGCCTCCCAGGCCGTTAGGCCGCCTCCAGCAGGCCCGCGAGTTCGTCGACGCCGGGCAGGGTCTCGGGGGTGACGGTGACACCGCTGCGCACATAGTGAAACGCCGCCCGCACCGACTCGACCGGACATCCGTGCAGCGCGGCCCACGCCAACCGGTACACCGCGAGCTGAACCGCGTTGTGTTGTAGGGCTTCCGCGGTGCTCGGCGGCTCGCCCGTCTTCCAGTCCACCACGGTGGCTCCGCCGCCGTCGTCGACGAACACCGCGTCGATACGTCCCCGGACCACCCGGCCGCCGATCACCATGTCGAACGGCACCTCGACGTCGACCGGGGTGCGCGCCGCCCACGGCGACACCGCGAACGCCGCCTGCAACTCGGCGAGTTCCTCGGCCACGGCGGCGTCATGATCGACCGCACCCGGCAGGTCGTCGAGGTCGAACAACCGCTCGGCGTGATAGAAACGCTGCACCCAGTCGTGAAATGCCGTGCCCAGCACTGCATGTGGATCTGGACGCGTCGGCAGCCTACGGCGCAGCCGCTGCGCGACGGCTTCGGGGTTCTTGCCGAGCTCCACCATGGTGCTGACCGACACCTGTAGAGGAAGCGGCGGCGGCGACGGTTCGACGGCCCGGGTGCGTTCGGCGATGAGCGCGTCGACATCGGACTCCCACCCTTCTGCGGAGTCGAGGGGTTCGTCATCGTGGGCGTTCGCCATCGCCTCGGCCACAAGCGTCGCCCCGCGCGCCACGTCGGCGCGGCACACACCCGCAGGATCCGCGGGCCAGACGGCTTCGACCACCTTGTCCCGCAACGGGTTCGGTTCGCCATCGGGTGGGGCGGGTGCCCAGTGTTCGATCACACCGCAGGGCTCGCCCTCGTCGGCGGACTTGTCGATGATGTCTTTGAGCTCGCAGAGGAACTCCGACGGGCCGCGAGCCTTGCTCTCCGAGGCTCCCCAGTGGTGGCCCGACAGGAACAGGGTGTCCTCGGCGCGGGTGAGCGCCACGTAGAGCAAGCGGCGTTCCTCGTCGATGCGGCGCTGTTCGAGGCTTCTCTTGTGCTCGCCGATCACGTCGGACAATCGCTTGCGGTCGTTGACGTCGCTGGTGTCGAGCACCGGGACGCCGTGCTCGGAGAGCGTGGCCCGGTCGCCGCGCAGCAGCGGAGGGAGGTCGCCGGCGTCGGTCAGCCAGGTGCGGGCGGTGCCGGTCGAAGGAAAGACGCGGCCGCTGAGGTGCGGAACGGCGACCACCTGCCATTCGAGTCCCTTCGCCGCGTGGATGGTCATGATCTGCACCCGGTCGGCCGCGACAGACCCTGTGGCCGGGGCCAGGCCGTTCTCCACCTCTTCGGCGGCGTCGAGGTAGGCCAGCAGACTGGTGACATCGGCGCCGGGACGGTCGGCGAAGTCGGCCACCACATCGGCGAACGCGTCGAGATGTTCGGTGCCCGTCCAGCCCGCTGTGACGGGGCGGCGCGCGCGTACCTCGGTGTCGATGCCGAGCGCGCGGCGCACCTCCGCGACGAGTTCGGGAAGCGGGTGCGACAGATGCGCCCGTAAAGCGGTCAGCTCGCGGCCCAGCGCGATGATCCGCGCGTACCCCGTCGGCGAATATGCCGCAGACGCACCGGGATCGGTGACCGCTTCGGCGAGGCATGCGGAATCGGCGTCGGGTGCCGCCTGCGCGGCGATGCGTTCGGCGGCCCCGGCGGTGGCGTCGGTTCTGTCGTCGAGTTGTACAGCGCGCCGCCACAGCGCGGTGATGTCGCCGCCGCTCAGCCGCCAGCGCGGCCCGGTGAGGACCCGCATGGTCGCACTGCCCGCGCTCGGGTCGGCCATCGTCCGCAACATCGCCACCACGTCGGCGACCTCCGGCACACCGAGAAGGCCGGCCAGCCCGACGACTTCGACCGGCACCCCGCGGGCGATGAGCGCTTCGGCCATCGGGGCGGCGTCGGCGTTTCGGCGCACCAGCACGGCCGTCGTCGGCGCCGACACCCCGTCTTCGCGCGACCGCCCGAAGATGTCGGCGATATGGCCGGCCAGCCACTCCCGTTCGGCTGCAACGTCGTTCAGCAGGGCACACCGGATGGTGCCCAACGGGGCGTCCGGCCTGGGCAGCAGTGAGCGCACCGCCACCGAACGACGCCGCGCCTGCGCCGACACCGCGTTGGCCAGATACAGCGCACGCGGCGGATTGCGCCAGCTCGTGCGCAGTTCCAGGGTGGGCGCCGGCGTGCCGTCCGAACGGGGGAAGTCGGTGGTGAAGCGCGGCAGATTGGTGGCCGACGCACCGCGCCACCCGTAGATCGACTGGATGGGATCGCCGACCGCGGTCAGCGCGAGGTCGTCGTCGGCTCCGCCGCCGAACAACGACGACAAGGCGACCCGCTGCGCATGCCCGGTGTCCTGGTATTCGTCGAGCAATACCACCCGATACCGCTGGCGCAGTTGCTCACCCACGTGCGGGAAGTTCTCGGCCAGCCTGGCCGCCGACGCCATCTGCATGCCGAAGTCCATCACCTTGTCGGCCCGCATCCGCTGGTGCAGGGCGTCGATCAGCGGGACCAGCTCGGTGCGCTCGGTTTGGGTGGCCAGCAGCCGCAGAAGCCACTGGCTGGGGCCCCGGTCGCGTTGGTACGGACCGGCGGGCAGCGTATGCACCAACCGCTCGAGCTCGACGTGTGTGTCGCGCAACTGGTCGGTGTCGACAAGGTGCTCGGCGAGCTGACCTGCGAGCCGCAGCACCATCGACGTCACCGCCGCCGGTGTCTTCTCGGTGTGCAGTTCGGGGTGCCCGCACACCACGCGGAAGGCCAATTGCCACAGTTCGGTTTCGCTCAGCAGCCGGGTCTCGGGCTCGACCGGCAGCAGCAGGCCGTGCTCGCGCAGCAGGTTACCGGCGAAGGCGTGATACGTGCTTACGGTCGGTGGCTCGTCGGTGAAGGGAGTGCCGCCGAGAAGGCCGGCGCCCGCGAGCCGGGCCAGTCGGGTGCGGACCCGGCGCAGCAGCTGGCCGGCGGCCTTGCGGGTGAAGGTGAGGCCGAGAACCTCGCCGGGATGCGCGTACCCGTTGGCGACCAGCCACACCACCCGCGCGGCCATCGTCTCGGTCTTGCCCGCGCCGGCGCCGGCGATGACCACCAGAGGCCCGGGCGGGGCGGCGATCACGGCGGCCTGCTCCTCGGTCGGCGCGAAAAGGCCTAGGGCCGCGGCGAGTTCGTGTGGACTGTATCGCGCGGTCATGGCTGTCCTCCGGTCCCGGCCTGGGCGGGACACATCGTACGCACGGGACAATGGCTGCATCCGTCGTTGATCCGCGCGACGAACTCCGGGCCCTGGGTGGCCGCCGCTACCGCGCGCACCGTGTCGCGCCACTCGGTGCACTTCTCCGGGGTCAGCGCGTCCTGAGTGCGCTCGGTAGGCCCCGATGCGCAGGTTTTGCCGAGATAGACCAAGCGGCCACCACCCGGAGAGTCCCCTTGTCCCAGCAGACCTTCCGCGATGGCCAGCTGATACATCGCCAACTGGGCGTGGTTCTGCGCGTCATCCTTGGTCACCGGGCTCTTGCCGGTCTTGAGGTCGACCACGACGAGCCGGCCCTCGCTGTCGCGTTCGAGGCGGTCGACACGTCCGCGCACACGCACGTCGGGCCCACCGTCGCCACCCTCGATCACGACACCGTCGACACCGACCTCGCTGCCGACCTCGGTGAGCTGGCCGCGGGTCTGCGCGCGCCACTGCTCAAACGTCGCCAACATCGCACGGTGCCTGTCGAGTTCGTTATCGGCGTACCACCGCGACTCGAACGGCAGCTTGGGCCAGATCTTTTCGAGCTCGTTGACCATCTGGCTCTCGGTGCGCCCCGGATCGGCGACGAGGGCGTGCATCAACGAGCCGACCGCCGAGCGCACATCGCGACCGTCGGCGCCGCCGTGCCGCTCCAGCAGCCAGCGCAATGGGCAGTCGGTGAGCATCTGCAGCGTCGACGGCGACAATGTCACGGTGTGGCCGTCACCGCTCCACAATGGCTCCTCGCTGGACAGCGGAGTCATCGACTGCCACTGCGCCGGGTCGGCACCGGGCACGCCGGCGGCCGCCAGCCGCGCCAGCAGTGTTGCCGCGCAAGCCCTTGCGGTGTCGTCGACCGCATCGTCGGACGCGCACACCACGGCGCGCAGTCGGCCGACCAACGCTGCGGGGGCCAGTACGCGCGGTGTGCTGACCGGCTCGGTGAGCTCACAATCGCGGTCGTCCGATAATGCGGCCAACTCGTAGCAGAACGCCGACGGGAGCAGCGACTCGTCACCGCTATCGCTGTCGACTGCCGTCACCAGAAGACGGCTGCGGGCACGACCCATCGCGGCGATGAGCAACCGGCGTTCCTCCGCCAACAGCGGCGCCCGGGTCGACACCCTTGCAGCGTCCTGGGTGACGCCGTCGAGCAGGTCGACGAGCTGCTGGGTGGCCAACACCCCGCCACGCGGAACGGTGTTGGGCCACAGGCCTTCCTGCACACCGGCGATGACGACGAACTCCCAGTCGCGGCCCATCGCGGCGTGGGCGCTGAGCACGGCGACCGCTTCGGCATCCACGCGCTCGTCGCGGGCGGACGACCCGAGACCGGCGACATGGTCGAGCAACCCGCGCAGCGTCGCGCCCGCGGTGCGGTTCACGTACTGCTCGGCGACGTCGAAGAGCGCGGTGACGGCGTCGAGGTCCCGGTCGGCCTGCGCGCCGGACACACCGCCGCGTTCGCTCGCGGCCAGCCAGCGTCGTTGCAGCGCGCAGCGCTGCCAGGCCTGCCACAGCGTGTAGCGCGGATCGGCGCCCGACTCGGCACTGCGCCGGGCCGCCACCAGCACCTTGCGCACGCGATCCAAGGACCGGCCCAGGTTCTCGGGCAATCCGTCGACCCCGTGCTCCACCGCCTCGACCAGCAGATCGCCGAAGTCTCGTGGCGGTTGCGAGCCGTCGATGCGTCGCAGCGCGCGCCGGAGTTGGCGCAGCGACACCGGATCGACGCGGCCGATCGGTCCCGTGACGAGCGACACCGCCTGCTCGGCGTCGAGTCCCTGCGACGTTGCCGCCAGCACGGTGAGCAGCGCCTGCACGGCGGGTTGGTCGCCGAGCGGTGTCGCGGGCGACGACGTGTCCACCGGGACTCCGGCCGCGGCCAGTGTGCGGGCCAACGCCGCACCGAGGCGGGGCATCGAACGTACGACGACGGCCATCTGGGACCACGGGACGCCGTCGACGAGGTGCGCCCGTCGCAGCGCGTCGGTGATCATCGCCGACTCCGCGTGCGGAGAGGCGGCGATGCGCACGGCCAGCGCGCCTGTTGGGCCGGGCGCCCCGGTCAGCACGCGCCCCTCGTCGGCACCGGGCAGTCGTCGTGCGACGTCGGTGATGGCCTCGGCGATCGCGGGTGCGCAGCGGTGCGACCCGGTCAGCACGATCGCCGGCTCGTCACCGCGCAGCAGCGCCGGGTCGGCGCCGCGATAGCCGAAGATCGCCTGATTGGGATCACCTGCGAACACGGCGGTTTCGGCGCCCCGAGCCAGCACCCGGACCAAAAGCGCCGCCTGCGGATCGAGCTGCTGCGCATCGTCGACCAGAAGGATCTTGACGCGGCCACGTTCAGCGGCCAGCAGCTCGCCGTCGGTGCCCAACGCCTCCAGCGCCGCCCCGACCAGTTCGGCCGCTCCCAGTGCGGGGATGGTGGCCTGCGGTGCCGCCATGCCGACGGCCGAACGCAACAGCATGATCTGCTCGTAGGCCTGGGCGAACTGGCCGGCCGCCAGCCACTCCGCCCTGCCCGAGCGCCGCCCGATGCGCTGCAGTTCGACGGGATCGACCCCGCGTTCGGCGCAGCGGGCCAACAGGTCTCGCAGCTCGTTGGCGAAGCCGACCGTGCTCAACGCCGGGCGTAGATGGTGCGGCCATGCCGTCGCCGCGCGGTCGCCGTCCTCGATGTCGCCGGCGAGCAACTCCCGGATGATCCCGTCCTGTTCGGCGCTGGTGATCAGCCGCGGCGGCGGATCGCCGTTGCGCTGAGCGGCCAGCCGCAGCACCGCGAACGCATACGAGTGCACGGTGCGCACCAGCGGTTCGCGCACGACTGTGCGGGTGCCGGCCTGTAACAGCGTCGAGGTGATGCGCGCCCGCGCCTGCGCGCCGAGGCGCGCCGAACCGGTCAGCAGCAGAACCGATTCCGGATCGACGCCGGCGGCGATGTGCGCGACCGCCGTCTGGATCAGCAGCGAGCTCTTACCGGTGCCGGGCCCGCCGACCACACGGAAAACGCCGCGCGTGCCGGGATCGGTGAGCGCGTTCGGCGTGAGGTCGGTGTGCGGTGCGGACATGTGGGCATGACACCACGGGGGTCCGACAAGTGGCCGTCACCCGAGGCTGGCAGCATCGATAGCCGTGACCGAACTCCTGCACGTTCACCGCTACGGGCCTGCCGGGCCCGCACAAGTGTTGGCGATCCACGGCCTGACCGGGCACGGGCAGCGATGGCAGACGCTGGCCACCCGCCACCTGCACGAGTACGCGGTCGTCGCACCAGACCTCATCGGGCACGGCCGCGCATCCTGGGCGGCGCCGTGGTCGATCGACTCGAACGTCGCGGCGCTGGCCGCGCTGCTCGAGGGTCCCGCGGTGGTGGTCGGCCACTCCTTCGGTGGAGCGGTTGCGCTGAATCTGGCTGCCGCCCGGCCAGACCTGGTGTCGCGGATGATCCTGCTGGACCCGGCCGTCGGCCTGGACGGCGACTGGATGCGCCGAATCGCCGACGACATGTTCGCCTCCCCCGACTACACCGACCGCGCCGAGGCGCGCGCCGAAAAGGCGAACGGCTCATGGGGTGAGGTCGAGTCGGCCGAGCTGGATCGCGAGCTCGACGAGCATCTGATCGATCTGCCGTCCGGACGGGTCGGCTGGCGGATCAACATCCCGGCGATGATGTCGTACTGGAGCGAGCTCGCTCGCCCGGTCACGTTGCCTCCCAAGGGTATTCCCACGACACTCGTGCGGGCAGCGCGCACTGAACCACCGTATGCGACCGACGACATCGTCACGGCTCTGGTGCAGCGCCTCGGCGCGGACTTCACGTTGCTGGAGTGGGACTGCGACCACATGGTTGCGCAGGCCAGGCCCGCGGAGACGGCGGCGTTGATCCGCGAGCAGCTCGGCTCCTAGGGATGGCGCCGGTCACCGACGAGCAGGTGGAGGCCGTGCGCGCGCTTGTCGCCGCGATCCCGCCGGGCCGAGTGTCGACCTACGGCGACATCGCCGATGCCGCCGGGCTTTCCAGCCCGCGCATCGTCGGCTGGATCATGCGCACCGACTCGTCGGACCTGCCGTGGCATCGGGTGATTCGCGCGTCCGGTCGCCCCGCGCCGCACCTGAGCACTCGACAGCTCGAACGACTGCGCGCCGAGGGTGTGCTTGCCGACGACGGCCGGGTGAACCTGCGCGCCGTGCGCCACGAATTCTGAAGGTGTCGAGTGTGGGGTCGACGCACGCTCCGAGCGCCGCGCGCGTGCGGGTAACCCACGTTCGGCGGGGCGACGCTTAGAGCACCAGGCGGACCAGAGCCGCCGTCCGCGCGAGACCGGGGAACGCGGCGGCCGTCGACCGCGGATGAAGGGCGTGCACGGCGATGCGGAACATCAACGCGCGCAACAACATCTGCGACCACTCGGGAAGCGGACTCCAGCGTTCGATCAGCCCGTCGTCGGCCTCGCCCCAGGACAGCGCGTCCACCACGACGACACCGGCGGCCCACGACGCCGGCCGCCAGTACGGGATGATGTCGGTGATCCCGGGTGCGGCGGTGCCCGCGAAAAGAACTGTGCCGTAGAGGTCGCCGTGGACCAGCTGGCTGGGGCTCTTCGTCGGCTTACGCAGGGTGGCAAGCTGATTGAGCAGCTCGATCGAGCGTTGCCCGTCGGCCGACCCCGGCGACACCTTGGCACCCGGCGGCAACGAATGCAGCGGTCGTTCCTCCCAGGCGGCGCGGTCGGCCGCGATGAACACGTCCACGTCAGCCCACGGCGCGACCGGCGGCTGTGTCAGAAACCTCGGGCGTTCGAGTTTGGCCGTCGCCTCATGGAGTCGCACCGCGGCCGAGACCACCTCGTCGTGGCGGGGTTCCGGCGTCCCGGCGACAAAGGTGTCCGCGCGCCACCCGGCCACCACATACCGCCCGTCCGTCGAACGCACCGGACGCGCCAGGCGCACCCCGTCGACGAACAACGTCTCGCGGACCTTGGCCGACCATGCGGCGCGGGCGTGGTCGGCGACCATCGACACCACCACTTCGCCACAGCGCCAGCCGCCCTCCCAGCCCGGCCCGAGTGCAACGGGCTCAACACCGGTCAGGCCGAACGCGGCCAGCACATGATCCGGTGGCCGTTCGACAGTCACCACCTCAGCGTAAGCGGAGTTTCGGCAAACCAGCCGTTAGTACATCACCATGTCGGGTTCGAGTTGTTTACCCCACGCGACGATCCCGCCTTGCACATGCATCGCGTCGGAGAACCCGGCGTTCTTCGCGATCGCCAACACCTCGGCAGAGCGCACACCGGTCTTGCAGTAGAACACCGGCGTCCGGTCGGTGGGTAACTTGGCCAGCGCCTCGCCGGATTCGAAGGCGCCCTTGGGGATCAGCTCGGCGCCCTGAATGCGGTTGATGTCCCACTCGACCTGTTCGCGCACGTCGATCAGCGCCAACGGCTTGCCCGAATCGAGCAGCTCCTTGAGTTCGCGAGGGGTGATGGTCGCGTCGGCGGCGGCCTCGGCGGCGGCGTCGGACACCACGCCGCAGAACTCCTCGTAGTCGATCAGCTCGGCGATCTTCGGGGTCGACGGGTCCTTGCGGATCTTGATCGTGCGGTAGGTCATGTCGAGTGCGTCGTAGACCATCAGGCGGCCCAGCAGCGTTTCGCCGATGCCGGTGATCAGCTTGATGGCCTCGGTGCCCATCACCGATGCCACCGAGGCGCACAGGATGCCGAGCACCCCGCCCTCCGCGCACGAGGGCACCATTCCCGGCGGCGGCGGCTCGGGGTACAGGTCGCGGTAGTTCAGTCCTCGTTCATTGCCGCCCTCGTCGGCCGGGGCGTCCTCCCAGAACACGGAGATCTGGCCCTCGAACCGGTAGATCGACCCCCACACGTAGGGCTTGTGGGCCAGCACGGCGGCGTCGTTGACCAGGTAGCGCGTCGCGAAGTTGTCGGTGCCGTCCAGGATCAGGTCGTACTGCTCGAACAGCTCGACGGCGTTCTCGGGTTCGAGCCGGAACTGGTGCAGCCGCACGTCGACCAGCGGGTTGATGTCGAGAATCGAGTCACGCGCGCTTTCGGCCTTCGACCGGCCGATGTCGGACTGGCCGTGGATGATCTGGCGCTGCAGGTTGGACTCGTCGACCACGTCGAACTCGACGATCCCGATCGTGCCGACGCCCGCGGCGGCCAGGTACAGCAGCGTCGGCGAACCCAGCCCGCCGGCGCCGATGACCAGTACGCGCGCGTTCTTCAGCCGCTTCTGCCCGTCCAGGCCCAGGTCGGGAATGATGAGGTGACGGCTGTAGCGCGCCACTTCCTCGCGGGTGAGTTCGGCCGCCGGTTCTACCAGCGGCGGCAACGGTGTCGACACCGTGTTTCTCCTTGATCCACCTATTCAACGTCTATGACCATCACAGCAGTTACGACATTCAACAGCAACGAGCGGCGATCGCTTCCCCCAGGACCGTGGCCGCTCACCGTGGGCGAGCGACCGCTGTTGTACGCCCAGGCACGGCGTGTCGCTGCACAGACACGGTCACTCGCGGCAGGGGGAAGGAACTCAGGCGATCGGGTACGGCCAGGGGTTCGGTTTGCAGGTGTGATTGTCGGGCTGGACCGACTGCGGGTCGAAGCGCGCGGCGTCGTTGTTGTTGGTCGAGAAGGTCTGCTGCATCATGACCGGCGCGAGTTGGTCGTTGCCCCCGCACGGCTCGTGCCGTTGGTAACCGATCGCGTGGCCGACCTCGTGGTTGATCAGGTACTGCCGATACGAGCCGACGTCACCCTGAAACGGCACCGCACCGCGCACCCAGCGCGCCTCGTTGATGAACACGCGCGGCTGCCCGTCCCGGTAGGCCGGGTTGTAGCAGGAAGCCTCCAGCTGGATGTCGTAGCCGCAGCCCTCGCGCA
The DNA here is from genome assembly GCA_900637135.1 of Mycolicibacterium flavescens. NCBI lineage: Bacteria > Bacillati > Actinomycetota > Actinomycetes > Mycobacteriales > Mycobacteriaceae > Mycobacterium > Mycolicibacterium flavescens. Next base: position 3,923,738 of record LR134353.1, read on the forward strand.
CGGTCATCGGCGTGCTCAACGACACCCGGAAGTCCGGTTCGATTCCTGACGTCCCGTCGATGCGGGTGAAGGCGAACTGCGGATTGTGGGTCCAGCTCTTGGGGTTGGCCAGCGTCTCGGTGACCATGCGGGCGAACGCCTCGTCGCCGCCGAATGTCGTGGTGTCGATCCCGTCCTCGACCTCGACGGTGTAGGTGAATACCTTCGCGGTGCCCTGGCCGACCTGCGAGGTCGCCCCGGGCACGACGTGCCACGTCTTGGCGCCGGCCTCGGTGAACGGGCCACCCTGGGGCAGGATTCCGGTCGGCAGGTCCGCGTCGAACTGGGTCAACCCCTTGGGCGGGGCACCGATGATCGCGGTGCTGGCCACGCCGATGGTCGGTGGGCCCTGCACCGGACCCTCGGCCTGCTTGGGTGCGGGCGCGCCGGTGCCGGTGATGGTCTGATAGACGACGACCGCGGTCAACACGATCAGGACGGGCAACGCATAGGCCCGCCAGCCGTAAGTGGAGACGAAGCGACCGAGCCACGACTGCTTGCGGAAGCCGCGGTGCTCATCGCGATTGGACCTCACCCGTCCCGAGCTCTCGGCGAGCGGATCGCGTTGGGCGCGCAACGGCTCGCGCCATTCGTTGCGCAGCGCGGGCACGCGGACACCCCCGCCGGGTTCGGGACCCATCTGTCCTCCTCGCGTACGGGAGTCGTAGGTCACCGCAACAGGATGACACAGGCCGACGTCCTCATACTTTCGGCGCGCCATCGACCGCCTCCAGCGCTGTGAGCCGCGCCTCACCTGCATGCTTTATCAACGGTAGTAAGGTCATTGCGATAACCGGTGCCCGTCGACGCAGATGAAGGATGTGATGAGCGATCTCGCCAACACCGCCGCGAGGAGAGGCGCGCAGCCTGGCGGCGAAGTGTTGAATCGGCGCGGCGGCAGGCTGCCGCGCGATGAGCGTCGAGGGCAGCTACTGGTCGCTGCCAGCGAGGTTTTCGTCGACCGCGGCTACCACGCGGCGGGCATGGATGAGATCGCCGAGCGCGCCGGGGTCAGCAAACCCGTTTTGTACCAACATTTCTCGTCCAAGTTGGAGCTCTACCTGGCGGTGCTTGCCAAGCATGTGGAGAACCTCGTCTCCGGTGTGCGCCAGGCGCTGCGCACGACCACCGACAACCGGCAGCGGTTGCGCGCGGCGGTCCAGGCTTTCTTCGACTTCATCGAGCACGACGGCCAGGGCTACCGGTTGATCTTCGAGAACGACTACGTCAACGAACCGCAGGTCGCCGCGCAGGTGAAGGTGGCCACCGAGGCGTGCACCGACGCGGTGTTCGACCTGATCAGCCGCGACTCCGGGCTCGAGGCGCACCGGGCCAGGATGATCGCGGTCGGCCTGGTTGCCATCAGCGTCGACTCCGCACGCTACTGGCTCAACAACGACCGCCCGATCTCCAAGGACGACGCGGTTGAGGGCACGGTCCAGTTCGCTTGGGGCGGACTGTCACACGTGCCGCTTACCCGGTCTTAGATCCGATCCCGACCCCGAAGCCGACGCGTCGGACATCGGCAGCGCCGATCTCCACGTAGGCGATCTTGGATGTCTGCACGAGGAAGCGCCGGCCCTTCTCGTCGGTCAGGGCCAGCACACCCGAATCGTTGGCCAGCGCCTCGGTGAACAACTGCTCCACCTCGCTGGGTGTCTGCGCGCTGTTGAAGCTCAACTCGCGCGGGCTGTCCGTGACACCGATCTTGACCTCCACGCCGTGGGCCCCTTTCGTTTTCGAAGAACTTGAGCCAAGGCTAGTGGACGACCCGCTGACCGACCGCACCACGCCGGTGAGTTCGCGGTCGGCGAAGCGCCGAGACCTACGGCGACCGAACCGAGTCCGGACCGTAACCAACACACCAGCCGCTGAACCTCATCTGTCACTTCCGCCTCGATAGCATCAGGCGCGGCAAGATCTTCTACGCTCGAGACGACACCGGGAAAACCCACATGAACAGGTCTTACACCGCGCACTCACCGTATTCGCTGGCCCCGACGGAGCGGATTCCCAGCTACTCCGATTACCCGGAGCCACCTGCCGAAGACTTCGACTACGACTACCCCGGTTCGCCCGAGTTCGAGGACTACGACGACTACGAGCAGTCCTACGACGAGGAGAGCATCGACCGGCGCTGGATGTGGGTCGCCGGCATCGCCGGGGTGATCCTGTTCATCGCGATCGGCACCACCGGCATCATCCTCGGCGGAGGCGACAGCGGTTCGGTGTCGGCCACCGCGACATCGGACGCGCCGGCGCCGTCGAGCGCTCCCGCCACCACCGCGCCGAGCGCCGGAACGGCTGCGCCCATCGTCCCCTCGCTGCCGCCGGAGACCGTCACGACGGTCACCCCGAGCGCCGAGACGACCCCACCACCCGCACCGAGCACGACGGCGCAGGCAGCCGTTCCGCCGCCCGCACCGCCGTCACCGCGCACCGTGACCTACCGGGTGACGGGTAACCGCCAGCTGCTCGACCTGGTGACCGTGATCTACACCGACGGCCAGGGCGCGCTGCGCACCGACGTCAACGTCGCGCTGCCCTGGGTCAAGCAGGTGGTGCTGGACCCGGGCGTGGAGCTGAAATCGGTCACCGCGACCAGCGTCGGCGGTCAGCTGAACTGCAGCATCCTCGACGCCGCGGGCACTCTGATCGCCGCGCAGAACAACAACTCGATGATCGCCACCTGCACCCAGTAGGTCAGGCGAGGCCCAGTTCCTCCATCCGGGAGGCGTGTGTCCGCTGGAGCCGGTCGAAGAACTCGGTCATCTGGGTCAGACCTTCACCGCTGGCCAGCACCAGGTCGACGAGCTCGTCGTGATCGGCCATCACGAACTGCGCCTGGGTGATGGCCTCACCCAGGAGCCGCCGCGACCACAGCGCGAGCCGGTGGCGCTGCCGGTCGCTGGCCGTCACCGCCGCGCGCACCTCGGCGACGACGAACTGGGAGTGGCCGGTCTCCGACAGCACCGCGCGCACCACGTCGGCGACCTCGTCGGGCAGGGCGTGGGCGATCTCGAGGTAGAAGTCGGCCGCAAGTGCGTCACCGACATAGGTCTTGACCAGCGCCTCCAGCCAGGTGCTCGGGGTGGTCAGCCGGTGGTAATTCTCGAGGGCGGACGCGTATTTCGTCATCGCGGGCACGACGTCGATTCCGCGGTGCTCGAGCGCGTCGCGCAGCACCTCGTAGTGGTTCATCTCCGCGGCCGCCATGCTCGCCATGTTGATGCGCCCGCGAAGGTTCGGCGCCATGCGCGCTTCGTCGGTGAGGCGGTAGAACGCCGCCACCTCGCCATAGGCCAGCAGCGCGAAAAGCTCGTTGACGCCGGGGTGGTCGGCCGACACATCCGAGGTCGCCGAGTCGGTCTGCCCGGGTGCCGGAGGCGTCGTGTTCATGGGCCCAACAATAAACGCCCGCGGCGGGTGGCTCGTCGAGCGAGCGCCGCCAGGTACGATGGGTGCGGGCGGTGGCATTTCAAGGCGTCTGCAAGACATTTGCAGAGCCCGCCGCGACCCAAAGAAATGTGCGTGCACGCAGTCGGTCCGCCTACCTCAGTGCAGGGCCTTGGTCTTCACAGGCCAGCTTTTGTCGAACTCGTGCGCGCGTGGAAGCCATGAGGACGACAACTGAAAGGCCTCGTTTCGCGTATGACGCATCTCAATCCCACATTTGCTGAACTGGGAGTTCGCGACGAAATCGTTCGCGCTCTCGCCGAGGACGGCAAGCAGCATCCCTTCGCCATCCAAGAGCTGACCATGCCGATGGCATTGGCCGGCGACGACCTGATCGGCCAGGCCCGCACCGGTATGGGCAAGACGCTGGCATTCGGCGTGCCCCTGCTCCAGCGGATCACCACCGACCCCGACCGCCCCCTGACGGGCGTCCCGCGGGCCTTGGTGGTCGTACCCACCCGCGAGCTGTGTCTGCAGGTATACGGCGACCTGGCGGCCGCCGCGAAGTACCTGACCGTCGGCGACCGCAAGCTATCGGTCACGTCGATCTACGGTGGTCGGCCCTACGAAGGACAGATCGAGGCGCTCGAGAAGGGCGTCGACGTGGTCGTCGGCACACCGGGCCGCCTGCTCGACCTGGCCCAGCAAGGGCACCTGAAGCTGGGCGGACTGTCCATGCTGGTGCTCGACGAGGCCGACGAGATGCTCGACCTGGGCTTCTTGCCCGACATCGAACGGATCCTGCGCCAGATCCCCGACAACAGGCAGTCGATGCTGTTCTCGGCGACGATGCCCGACCCCATCATCACGCTGGCCCGGACCTTCATGAACCAGCCGACGCACATCCGGGCCGAGGCCCCGCATTCGGCGGCCACCCACGACACCACCGAGCAGTTCGCCTACCGCGCGCACGCCCTGGACAAGGTGGAGATGGTCGCCCGCATCCTGCAGGCCGAGGGTCGGGGCGCGACGATGATCTTCACCCGCACCAAGCGCACCGCGCAGAAGGTCTCCGACGAACTGGCCGAGCGCGGCTTCAAGGTCGGCGCCGTGCACGGTGACCTCGGTCAGGGCGCGCGCGAGAAGGCGCTCAAGGCGTTCCGCACCGGCGAGATCGACGTCCTGGTCGCCACCGACGTCGCCGCCCGTGGCATCGACATCGACGACGTCACCCACGTGATCAACTATCAGATCCCCGAGGACGAGCAGGCCTACGTGCACCGCATCGGCCGCACCGGGCGCGCCGGCAAGACCGGTGTCGCGGTGACCCTCGTCGATTGGGACGAGTTGGCGCGCTGGACGATGATCGACAAGGCGCTGAACCTCGGCTGCCCCGATCCCGCCGAGACGTATTCGAGCTCACCGCACCTCTACAGCGAGCTCGGCATTCCCGCCGATACCTCCGGCACCGTCGGCGAGCCCGTGAAGGTGCAGAGCAGCAGGCGCGCCCCGGCCGAGAAGTCCGACGACCGCCCCGCGCGCAACCGCAACCGCACGCGTCGCCGCACCCGCGGCGGCAAGTCGGTCGCCGGTCACCCGGACGCGTCCACGACGTCGTCCGATCAGGCTTCCGGGGAGACGGGCGAGGGGTCCGGCGATACGGCTCCTGCCAAGCGCAGGCGCAGGCGCCGACCCCGCAAGGCTCCGGCCAGCACCGGCTAGTCCACCGCCTCCCCGCGATGGTCAAACCCGAACGCCGCACGCGCACCGATGTGATGGTGGCGCTGGCGATTGGCGTCGTGGTCGCGGTGACGGCCGGGCTGGTGTGGTGGACCAGCGACGCGCGGGCCACGATCAGCAGGCCCGCGGACGGCCCGGTTCCGGCACTGACCCCCGCCAAGGCGGTTCCGCAATCGCTGCGCCAGGTGTGGAGCGCACCCAGCGCGGCCACCACGATGCCGCTGGTCGTCGGCGGTGCGGTGGTGACCGGCGACGGACGGGCCGTGGAGGGCCGCGACCCCGCGACCGGGACCACGCTGTGGAGTTACGAGCGTGATCTCGACCTGTGCGGGGTCAGCTACGTCTACCAGTACGCGGTCGCCGTCTACCCCGACACCCGCGGCTGTGGCCAGGTCAGCACGATCGATGCCAAGACCGGCATGCGCGGTCCGGCGCGGTCGTCCTACGCCGACCCCTCGGTGACCCTGTCGTCGGACGGCACCGCCGTGCTCTCGGCGGGTGAGAACCGGCTCGAGTTGTGGCGTTCCGACATGGTCCGAATGCTGAGCTACGGCGCCCTGGATGCGCGCATCAAGCCGGATGTCCCCTCGCAGCCGCTGTGCCGGCTGGTGTCCGCACAAGCGAGTTCGAGCGCGGTGTCGGTGCTCGAGGCATGCCCGCGGCAGCCCGATCTGCGCCTGACGCTGCTGCGGCCCTCCGATGAGGAGGACACCCCGGAGTTGAGGTATGTCCAGCAACCGGGTGTCGCACCGAATTCAGGCGCGCGCGTGGTGGCCGTGGCCGACACGATGACCGCGGTCTACGTGCCCACACCCAAACCCGTGGTGAACATCGTCGACGAGACGGGCGCGACGGTCGCCACCACCCCGGTGCCAAGCCCGCCGTCGCCGCAGGCGACGATGTCGCGGGCGGGCGACCTGATCACCTGGTGGACCGGCGACAGCGTAATGGTGTTCTCCGCCAACGGATTCGAATACCGCTACACCGTCACGCCGGAGGGCCGGAACAAGCCGCTGGGGCCGGCGACGATCATGGCGGGGCGGTTGCTGGTCCCCGTCACCGACGGCTACGACGTGTTCGACCCCGCGACCGGGCGGGGTGAACGCCACATTCCGCTGACACGGCCGCCGAGCGCGGCGCCGGTGGTGCCCGCGGTGGCCGGTTCGATGGTGATCGAACAGCGCGGCGAGGAACTGGTGGCGCTCGGCCAGTCGTGACTCGGGTCCACTACCAGTCGCGCAGCGATCGGTAACGCACCGAAATCGCTATATGTCTGGGGCGAACGTCGGCATCGGCTTGCCGTTCTTCCAGTGCTTGAGCAGCGCGGTGGCCAACTCGCGGTAGGCGGCGGCGCCCTTGTTCTTGCGGCTGGCCAACACCGACGCGCCCGAGGCGCTGGCTTCGGCGAACCGGACGGTGCGCGGGATCGGGGGCGCCAGCACCGCCAGGTCGTAGCGGTCGGCGACGTCGAGCAGCACGTCGCGGCTGTGGGTCGTGCGCGAGTCGTACAACGTTGGCAACGCACCCAGCAGCTTCAGGTCGGCGTTCGTGATCGCCTGGACATCGGCGATGGTGCGCAGGAACTGCCCGACGCCGCGGTGCGCCAACGTCTCGCATTGCAGCGGCACGATCACCTCGTCGGCGGCGGTCAACCCGTTGAGCGTGAGCACGCCGAGCGAGGGCGGACAGTCGATGAGCACGACGTCGTAGTCGGACCGGCCCGATGAAGACGACGCACCAGCTCCTCGGCCTGATGTCGCCGGCGTTCCGGCTCCGCGGCCGAGCTTGGCCAGCGCCCTCTTGAGCGCGTACTCGCGCCCGGCGCGCATCAACAGCATGGCCTCGGCTCCCGCCAGGTCGATGTTGGCGGGCAGCAGTGTCATCCCCTCGGGCGTCTCCAGCAGGGCGACGTCGGGTTCGACCTCGCCGAGCAGCACTTCGTGGATCGACACCGCCAGCTTGTCCGGGTCGTGGCCCAGGGAGAACGTCAGGGACCCCTGCGGGTCGAGGTCCACGAGCAGGACCCGCTGACCCGTCTCCTGAATCGCCGCACCCAACGACGCCACCGTCGTCGTCTTGGCTACCCCACCCTTTTGATTGGCGACCGCAAGTACTCGCGTCACGGTGCCCATCGTTGCATGGCCCGGGACACCGCGACCGACCGTGCGGCAGAATCAGTGAGCGTGGCCCTTTTGGAGCACCGCCTGATCCTGCTTCGTCATGGCGAAACGGAGTGGTCGAGAAGCGGTCGGCACACCAGCCACACCGATCTCGAACTGACCGCGGCCGGCGTGGAACGCGCCAAGCTGGCCGCCGAAGCGCTGGCCGAACTCGAGCTGGACGACCCGCTGGTGCTGTCCAGCCCATTGCGGCGCGCGATGCAGACCGCCGAACTGGCCGGGCTGAACATCGACGAGGTGTCGCCGCTTCTGCGGGAATGGGACTACGGCCGCTATGAGGGGCTGACGACGCCCGAGATCCGCGAAACCGTCCCCGACTGGCTGATTTGGACGCACGGCGCCGACGGCGGCGAGAGCGTGGAGACGGTCACGCAGCGCGCCGACAGCGCCCTGGAGTCGGCGCTGAGCAACATGACGTCGCGCGACGTCGTATTCGTGGGCCATGCGCACTTCTCCCGCTCGATGATCGCGCGTTGGGTCGAACTGCCGGTGTCCGACGGGATCCGGTTCGCGATGGCGGCCGCGTCGCTGGCCGTCCTCGGATTCGAGCACGCAATGCGCCAGATCATCGCGCAGGGACTGACCGGCCATCAGGATCCGTGTAAACCACGGTGACCCGCGAACCGTCCTTCGTCCTGGCCTCCCGCGGCGCCGTCGTCGCGGAGGGGGTGCACACCGCGTTCCCGAAGGTCGCCGAGGCGCGAGCCGCGCTGGCATCGCACAGCGCCCCGATCATCGTGGGGGCGTTGCCTTTCGATATGACCAAACCGGCGGCGCTGATCCGCCCGCAGAGCGTCCAGTTCCTCGACGCGCTGCCGGACTGGCCGCTACGCCCGATGCCCGGCGTACAGATAGCCGAGGCGCTGCCGGATCCCGACGAACACCGCGCGCGGGTCGCCAGCGCCGTCGACCGGCTCAACAGCCCGTCGAGCGGACTGCACAAGGTCGTACTCGCCAGGGCCCTTCGGCTGGCCGCCGACGGACCGCTGGACGCGCGCACCGTCCTGCACCGGCTCGTCGGCGCCGATCCCGCGGCCAACGGGTACCTCGCCGACCTGACCGCCGCGGGCGGCGGTTACTCCGGAAGCGTGCTGGTGGGCGCAAGCCCCGAACTGCTGGTGGCCCGCCGCGGCGATCAGGTGGTCTGCGCACCGTTCGCGGGTTCGGCTCCGCGCTCCCCCGACCCCGACACCGACGAGGCGAACGGCGCCGCGCTGGCCGCCTCAGCGAAGAACCTTCGCGAGCACCAGTTCGTGGTCGACACGATCCGCGACGCGCTCGAGCCGCTGTGCGCCGACCTCGAGGTGGCCGCCGAACCGGCGCTTCGCAAGACCGACTCGGTGTGGCATCTGGCCACCCGCATCACCGGCACACTTCGCGAAAGATCGATCACCGCACTGGACTTGGCCATCGCGCTGCACCCGACGCCTGCGGTCGGCGGCGTGCCCACCGCCGATGCGGCCGACCTGATCGCCGAGCTCGAAGGCGACCGCGGTTTCTACGCCGGTGCGGTCGGCTGGTGCGATCAACGCGGCGACGGCCGGTGGGTGGTGTCGATTCGCTGCGCTGCGCTGTCGGCGGATCGCCGGACGGCCGAGGCATATTCGGGCGGCGGCATCGTCGCCGAATCCGATCCCGACGACGAACTGGCGGAAACCACAACCAAATTCACCACAATCCTCGCTGCGCTTGGCGCCGCGACGTGACCGAGCTGATCCGCAGGGTGCGCCCCGGTGACGAGCGCGAGCTGACCGCGATGGTCCACGAACTCGCCGAGTTCGAACACGCCTCGCACGAGTGCACCGTGACCGAAGACCAGATGCGCCGAGCGCTTTTCGACGAACCGGCCGCCGTCGCGGGCCACATCGCCGAGGTCGACGGACAGGCCGCCGCGGCCGCGCTGTGGTTTCGCAACTTCTCCACATGGGACGGTGTCGCCGGCATCCACCTCGAAGACCTCTACGTGCGCCCGCAGTTCCGCAGGCGCCGGTTGGCCCACAAGTTGTTGGCAACCCTGGCACGGGAGTGCACCACGCACGGTTACACCCGGTTGTCGTGGGCGGTGCTCGACTGGAACGTCAATGCGATCGCGCTCTACGACGCCGTCGGCGGCAAACAACAGACGGACTGGATCACTTACCGCGTCTCGGGGCCCGAACTGTCGGCGCTGGCCGCAGAATCGCCGTGAGTCCCCACCCACTCCAGGGTCGAGGGACTGAACAGCAGCGCCAGCGTCACCATCGCCACCACGCCGATGGGCGCGGCGTACAACCACTGGTGCGAACCGACGCCCATGTAGTAGACGACCGGTAGGAGCAGCAGTTGGGCGAACACGGCGATGCCACGCCCCCACCGCCTGCCCGTCCACAACGCCCATGCCGCGGCCAGCACACCGGCGCCCATGATCGCGAACCACAGCGCCGTGCCGTATTTGTTCAGCCCGGACTCTTCGGCCCTGCCGAACCCGCTCACCACATAGACCAGCGCCGCGACCAGGGCAGCCGCGCCCTCCACGGCGACCAGGACAGCGGCTTGGCGCACCGTCGTCGGAGATGGAACGATCACGCCCTCGAGCGTAGAGGGGCGCGCAGAACCGGTTCAGTAGGCTCAGACCCCGTGCGCGCCGTGCTGATCGTGAACCCGAATGCGACGTCAACGACTCCGGCCGGCCGTGATCTGTTGGCCCATGCGCTGGAGAGTCGGGTGAAGCTGACCGTCGCGCACACCGATCACCGCGGACATGCCATCGAGATCGCCCGCGACGCGGCACGTGACGGCGTCGACGTCCTGATCGTGCACGGCGGCGACGGCACGGTGAACGAGGTCGTCAACGGCATTCTCGAGGTCGGGGGGCCCGGTGCCGCAGCGCCCGCCGTCGGCGTGGTGCCCGGCGGGTCGGCCAACGTCTTCGCGCGCGCCCTCGGCATCAGCCCGGACCCGATCGAGGCGACCAATCAGCTGATCGACCTGCTGTCGGAGTACCGCCGCCGCAAGTCGTGGCGGCGCATCGGGCTGATGGACTGCGGTGAACGCTGGGGCGTGTTCACCGCAGGGATGGGCGTCGACGGCGACGTGGTGGCCGCCGTCGAGGCGCAGCGCGCGAAGGGCCGCGTCGTCACCGCTTCGCGCTACATCCGCGTCGCCATCCGCGAGATGCTGGCCAGCACCCGTAACGAACCGTCGCTGACCGTGCACCTGCCCGACCGCGAACCGGTCGGCGGCGTGCACTTCGCGTTCGTGTCCAACGCCAGCCCCTGGACGTACGCCAACGCCCGCCCCGTGTGGACGAACCCGATGACGACCTTCGAGACCGGCCTGGGTGTTTTCGCCACGACCAGCATGAATGTGTGGGCCAACCTGATGCTGGTGCGGCGGATGCTGTCCAAGAAAGCGCGCATCGAGGCCAAGCATCTGATCCGTGACGACGACCTGCCGTGGCTGCAGGTGACCAGCGAGGCGCCGGTCGCCTGCCAGATCGACGGCGACTACGTCGGATTACGCGATTCGATGATGTTCACCGCCGTCCCCGACGCGCTCGGCGTGTTGGCGCCTGCACCAGTAGAGGCCCCTGACCTGCGGTGATGGACTGGCGGCGTACCATTTCGGGCGCAGTTGGATCGAGTCTAGTACAGACGAGTCTGCGGCGTGCGAAGCCACCCGGCTAGTGACATTGCGCACTTGTTAACTCGCGAGTATTGACATCTGTCCAGCCTGTGAAAGCATCGAAGCAACGTTGCAGAAACATTCAATGTGCACGCGTTAAACAGCCGAAGAATATGCCGTGCGCCGTGCTGCGCACAGGTGACGTATCTGACGAGGAGTTTGATCTAATGGATTGGCGCCACAAGGCGGTCTGTCGCGATGAGGATCCGGAACTGTTCTTCCCGGTGGGAAACAGCGGCCCGGCGCTCGCCCAGATCGCTGACGCGAAGCTCGTCTGCAACCGCTGCCCCGTGACCACTGAGTGCCTGACCTGGGCTTTGGAGTCCGGACAGGATGCCGGTGTCTGGGGCGGTATGAGCGAGGATGAGCGTCGCGCACTCAAGCGTCGTAATGCTCGCACCAAGGCCCGCAGCGGAGTCTGAGCACTACCCGAACCAAACAAGATACGGCCCCGACATTCGTCGGGGCCGTATCTTTCTGTAAATGCAATAACGGCCGATTTACGACACGAAAGGTCGATTTGCGAATTGCGAAGTTTGCTACTGCGCGAGTCGACGCTGCCGGCCCAGCGGCACCCGCAGCACCACATCGGTTCCGCCGTCCTGTCCCTCGCGCATGCCCAGCGACCCGTCCAGTTCGGCCGACACCAGCGTCCGCACGATCTGCAATCCGAGCCGGTCGGCCTTCTCCAGGCTGAACCCGTCGGGTAGTCCCCGGCCGTCGTCGTGGACGACCACATCCAGCCACCTGGCCGAGCGCTCGGCGCGGATGGTGACACTGCCCTCGCGCACGCCGGGGTCGAAGGCGTGCTCGATGGCGTTCTGCACCAGCTCGGTGATCACCATGATCAGCGCGGTGGCGCGGTCGGCGTCGAGCACACCGAGATCGCCGACCCGGTGGATGCGGATCGGACTGTCAACGGCGGCAACATCATTCATCATCGGCAGGATCCTGTCGACCACCTCGTCGAGGTTGACCTCCTCGTCCACCGACATCGACAGCGCATCGTGGACCAACGCGATCGAGGAGACCCGTCGCACCGATTCCATCAGCGCCTCGCGGCCTTCGTCGTTGTTGGTGCGCCGGGCCTGCAGGCGCAGCAGCGCCGCGACGGTCTGCAGGTTGTTCTTCACCCGGTGGTGGATCTCGCGGATCGTGGCGTCCTTCGACAGCAGGGCGCGGTCGCGGCGCTTGACTTCTGTCACGTCGCGGATCAGCACCGCTGCGCCCACCGGTTGGCCGTGCACGACGAGCGGGAGCGTACGCATCAGCACGGCCGCACCACCGGCGTCGACCTCCATGCGCATGCTCGATCCGCCGGCCAGCGAGTCGCGCACATGGTTGGCCAGTTCCTGCGCCTCGAACGGGTCCCCGATGAGCGGGCGTGTGACGGTGACCAGGTTGTGCCCGCCGAGTTCGGCGGCCAGCCCCATCCGGTGATAGGCCGAGATCGCATTGGGGCTCGCGAAGGTGACCACACCCGTCTCGTCGAGACGGATGAACCCGTCGCCGACGCGTGGGCTCGAGCGCGACATCGCGATGTCCCCCACGTTGGGGAAGGTGCCCTCCGACAGCATGTGCAGAAGGTCGCCTGCGCAGTCGAGGTAGGCCGACTCCAGCGGGCTGGCCTTCCTGGACTCCAATGCGGTCTGATGCGTCAGCACCGCGACCACCTCGTCCTTGTACCGGACCGGAACGGCTTCGACGTTGAGCCCTGGTGAAACCTGTTGTCCCGCACCGTCTCCCACGACGATTTCACCCGCTGCGAACGCCGTGGCCACGAGTGGCATCGCGTCGGCGTCGGCCAGCGTGCTGACCGCGTCGGCCAGCAGTACCGTCGGCGCGGTGTTCGGCCGCACCTGCGCGACGCAGACCAGGGCGCCGTCGTCGCGGCGCACCCACATCAGGTAGTCGGCGAAGGACAGGTCGGCGAGCAGTTGCCATTCGCCGACCACCGCATGCAGGTGGTCGACCGCATTGCCGGGCAGCATGGTGTGCTCGGCGAGCAGATCACCGAGGGTGGACATCGGGGGTTACTTCCGGTGGTTCACACGGACGCGGTGATCAGCTGATCACCGCGATGAGGTCGCCGGCCTGGATGACGTCGCCAACCGAAACGCTGACCTTGCTCACGGTGCCCGCCACCTCGGCCAGCACCGGGATCTCCATCTTCATCGACTCCAGCAGCACCAGGGTGTCCCCCTCGCCGATCTGATCGCCCTCGCTCACCACGACCTCGAGCACACTGGCCACGATCTCAGCGCGAACGTCCTCGGCCATCATCACCCCATTACTTTCCGCTGCTGTATGCGTTTCGGCCTACATCGAACCACACGACCGGCTTGTCAGCGCTGTCGCCGGGCCATGAGACAATGGTCCGAACGCGCCCGCCGAGCACGGGCCGAGAAATCCCCAGAGCATTCGGAGGTAGACCATGGCCAAGCGTGGCCGTAAGAAGCGTGACCGCAAGCACACGAAGGCCAACCACGGTAAGCGGCCCAACGCCGGTTCGAAGTCGGTGCGCTAGCGCCTAGGTGTGATCCTCGGCGCTAACCGCGCCGGATGATGGTGGTGCGGCTGATCTCGATGCGCAGCCGCTCGCGCAGGCTCTCCGGCGCCTTCTCGCCGCCGCATTTCTTCGCGATCAGGCTCTTGACCCGCTCCTCGACGCCGTAGTGGCGCAGGCATGCGGGGCACTCCTCGAGATGATGCCGCAGCTTGTCGCGGGTTTCGGGGGTGCATTCACCGTCGAGCAGCGTCCACACCTCGGCAATGACCGCGGCGCATTCGGGATGCTCGGGGTCGATGGGACCGACGGGGGGCTGCCATCGCTCTTCGTCAGAGAACGAGCTCACGACGAGACCTCCTCGGGTGTGTCCATCTGCTGTCCCCGAATGAACCCGCGGTCGCGGGCCACGTCGGCCAGCAGCTCGCGGAGCTGGCGCCTGCCCCGGTGTAACCGGGACATCACCGTGCCTATCGGCGTGTCCATGATCTCGGCGATCTCTTTGTAGGGGAAGCCCTCGACGTCGGCGTAATAGACCGCCATCCGAAAATCCTCCGGCAGCGCCTGCAGCGCTTCCTTGATCTCGTTGTCCGGCAGCGACTCGAGCGCCTCCACCTCGGCCGAGCGCAGGCCGGTCGAGGAATGCTCGGCGTTGGCCGCGAGCTGCCAGTCGGTGATCTCCTCTGTGGGGTACTCCGCCGGCTGACGCTGCTTCTTGCGGTAGCTGTTGATGTAGGTGTTGGTGAGGATGCGGTACAGCCACGCCTTGAGGTTGGTGCCCTCCCGGAACGACCGGAAGCCGGCGTACGCCTTGACCATGGTTTCCTGCAGCAGGTCCTCGGCGTCGGCGGGGTTGCGCGTCATCCGCAACGCACCGCCGTACAGCTGGTCGAGCAGCGGAATCGCGTCACGCTCGAAGCGCGCGGTGAGCTCGGCGTCGGTCTCCTGAGGTTCCGGAGCCTCCTGCGCCGAATCTCGGGTTGACCCGTCGGAGTCGGTCATGGTGGGGAACACCGTCCCTTCTGTCGCGGTGCCAGCGAATAAACCCGGCAGATCGACCGGGAGCACTGGAAAGTCCATAGCCAGCGTTGGCACCTGACCCCCTCCGCTCATCCTAGAGGTTGAGACCGACATGTTTTCTGCCCGGCGAACTCCTGTCGCGGTGCAGCCATCGTCAACAACAGCGGCACCGGCCCCGATTGTTCCCCGAAGCCCGACGTTAGAGCGTCGCACTAGGCTGGCGCGGTGGCACGCGCAGCAACTCCGGCCATCGCCGCGCTGGTGGCCGCCGGTGTTACGCATGAGGTTCTGCGCTACCGCCACGATCCGCGCCAGCCGTCGTTCGGCGAGGAAGCCGTGGAGGCGCTTGCCCGGTCCGAGGGTGTGGCGCCTGAACAGATCTTCAAGACGCTGGTGCTGGCGTTGCCGACAGGTCTCGGCGTCGCCGTGGTGCCGGTTCCTGCCAAGCTTTCGTTGAAGGCGGCCGCGTCCGCGCTCGGCGTGCCCAGGGCCACCATGGCCGAACGCGCGGCCGCCGAGCGGTCGACGGGTTATGTGATCGGCGGTATCTCCCCGCTTGGGCAGCGGACGCCGCTGCCGACGGTGATCGACGAGACGGCGCTGCTGCGGGACCGGGTGCTGTGCAGCGCAGGCAAGCGCGGCTTGGAGGTCGCCGTGGCCCCGCAAGACCTGATCCGGCTGACCGGCGCGGTGACCGCAGACATCTGCGCGTGAGCGTCCGGCGCCTGTTTTCGCGAAACGGCATTCCAGCAGCGAAAGTTCGAGTGCGGACCGGCCTGAACGCAATTTCGCGGCGGATAGGGTGAGACCATGTCGCTTAATGGGAAAACCATGTTCATCTCCGGCGCGAGCCGCGGCATCGGCCTGGCGATCGCCAAGCGCGCCGCGGCCGACGGCGCCAACATCGCGCTGATCGCGAAGACGGCTGAACCCCACCCCAAGCTGCCCGGCACGGTGTACACCGCGGCCAAGGAGCTGGAGGACGCGGGCGGGCAGGCGCTGCCGATCGTCGGCGACGTCCGCGACGGTGACTCTGTGAATGCAGCGGTCGCCAAGACCGTCGAGCAGTTCGGCGGCATCGACATCTGCGTCAACAACGCCTCGGCGATCAACCTCGGTTCGATCGAGGACGTCCCCTTGAAGCGGTTCGACCTGATGAACGGCATCCAGATCCGCGGTACCTACGCGGTGTCACAGGCTTGCATCCCCCACATGAAGGGCCGCGAGAACCCGCACATCCTGACGCTGTCGCCGCCAATCCGGCTGGAGTCGCAGTGGCTCAAGCCGACTGCCTACATGATGGCGAAGTTCGGGATGACGTTGTGCGCGTTGGGAATCGCCGAGGAGATGCGCGACGCCGGTATCGCGTCGAACACGCTGTGGCCCCGCACGCTGGTGGCGACCGCGGCCGTGCAGAACCTGCTGGGCGGCGACGAGGCGATGGGCCGCGCCCGTAAGCCCGACGTCTACGCCGACGCCGCCTACGTAATCCTCACCAAGCCGGCCCGCGAGTACACCGGCCAATCTCTGCTCTGCGAGGACGTGCTGCTGGAGTCCGGCGTGACCGACTTGTCGGTGTACAACTGCGTGCCCGGCGCGGAACTGGGCGTCGATTTGTGGGTGGACACTCCGAACCCGCCCGGGTACACGGGTCCGTAGTCAGCCGATGACGCACGGGCGCCCGAATCGCGCCCGCACGCCGGTCGTGAACAGTGCCCGCAGCATCGGCCCGGCGGGGATGACGCCGGCGGCGGCGACGAGATCGTCGCGCACATCGATGATTTCGGCGCCACACAGGGGCCACGGGTCGTGTTCGTTCGGCACCCACCACGTGCGGCCGGCCTTGCGGGTGTGCGCACCCCAGCGCGCGGTCAGCCACACCTCCAGCGGCGTGGGCGTCACTTCGCCGCCGACACGTACGGTCAGGACGCTGCGCAGTCCGCGGCGCGGCCACCGCCGCCGGCTGGTGTACGTGACCGTGGCCGCGGTCCTTTCGATGCGCATCTTCGCCCACGCATAGGGAATTCCGAGGGTGAGCCGGAGAGTCGGAACGACCGCAAGCCGCTCGGTCTCCAACGAACGGAACACCACCCCGTGGCGGCCCGATTCGTCGATCGAGTACAGCCGGACGTTGGTCTCGGCGAAGGTGCCGAGGTACGGCAGCGGAACGGTCCGCCCGATCGTCGTGCCGCGCATCCGCAACGGCACCAGGCCGACGTAGGTGAATCCGTCACTGAAGACGTCGGGGCGGGTGCCTGGCGGGCAGAGCGAGGCGACCGTCTCCGGACGTACCGGCCAGTGGACGAACGTGAGGTCGCACCAACGTTGTTCGGAGAAGACCGGTCGTGGCACCGCGCCGGCGACGACGGGGTATCCCGCCAGTGCGTCGTCGGGTAGGCCCGTCATCGGCCCATCGTGACACCGCTGTCAAGGGGTCGTCAGGGAACGCAGAGTTCAATGCCGAACAGGTTGGCAGGCCAGAATACCGCCGTCACCATGAACGCGCCGATGTCCGACCCGGCCGGGATCCGCGTGCGCAGCGCGGTGTCGATCAACTGCACCTGCTCGGCGTCGAAGAAGGCCCACACCAGGCCGATCAGCAGGTACGGAATCGACAGCCACATGGCTGCCTCGATCATCGCCTCGACGCTGACCCGGCGACTGAGCAGGCGGCGCAACGCCGTCATACCAGTGCCTTGTGCATACGGACCCGGCGGCGCACGTCGGCGAGCAGCACGTAGCTACCGCCCTGGCGAAGGAACACCGGCATGAACCTGTTGACGAAAGCGACTGTGAGGAAGAGCCATTCGAACAGGAACTGGGCAAATGCGTTCCACCGCAGGCCCATCTGTTCGCGGAACACCGGGGCGAGGAATCCGGTGGTCAGGAACTTCAGCAACGGCCGAAACGGCAGTCCCAGCAATGGGTTGATCATGCGCAGGTTCAGCATGTGCATCAGGTGTTCGCGGACCCGGTCGTCGATCTTCACCCGCTCGCACGCGGTGCGCCAGTAGTCGTCGAACTCGGCGCGCGTCGGCGGCCA
The DNA here is from genome assembly GCA_900637135.1 of Mycolicibacterium flavescens. Lineage (NCBI taxonomy): Bacteria > Bacillati > Actinomycetota > Actinomycetes > Mycobacteriales > Mycobacteriaceae > Mycobacterium > Mycolicibacterium flavescens. The sequence goes on from LR134353.1 coordinate 3,941,325, forward strand.
CTGATCTTCGGTGACCTGCAGGGTTGTGCCCAGCGGCCATGCGGAGCGGTAGAACTGCTCGGCCTGCTCCGGTGTCATCTCACCGCGCAGCAGCTGATAGGTGTCCTCCAGCCCGACGAAGAGACAAGCGGCGACCCACATCTGCAGGTCGCGGTCGAACGCGTTGTACCGCACCGGGCTCTCGGCGGTCGACTTGACGTGCCGGTGTGCGCTGTTGACCGCCTCCCGGAACGCCGCGCGGTCATCGGGAGTCCCCAGCACCGAGACCGCGAGGTACTGGAACGTCGTGCGCGCCCGCTTCCACGGGTGTTTGAGCAGGTTTCCCGAGTCGACCTTGCTCTCCGCGACGCCGTAGCCGACCTCCGGCCAGGACAGCTGCATGACGACGTTGGCGGCGCCCCCGGCGAACGCCCAGAAGTCCATCGCCTCGGCGGCGGTGACCTCGGCGTCGGGGTCCCATCGGGCGGTGCGCCGTCGAACGGAAATCCGGTTGCGGTTCGTCATCCGACGCACACCGCCGAGAAGACCAGCGCCGGCCAGAACGCGACGGAACCGACCAGCTGTATGAACCAGGCCAGTCCGCTGCCGTCGAGCCGGTCCAGGCGCAGGGCGGTCCAGCCGATACCGACGACGACGTAGGGTGCGGCGAGGATGAGCCCGGTGCCGATCCACTCGGCGAGGGTCATTTCGAAGCTCAAGAGCTTCCTCACCGCAGTGACCATGCCTGACCCCCTCATCTGACCCATCCGGCACTATGTTAATGCCCATTCTGACGTGATCAGGCAGATGCGGGAAATCTCGAGCGCGGCACGGGGGTGCCGGTGCCGGTTCAGGAGAGCATCGAGCGCACGCTGTCGGCGAACGCCGCGGTGGTGAAGCACGTCGGTTCGGCGAACTCCTCCAGGGTGAGGGCATCGGACCAGTCGGCGTCGGCGGCCGCCCGCAGCAGGGGCTTGCTCATCGCAACGGCGTGCGGCGGGAGCACGGCGATGCGCGAACACCAGTCGTCGGCGGCCGCGAGCAGACGGTCGTGATCGACGACCTCCTGCACCAGGCCGAGCCGTTGGGCCTCCCGGGCGTCGATGTGTTCGCCGCGCAGATAGTAGGCCAGCGCGCCCTGGTAGCCCAGCCGCCGGGTCAGCGCCCAACTGGTGCCGACCTCGGGGATCAGTCCCAGCTTGGCGAATGCGGGCACCACGACGGCGCGTTCGCTGGCGATCACGAGATCACAGGTCAGCGCCCAGGCCAGCCCGACGCCTGCCGCTGCGCCGTTGAGCGCGGCGACGAAAATCGTGTCCGATCCGGCGATCAGCCGCGCGATACCCCCGAACTCGCGGCGGATCCAGCGCCAGATGTCGGCAGCGCCCTCCGGTGCGTCGAGTTGGTCGATCGCGGCGTCCATCATGCGGAGATCGCCTCCGGCGCTGAAGCCCGGGTCCGTGCCGGTGAGCACGACCGAACGCACGTCGGGGTCGGCGTCCAGGTCGGTCAGCGCTCGCCGCAGTTGGCGCACGAGCGGGCCGGACAGCACGTTGAGCCGTCGTGGCTCGTCGAGCGTGACGACGGCCCTGTCCCCGCGGTGCTCGACGCGCACGCGAAGCGGCGCATCGGCCTCGTCGCCGCTGGTCACCATGTTCCGGTACAGCGAATCGGTCATGACGGGATCTCCTCGGTGTCGTTGGCGCGCAACGCTTTCCACGCAGCGTCGGCAAAGGTCTCGATGGTGCCCGGCGGTATCCGCTTGGCCGCTCCGGCGATCCAGTACCGGCTGTACTCCTGGGCGGGGCCGAGCCACAGCGCTGCCGTGACTCCCGCGCGCATCGGCTGTAGCGCGCCGTAGCCGTGGTGCGGACGCCACCAGTCTTTGATGGCTGCGAAGAAGGCGTCGTTGTGTGCGCGCAGTTCTGCGCTGTCGAGCCGGGGGCCGAGCAGCAGACCGGCCTCGCCGCGATGCGCCGAGATCCACCGCAGGTGATAGGTGACGCCGCCGCGGATGCCGCCCTCGGCGGTGTCGTGTCCGCGCAGCGTGGTGACGAACCCGGCCTGGTATTCGCTGAGCAACTCTGCGAAGACAGCGGCGGCGAGTGAAAGTTTGTCGGGGAAATGGTGATACAGCGCACCAACGCTCACTTCGGCCTCGCGGCGCACCTCGTCGAGGGTGGCCGAGAGCGCGCCGTCGGACGCGAAGCGGCGGCGCGCGACGGCAAGCAACCGGCTCCGCGCATCGGGACGCGTCCGCGATGACACGAGGATTACTCTAACTGAACCGAGGAATCCTCTGTCAAGGGTCAGGTGGCCTGGTAGAGGATGCCCCGCCCGACCGCTTCCCGCACGACGGGCAGCGCGGCCCGCGCCAGCGCGTCGGCGTCGACACCGTGAACGGTTGCGAGCAGGTCGATCAACGTCCCCAGCGGCACCTCGCCCCGGCAGCCGGCCAACAACGCCCGCCCGATCTCATCGACGCCGATGACCGCGCCTGGCCCACCGGGGCGGCGCACGGCCGCGCCGACGACCTGCCAGCCGTCGGGCCCCGGCAGCGACAGTTCGTCGAGGAACACCGGCGCCGTCGACAGCCTCGCCGCGAGCAACTGCTCGTCGGACGTGTCGTGCAGGTACTCCCGGCGCGCGAAGAACGCGTCGACCTCGTCTCCGGTGACGGCCTCGTCTACGCCGGTGATCTCCTCGAGGATGTGCTCAGGCGGGCGATGCTCACCGAATCGTGGTGCACGCAACGCGATCACGCCCATACCGACGCCGGTGATGCCCTCGTCGGCGAACCAGTCGAGCCACTGCCCTCCGCGGCGCGCCGCTTGCTCTGGATCCTCTCCGGCGTCGGCCGTCCACAGCGACACGTAGCTGACCGGATCGGCGAGCTCACGCTGCACGACCCACGCGTGCAAACCGCTGCCCGCCAACCACCCTCGCACCCGGTCGCGCCAGTCGTCTCGGCGGACGATCCAGTTGGCCATGACCAGCGCCGTGCCTCCCGGCTCCAGGTGAGCACCTATTTGCTCGATCAGGTTGCGGCACAGGGTGTCTCCGGCAAGACCCGAGTCGCGGTAGAGGTAGTCGCGGTCGCCGGCGCCCACCACGAACGGCGGATTGGAGACGATGAGGTCAAAGCGCTCACCGACGATCGGCTCGAACAGGCTGCCGCGCCGCAGATCCCAAGACATGCCGTTGAGCCGCGCGGTCACCGCCGCGAGTGCGAGCGCCCGCTCGTTGGTGTCGGTGGCCACGACCTGCGCGCAGTGCCCGTTCAGGTGCAGCGCCTGCACTCCGCAGCCTGTGCCGATGTCGAGGGCACGAGCGACAGGCCTGCGCACGACGGCGCGGGCCAGCGAGACCGACGCACCGCCGATACCGAGGACGTGGTCGCGGTGCACCGGTCCAGAGCACATCGAGGCGTCCAGGTCGGAGACGACGAAGAAGTCGTTGACGCCGTCGCTGTGGGGCCGGACGTCCAGTGCGGCGCGCACGGTCCCCTCCGCCGCCCACTCCAGCACGCCGTTCGTCACGAGTGCGTCGATATCGGGGCCGAGCGCGAGGACGACGCGGTCGGCGGGTTCGGTGGAGCCCAGCAGGAACAAACGCACGAGCACCGCCAGGCGTCGCTGCTGTGCTGTCCCGGCGGCGAGGACGCGATCGGTGGCCCTTAGGGCCGGCCACCACACTCCGCTGGCGAACGCGGCGTCGGCGTCCTCGCCGAGCAGCCCGGCAACCGCGTCGGTCGTGTACCCCGCGCTGCGCAGGTCGGCGGCCAGCGCGTCGACGACGGCGACATCGGACAGCGGGCCGGGCGGATCCGGCTGCGTCAAAGCAGGGTGCCTTGTTCGGCCTGGGGTTCGACGGGCTCGATCAGCTCGGGGCCGTTGTTGCGGACGCTGTTCACCAGCCGGGACACTTCTCGGATCTCGATGCGGTCCAGGTCGCCGTGGCCGCGTAACAGCCCCTCGTCGATCGGCGCGTCGGGGTTCAGCCAGCGGTCCCAGTCGCGTTCGCTGATGGTCAGCGGCATGCGGTCGTGGATGTCGGCCAGCGGCCCGGCGGCGTCGGTGGTGATGATCGTGCAGCTGAGCAGCGGTTTGACGTCTTTGGGAGCGTCTTTCGGCCGCCACGTCGACCACAGACCCGCCATGAACAGCGGCTCGCCGTCGCCCGCGTACATGAAGAAGGGCGTCTTGGCCCCCTGGTCGCCCTGCCATTCGTACCAGCCGTCCATCGGCACCAGGCAGCGCTTGCTCTTGGCCGAGTTGCGGAAGGCCGGCGAGGTGGTCAGCTTGTCCGAGCGGGCGTTGATCAGCAGCGGCCCCTTGGTCTCGGGGCTGCCGTCCTCTTTGGACTTCACCCACGGCGGCACCAGGCCCCAGCGCATCGAGCGCAGCCGCCGGGTGGCGTCGTCGTCGGGTTCACTGTGGCGCTGGACCACGGTGCTGACAGTCGTGGTCGGCGCGACGTTGTAGTTCGGCGCCGACGCGTTTTTACCGCCGGAGGTGGCCGCCGTGGTCTCGTCGATCGCCTTGATCTTCTCGGCCAATAGCGCCGGGTCAGTGGTCACCGCGAAACGTCCACACATGAATCCCATGGTGGCACGGCGAGCCGACAGGGGAAGATGGAGCGGTGAGCGCGCCCGCAGACCAAGAACGCCAGGCCTGGCCTGCACCGTCGACGACGGCTCCGGTGCATGCCACTGTCACCGTGCCCGGCTCGAAATCGCAGACGAACCGGGCGTTGGTGTTGGCGGCGCTGGCCGCGGCGAACGGCGATTCGACGATCAGCGGGGCGCTGCGCAGCCGCGACACCGACCTGATGATCGGGGCGCTGCGTGCGCTCGGTGTGACGGTCGAGGGCCGCGCCGACGAACTGTCCGTCAGCGGCGCGATCGCGCCGAGCGATGGCGCGCGCATCGACTGCGGACTGGCAGGCACGGTGTTGCGGTTCGTGCCACCGGTGGCCGCCCTGGGCACGGCGACGGTCACATTCGACGGGGACGAACAGGCCCGTACCCGTCCCATCGCGCCGCTTCTGGACGCGTTGCGCGGCCTCGGGGTCGACATCGACGGCGACGGACTTCCGTTCGCGGTGCGGGGCGCCGGATCGGTCACCGGCGGGACGGTGGAGATCGACGCCTCGGCCTCGTCACAGTTCGTGTCCGGGCTTTTGCTGTCGGGAGCGGGCTTCCGCGAGGGGCTGACCGTCGTACACACCGGCGAATCGGTCCCCTCCGCACCGCACGTGGCGATGACGGTCGCGATGCTGCGCGACGCCGGCGTCGACGTCGACGACGGCCGCGACAACCAGTGGCGGGTGTCGCCGGGGCCCGTGGCCGCCCGCCATTGGGACATCGAGCCCGACCTGTCCAACGCGGTGCCGTTCCTGGCGGCCGCGGTGGTCAGCGGAGGCAGCGTGCGGTTGACGGGCTGGCCGCGGCTCAGCACGCAACCGGCCGACGCCATCATCTCGATCCTCAAGAAGTTGGGATCGGTTGTGCAACATGGTGATAGCTACCTTGAAGTGTGTGGCGCCGAAGTGTACGGCGGTATCGACGTTGATCTGCACGAGGTCGGCGAGCTCACGCCCGCCGTCGCTGCGCTGGCGGCATTGGCCTCCCCCGGCTCGGTGTCGAAGCTGTCAGGTGTCGCGCATCTGCGTGGACACGAGACCGACCGGCTCGCAGCACTTTCGGCGGAGATCAACGGTCTCGGCGGTCAGTGCGAGGAGACCGAGGACGGGTTGGTGATCACGGCCCGACCGCTGCACGGCGGGCTGTGGCGGTCCTATGCCGACCACCGGATGGCCACCGCGGGCGCGATCGTGGGGCTTCGGGTGGCCGGCGTCGCGGTCGAGGACATCGACACCACCATCAAGACGTTGCCCGGTTTCCCGCAGTTGTGGGCCGACATGCTCGCGGGGCAGACGGCGGAGGTCGACCCCGCTTGAGCCGACGCGAGTACGACGAGTCCGATGTCCGGGTGCGGCCCGGCCGAGGCTCGCGGCCGCGGACCAAGATTCGGCCCGATCACGCCGACGCGCAGGAAGCGATGGTGGTGACCGTCGACCGTGGGCGGTGGGGATGCGCGCTCGGCGGCGACCCGGACCGCCGCGTGGTCGCGATGCGGGCGCGCGAACTGGGCCGCACCCCGATCGTCGTCGGCGACGAGGTGGGAATCGTCGGCGACCTGTCCGGCCGGCCCGACACGCTGGCCCGCATCGTCCGACGCGGTGAACGGCGAACGGTGTTGCGCCGCACCGCCGATGACACCGATCCGACCGAGCGGGTCGTCGTGGCCAACGCCGACCAACTGCTGATCGTCGTCGCGCTGGCTGATCCGCCGCCGCGCACCGGGCTGGTCGAGCGCGCGCTGATCGCGGCCTATGCCGGCGGGCTCGAGCCGATCCTGTGCCTGACGAAGACCGATCTCGCTCCGCCCGAACCGTTTGCGGCGCACTTCGCCGATCTTGATCTGACGATCACCACGGCGGGTCGCGACGATCCGCTCGACGCGGTGGCCCCGATGCTGGCCGACCGGGTCACGGTGCTGCTCGGGCATTCGGGGGTCGGGAAGTCGACGCTGGTGAATCGCCTTGTCCCACGGGCTGAACGGGCCACCGGCGAGGTGACCGACATCGGAAAGGGCAGGCATACGTCGACCCAGTCGGTCGCGCTGCCGCTGGACTTCGGCGGATGGGTGATCGACACGCCCGGCATCCGGTCGTTCGGACTGGCACACATCGAGCCCGACGATGTGCTGCTCGCGTTTTCAGATCTGGCCGAAGCGATCAAGGACTGCCCACGTGGTTGCGGTCACATGGGCTCGCCCGCCGATCCGGAGTGCGCGCTCGACACGTTGACCGGCCCCACGTTCGACCGCGTCGCCGCCGCCCGTCGGCTGCTGGCCGCCCTCCACGAGTCAGACTGGTAGCGCGCGCCTCTAACCCCCTACCCACCGTTGCGCGAGCGTGCGCGTCTGCATCCGACACGCCGCGGATTTACGGCACTTCTCGCACGCCCGTCGTCGACGAGAGTGCGTGAAGTGCTGTCGACGCGGGATGGCTCGGCGCCGGACGCACGGTCACCGCGGCGCCAACGTGCGCAAAGTGTCGAGAATGCGCGGCGTGTCGTGCGCAAGCACGCACGCTCGCGCAAACCGGAAGGAGGGGGCTAGGCGGCGGCCAGTTTGGCTGCGCGCTTCTCCCGGCGACGGGCCCGCACGGCCGCGATCGACGACTTGAGACCACGCCGTTGGGTCGGCTCCAGTTCGGCGAACATCCGCTCGCTGCGCGTCTCCGGCGCATTGTCAGCGGTGTCGCGCAGATACTTGTCCGGCAGCGACAGTTTGGCGATGGTCCGCCACGTCTTGCCGTACTGCACCAGGAACGAACCCGTCGTGTAGGGCAGGTCGTACTTGTCGCACACCTGCTGCACCCGAACCGAGATTTCGTGCAGACGGTTGCTCGGAAGGTCCGGATACAGATGGTGCTCGATCTGATGGCACAGATTGCCGCTCATGAACCGCAGCACCGGGCCGCCCTCGAAGTTGGCACTGCCCAGCATCTGTCGCAGATACCACTGGCCCTTGCTCTCACCGACCATGTCGGTCTTGGTGAATTTCTCTGCGCCGTCAGGGAAGTGGCCGCAGAAGATGACCGCATTCGACCAGACGTTGCGGATCACGTTGGCGACCGCGTTCGCCGTCAGCGTCGACCGGTATGTCGCACCGGGCGACAGCGAGGTCAATGCGGGGTAGGCAACGTAGTCCTTGACCAACTGCGCGCCCGCCTTGGCGGCGAACTCGCGTGCCCGGACCTTGCTTTCGTCGCGGTTGTCCCTGCCCTTGAAGATCTTGCCCAACTCCACGTGCTGCAGGCCGACGCCCCACTCGAAGCCGAGCGCGAGAATCGTGTTGTACAGCAGGTTTCCGAGGTTGAACGGCTTCCACTTCGTGTCCCGGGTGACCCGCAACAGGCCGTAGCCCACGTCGTCGTCCATGCCCAGGATGTTGGTGTACTTGTGATGCATGAAGTTGTGCGTGAAGCGCCAATGCTTGGACGAGCCACTCATGTCCCACTCCCATGTCGAGGAGTGAATCTCGGGATCGTTCATCCAATCCCACTGCCCGTGCATGACGTTGTGGCCGATCTCCATGTTCTCGATGATCTTGGCCACGCCCAGGGTGACGGTTCCTGCCCACCATGCCGAGCGGCGCGAGCTTGCCGCCAGCATCAGGCGGCCCGCGACCTCCAGCGCACGCTGGCCGGCGATGGTGCGACGGATATAGCGCGCGTCGCGCTCACCGCGGGAGTCTTCGATGTCCTGCCGGATCGCATCCAGTTCTACCGCCAGACTCTCGATGTCCGCGCCAGTCAGGTGCGCGAATTCGGGAACGTCAGTGATTGCCATCGTCAAGCCTCCTCTCGCGTGCCTACGTTACCGTAACCTACGTACCCGTAGGTTACCGGCCAGTAAACCTCAGACATCGAGCACGCAATCGCCGGATGCCGCGGAGATACAGGTCTGTACCCGGCTGCCCGGCTCGTGCTCGACGCCGGTGCGCAGGTCACGGACGTGGCCCTCGACCAGACCCACCACACATGACTGGCAGATACCCATCCGGCAGCCGAACGGCATCTGGACCCCGACCTGCTCCCCGGCGTCCATCAGCGGAGTCGCGGCGTCCACGGTGGCCGTCTTGCCGCTGCGCGCGAACTCGACGGTGCCGCCCTGCCCGTGCACGGCGGCCTTGGACACCGCGAAACGCTCGAGGTGCAGGCGTTCGCCGAGGCCGGCGCTCGACCAGCACCGCTGGGCGGCATCGAGCATGCCCTCGGGACCACACGCCCAGGTCTGTCGCTCGCGCCAGTCGGGCACCTCGTCGTCGAGGCGCGACAGGTCCAGCCGGCCCTGGGTGCGCGTCGCGCGTGCCCGCAGTCGGTAGGAGTGGTGCGCGCGGGCCAGCTCGGCGAGTTCGGAGGCGAACATGACATCGGATTCGGTTGGCGCAGAATGCAAGTGGACGATATCGGTGATCTGGTCGCGGCGGACCAGGGTCCGCAGCATCGAGATCACGGGCGTGATACCGGAGCCGCCGGTGAGGAACAGCACCTTCGCCGGGGCGGGGTCGGGCATGACGAAGTTGCCCTGCGGCGCGGCCAGCCGCACGATCGTGCCGGGCGCCAACCCGTCGACCAGATGCGTCGACAGGAACCCTTCTGGCATGGCCTTGACCGTGATGGTGATGGTTCGGGTGGTGCGCGACGGCGCCGAGGTCAGCGAATAGGACCGCCAGCGCCAACGGCCGTCGATCTGCACGCCGATTCCGATGTACTGGCCGGGCTGGTAGTCGAACGAGAAGCCCCAGCCCGGCTTGATGACCAGCGTCGCCGAGTCCTCGGTTTCGCGCCGGACGCTCAGCACCCGGCCGCGCAACTCACGCGCCGACCACAGCGGGTTGGCGAGTTTGAGGTAGTCGTCGGGCAGCAGCGGCGTGGTGATCCGTCCCACGATGGTCCGCAGCGCGTGCAGGCCCGGGTGCTTGGTCCCGGCGACCGTCGGCTTCACCGTGTCGGCGACATTGGCCGACACCTTGATGGAGTTCTTGGCCATGAACCTACGGTACCGTAACCTACGCTGCCGTATCCAGCCGAGATCAAGGCCGATGCGGGCTCAGAGCAGTTCAAGCAGGAACGGCAACTCCTGCGGCGCGTACCAGGCCAGGTCGTGGTCCTGGGCATCACCGACGACGAAGTCGGCATCCTCGTCGCCGAGGTCCGCGTCGTCGACGGCCTCGATCGCGGGCAACACCGCGGACTCGGCCTCGGCATTGTCGACATAGGCGGCGATGACGTCCTCGAAGGCGACCGGACCGGCCAACCGCACCACCGCGTCATCGAGATCGGGGCGCGGCGTCACGTCGTCGACCTCGGCCTCCACCACTGCGCGGCGCGGCGGCAGGTCGCCCACCCCTTCGCTCCCGAGCAGGCGCAGCGACGCCAGCGCGGCTTCCCGGCGCGCGACCTCGGCGAGTTCTTCGTCGTCGCCCTCGGCGTAGGACTCGCGCAGGGCGGGCGTCACCGCGAACGCCGTACCGCTGCGGGCATGGAGCACCCGGTCGGCCACGAGCTGCTGCAGCATGGTCAGGGTCGCGGGGATGTAGACGCGCACCAGGCGAGATTAGTCGTCAGGCGATTTCTCGCTCGCCGGATCCTTCTCCACCGAGATGACGAAATCGTCACCGTGCTCCGTGACACCGTGGATGACCGCGCTGTCGACGGCCTCTTCGGCATACTTCTTTCGCACCATCATCGGGTCGCGGCGCAGGTCCTTGACCAACCCCACGGCCAGGCCGACCATCACCACGACGAACGGCAGCGCCGCGATGATGGTGATGGACTGCAACCCGGTCAACGCGTCCTCCCCGCCGACCAGCAGCATCACCGCAGCGACGGCGCCGGTGGCTACACCCCAGAAGATCACGGTGGCTCGACCGGGTCTGATCGTGCCGCGTTCGGACAGCGATCCCATCACCACCGACGCGGCGTCCGCGCCGGAGACGAAGAAGATCGCCACCAGCACCATCACCAGCACGCTGGCGATGGTCGCGATCGGATACTGCTCGAGCAGGCCGAACAGCTGAGCCTCGATGCTGCCTTCGCCGGCGAGGTCGGTGCCCTCCTGCTGTACGCGGATCGCCGACCCGCCGAACACCGCGAACCACACCAGTGACACCAGGCTCGGCACCAACAACACTCCGGTGACGAACTGACGGATGGTGCGCCCCCGCGAGATCCGCGCGATGAACATGCCGACGAACGGCGTCCACGACACCCACCACGCCCAGTAGAAGATCGTCCACGACTGCAGCCACACGTTGACCGCGGAGCCCTCGGCGCCGGTGCGCGCCGACATCATCGCGAAGTCGGCCATGTAGCTGCCCAGCGATGTCGGCAGCAGGTTGAGGATGAAAACCGTTGGCCCGACGACGAATACGAAGAACGCAAGCACCATCGCCAGCACCATGTTGATGTTGGACAGCCACTGGATGCCGCGCGCGACCCCGGAGACCGCCGACAGCACGAACGCGATCGTGAGCACCGTGATGATGACGACGAGGATGGTGTTGCCCGTTTCCCCGATACCGCCGACGATCTGCAGGCCGCTGCGGATCTGCAGCGCACCCAGACCGAGTGAGGCGGCCGAGCCGAACAGCGTGGCGAAGATCGCCAGCATGTCGATGACCTTGCCCCACGGTCCGTTGGCGCGCGAGCCCAGCAGCGGTTCGAACGCCGCGCTGATCAGCTGCAGCCGGCCCTTGCGGTAGACGCCGTAGGCGATCGCCAGGCCGACCACCGCGTAGATCGCCCACGGGTGCAGCGACCAGTGGAACAGCGTGGTGGCCATCGCGGTCTGCACGGCCTCGGTGTTGCCCGGCTCGCCGGTGCCCGGTGGCGGTGTCGCGTAGTGCGACAGCGGCTCGGCCACCCCGAAGAACATCAGCCCGATCCCCATGCCGGCGCTGAACATCATCGCGACCCACGACACCCCGTGGAACTCGGGTTCCTCGTCGTCACGACCGAGCGGGATGGCGCCGAAGCGACCGATCGCCAGCCACAGGATGAACACCACGAAACCGGAGGCCGTCAGCACGAACAGCCACCCGGTGTTGTCCATCACCCACGTCAGCGCGCTGTCCGAAGCGGAGGCCAGCGACTCCGTGCTGACGAAGCCCCACACCAGGAAGGCAATCGCAATGACCGCGGTGACCCCGAAGACGACCCAGTCCACGCCGCGCGAGCGGGTGAACGCGTCATCATGTGGCGGCAGGTCGAGTGCCGGGTGGGGTACGACGGAATCGGTCGGCGATCGAAATGCGCGCTGTGTGGCGGACCTGGCTTTTCCTGGCGTCTCGTTCTCTGCGCTCGTGGTCATGGTGACCCAATTCGACCCCGCTGGCGGTGAGAGAGTCAATCCCGCAAACGCACAGCAGGTGTTATTGGGCCGCTTCTAGCAGTTCTTCCATCGATTCGCGCAGCAGACTCGGCAAAACATCGACGTCGCTCATGGCGTCGCGGTCGGCATTGATGCCGAAGTAGACCATGCCGTGGTAGGACGTCACCCCCAGCGCCAGCACCTGGTTGCTCAAGAGCGGCGGTACCGCGTAGGTCTCCAGCAGTTTGGTGCCCGCGATGTACATCTGATGCTGTGCACCCGGCACGTTGGTGATCAGCAGGTTGAACTGGCGCGCCGAGAACGTGGTCGCCACCCGGATGCCCATCGCGTGCAGGGTCGGCGGGGCGAACCCGGACAGCGTCACGATGGTTCTCGCGTCGACCAGGCTCGCGGCGGTGGACGCCGATTCGGTGGCGTGGGCGATCTGCGAGAGCCGCACCACCGGGTTGCCCTCACCGACGGGAAGGTCGACGAGGAACGGCGTCACCTCGCTGATGGCCTGACCCGGGCCGGTCGCGTCGAGTTCGGCATCCGGATACACCGACATGGGCGCCATCGCCCGCACCCTCGCGGTCGAGGTCACCGGTTCACCGCGCGACATCAGCCAATTGCGTAACGCGCCGGCCACCACGGCCAGCACCACGTCGTTGACGTCGCAGTCGTAGCGGGCGCGCACCGCGCGGAAGTCCTCGAGCCGTCCGCAGGCGACGGTGAACCGCCGGTTGCGCGACACTGTGGTGTTCAGCGGGCTGCTCGGCGCGGTGCCGCGCGCCACGGTGCGGGCCACCTCGAGGGCGCGGCGGCCCATGTCGACCAACTGGCCAGCGTTGGTGGCGACGTCGACGACGGCGTTGCGGACCGCAGTGATCTGCTCGGCGGGCCGGGTGATCCACTCACCGAGCGCACCGAGCAGCAACTGCCGATCGCTGGGCTCGCGCAACGGGATCCAGATGTCCTCACCGAACTCCGGCGGCTTCTGGGTGCGGTCGGCGATGACGTGGCCGATCTCGAGGGCCGTCATGCCGTTCACCAACGCCTGGTGCGACTTCGTGTAGATCGCGAGGCGGTTCTTGGCCAGGCCTTCGATCAGGTACATCTCCCACAGCGGCCGCGACCTGTCCAGCGGCCGGGACCCCAGCCGCGCAATGAGTTCGTGCAACTGGGCGTCGCTGCCCGGCGACGGCAGCGCGGAGCGACGGATGTGGTAGGTGATGTCGAAGTCGCGATCGTCCACCCACACCGGGCGCGCCAGGCCCAACGTCACCTCACGCACCTTCTGCCGGTAGCGGGGTATCTGTGGCAGCCGCTGTTCGACGGTGGCCAGCAGGGTCTCGTAGCTCAGGCCGCTGCGGGGCTTGCGAAGGATCGCCAGCGAACCCACGTACATCGGCGTCGACGTGTTCTCCAGGCGGTAGAACGACGCATCCGCCGTCGACAACCGGGTGACCATCGCGACGTCGCCCCTCCCCTGTACTGCCCGCGGTCCGACCGCGGGCGCCGAAGTCCCCGCCACGCTATAGGCAAACCCCGCGGATGCGCATCACGGGTGCTTATCGCTGTCTGGGAGCCCCCGCGGACCGTGCGATCATGGTGGTGTCTGCCAACTCTCCAGCAGACGGGTCCTGTCTCGTCGAGTCGCTGGAGAACGCGTTGTGACATCCTTCCGCACCCCTGCCGAGGCCGCGTCCGGCCCCGACCAACAGCGACCGGCTGCGCTGGTGGCACCGGTCATCGACTGTGAACCGCCTCCCCTCGGTGTCGGCGCCTGTCCGCCACCGTCGCCAAAAGCGCTGCGCCGCCGACCATCCGCCGGTGTACACACTCGGCGCCCGCAAATGCCGATCCCCGCCGAGCCCGCCCCGCCGCGCGCGGCGGTCGCCTTCGCCGATGCGGCGTTGCGCAGGGTGCTCGAGGTGATCGACCGGCGGCGCCCCGTCGCCCAGTTGCAACCGCTGTTGGCACCGGCGCTGATCGAAACCGTGCTCACGCTGACCCGCCACCCGCACTCGACCGTCGCCACCCTGCGCCGGCTCAGGGTGCGCGTGACCGATGACGACGGTCCTGCCGCGGAGGTATTCGGCACTTACAGTCGCGGACAGCGCATCCGCGCTATCGCGGCGCGCATCGCTTACGACGGCCGGCGCTGGCGGGTGGTCGCGCTGCAGATCGGTTGAGCGCTAGCCTGCTCGCGTGCAGGGAGACTCGATCAGCGTGCAGCGCGTCATCAAGGCGCCCCCGGACGCGATCTTCGCGTTACTCGCCGACGCCGGCAGGCATCCGGCCTTCGACGGCTCGGGCACCGTCGCTCACACATCCGGCGAGAAGTCTCAACCTCTGTCTGCCGGTGCGACATTCGGCATGGCGATGCGCGGAAGGCCCGAGTCGGTGTTCCTTGGATACCGGACCACCAACACCGTCGTCGAGTTCGAACCGGACCGCCGCATCGCGTGGAAGACGACGATGGGTCCCCTCGGGCTGATCGGCGGGCGCATCTGGCGTTACGAGCTCGAACCGACACCGGAGGGCACGCTGGTGCGCGAAACCTGGGACGTATCCGAGGACCGGCAACGCCTGCTGCTCAAGAGGGGCGGCGCACCCAAGCAAGCCGAAGACGGGATGCGCGCCACGCTGCGCCGTATCGCCGCGCTCGTCGAGCCCTCTTAACGCCTGCGCATCGCCTTCTGCTCGCGGGCCTGCTGGCGCGCGGCTTCGCGCCGCTGCTTGCGGGTGCCGCCGCTGGGCGCAGCCTGCCGCGGGGCGCCACTGCCGTTGCCCGACCGCTGCACCTCGGCCGACCCGTCCTCCGACGGCCCGGTGTAGGTCAGCGGACGCGACTCGTCGTCGATTCCCTTGGCGCGCAGGCCCGTTCCCGTCGGTCGTTCCTTGGTCGCCACCCCACCTTGGGCTTGTGCGGCGGCGGCCTCGGCGAACTCGCTCAGACCGGACGGCGGTGCGACCGGGGCGACGGTCGGCTGCGGCGCGGGTTCGACCGCGACGTTGAACAGGAACCCGACCGACTCCTCCTTGAGCCCCTCGAGCATTCCGATGAACATGTCGTAACCCTCGCGCTGGTACTCGACCAGCGGATCGCGCTGCGCCATCGCCCGCAGGCCGATGCCCTCCTTGAGGTAGTCCATCTCGTAGAGGTGTTCGCGCCACTTGCGGTCCAGCACGTTGAGCAGCACATTGCGCTCCAACTGGCGCATCGCGCCCTCGCCCGCGATCTCCTCGATCTGCTTCTCCCGCTCGGCGTACGCGCGGTCGGCGTCGGCGATCAACGCCTCCAGCAGCTCCTCGCGCGTCAACTCGCCGGGCTCACCGATCGCGTCGGAGTCGATCAGGTCGTGGTGGTCGATGCCCACGGGGTAGAGCTGCCGCAGCGCGGTCCAGAGCTGTTCGAGATCCCAGTCCTCGGAATAGCCTTCAGCCGTGGCACCGTCGACGTAGGCGGTGATCACGTCGACGAGCATGTTGCGGGCCTGTTCGGCGAGGTTCTCGCCCTCGAGGATGCGCCTGCGCTCGTCGTAGATGACGACGCGCTGCTTATTCATCACCTCGTCGTACTTGAGGACGTTCTTGCGGACCTCGAAGTTCTGCTGCTCAACCTGCGTCTGCGCGCTCTTGATGGCGCGGGTGACCATCTTCGCCTCGATCGGCACGTCGTCGGGCAGGTTCAGCCGGGTCAGCAACGACTCCAGGGTGGCGCCGTTGAACCGTCGCATCAGCTCGTCACCAAGCGACAGGTAGAACCGGGATTCGCCAGGGTCGCCCTGGCGGCCGGAGCGGCCGCGCAGCTGGTTGTCGATGCGGCGGGACTCGTGCCGTTCGGTGCCCAGCACGTACAGGCCGCCCGCGGCGATGACGTCCTCGGACTCGCGCGCGCACTCGGCTTTGACCGCGGACAGCGTCTCGTGCCAGACCTTCTCGTACTCGTCCGGGGTCTCCACCGGGTCCAGGCCGCGTTCGCGCAGCCGCTTGTCGGTGAGGAAGTCCGGGTTGCCGCCGAGCACGATGTCAGTACCGCGGCCCGCCATGTTGGTCGCGACGGTGATCGCGCCCAGCCGGCCGGCCTCGGCGATGATCGAGGCCTCCTGCTCGTGGTACTTCGCGTTGAGCACATTGTGCGGGATCCTGCGCTTGGTGAACTGGCGAGACAGGTACTCCGAGCGCTCCACGCTGGTGGTGCCGATCAGGACCGGCTGGCCCTTCTCGTAGCGCTCGGCGACGTCGTCGACGACCGCGATGTACTTGGCCTCTTCGGTCTTGTAGATCAGGTCGGATTGATCGGCGCGGATCATCGGCTTGTTGGTCGGGATGGGAACCACACCGAGCTTGTAGATCTCGTGCAGCTCGGCCGCCTCGGTCTGCGCGGTGCCGGTCATACCTGCGAGTTTGTCGTAGAGGCGGAAATAGTTCTGCAGCGTGATCGTGGCCAGCGTCTGGTTCTCGGCCTTGATCTCGACGCGCTCCTTGGCCTCGATGGCCTGGTGCATGCCCTCGTTGTAGCGACGGCCCACCAGCACGCGACCGGTGAACTCGTCGACGATGAGCACGTCGCCGTCGCGCACGATGTAGTCCTTGTCGCGCTGGAACAGCTCCTTGGCCTTGAGCGCGTTGTTCAGGTAGCTGACCAGCGGCGAGTTGGCCGCCTCGTAGAGGTTGTCGATACCCAGCTGGTCCTCGACGAACTCGACGCCGAGTTCGTGCACGCCGACGGTGCGCTTGCGGATGTCGACCTCGTAGTGGACGTCCTTTTCCATCAGCGGCACGATCCTGGCGAACTCCGTGTACCACTGCGACGCGCCGTCGGCGGGGCCGGAGATGATCAGCGGGGTGCGGGCCTCGTCGATGAGGATGGAGTCGACCTCGTCGACGATCGCGAAGTTGTGTCCGCGCTGGACCAGGTCGTCCAGGGAGTGCGCCATGTTGTCGCGCAGGTAGTCGAAGCCGAATTCGTTGTTCGTGCCGTAGGTGATGTCGGCGGCGTAGGCGGTTCGCCGCTGGTCGGGGGTCATCTGCGCCAGGATCACGTCGACCTCCAGGCCGAGGAACCGGTGCACGCGGCCCATCCACTCGGCGTCGCGCCTGGCCAGGTAGTCGTTCACGGTGACGATGTGCACGCCCTTGCCCGACAGCGCGTTGAGGTAGGCCGGGAGCACGCCGGTCAGCGTCTTGCCTTCACCGGTCTTCATCTCCGCGACGTTTCCGAAGTGCAGCGCCGCGCCGCCCATCAACTGCACCTTGAACGGCTTCTGGTCGAGCACCCGCCAGGCCGCCTCGCGGGCGACGGCGAACGCTTCGGGCAGCAGGTCGTCGAGGCTTTCGCCGTTGTCCACGCGCTTTTTGAACTCGTCGGTCTTGCCCCGCAGTTCAGCGTCGGTCAGCTTCTCGACGTCGCCCTCCAGGGAGTCGACGTAGTCGGCCACCCCCTTGAGGCGTTTGACCATCCGGCCCTCGCCGAGACGCAGCAACTTTTGCAGCACGCTAGTTCCCCTATGGGTTTGGAAGTCTTGAGCTCAACCCATGGTAGGGGACATGCGCCCTGAACCCGGCCCAGCTGCGTCAGGCCAGGCGAAATAGTGGTCGGCCCGGCTCAGGCGAGCCGAATCAAGCCGTAGTCGTAGGCGTGCCTGCGGTAGACCACGGACGGCAGGTCGCTCTCCTTGTCATGGAAAAGGAAGAAGTCGTGGCCTACCAGTTCCATCTGCGACAGCGCGTCATCGACGGTCATCGGGGTGGCCGGATGCTCCTTGATCCGCACGATGCGTCCGGGCTCGTGCTCGTCGAGCGCCGCGCCGTCGTGTTCGGCCGGCGTCGCTGTCAGCGGCTCGGGTGGTGCGGTGACCGCGGTGGCCTTGGCGACCGATACCGGGGTTTTGTCGCCGTAGTGGATCTTGCGGCGATCACGCGCACGGCGCAGCCGCTCGGCGAGCTTGTCCACCGCTGATTCCATCGCGCCGTAGAAGCTGTCGGCACAGGCTTCGGCGCGGACCACGGGGCCGCGGCCGCGCGCGGTGATCTCCACGTGTTGGCAGTACTTGCGTTGACGTCGGTTCCGCTCGTGATCGAGCTCGACGTCGAACAGATAGATCGAGCGGTCGAATCGTTCCAGGCGTGACAGTTTCTCTGCGACGTACGTGCGGAAGTGGTCGGGGATCTCGACGTTGCGACCGGTGACCGCGACTTCGGCGCGCGGTCGGGCTTCGGGCGTTTCGTCCTCGATCACCATCGTTCGGGAGTCCAGGGATTGGCTTGACATGCTTGGCAACTCGTTTCTTCGGCGTCCGCACGCGTGAGCGTGCCCGGGTTGTCGTGATCCGCACCGACGGGGCTTTGCATGTCTCGCCGCTCGCCGGTGCAAGGTGTCGTCTACTCACCTCCTACCGCGTCGGCGATGCTGGCGCTTCGTATCTGAGCGCCGGCCGTGAGTCATTCACGGGTGTTGAAGCCGACGGTAGCCGCGTTCACCCGGTAGTGCCAGTGAATCCGGGTACCTGTTTCCAGTTCTTCACCTCGGTCTGATATGTGGGCCTGGAATCCGGCCTCGCGGCGCGGTCACGCGTTTGCCACAACCAGCACGGCCGCCACGCGTGCCCCAATGGTGTGCAGCACGCGAACCGACTCGGCGGCGGTGGCGCCGGTGGTGACGATGTCGTCGACGACGAGCACTTCGTCCGCGACGGGCCGCACGACCCGGACCCGGCCGCCGATGTTGCGCTGCCGATCGGCGGTGGACAGCCCGACCGAATCCGCCACGAGAGCGCGTGTGCGCAGCGCCTGGACGACGCCCACCCCCGGCAGGTCGACGACAGCGGTACGCGCAATCCGAGTCACCGGGTCACCGCCACGCCGACGGGCCGACCACCGGCGGGTCGGTGCGGGGACCACCGTCAGCGGGGTATCGAGAAGACCCCAGGTCAGCAGGTGGGAGAGGCCGGCCCGCAGCGCCCCGGCAAGCGGGCGCAGCAGATCATTTCGGCCGTGCTCTTTGACCGCGATGACGACTGCTCGCCGCGGCCCCGCGTAACGGCCCAGGGAGTACACCGGGACGCCGGGATCCACGCGCGGCGAGACGAGGTGCGGATCCTCTGCCCTGACCGTCAGCGTCGCCGCGCACGCCGCGCACCACCGCGTTGACGGTGCGCCGCAGCCGCCGCACTGCAGCGGGAGAACGAGATCGAGCACGCGGTCAGTGTGGCGGTGGTGGGTGACACGGGTACTCCGTGGGCATGCAGGACCAACGGGAGTCGTGGATCGTCGATTGCCTGGTGAGTGCGTTCGCCGATCTGATGAAGGCCGATCCAGATGCGTTCCGGACCAAGTTCCGCAAGATGGCGGCCGAGCCCTTCGCCTTCTTCCGCGGCAGCGCGTGCGTCTTCTACGGCGACGTCGCCGCGCGCGAGGACCGCTGGGCCGACGAGCGCACCAGCCGGGTGTGGATCCAGGGCGATCTGCACACCGAGAACTTCGGCACCTACATGGACGGCGAAGGCACGCTTATCTTCGACGTCAACGACTTCGACGAGGCCTACATCGGTCACTTCACCTGGGACCTGCAGCGGTTCGCGGCCAGCGTCGCGCTGATGTGTTGGCAGAAGGCGCTGTCGGACCACGAGATCAGCAGGCTGATAAACACTTTCGCACACGCCTACGTCGATCAGGTGCGGTGGTTCCTGCAGGCCGACGACGACACGGGCTTCTCGTTGAATCTCGACACCGCACGCGGCGCCGTGCTGTCCGCGTTGCAGAGTGCGCGATTGTCGACGAGGGCCGAGATGTTGGATCGTCTCACCGTGGTCGACGACTGGGACCGACGCTTCCGGGACGCCGCGGGCGTACGCCGACTCGAGGACGCCGAACGCGACAACGTCGAGGCCGCGTTCGTGCGATACCTCGAGACCATCCCCAAAACCAAACGGTTCCAAGGCATCACCTACGACATCAAGGACGTGATCGGCAAGACGGGTCACGGTATCGGCAGCGCGGGTCTGCCGACCTACACCGTGCTGATCGAGGGATTCAACCAGGCGCTGGACAACGACGCCGTGCTGTCGATGAAGCAGGGCAACATCGCGGCGCCCAGCCGTGTCGTCGAAGAGGCGGGCCTGGGCCGGCATTTCAAGCATCACGGCCACCGAACGGCGGTGTCACAACGTGCGCTGCAGGCGCATGCCGATCCGCTGCTCGGCTACACCGACATCGACGGCGTCGGGTTCGTCGTGAGCGAGTTATCGCCGTATGCAGCTGATCTCGACTGGAGCGAGTTGACCGAACCGGACGAATTGGACGAGGTGATCGAGCAGCTGGGGCGGGCGGTGGCCAAGGTGCATTGCGTCGGGGATGCCGACAGCGACCAGAAGGTGGTCGAGTTCCAGACCGAGGAGGCGATCGACGCGGTCATCGGCGACCATGTCGACGAGTTCTCGGCCGACCTCGTGACGTTCGGGCTTCAGTACGCCCGCATCGTGCGTGACGATCACCGCCATTTCGTCGAAGCGTTTCGCGAAGGCCGCATTCCGGGGGTCACGTCGACCTGACCCGGTCAGCGCAAGACGATCGAATCGCCTTGCAATGTCACTGGTTTCGACACCAACGGACGCGTTGCCGGTCCGTTCGCCACCGTGCCGTCCAGGTTGAACTTGCTGCCGTGGCAGGGGCAGTTGATCGTGGCGCCTGCGACGTCGCGCACCGTGCACCCGGCGTGAGTGCAGGTGGCCGAAAATCCCACGAAATCACCCGCCGTCGGTTGCGTCACCACGGTCTGGTCGACGATGACACCTCCGCCGACCGGGACGTCGGCGACGTTTGCGAGGATCGCAACCGGCGCCACCGCGCTACCGGTCGTCGTCACGGCCGACTCCTCGGCGGCGTCGGGATCCTTGCCGTACGTGCTGCAGGCCCCCAACGCGGTACCAGCGATTCCGAGCCCCGCACCCGCAAGGAATTGTTTGCGTCGCATAGCGATTCCTTTCCTCAGAACCTCAGCCCGCTGGTCTGGAAGAACCACAGCGCCGAAGTGAGCCAGACGTAGACCAACCCGAAGAACACCAGTCCCCCGACGACGGGAAGCACCCAGCCGTGAAGCCCGCCGCGCGTCAACAGGATCATCTTGGTGACGAAGACCCCGTAGAAGAAACAGCCGAACAGCGAGTGAAACAGCACCCGGCTGTCGGTTTCGGCGAAGCCGAGAGCGTAGAGGCAGTGCACGGCCACCGGCACAGTGGCCAACACCGCCAACCGCCCCGACCACTTGTGGGCCGTTCCTATCCACGTCGGCGCGCGCCCACCGGGCGTCAACCGGTACATCACGAACGCCGAGAACAGTTGGAACAGCGCCAACGCAATCGCGAGGGTGGCCAGCCACGACTTCACCGCCGTGCCGCTGGAGAACCCCGCCACGTTGATCGAGAAGAATTGCGGCTCATGGATCTTGCCGAACACTCCGAGCGCGACGGCGACCATTGCGCCGAGGCTGACGGCGATCAGCATCCCCGCTGCGCCGGTGTTGCGGGTGGCGACGGGATCAGACATCGCTGCCGCCGCTCTCCCGCTCGTACACAAGGAGGCCGGCGCGCGCTTCGGCTGCCGGCGCGGTGAACACCCAGCTCTTCTCGCCGATCGTCAGCAACCCCTTCACCGCATTGCCCTCGAGATGGCCGTCGAGAACGCTCACCTAGTCCTGGCTCGTCGCGTTGACGACACCGTCCTCGGCGTCGCCTCGGAGCCACACCTCGACCGAGTTGCCGTCACAGGCGTACGCGATCGCCTTGCCGCCGTCGAGCGATATCTCCAACGTGATCACGCCGGTCGCGGTCGGCACGGTTCCGACGTAGTCAGCCTTGGCCGGGAAGCCCGTCGCAGGCGGTGACGGCGTGGTCGTCGGCGCCGCAGCGCTCGGCGTGGTGACCGATTCCGCCGCCGGGGCGGCCACGGGCCCTTGCTCCTGAAAAACGTTGCCGAGCCACAGCGCGATCCCGAGCACGGCGACCGCGCCCAACGTGATCAACGGACCGCGAGTCTTCATCTTCACTCCTGGCTGATAGCAAACGCCTGCGGCGTCGTTCTGTCAGCACAACGAGACTCACCCGCAGACGGTTCACGGAACCTGCCGCGAAATCTGCGCGGGGGTCGGCTGTCAGCCCGGCAGCACGGGTTCGGCGCCGGGCACCAGCAGCGGACGCACCTCGGCCCACGCCGGATCGTCCTCGGCCACCGAGCCGGACAGTTGCACGACCCCGCGGGCGTCGGCCACGTACACCGTCGACGGGTTGGCCGCCACGGTGGTGACCGGCATCAGCAGGTTGCGGCTCGGCCCGTCGGAGTTAACGCCGTCGAGGTTGACGTAGGAGACCGGATGCGCAGGATCGGTGCGACTGACCACGATGTCGTCGCCGGTGCGCCATGACAGCGACACCACGGTGTTGCCCAGGCCGTAGCCCAGGCGTCGCGGGTAGGTCAGCGCGTAGCCGCCGCCGGGGGTCTGTTCGACACCGGCCAAAACGACCCGGCCGTCGATCACCATCGCCGCGCGGGTGCCGTCGCGCGACAGCTGCAGTTCGGTGATCACGCCGGGAAACCTGCTCGACACCAGCGTGGAGTCGACCGGTATGCGCGCCGGCTGGCCCGACGCGTCCTGGATGACACGCACGACGTTGTTGCCGTCGATCACCACCCACACCGCGTTGTCCAGCGACCAGCTCGGCCGCGACAGGCTTCGGGCATCCAACACCTGCGACGCGGCCCCGCCGAGCGCGCCGACCCACATCGACGACGCCATATCCGGTGCGTCCGGCCGCACCGTGACGATCGACGCCACCTCCTGGCCCGTGCGGGACACCGCCGCCGCGGTCTGGTTCGGCATCTGCCCGAACTGTCCGGGAACCCGCGGCGCCCGCCGACCGTCGAGCGCGACCAGCGAACCGCCCACCAGCGCGTGCAGGCCCGCCGCCACTCCCGAGGCCGCGCCCGGGTCGGTGGCCGCCACGTCGGAGGTCTCCCACCCGTCGGTGAACCGGTCGTCGAGGGCGGCGCCGTCGGCGTTGATCACGTACGGCCCGTTGACCCCCGCACGGGACAGCGTCCAGATGAGTTGCGCCGCAAGCAGTTGCCTGCTGTGCGGATCGGTGGTCGACAGGTTGTCCAGATCGATTTTGGCGCCGCCGTAGCCCCGGCCGACGCCCATCTTGCCGCCGTCGGCGCGGGTGACCGGGCCGCGCAGTTTCAGTGGCGGTTCGAGGAGATTGCGGACGGTCTTGGCCATCTCCGGTCGCGGCCCGGCGATCAGCTTGCTCACCAGTTCGGTGGCCAACTGGTCGGGATCGGACACCGCGACATAGCGCGGATCGGGCACCACGGTGCTGCCGGTCGGGTCGACGAAATACAGGGTGTTGCGTCGATAGGTGGCCTGAAACTGCTGCCAGTCCAGGAAGACGCCGTTCGGCAGCTTGTCGATGCGCCAACCGTCGGCGGTCTTGACCAGTTCGATCGGCCCCGGGTCTGGCAGCGCGCCTTCCCCCGTTTCGAACACACCCATGTCCGACAGCGATCCGAGGATGTCGGCGCGCATGGTCACCGACACCCGGTCGGGACCGCGCGTCTCGACGAACACCACGTTGTCGATCAGCAGCGCGCTGCCCGCGTCATCCCACGCTTGCGAAGCGGATTCGGTCAGGAACTGGCGCGCAGCCAGATGCCGGTTCGCGGGATCGGCGGTGGCCTTCAGGAATTCGCGCAGCAACACGTCGGGATCCATGCCCGGAGTCGGCTTGGGCAGGCTCGGCGGGGCGGGCCGGTCGACGGTTCCGATCGCTTGCGGCGAGGACGAACTGGGCACGCCCGCACAGCCGGTGAGAACCAACGCCAGCACGCTCAGGACTGCCAGCAGGATTCTCACACGGACTCCTGCGCGGGTTCGCGATCGTGGCTGCGCGGCGGCGCATTGTCGGGTCCAACGGGTTTGAGCGGCAGCGGGCTGGTGGTCACCTTGTGCCCGCGGACGAGCGGCAGCGTGAGACGGAAGCAGGCGCCGTTACCCGGCTCACCCCAGGCCTCCAGCCTGCCCTGGTGCAGGCGGGCGTCCTCGATGCTGATCGCCAAACCGAGACCTGTGCCGCCGGAACGACGCACCCGCGAGGGGTCCGACCGCCAGAACCGGCTGAACACCAGTTTCTCCTCGCCGGGCCGCAGTCCCACCCCGTGGTCGCGGACGGTCACGGCGACGGTGTCGTCGTCGGCGGCCATCCGGATGCGGACAGGTTTGTGCTCGGCGTGGTCGATGGCGTTGGCGATGAGGTTGCGCAGAATGCGCTCCACGCGCCGCGGGTCGACCTCGGCGATGACCTCCTCGGTGGGCATGTCGACGACGAGTTCGACGTCGGCGTCTTGGGCCAGGTGCCCGACGTTGTCCAACGCGCTTCGCACCGTCGACCGCAGATCCAGCGACTCGACCGACAGCTCGGCGACACCGGCGTCGTGGCGGGAGATCTCCAACAGATCGTTGAGCAACGTCTCGAACCGGTCGAGCTCGCTGACCATCAGCTCGGTGGACCGGCGCAGCGCGGGATCGAGATCCTCGCTGTGGTCGTAGATCAGGTCGGCGGCCATGCGCACTGTCGTCAACGGGGTGCGCAGTTCGTGGCTGACGTCGGAGGTGAACCGGCGCTGCAGGTTGCCGAACTCCTCGAGTTGGGTGATCTGGCGGTGCAGGCTCTCGGCCATGTCGTTGAACGAGACGGCGAGGCGGGCCATGTCGTCCTCGCCGCGCACCGGCATGCGTTCGGTGAGGTGGCCTTCGGCGAACCGCTCGGCGATGCGCGACGCGGAGCGCACCGGCAGCACGATTTGGCGCGCCACCAGCAAGGCGATCGCGGCGAGCAGGCCGAGCAGCACCACGCCGCCGGTGGCCATCGTCCCGCGCACCAGCGCGATCGTGGACTCCTCGTTGTTGAGCGGGAAGATCAGATAGAGCTCGAGGTTGGTCACCGATGACGACGTCGGACTGCCGACGATCAGCGCGGGCCCGGAGAAGCCGTCGGTGTGCACGGTCGCGTACTGATAGCTGACCTGGCCGGCCTTGACGAACTCCCGCAGCGTATTGGGCACCTGCTGGACCGGGCCTGCCGCGGTCGCCGCACGCGGCCCGTCACCAGGCACCACCAGAACCGCGTCGTAGGTTCCCGCCAGGCCCGGTTCGGCGTCAGCGCTGCGATCGATCAGCGTGTTGCGCGCCAACTGCAGGCTGCTGTCGAGCGAGCGGGTTTCCTCACCGCCGACGATTCCGCTGACTGTGGTGCGTGCGCGGTCGATCTGCTCGGTGGCCGCGCGGACCTTGACCTCGAGGATGCGATCGGTGATCTGGCTGGTCAGTACGAACCCGAGCACCAGGATCACGGCCAGCGACAGGCCCAACGTCAACGAGACGACACGCAGCTGCAAGGAGCGCCGCCACGCCAAGCTCAACGCCCGGCCCAGCGCTCCCAGCCCCCGCACCAGCGGCGCCGAGCGCCGATGGATGCGTCGTCTGGAGCTGAAGATCACGGCGCCCGCCGAGCGGTCAACAGGGCGACCGCCAAGCGGTCGGGGTCACGACCACGGCCGACAGCCGTGCATGTCACGGCGGTCCGGCCTTGTACCCCACTCCTCGAACAGTGAGCACCACCTGCGGGTTCTCAGGGTCCTTCTCGACCTTCGCCCGCAACCGTTGGACATGCACGTTCACCAAACGGGTGTCCGCGGGGTGTCGATAACCCCACACCTGTTCGAGCAGCACATCACGAGTAAACACCTGCCGCGGTTTGCGCGCCAACGCCACCAACAGGTCGAACTCCAGCGGGGTCAGCGAGATCTGCTCGCCCTGACGGGTGACCTTGTGCGCGGGCACGTCGATGTCGACGTCGCCGATCGACAGCATCTCGGCCGGCTCGTCCTCGTTGCGCCGCAGGCGGGCCCGCACGCGGGCGACGAGCTCTTTGGGCTTGAACGGCTTCATCACATAGTCGTCGGCGCCGGACTCCAGGCCCAGTACGACGTCGACGGTGTCGGTCTTGGCGGTCAGCATCACGATCGGCACGCCGGAATCCGCGCGGAGCACCCGGCAGACGTCGATGCCGTTCATGCCGGGCAGCATCAGGTCGAGAAGGACCAGATCGGGCCGCAGCTCGCGGACCGCGGTCAGCGCTTGGGTGCCGTCGCCGATGACGGCGGTGTCGAAGCCTTCGCCCCGCAGCACGATGGTGAGCATCTCGGCGAGCGACGGGTCATCGTCGACAACCAGAATCCTTTGCCTCATGGAGACCATGGTGTCACCGAATTGCGATAAACCCCGGCTACCACACGGCGCGTTTCGCGCTTTGACCGGCGAATGGCGCCGAACGGGGCTAGTGAGCGTCCAGTTCGGCGGCGAGCGCGACCGGATCGACGTCGGGTCCGGCGACCTTCCAGCGGCCGCACCACTGCGATGCGGCCAGTGCGGCGTAGACGTCGGAGGTGCGTTGCTGTAGCCCGCCGTCGCGCTCGTAGGCGTCTTTGGCCCGGTCCACCTCGGTGTTGGCGCGCTGCTCGGCGCGCTGGGCCGCCAGTTCTACGGGCACGGCCAGCAGCACCTGTGCGTGCGGCCGCGGAAGCGCGAGGCGCTCGTACTCCAGGGCGCGCACCCACTCGACGACCTCGCCGTCGGCGCCCTGGCGAAGGCGCGCGGCGCTGTAAGCGGCGTTGGACGCGACATAGCGGTCCAGGATGACGACGTCGTAGGTGTCCTGCAGGCGCTCGATCTCGGCTCGGGCGCGGGCACGGTCGAGCGCGAACAACACCGCCATCGCGTACACGGAGTCGGCGAGGTCACCGTGGGATCCGTGCAGCGCCTCGGCGGCCACGTCGGCCTCCACCGACTGCCCGTAGCGCGGAAACGCCAGGCTCGTCACCGTCCTGCCCTCGGCTTCGAACGCGGTTCGAAGTCCGTTGGTCAACGTGCGCTTACCCGCTCCGTCGACCCCTTCGATGACCATCAGCACGGCTGTGAGACTAGCTTTGCCCAGTCGCCGCCCGCGCCATCAGACGTCGTGTTCGGCCGGATCGGGGGCCGTCTCCCGAGAGATCGCCCGGAGGCGTTCGAGGTCGGCCGGGTGAAGGTCGGCTTGGGCGGCCATCGCGTCCATCAACAGCTCGATCTGGCGGCGCAGCGCGGGCACGTACTCCTCACAGTGCTCATTGTGCGCATGCGCGATGAGCATGCGCAGCACGCGCAGCACGGTGGCGACGACGTTCGGCTGGCCCACCGAGCTCTGGCGAATTTGGTCGAACGCGTGCGCGACGTACTCCTCGTGCGACAGATCCCACGGGCGAAGAAGGATCCTGTCGTCAGGTCCGCACACCGCTGGCGGTGGCATGTCCGCCGTCAGCAGTTTGCGCATCATGCTGCCGAGGCGCAGCATCACGTCGGCCGCGGTGGTCGGGTCGTTGATGGCGGGGCTGAGCGCACGCAGGGCGATGTCGACCAGTTGGCGGATCCCGAAGTCGACGTCTTGCTGCATGGTGCGGATGTCGGCCACCTCCACCGTCGACATCAGCTTGCGCTCGACGCGGTCAGGATCGGCCGGCTTCGGCCACAGGGTCATCAGTACCTCACCCTGATGGATGTAGGCGCCGGTGCGGGTCTCCAATCGCACGACGGTCGCGGGCGGGACGGCGGCGAGGATGTATCTGCTCGCCGACTGGGTGACCCAGCCGTCGCTGCCCGCATGGACCGTGAGGTGCTCGCCCGTACCCGGTGCCGGCGGGTGCGGGGCCGGTGTCTCCATACGCGTCTGCCGCGCCTGCTCGTCGATGACTGTGTCGGCCTCCGCGGCGATGGTGCGCACCACCTCCCCCACCTGGAGGCCATAGGCCAGCCGATTGAGGTAGGCGATGATCAACAGCACCGTCACCACCGCCAGCACGACCGCCGCCGTCATCGACACCCGCGGCGCATTCGACATCGGGTCCCCGCTGATATGGCGAAGGGTCAGCACACAGAACACGAAGGTGCCCACCAGCAGGCCTATCACCGACTGGCTGAGCCGGTCCCGGATGAACGACCGCATCACCCGGGGGGAGAACTGGCTGCTGGCCAGCTGCAGGCTGACCACCGTAAGCGAAAAGACCACCCCGGCGGTCGTGATGGTGGCGCCGGCGACGGTGCTCAGTAACCACGTCGCCGCATTGCTGTTCATCTCGAGTGTCAACGGCAGCGAAGTGTCCACGCCGATGACGTCGTCGAGATAGGCCGTCACCTCCGCTAAGGCGATGCCGCCCACCAGGACCAGCGCGGGCAGCGCGAAGAGGCTTTCGCGGAAGTGGTAGAGGGCGGTGGAGATCCGCAGCGCCGACGGTCCGCTGAAGGGACGCATCATACCGTCGTGCACCTGATGTGTTGTGCGCCATGCCATTTGCTTGGGACAGGTGCGCCCTTGCTGCGCTCCCATGGGCAGAGTGGTTGGAGAGCGACGCGACTCGGCGGCGTCGCGCCGCCTCCGACCGAAGGACGGATGGTGAGGGTCGTCATGGTTCTCCCGGTGTAACAGAATGCCTTCGCCTACCTGGAGTTCCGGCTGCCGGTGTGGAGCGCCTCCTGCCAGTCCGGCACCCGGGGCAGCCCACTAGGACCGCGCCGACAGCATCCTGCGAGCCGGGCATGGCCTCGGGTATACACCAAGCAATGTCAACCGAAACGCCTCTGCTGCTGGTGCTTGACCTCATCGGCACGTTCGCGTTTGCTCTCAACGGCGCCCTCGTCTCACTGCGCGCAACGCGTCTGGACATCTTCGGCGTCGTCACCGTTGGCATGCTCACCGGCCTGGGCGGTGGCGTCATCCGCGACATCCTTCTCGATTCGCTTCCGCCTGCGACCTTCGTGGACTGGCGTTATCTGGCCGCGGCAGCGGGCGGCGGCGTCATTGCGTTCGCCCTGAGCCCTGCGCTCGAGCGGTTCACGATGCCCATCACCATCGCCGATGCCGTGGGGCTGAGCGTGTTCGCGGTGCTCGCCGCCTATAAGGCGCTGAACCTCGAGTTCGGCGTCCTTCAAGCGGTCATCGTCGGCACCATCACCGCCGTGGGCGGAGGGACCATCCGCGATGTGGCGATCGGGCAGGTGCCCACGGTGTTCCGCAGCGAGCTCTATGCGATACCGGCGATGACCGGCGCGGCCTGCGCGGCGATCCTCCACGGGCTCGGCGTCCAGAGCATCGCGGCGACGCTGAGTGCCGCGGGGGTGTGCTTCGTGATCCGCATCGTGGGCGTGCAGTTCGATCTCCACGCGCCCCGTCCCCCTTGGCAACGTTGAGGCCCACTGGCCCAGTCAGAACCGCCCGCAGTTAGACGCTGTCGGCACACCCTTGAATCGGTCCGCGATCCACTGCATGGCGGGTTCACCGTCGACCAGCATGGGCAGGCCGTGGTTGACCATCGCCTTGTTGAGGAACGGCGGTTGTTCGTTGGTGCGCGCCTCGACGTCTGCGCCCTGAGCGCACCAGTCGCGACCCATCTGCATCGCCGGCGCCCACGGGACCAGCGGGTCGTACCGGTTGGCGTTGATGAGTACGGGCGCATTGGGTTTCATGCGGCCCAGCTTCTGCTCGTCGAACAGCGACTTGAACGGCTCCTGCTCGACGAGTTCGAAGATGTCCTGATTGAAGTACGGCTGCAGGTGCCGGAACATGAACTTCGTCAGCGTCTCTGCGACGCACTGGTCCTGCACCTTGAAGAGCATGTCGGCGCCGCGCGGTGTCAGCGTCGCCCGGATCGCCGCCTCGTGTTCGGGGTAGGCCGTCATTACCCCGTTCAGCGCATAACCCACCGCTCCGATCAGCATGCTGCCGTCGATGAACGGGAACAGCGCCTTCAGGTCGGCGGGCGGCGCCCCGGCGTAGGAGCCAACCACGTCGAGTTCGGGGGCGTAACTCTCGGCCATCTCCGCTGCCGACGCCGCCGCACCCCCGCCTTGTGAGTAACCCCAGAACGCCAGCGGGCCGTCGGGGGCAAGCGAGGTGCCGGGCAGCTTCTTGGCGGCGCGGGCCGCGTCGAGCATCGCGTGGCCCTGCGACACCCGGTTCGCGTAGGTGTGCAGCCCCGGGGTGCCCAGGCCCTCGTAGTCGGTCATGACGATCGCGAACCCGCGCGCGACCATCGTCGCGACGAACAACTCCTCGTAGTTGAACGCGATGTCGAGGTACGGCGACCAGTGGATACCCTGATTGAACTGCCGCGACGGTGCGCACTGATCACCCTGGCCCTGGGTGCCCGGCCCGTAGACGATCAGCGGCCGCGGCCCGCCGAACGGCCACGGCGCATGCGGTTCGAAGTACGTGCCGGTGACGACGTTCGGGTTTCCCCGAGCGTCGTTGCTGCGGTACATGATTCGTGTGCCGTCGGCCATGATCATGCCGAGTTCGCCGGACGGTTCGAGCACCAGGCGCGAGGGCTCCGTGCGGACCAGATCACCGGGTTTGCCCGGCGGCAGCGGATCCGGCGGCGTATAGAACGCCTGGTATTCGTCCTCGTTGAAATAGGGGTGGTGATCGTCGATGGTCGGGTCGTCGGCCGCTGCGGGCGCGGGGGTCCCGAAGAAAAAGACCATGAGGGCAATCGCGATTCCGACGATGCGACCCATCGATCGGACGTTAGCAACGAAAATCGTTTCATGAGGCCTGTTTCCGGCTCAAGCCTCGCGCCATGGCGGTCGAGCGATGAGTTCGCGCGCCGGCGCAAGTCTGCTTACCCGAAACCCTTTCGTGACGAGGAGGCGCTGGGAATGACGACTCATGCGGTCGGAACGCGTGAACAGTGGCGAACGGCCTACGAGCGGCAGCTGGCCAAGGAGAAGGAGCTGACCCGCAGGGTCACCGAGCTGGCGCAGGAGCGGCAGGCGCTGCCGTGGGTGCGCGTGAACAAGCAATACGAGTTCGACACCACCGCGGGCCGTCGCACGCTCGCCGAGCTGTTCGACGGCAGATCACAGTTGATCGTGCGGCACTTCATGCACGGGCCGAAGACCCCAGAGGGCTGCCCGGGATGCACCTTCGAAACGGACAACCTGGTCGGCGCGGTGGCTCACCTGGCCCGGCGCGACGTCACGTTCATCCTGTCGTCGCGTTCGCCGTTGCCGGTGTTGACCGCCTACAAGCAGCGGATGGGCTGGGACATCGAGTGGGTGTCCTCCGGCGACACCGACTTCGACGCCGACTTCTTCAGCTACATGCACGTCCCGACGCCGCGCCGCGACTTCGGATCGGGCAGCGGCAGCATGCTCGACGTGATGGAGCTGATGGCGCTGAGCTGTTTCGCGCTGGAGGACGGCGTCGTCTACCACACCTACTCGACCTACGATCGCGGCACCGAAGCGCTGAACGCCACCTGGCAGCTGTTGGACCGCGCGCCCAAAGGCCGCGGCGAGGATTTCTCCGACTGGCCGCGCAAGCGCGACGAATATCCGGCGTAGCGCCGCTTGGGGGTTGCTGCACGCCTCCTGTGAACCTGCTTGGGAGGCAGCGCATCAGCCATCGCCCGGTTCCACACTGGCAGTCACACCCTGATCGAAGGAGCCCGTCCGATGTTCGGAACCCGTAGGGCGTACCCGCTCTGGTTGGCCGTCGTGGCCGGCGCCGCGCTGCTCGGCTTGTCCCCGTTGGCCAACGCCGAGCCGGCGAACTGCACCAGCGCCGATCTCGAAGGCGTCCGCGCCGGGGTCGACGCGTCAACGTCGGCCTACTTATTCACCCATCCTGACCTCAACGGCTTCATGAGCACCCTCAGAGGCATGTCGCGTGAGGGGGTGGCCGAGCAGGTGACGGGATACATGGCCAGCCATCCGCAGGAGAACGCCGAGATGGCGGGTATCCGGCAGCCGCTGATGGACCTGAAGAACCACTGCGGGGGATTGGACCCGACACCCTAACCACTGCAGCACAACCCGTCCGGGGCCCCGAGAACGAAAGCCCCCGGCACGCGGATGTGCCGGGGGACCTTCGGGTGACGATCAGTAGCGGTAGTGCTCGGGCTTGTACGGGCCCTCGACGTCGACACCGATGTACTCGGCCTGCTCCTTGGTGAGCTTGGTCAGCTGACCGCCGAGTGCCTCGACGTGGATCTTGGCGACCTTCTCGTCGAGGTGCTTGGCCAACCGGTACACCGCGTTGTCGTACTCGTCGTTCTTGGTCCACAGCTCGATCTGGGCGATGACCTGGTTGGAGAAGCTGTTGCTCATCACGAACGACGGGTGGCCGGTCGCGTTACCCAGGTTGAGCAGCCGGCCCTCGGACAGCACCACGATCGACTTGCCGTTGTCGAAGATCCACTGGTCGACCTGCGGCTTGATGTTGAGCTTCTTGGCGCCCGAGCGCTCGAGGGCGGCCATGTCGATCTCGTTGTCGAAGTGGCCGATGTTGCCCAGGATCGCCTGGTCCTTCATCGCGCGCATGTGATCGAGCGTGATGATGTCCTTGTTGCCCGTCGAGGTGATGACGATGTCGGCCTCGCCGATGGCCTGCTCGACGGTGACCACGTCGAAGCCGTCCATCAGCGCCTGCAGCGCGTTGATCGGATCGATCTCGGTGACCGACACCCGCGCGCCCTGGCCTGCCAGCGACTCCGCGCAGCCCTTGCCGACGTCGCCGTAGCCGCAGATCAGCACCTTCTTGCCGCCGATCAGCACGTCCGTGCCGCGGTTGATGCCGTCGATCAGCGAGTGCCGGGTGCCGTACTTGTTGTCGAACTTGCTCTTGGTGACCGAGTCGTTGACGTTGATCGCCGGGAACGGCAGCTCACCGACGGCCTCGAACTGGTAGAGGCGCAGCACGCCGGTCGTCGTCTCCTCGGTGACGCCCTTGACCGACTCTGCGATCTTCGTCCACTTCGTCTTGTCGGTCTCGAAGCGCTCGCGCAGCACCCCGAGGAAGACCTTCCACTCCGCCGGATCGTCGTCCTCGGCGGGCGGAACCACACCCTGCTTCTCGTACTGTGCGCCGCGCAGCACCATCATCGTGGCGTCGCCGCCGTCGTCGAGGATCATGTTCGCCGGCTCGCCTTCCCAGGTGAGCATCTGCTCGGCGGCCCACCAGTACTCCTCGAGCGTCTCGCCCTTCCACGCGAACACCGGGGTGCCCTTCGGCTCCTCCGGCGTGCCGTGCGGGCCGACGACGACGGCCGCGGCGGCGTGATCCTGGGTGGAGAAGATGTTGCACGACGCCCAGCGGACGTCGGCGCCCAGCGCCGTCAGCGTCTCGATCAGCACCGCCGTCTGCACGGTCATGTGCAACGAGCCCGAGATCCGCGCGCCCTTGAGGGGCTGCACGTCGTGGTACTCCTCGCGCAGCGCCATCAAACCGGGCATCTCGTGCTCGGCCAGGCGGATCTCCTTGCGGCCGAAGTCGGCCAGTGACAGGTCGGCGACCTTGTAGTCGATCCCGTTGCGGGAGTCGGCCTTCAGCTCAGTCATGTAGAGCCCCTTTTCATTCGTCATTGCCTATGAGCGCACAGATGTGCGCACGGCGACATCCATGTAGACATCCAAAGCCTGCGGGCTCGCGGGACAGGCGCTTGTGCGGTGAAACCGGCCGTGGCGCTCTGACAGCTAAGGAATATCGATAACACCGTAGCGTTCGGCGAAGGGCGTCATCAATCGGGCCAGGTCACGGGCCACGTCGTGACCCTGGGCGGGCGATGCGCTGGGGTCGGCTTCCGGCGGCATCGAGACGTAGCTCATCGCGAGCCGGACGATGGCCCTGGCCAGCACTCCGGCATCCTCTTCGCTGGTCTTCACCCAGCTGTCGACGAACGTCTGCGTCAGCCGCCGACTGCAGTGGATGATGATCGGACCGCTGTCGGTGGTGATGAGCTGTAGCAGATCGGGCTTGGCCTCGCCGGTCAGCAACGAGATCACCAGCGGGTCGGCTGCCGACTCGGCGAAGAAGTCGCGGAAGCCCTG
This sequence comes from Mycolicibacterium flavescens, assembly GCA_900637135.1. Classification (NCBI taxonomy): domain Bacteria; kingdom Bacillati; phylum Actinomycetota; class Actinomycetes; order Mycobacteriales; family Mycobacteriaceae; genus Mycobacterium; species Mycolicibacterium flavescens. The sequence continues at coordinate 3,975,227 of LR134353.1, forward strand.
GCTGAACGCGGCGAAGACGTCGCCGACGTTGCCCGCGATGGCGTCGTCGATCTGGTCGACGAGCCGGTCGGCCAGGCGCATCGCGTATGCCTGCGCCAGCCCCTGGCGCGAGCCGAACTCGTTGTAGATGGTCTGCCTGCTGATGCCTGCCGCCTTGGCGACGTCGGCCAGGGTGATCGCCGACCAGTCGCGGGTGAGCAGCAGTTCGCGCATGCCGTCCAGAATGGAATCGCGCAGCAGCACCCTCGACGCTTCGGCGTACGGGATGCGCTGCGCGGTCCGGCGCGGGCTGTTCACACGCGCGAGACTAGTCGTCACGGACGCGCGACCTCGACCATCTCGAAGTCGGACTTGGCCGCGCCGCAGTCCGGGCAACTCCAGTCATCGGGAATGTCGTCCCACCGTGTGCCCGGGGCGATCCCGTCCTCGGGCCAGCCCTTCTCCTCGTCGTACTCGAATCCGCACTGCACGCAGACGAACAGTTTGTAATCCATCTGTTGTTCCTTTTCTCGGGTTGGGGGTCATATCGGTTCGAAGTCGACCTTCTCCCGCACGGCGCAGTCGGGGCAGCACCAGTCGTCGGGAATCTCGCTGAATGGTGTGCCGGGTGAAAAGCCCTCCCGCGGAGCGCCTTTGGCCTCGTCGTAGACGTAGTCACAACCCGGGCAGCGGTAGGCGGTCACTGAACCGTCCCCGCGTACCGGGCCACCGCCTTGTCACGCACGCGAGGGTGGATGTTGACCCGCGCGATGTCGCCGTCGTAGTGGTCGAGCACCCGATGATCCATCACCTTGCGCCACAGCGGCGGGAAGTACGTCAGCGCGATCATCGACGCGTAACCGCTCGGCAGGTTCGGCGCGCCCTCCATGCTGCGCAGCGTCTGGTAGCGCCGGGTCGGGTTGGCGTGGTGATCGCTGTGGCGCTGCAGGTGATACAGGAACAGGTTGGTCACGATGTGATCGGAGTTCCAGCTGTGCGCCGGCGCGCAGCGCTCGTAACGGCCGGACTCGAGTTTCTGGCGCAGCAGCCCGTAGTGCTCGAGATAGTTGACCGTCTCGAGCAGCGTGAAGCCGAACACCGCCGAGATGACGATGTAGGGAATCAAGGCCCAGCCGAAGACCGCGATCAGCGCGCCGTAGAAGACCGCCGACATCGCCCAGGCGTTGAGGACGTCGTTGGACCAGTGCCACTTACTCTTGCCTGCGCGCTCGAGCCGCTTGGCCTCCAGCTCCCACGCCGACCTCAGTGATCCGAAGACGCTGCGCGGCAGGAACTCCCAGAACGTCTCACCGAAACGGGCCGATGCGGGGTCCTCGGGGGTCGCGACGCGGACGTGGTGTCCGCGGTTGTGCTCGATGTAGAAGTGGCCGTAGCAGGTCTGTGCCAGCGTGATCTTGGCCAGCCACCGTTCCAGCGAGTCCTTCTTGTGTCCCATCTCGTGGGCGGTGTTGATGCCGACTCCGCCGAGCAGGCCGACCGACAGCGCCAGGCCGATCTTGGCGGGCCAGCCCAGTCCCCCGTCGAAGCCGAGCCAACTCAGATCCGACGCGGTGAACAGATAGGCGCCGACGATCACGCTGGCGTACTGGAACGGGATGTAGGCGTAGGTGCAGTAGCGGTAGTACTTGTCGTTCTCCAACCGCTCCATCACCTCGTCGGGTGGGTTCTGCCCGTCCGGCCCGAACTTCAGATCCAGTGCAGGCAGCAGGATGTAGAGCAGGATCGGCCCGATCCAGAACGGCACTTGCGCGGCGGCGTGCCAGCCCCACTGGTTGAACGCCCAGACCAGCGGCAGCATGACGAACAGTGCCGTCGGCGCGATCAAGCCCATCAGCCACAGGTAGCGCTTCCTGTCCCGCCACTGTGCGATGCCCGGTTCCGGTGTCGTCTGCGTGGTCATTGCCCGCCTCCTGGAGTGAGTGCCATCACGTCTTGAGGTTGACTATAAGCCGCAATTTGTCTGCTGTCTAGACACAACAGTAGATTTTGTAAAGCATCTTGGTGCGCGATGACCCGCGAGCGCCCAACCTTGGACAGCCCGGCCCCCGCGATCGGGTTGCGCGCTCGCGCAGGTGTGGCGGGCTACGCCGAGAGTGTCTGGCTTTCGCGGCGGCCGAGCACCGAGTGACGGCGGCCGTAGAGGAAGTAGATGACGACACCGATCGCCATCCAGATCAGGAAGCGGATCCACGTCAGCGCGGTGAGGTTCAGCATCAACCACACGCACGCCACGATCGAGGCGATCGGTAACCACGGCACGCCGGGCACCCGGAAGCCACGCTCCAAGTCGGGCCGGGAGCGTCGAAGCACGATCACGCCCGCGGACACCAGCACGAACGCGAACAGCGTCCCGATGTTGACCATCTCCTCGAGCTTGCCGATCGGGAACACCGACGCGGTGATGGCCACCAGCACGCCGACGATCAGCGTGATGCGCACCGGCGTGCCGTGACGTCCGGTCCTGGCCAGCCCACGCGGAATCAAGCCGTCGCGCGACATCGCGAAGAACACCCGCGTCTGGCCGAGCACCAGCACGATCACCACTGTCGTCAGACCCGCGAGCGCACCGATCGAGATCACCTTTGCCGCCCAGTCGATCCCGTTGGCGCTGAATGCCGTTGCGAGGTTGGCTTTCTCCCCCGCCTCGCGCAGTTCGGTGTAGTGCACCATGCCGGTCAACACCAGGGCCACCGCGACGTAGAGCACCGTGACGATCCCGAGCGAGGCCAGGATGCCGCGGGAGACGTCGCGCTGCGGGTTCTTGGTCTCCTCCGCGGTGGTGGCCACGACGTCGAACCCGATGAACGCGAAGAACACGATGGAGGCGCCGGCCAACAAGCCGTACCACCCGTAGCTGCTGCCCTCGGCGCCGGTGATCAGCGAGAGCAGCGATTGGTCGGTCCCCCGTCCGCCTTCCCCGGGTTCGGCCGGCGGCACGAAGGGCGAATAGTTTGCCGCCTTGATGTAGAACGCCCCGACGGCGACGACCAGAAGCACCACGGCCACCTTGATCACGGTGATCGCCAGGCTGACGCCGGCGGAGAGCTTCGTCCCCAAGGCCAGGATGGTGGTGACGAAGGCGATGATCAGCAGTGCGCCCCAATCCAATTGCACCACACCGAGATCCGCTGTCCCGCCGCCGAACTCGAACACCTCGCCGAGGTAACTCGACCATCCCTTCGCGACCACCGCCGAGGCGACCGCGAACTCGAGGATCAGGTCCCAGCCGATGATCCAGGCGATGAACTCGCCGAATGTCGCGTAGGAGAACGTGTAGGCGCTGCCCGCGACCGGAACCGTGGAGGCGAACTCCGCGTAGCACAGCGCGGCCAACCCGCAGGCGATCGCGGCGAGGACGAACGAGATCGAGATCGCCGGCCCGGTGATGTTACCGGCGGTCGAGGCGGTGATCGTGAAGATACCCGCCCCGATCACTACGGACACCCCGAACACGGTGAGGTCCCACCAGTTCAGGTCCTTGCGTAACCGGGTGTCCGGGTCATCGGTGTCCGCGATCGACTGCTCCACCGACTTCGTCCGCCGAGCCATCGCACGTCCTCCCGTTGGGTCCGTTTCGGCAATCTACCGAGTACCGTGCACCCAATGGGGCGGAGTTATAAACACGTGGCCGTGATCGGGGGCAGTCTCGCGGGCATGTGCGCGGCCCGGGTCCTCTCGGACGTCAGCGATCGGATCACCATCTACGAACGCGACGACCTGCCCGACGATCCCGCCAACCGCGCGGCCGTGCCGCAAGGCCGCCACGTGCATCTGCTGATGGCCCGCGGCGCCGAGGAGTTCGAAAGCCACTTCCCCGGCCTGCTCGCCGACATGGTGGCCGACGGGGTGCCGATCCTGGAGAACCGGCCCGACTGCATCCACTTCGGCGCGGCCGGCCACGTGCTCGGCACCGCACACCGGTTGCGCGACGAGTTCACCGCCTACGTGCCCAGCAGGCCGCAACTCGAATGGCAGATCCGCAAGCGGGTGAAGGACATCGACAACGTCGACTTCGTACACGCCGGCGTCGTCGAACCCGTCTACGACGCCGCGCTGGAGCGGGTGACCGGTGTGCTGCTCGATTCGGGTCAGATCGTCGACGCCGATCTGGTGGTCGACGCCGCCGGCCGAGGCACCCGACTGCCCGCGTGGCTGGAGAAGTGGGGTTACTCGCGGCCGGCCGAGGAAACGGTCGACGTCGGCATCGCCTACGCCAGCCACCAGTTCCACGTCCCCGAGGGCCTACTGGCCGAGAAGGTCGTGGTCGCAGGTGCTTCGCGAGAACAACCGCTCGGCATCGGCATGCTGTTCTACGAGGACGGCAACTGGAACGTCACAGCCTTCGGTGTGGGCAAGGTGCCGCCACCACAGACCGTCGAGCAGATCCTCGACCTGGCCGACGAGATCCTGCCACCGCACGTGTCGTCCGCGCTGCGCCAGGCCACCCCGCTGGGCGAGACGGCGTTTCACCGGTATCCGACGAGTCGGTGGCGCCGCTACGACACCCTGGAGCGCTTCCCGGCGGGCATCATCCCGTTCGGCGACGCCGTGGTCAGCTTCAACCCGACATTCGGCCAGGGTATGACCATGACGGCGATCCAGGCCGGCAACCTGCGATCCGTGCTGGCATCCGGGGATCCGGACGTGGCCGGTCGGCTCGCGAAGGCGACCGCCAAGACGACGTGGCCGGTCTGGGTGATGACGGCCATCGGCGATCTTTCGCTGCACAATGCGACCGGCGAGTCGAAGTGGTGGTACAAGCCGGTCGGCGGGCTGTTCGATCAGTTCCTCGGCGCCGCGGAGACCGATCCCGTTCTCGCCGAGTGGTTTCTACGCCGGTTCAGCCTGCTCGACAGCCTCTACATGGTGCCGTCGCCGCGACTGGTGGGCCGCACCATCCGGCACAACCTGCGGCTGTGGCTGGCCGAGAAGCGGGCGGGCAAACAAGCGGTCAGGGTGCCTCAATCGGCGTGAACCTCGCGCAAGCGGGTAATTTCGTGGCCATGACGGAGACGCGATGAGCGCGGGACTGTTCGGGCTTCTCGACGACGTCGCGGTGCTGGCACGGTTGGCCGCCGCATCGGTCGACGACATCGGGGCGGCCGCGGGACGCGCGACCGCCAAGGCGGCGGGCGTCGTCATCGACGACACCGCCGTGACCCCGCAGTACGTTCACGGGCTGGCCGCAGAGCGCGAACTGCCGATCATCAAGCGCATCGCGATCGGCTCCCTGCGCAACAAGCTGCTGTTCATCCTTCCCGCCGCGCTGTTGCTCAGCCAGTTCCTGCCATGGCTGCTGACACCGCTGCTGATGCTCGGCGCGACGTATCTGTGCTACGAGGGCGCCGAGAAGGTGTGGGGGCGTATACGGGGCCACGACCACCACGCCGCCCCCGTCGCGGAGGTGGGTGAGGACGCCGAGAAGTACATGGTGACGGGCGCCATCCGCACCGATTTCATCCTGTCGGCGGAGATCATGGTGATCGCGCTGAACGAAGTGGCCGATCAGTCCTTCTGGCCGCGGCTGATCATCCTGATCGTCGTGGCGATCGTGATCACGATCGCGGTGTACGGCGTCGTCGCCGGCATCGTGAAGATGGACGACATCGGGCTGCGACTGGCTCAACGCAGTTCGACGTTCGCGCAGAAGATCGGCCGCGGCCTGGTGGCCGGGATGCCGAAACTGCTTGCGGCGCTGTCACTCATCGGCACGGTCGCGATGCTGTGGGTCGGCGGCCATATCCTGCTGCTGGGAACCGACGAGTTGGGCTGGCACCTGCCGTACGGCTTCGTGCACCACCTCGAGGAGATCGTCCGCGATGCCGTGGGCGGCGTCGGCGGCGTGCTGGCGTGGCTGGTCAACACGGCCGCGTCGGCGGTCATCGGCCTGGTGGTCGGCGCGATCGTCGTCGCGGTGGTGCATGTGTTGCCGTTCGGCCGCCGCCCCAAGGAGGACGCGGCGCACTGAGCGTTAGATGCCGACCGTCGCGCGGAACAGCTTCGTCGGTTCGGTGGCCGCCAGCCGGATCGGCCCCTCGTCGGCGGGCACCCACGCCGCGGATCCCCGGGTCAGCGTGACGGTGCCACCCTTGGCGTGCACCACCGTCGAACCCTCGGCGCACAGCAACAGCTGCGGACCGTCGTGCCGCGTGGGCGCGTCGATTTCGTAACCGAGCCTGTCGGCGTCGATGTCGAGCACCGACAGCGAAAACTCCTGAGCCGGTGTGCGGTACACCCATTCGATGCCGTCTTCGACGTTTTCGGGCCGGACCACCACGTCCTCGGCGGGCGTGAAGTCGAGCACCCGCAACAACTCGGGGACATCGACGTGCTTGGGCGTCAGCCCACCGCGTAACACGTTGTCGGAGTTGGCCATCACCTCGACACCGACACCGCTGAGATAGGTGTGCAGGTTACCCGCGGGCAGGTAGATGCCTTCGCCGGGACTCAGGGTGATGCGGTTCAGCAACAGGGACGCCAGCACACCGGCGTCACCGGGATACCGTTCGCCGAGTTCGAGCACCGTCTTTGCCTCGGCCGCGAATTCGTCTCTGCCCGAACACACGTAGTGGATGGCCCCGTCGATCACCGCGGGCACCAAGACGTCGACATCGGGTTGCGGCGCGGTGATCCAGGTCGTGAACAGCGCGCGCAGTCCGTCACCGTCCGGTTGACCGGAGAGCAGGTTGACGAACGGATCGAGATCGCTGACCTCGAGCGCACGCATCAACTCGATGGTCCGGGCCACCGGCCGGAAGCCGGCGAGCGCCTCGAACGGCCGCACGGCGACGATCAATTCGGGCTTGTGGCTGGGGTCGCGGTAGTTGCGGTTGGGTGCCGAGACCGGGATACCGAGCCTGTTCTCCCGTTCATAGCCCTCCACCGCCTGCTCGGCGCTGGGATGCGCCTGCAGCGAGAGCGGCTCGTCAGCGGCCAGCACCTTGACCAGAAACGGCAGCGCCTCGCCGAAGCGCGCGCAGACCGCCGCGCCCAACTGCCCCTCGGGATCGTCACGCAGCGCATCCAGTAGCGAAAGCTCACCGGCTTCGGTCTCCAACATGGCCGGGTCACCGGGATGGGCGCCGAACCAGAGCTCGGCTTCGGGATGTGCTGTGGGACTGGGCTTTCCAGTGAACTCGGCAATGTCCGTGCGCGAACCCCAGGCATAGGTCCGCACCGCTCCGCGTAGCAAGTGCACTTGGCTAACCTCGAACTAGTTTCAGGTAGACGGCGGTCATCTCCAAGCGGACGGCGAGCATGGCCAACTGTTGTTCCATGCTGCCCGCCGCCGTCGACGCGTCCGGCACGGCTGCTGCCTCCGGCAGTTCCGGCACGTCCTGGGCGCTGATCACATCGACATCGTCCAGATCCGCGGCCCGGGCGGCGACGATCGGTTGCTCGGCATCGGTGGTGAGCACGAATGTGCGCATCCGCCGGGGAAGCGGACCGTCGATCTGTTCGTCGTGGAACATCGACTGCTCCCGGTCCGCCGCCGACGTGCCTCCCATGCCGCCGCGCAGCACCACGAGCGCATCGGCGAAGCCGGCGGCGGCCACGACCCGATGGGCGACGCGCAACATGGTGGCCGCGCAGTGCCGGGCCAGCGCCAGCGTCGCCGCGCTGTCGCCGGCCAGCACCACTTCGCGCTCCGACATCCGTTCGGCCAGTGTCTTGGCCGGATTGGTGAACAGCTCTCGGTTCGCGCTGTTGCGAAGCGCCTCGGCGTCGAGTTCGTCGGCCATCGCGTGGAGATCGACGTGCATGGTGGGGTCGACGACGTCGAGGGTGGCCAGGCCTGCGGCGAGGTAGCGCACGAACCCGAAGTCGTCGGGCACCCACACCCTGGGCGACAGCACCGCCGCCCGCCCGGCCGCGACGTCGCGCAGCGGCCCTTCATACGGCGCGGCGACCACGATGCGCGCCCCGCGGCGCACTCCGGTGGCGGCCGCGTTCACCAGAGCGGGATCGCCCGGGTCATCGCCCGCGACGACCAAGACATCCAATGGGCCGATCCACGGCGGCACCTCGGAGGCGACGACGATGGGCGCGGCCACCGATCCGCCCCATGCCGAAGCGAGCAGCGATCCGGCAGTCTCCGCATTGCCGCGACCGGCGACCCAGATCACCGTCCGCGGTGTCCCGTCGGTGCGCAGCGAATCGAGTTCGCCCTCCGCGAGCGCGGCGGCGGTGGCACGCACCTGGGCGCCCGCCATCGACGCGGCGCGCAGCAGCCCGTCGCGGTCGGCGCCGAGCAGTGCGTCGACGTCGTCGAGGTCGATGATGGCGGCCGAAGGAGACGGCCCGGTGGTCACGTGACCACCTCGGAGTTGGACGGGAGTCGCCCACGGACGGTGTCGGAGACCTGTCCGACGATCCGGTCGACCTCGTCGGTAATGCGGGCTTCGACGTTGAGTCGCAGCAGCGGTTCGGTGTTGGACATGCGCAGGTTGAACCAGGTGCCCTCACCGAGGTCGACGGTTACACCGTCGAGGTGGTCGATGGAGTGGATCCGGTTGCCGAACGATTTGAGCACCTCGTCGACGCACCGCTCGGCGTCGGCGACGGTGAAGTTGATCTCGCCGGACGCCTCGTAGCGCTGGTAGTCGGCCATCATCTCCGACAGCGGCCGGTGTTGTTCGCCGAGCGCGGCCAATACGTGCAGGGCGGCCAGCATTCCGGAGTCGGCGCCCCAGAAGTCGCGGAAGTAGTAGTGCGCCGAATGTTCTCCGCCGAAGATCGCACCGGTCTCGGCCATCAGCGCCTTGATATAGGAGTGCCCGACACGGCTGCGAACCGGCGTACCGCCGCGCTCCGTCACCAGTTCGGGCACTGCCCGCGAGGTGATCAGGTTGTGAATCACCGTGGCGCCGATCTCCCTGCCGAGTTCCCGCGCAGCGACCAACGCGGTCACCGCTGACGGCGAGACCGGATGCCCTTTCTCGTCGACGACGAAACACCGGTCGGCGTCGCCGTCGAACGCCAGGCCGATATCGGCGCCGGTCTGCAGGACGAAGGCCTGAAGATCGGTCAGGTTCGCCGGATCCAGCGGATTGGCTTCGTGATTGGGGAACGTGCCGTCGAGTTCGAAGTACAGCGGCTCCAGCGTGATACCCGAGATCGGTCCGAGCACCGCGGGCGTGGTGTGGCCTGCCATGCCGTTGCCCGCGTCGACGGCGACCTTGAGCGGTCGCAGGTCGGCAAGGCTCACCAGCGAGCGCAGGAACTCGCCGTAGTCGGCCAACACGTCGCGGTCGCTGATCGTGCCGTCCGCACCGTCGTAGCCGGGGACGCCGGCGATGACCTCTTCGGCGATGGTCGACAGGCCGGTGTCCTTGCCCACGGGTTTGGCGCCGGCGCGACAGAGCTTGATGCCGTTGTAGGCGGCCGGGTTGTGGCTGGCGGTGAACATCGCGCCGGGGCAGTCCATGAGGCCCGACGCGAAGTACAGCTGGTCGGTCGAGGCGAGTCCGATCCGCACCACGTCGAGGCCCTGGGCGGTCACGCCGTCGGCGAACGCGTCCGCCAGTGCGGGTGAGCTGGCCCGCATGTCGTAGCCGACGACGACCTGCGAGGCGCTGTCTCGGACGAGGCGGGCGAAGGCGCCGCCCACGTCGGCGACGAACGACTCGTCGAGTTCCGTACCGACCAAGCCGCGCACGTCATAAGCCTTGATGACGCGATGAACCGCCGCGGCGGGCCGGGACATTAGGACTCCTTGTGACACGGACTACTACTGGCGCCAGCCTAACGGTCCGGCCAGACGTGCACGTCGGCTAGTCGGTGGGGTCCGGCAGCACCCGCAGATGGCCTCGGCGGCGGCCGTTGGACTCGGGTCGCCTGGCAGGCGGCGCCATCAGCGAGCCTCCAGGTGCACCGGTGACGGGGTCGGAGAACCCGGTCGCCATCCGGTTGATCGGCGGAGCGACGTCGCGCCCCTCCCGGACCGCATCGGCCAGCGCGACGAGGTCGTCTTCGTCGGGGTGTGAGGGCAGCGGGCCGGCGTGCCGCACCAGTTCCCACCCGCGGGGCGCGGTGACGCGGCCGGCGTGCACGACGCACAGGTCCCATGAATGCGGTTCGGCCACCGTCGCGAGGGGGCCGACGACCGCCGTGGAGTCGGCGTAGACGAATGTCAGCGTCGCGACCGCATAGTGCGGACACCCGGGCCGGCAGCAGCGACGGGGAACGTTCACAGCGGAAGGCTATCGTGGCCGCACTCCGCATGCCGCCGGACACGCGCAGCCTGCCGACGGCCGATCTCGAACCGTTACGATCCAGTTCATCGCGCACGAAAGGAGCACCCAAGCGGTGGCCAAGCGTGGACACATGCGCGCGCGCCGGGGTCGCGGGATGCGCGGGCCGTTACTCCCCCCGACCGTGCCGGGCTGGCGCAGTCGCGCCGAGAGGTTCGACATGGCGGTGCTGGAGGCCTACGAGCCGATCGAGCGGCGTTGGCAGGACCGGCTGGCGACACTGGACGTCGCGGTGGACGAGATACCACGCATTGCGCCCAAGGATCCCGACAGTGTGCAGTGGCCGCCGGAAGTGATCGCCGACGGGCCGATCGCGCTGGCCCGGCTGATCCCGGCGGGCGTGGACGTCAGGGGGAACGCAACACGCGCGCGAATTGTGCTGTTTCGCAAGCCAATCGAGCGGCGGGCCAAGGATTCAGTCGAGCTCGAGGAGCTGCTGCATGAAATCCTGGTGGCTCAGGTCGCCACATATCTGGGCGTCGAGCCTTCCGTCATCGACCCGACGATCGACGACGACTGATCTCGCGGCTCAGATGATTCCGCGCTTGAGGCGGCGACGCTCGCGCTCTGACAGGCCGCCCCAGATCCCGAAGCGCTCGTCATGCGCCAACGCGTAATCCAGGCAGGCGTCGCGCACCTCGCAGCCCTGGCAGATGCGCTTGGCTTCGCGCGTCGAGCCGCCCTTCTCCGGAAAGAACGCCTCGGGGTCGGTTTGGGCGCACAGCGCCTTCTCCTGCCAGAGTTCGTCCTCCGGTGTCAGTGCCGGCGCCACATCGATCGGGTCGGGCACCAAACTCAGCTGGGGACGCCGGGGCGTCTCAACCGGTGCCGGTTCCGAATGGGCGTGCGGCGCGCTGTCTACTGAGCCGAAGACTCGGCTGTCGAACCGAACCAGACGATCGAAATCGCCGTACTCAAAAGACATCTTCCGCCTCCTCACCTGGTCTCGTTGATCCCCTATAAGTGGCCCGCAGAGATGCGGAACACTTCCAATTCGAACAAGTGATCGAATCTCGGTCTGCGGCACCGGAACCGGATGGCCTACCGGGAAATGACACTGCTGTGATTACACACGCGTCAGTCGCCCTGGTCAAGCTCTAGAACAGGAATTCATACCATTCCGTGATCGAAATACGGCGAGTCGTGACCTCGGCGTGTCCATCACACTCCCGCCCACCGGCCCGGGCCGCCACTCCTGCCCGTACCGAATTCGGTTGGACGGCCTACGCTCGGTCGATGTGAAGGTCACCGTACTGGTCGGCGGCGTCGGCGGCGCCCGCTTCCTACTTGGCGTGCAACATCTGTTGGGGCTTGGGCAGTTTGGTGGCGCTAAAGGTACTGCTGGGACTGATGATACTGCTGAGCACGAACTGACTGCAGTGGTCAATGTGGGTGACGACGCGTGGATGTTCGGCGTGCGGATCTGTCCGGACCTCGACACCTGCATGTACACCCTCGGCGGAGGTATCGATCCCGAACGCGGCTGGGGACATCGCAACGAAACCTGGCATGCCAAGGAGGAACTCGCGGCCTACGGCGTGCAGCCCGATTGGTTCGGCCTCGGCGACCGGGACCTGGCGACACATCTCGTCCGCAGCCAGATGTTGCGCGCGGGCTATCCGCTGTCGCAGGTGACCGAGGCGCTGTGCGCGCGATGGGCCCCCGGGGCCAGGCTGCTGCCCGCCAGTGACGACCGCAGCGAAACCCACGTCGTCATCACCGATCCCGGACCCGGCGAGTACGCCGGCGAGAAACGTGCCATCCACTTTCAGGAGTGGTGGGTGCGATACCGGGCGAAAGTACCAACGCACAGCTTCGCTTTCGTCGGCGCCGAAAAAGCCACTGCCGGACCCGGCGTCGCCGAGGCCATCGAAGCCGCCGACGTCGTGCTCATCGCGCCGTCCAACCCGGTGGTGAGCATCGGCGCGATCCTGGCCGTACCCGGTATCCGCGGCGCGCTGCGTTCGACACCGGCGCCGGTCATCGGCTACTCCCCGATCATCGGCGGAAAGCCGTTGCGCGGCATGGCCGATGAATGCCTGTCGGTGATCGGCGTGCCGAGCACGTCCGAAGCCGTCGGCAGGCACTACGGCGCGCGCTCCGGTGTCGGCATTCTCGACGGCTGGTTGGTGCACGACGGAGACGGCGCGGCGGTCGACGGTGTCGAGGTGCGTGCGGTGCCACTGCTCATGACCGATCCCGAGGTCACCGCCGAGATGGTTCGCGCCGGAATGGATTTGGCAGGCGTGAAGCCATGAGCGGCGACCATGGCTCAACGGCGCCGCCGAGCGGCGACCATGGCTCGGCCGCCGCGGTGGAGCTGCTGCCCGTTGCGGGGTTGCCCGAGTTCCGCCCCGGCGACGACCTCGCCTCGGCGATCGCCGAGGCCGCGCCGTGGCTGCGCGACGACGACATCGTCGTGGTCACCAGCAAGGTGATGTCGAAGTGCGAGGGCCGCATCGTCGACGCGCCGATCGACCCCGAGGAGCGCGACGTGCTGCGGCGCAGGCTCATCGACGCCGAGGCGGTCCGCGTGCTGGCGCGTAAGGGACGCACGCTGATCACCGAGAACGCGATCGGCCTCGTTCAGGCCGCCGCGGGTGTCGACGGCTCCAACGTCGACTCCGCCGAACTCGCGCTGCTTCCAACCGATCCCGATGCCAGCGCCGCGGCACTGGCGTCGGCGCTGCGCGAGCGGCTCGGCGTGACGGTCGGCGTCGTCGTCACCGACACCATGGGCCGGGCCTGGCGCAACGGGCAGACCGACGTGGCGATCGGCGCGGCCGGCGTGACCGTGCTGCACGGTTACGGCGGTTCGGTCGACCGGCACGGCAACGAACTGATCGTCACTGAGATCGCGGTCGCCGACGAGATCGCCGCGGCAGCGGATCTGGTGAAGGGCAAGCTGACCGACATCCCGGTCGCGGTGGTGCGCGGGTTGCGGCTGCCCGACGACGGTTCCACCGCGCGCCGGCTGGTTCGGGCGGGCGAGGAGGACCTGTTCTGGCTCGGCACCGAGGAGGCCATCGCGCTCGGCAGGAGTCAGGCGCAGCTGCTGCGCCGGTCGGTGCGGCAGTTCACGGCCGAGCCCGTGGACGCCGAGCTCGTGGAATCCGCTGTCGCCGAGGCCCTCACTGCGCCGGCGCCGCATCACACCCGACCGGTGCGGTTCGTGTGGCTACAGGATCCCGCCCGACGGGAGGTCCTGCTGGATCGGATGAAAGACAAGTGGCGCGCCGACCTCACCGCCGACGGGCGCGCCGCCGACGCCGTCGAGCGTCGCGTCGAACGCGGCCGGATCCTCTATGACGCACCAGAGGTCGTCATCCCATTTTTGGTGCCCGACGGCGCGCACGACTATCCGGACGCCGACCGCACGGCCGCGGAGCACACGATGTTCACCGTCGCGGTCGGCGCGGCGGTGCAGGCGCTTCTGGTGGCGTTGGCGGTGCGGGGTGTCGGGAGCTGCTGGATCGGGTCGACGATCTTCGCCCCCGACATCGTCCGTGAGGAGCTCGACCTGCCCCACGACTGGGAACCGTTGGGCGCGATCGCGATCGGCTACGCGCAGGACGGGCCGTCCGGCCCGCGGCCTCCCGTGCCGACCGACGAACTGCTGGTGCGCAAGTGAGCCTGCACGCATCAGCGGTGGAGGTGCTGAGCCGTTGGCGCGCACCGGATCCCGCACAGGACACCCTGCGGCACGCGGTGCTGGCGTTCTTGGCGGCCCGACCCGACGGTTGCCTGCGTGAATGCGTCGCGGGCCACGTCACCGGGTCGGCCCTCGTGCTCGACCACGCCGGGACCCACGCACTGCTGACACTGCACCCCCGGTTCGGGCGATGGCTGCAACTCGGCGGGCATTGCGAGCCGACCGATCCCGATGTCGTGACGGCCGCACTGCGAGAGGCCACCGAGGAGTCCGGCATCGGTGGTCTCACGATCGACCCGACCATGGCCGCGCTGCACGTCCACCCCGTCACGTGCTCGCTGGGGGTGCCGACCCGTCACCTCGACATGCAGTTCATCGTCCACGCGCCCGTCGACGCCGAAACCGCCATCAGCGACGAGTCTTTGGACTTGCGGTGGTGGCCGCTGGACGCGCTGCCCGAGGATTGCGACTTCGGTCTCACCCAACTGGCGGCGGCCGCCCGCGCCAGGTGATTTCGGTGTCATCCGTTGCGCTCAGCGCAACCAACGACACCGAAATCGCGGGCTAGACGTCGGTCGAGAACCGGATCCCGCCGTCTGGGATCGTCACGCCCGGCCACACGCGTGCACCGCGCAACAGTTCGCAGCGGGCACCGATGTCGGCGCCGTCGCCGATCACGCCGTCGCGGATCAGCGCGCGCGGGCCGATGCGGGCCCCGAACCCGACGATCGAGCGTTCGATCACCGCGCCGGCGCCCACCCGCGCGCCGTCGAAGATGACCGCGCCGTCCAACCGTGCGCCCCCGGCGATCTCGGCACCTCGACCGACCACCGCGCCGCCGATCAGCAGCGCCCCCGGTGCGACGCTGGCGCCGTCGTGCACCAGCTTTTCACCGCGGTGCCCGCCCAACGCGGGTGACGGCGCGATACCGCGCACCAGATCCGCCGACCCCCGCACGAAATCCTCCGGTGTGCCCATGTCGCGCCAGTAGGTGGAGTCGACGTAGCCGCACACCCGGAGCCCGTCGGAGAGCAGGCCCGGGAACACCTCGCGTTCGACCGAAAGCGCCCGGCCCTTGGGGATGCGCTCGATCACCTCGCGCTTGAACACATAGCAGCCCGCGTTGATCTGATCGGTCGGCGGGTCCTGGGTCTTCTCGAGGAAGGCGGTCACCATGCCGTCGGAATCGGTTGGCACGCAACCGAATGCCCGAGGGTCACCGACACGCACCAGGTGCAGCGTCACGTCGGCGGCGTTGTCCTCATGCGAGTTCAGCAGCGCGCGAAGGTCGGCACCCGACAACACGTCGCCGTTGAACACCAGCGCGGTGTCGTGGCGCAGCTTGCCCGTGACGTTGGCGATGCCGCCGCCGGTGCCCAGCGGTTCGGTCTCGACGACGTATTCGATCTGCAGGCCGAACTTGGACCCATCGCCGAACTCGGACTCGAACACCGCGGCCTTGTACGACGTGCCCAGCACGACGTGCTCGATACCGGCCTCGGCGATGCGCGACAACAGGTGCGTCAGAAACGGCAAGCCGGCCGTCGGCAGCATCGGCTTGGGCGCGGACAGGGTCAGCGGCCGCAGCCGGGTGCCCAAACCACCGACGAGGATGACGGCATCGACGTGTGCGGGATTCACTTGCGCCGTCCTTTCGCCCGGTTGCGTCGTGAGCTGCGGACCACCAGGCCCGCACGCGCGGCGAGCGAGCTTCGGATCGTCCACCGCAGCGGACCCTGCCACCACCTGGGGTACCGATCCGCGAGGAAAGTGTAGGTGCTGGTGTGATGGGCGGCCAAGTTGCGCGCGGGGTCCTTGCCGGTCGCGTGCCCCTTGTCGTGCAAAACCTCGGCGGCCGGCACATACACGTTCTGCCAGCCCGCCCGCGACAGCCGATCACCGAGGTCGACGTCCTCCATGTACATGAAGTAGCGCTCGTCGAAGCCCGAGATCTCCTCGAACGCCGACCGGCGCAGCAACAGACACGATCCCGACAGCCAGCCGACGGCGCGTTCGCTGGGCTCCCGGCGCTCTTGGCGGTATTCGGCGGTCCACGGGTTGGACTTCCAGAACGGTCCCACGACGGCGTGCATCCCGCCGCGCACGAGGCTGGGCTGGTGCCGCGCCGATGGATACACCGAACCGTCCGGGTCGCGGATCAGCGGGCCGAGCGAACCCGCATGCGGCCAGCGGGCAGCGGCCTCCAGCAGGATGTCGATGCTGCGCGGACCCCACTGCACATCGGGGTTGGCCACGATGAAGAAGTCGTTGTTGTCCGAGTCCGTCAGGTACTCCGCGACCGCGCGGTTCACCGCGCTGCCGTATCCGAGATTGCCGCCGGTGGGCAGCAATCGGACGTTGGGATAGCGTGCGAGCGCCTCTTCGGGTGCGCCGTCGGTCGAGCCGTTGTCGGCCATCACCACTGTCACCGGCCGGTCGGTGGCATGCGACAGCGTCGCCAGGAACCGGTTGAGGTGTGGACCCGGCGAGTACGTCACCGTGACGACCACCAACTCGTCACTCATGTGCCACCCGTTCCGAACTCACGGCGTCGAGGGTATCGGGCCGCCACGCCCGTACCGCGACAGCGCATCCGCGAGCGCCTCGCGCCACGGTCGCAGCGGGGTGAGGCCGGCATCGGCGGACCGCCGGCCCGACAGCGCCGTGTACGTCGGGCGCTGCGCGGGCCGTGGGCTTTCGGCGCCGGCGACGGGCCGCAACCGCCCGGGGTCTGCGCCGACGGCCTCGAAGATCGCGCGCGCCTGGTCGTAGCGGCTGGCCTCCCCGTCGTTGGCGGCGTGCAGCACCGGTGCACTGATCGCGCCGTCGGCGATCTCCAGCAGCGCCGCGGCGAGGTCACCGGCGTAGGTCGGGGATGCGGTCTGGTCGGCCACCGCCTCGACCGTTTCGTCGCCGGCGGCCTTTCGGCGCATGGTCGCGGCGACGTCCGTACCGTCGCCGCCTTCGTACACCCACGACGTGCGCACGACGTGTGCGCCGGGCAGGGCGGCCAACACGGCCCGCTCCCCAGCGAGTTTGGTGCGGCCGTAGACGTTCACCGGCGCGGTCTCGTCGTCGATCTCATACGGGCGGCGCGCTGCGCCGGAGAACACGTAGTCGGTCGAGATGTGGATCAGGCGGGCGCCGACGGCGGCGCACGCCCGCGCGAGGTGAGCCGGTCCGTCGGCATTGACCGCGTGCGCACGGTCCTGTTCGGTCTCGGCCGCGTCCACGTTGGTGTACGCGGCGCAGTTGATCACCACGTCACCGGATTCGATGACACGCTGGGCGGCCGCCGCATCGGTGATGTCGAGCTCCGACGACGTCAGCGCCAGCACCTCGCGGCCCTGCTGGCGGGCCTGAGCTGCGAGAACCCGACCGACCATGCCGCCTGCACCGGGAATGACGATCCGGCCCGGCCCGCGAGAAGTCATGGTCACGAGTCTGGCACGCCGAGGCGCGCTACCCGCTTCGTGCCCGTCTCGCCAGTAGCCTGGGCTGATGCCCGGTCGACTGCTCCGTGTCATCGCCGTGTCCGCGGCCTTGGCGATCGTGGTCGGTACGGGCGTCGCGTGGGGCAAGATCCGCTCGTTCGAATCCGGCATCAACCACATCTCGTCGATCGCGCTGGGCGAGGGCGGCGAAGACGGCGCGATCGACATCCTGCTCGTCGGCATGGACAGCCGCACCGACGCGCACGGCAATCCTCTATCCCAGGAGGAACTGGCGACGCTGCGGGCGGGCGACGACGAAGCCACCAACACGGACACGATCATCTTGATCCGCGTCCCCAACAACGGAAAATCCGCGACCGCCATCTCGATCCCGCGCGACTCCTATGTCGAGGCACCGGGAATCGGCAAGATGAAGATCAACGGCGTGTACGGCTCGGAACACCTCGAGAAGATGACCGAGCTCGTCGAGCAGAAGGGCGTGGACCCGGCCGAAGCCGAGCCGCAGGCCAAGGAAGCCGGACGCGAAGCCCTGATCAAGACCGTGGCCAACCTCACCGGCGTCACCGTCGACCACTACGCCGAGATCGGACTGCTGGGCTTCGCGTTGATCACCGACGCCCTCGGCGGCGTCAACGTGTGTTTGAAAGAGCCCGTGTACGAACCGCTTTCGGGAGCCGACTTTCCTGCCGGCTGGCAGAAGCTCAACGGCCCGCAGGCGCTGAGCTTCGTCCGGCAGCGCCACGATCTGCCACGCGGCGACCTCGACCGGGTGACGCGTCAGCAGGCGGTGATGGCTTCCCTTGCGCACGAGGTGATCTCCGGCAAGACGCTGTCGAGTCCGGCCACCTTGAACCGCCTGCAGGATGCCGTGCAGCGCTCCGTCGTACTCTCCGACGGTTGGGACGTCATGCAATTCGCCGAGCAACTGCAGAAGCTGGCCGCGGGCAACGTCGCGTTCGCCACCATTCCAGTGCTGCAGGAGAACGGTTGGAGCGACGACGGGATGCAGAGCGTCGTGCGCGTGGACCCCAGTGAGGTCAAGAGCTGGATCGAAGGCCTGCTGGACGAGCAGGACGAAGGTAAGACCGAGCAGATCGCCTACACGCCCGACAAGACCACCGTCGAGGTGGTCAATGCCACCGAGGTCAACGGCCTGGCCGCCGCGGTGTCGCAGGTGCTGACCAATAAGGGGTTCACCCCCGGCGCGACGGGCAACCACGAGGGCGACCCGGTGGCCAGCAGCCAGGTGCGCGCCAACAAGACCGATGACCTTGGCGCACAGGCTGTCTCGAAGGACCTGGGCGAGTTGGCGATCGTCGAGGACCCGTCGGTGGCCCCGGGGCACGTGCGCGTGGTGCTGGCCGACGACTACACCGGTCCGGGTTCGGGCCTGGACGGCAGCAACGTTCCGACGCTGACCACCGATTCGGTGGCCGTCGGCTCGACCGAGACCGCTCCGCCCCCGTCGCCGATCCTGACCGCCGGATCCAACGACCCGGAGTGCGTCAACTAACGTCGACGAGCGTGACGACCGTCAGTGGGGCAATCCTCGACCCGCTCATGGCCTCGGACCCCGCAGGCCCCCGCATCACCTACTACGACGACGCGACCGGCGAGCGCATCGAGTTGTCCACCGCCACGCTCGCGAACTGGGCCGCCAAGACCGCCAACCTGTTACGCGACGAGTTGGACGCAGGCCCGTCGTCTCGCATCGCGGTCCTGCTGCCCGCACACTGGCAGAGCGCCGCCGTGTTCTTCGGTATCTGGTGGATCGGCGCCGAGGTGGTGCTCGGGGACGCTTCGGTGGACTCCGCCGATGTCGCGCTGTGCACCGCCGACCGGTTGGCCGAGGCCGACGGGGCGGTCGGGATGGGCAGCGGAATAGGCGAGGTCGCGGTGCTGTCGCTGGACCCGTTCGGCAAGCCCGCGGCCGATCTACCGGTCGGTGTCACCGACTACGCCACCGCGGTGCGGGTACACGGCGACCAGATCTCACCGGAGCGCATGCCCGGCCCCGCGCTCAACGGCCGCGGCGTCGACGAGGTGCTCACCGCGGCCCGCCAGTCCGCTGCGGCACAGGGTTTCACCGCATCCGACCGAGTGCTGTCCAGCGCCGGATGGGATAGCGCCGACGAGCTCGTCGACCACATGCTGGCCGTCTTCGCCGTCGGCGCCTCGCTCGTGCAGGTGGCCAATCCCGATGTCGCGCTGGCCGACCGCCGCAGGGCCACCGAGAAGGTCACCAAGGGCTGAGAGCCATATCGGCGAAATGGGGCTTTCGCCGACGCGGAAGCCCTCGCAGTGCCACGCTGGAGGACGTGATCGACCGGCGCGAATTCTTCGTGCTGTCGGCGGGCGTGGCGGCCGCCGTCGTGGGCGGCTGTTCGTCGAAGACGCCCGAGCCGGCGTCGGCCGATCGGGCCTCGGGGCCGGGATTCGACATCACGTTCACCCCTGCCGAGGTTGACGTCGACCTCGGCGGAGTCACCGTCCGCACCTGGGCGTACGGCGACAGGGTGCCCGGCCCGGAGATCCGCATCCGCAGAGGCGACAGGATGCGCGCACAGCTGGACAACGGGCTGCCCGCCCCGACCACCATCCACTGGCACGGTCTGGCCATCCCCAACCCCATGGACGGCGTGCCCGTGTTGTCGCAGCCCGCCGTACCCGCGGGCCAATCGTTCACCTACGACTTCGTCGTGCCCGACGCCGGGACGTACTGGTACCACTCCCATGAGGGCACCCAACTCGACCGCGGGCTGTACGGCCCCCTGATCATCGAAGACCCCGCCGACGGCGCCGACTACGACGACGAACTCGTCGTCGTGCTCGACGATTGGGTCGACGGCACCGGCCGCACCCCCGACCAGGTCCTTGCCGAACTGAACAAGGCGGGCATGCCGGCGATGCCGAACATCCCGGACGCCGGCATCAACCCGGCCACCCCGCTCGGCGACGACGGCGGCGACGTCACCTACCCCTACTACGTCATCAACGGACGCGTGACCGCCGATCCGGAGGTCGTCGATTACCGTGCCGGACAACGCATTCGACTGCGTGTCATCAATGCCGGTTCGGACACCGCGTTCCAGGTCGGTGTGCCCGGACACCCGCTGCGGGTGATCGCGACCGACGGGTTCCCGGTCGAGTCCAGGCAGGCCGATTCGGTCATCCTCGGGATGGGAGAACGGGCCGATGCGATCGTCACCCTGCACGCGTCGGCGCCGGTCATCGCCGCGGCGTACCGCAAGGACGGCTACGCGAGGCTCGACATGCGCGTCGACAACAAGGCAGGCACGGGCAACATCGACGACTACGTCGCGACGCTGCGGACCCAGCCCCCGCTCGACACCGCGACGCTGGCGGCCACACCCGAGGTGAACCTGCCCGACCGCGCCGCCCAGCAGGTCATCGACATGCGGTTGGCCGGTCCGGTCAACGGCTACACCTGGACGATCAACGGAAAGCGCTACGACCCGCCCCGCGACGGATACGCGGTGGCACGTGACCAACGCGTGCGCATCCGCTATGTCAACGAGTCGAAGATGTTCCACCCCATGCACTTACACGGCCACACGTTCCAGGTGATGGGGGCCGACGGCCCGCGGGCCCGCAAGGACACGGTGCTCGTCGCGCCGCTGCGCACCGTCGACATCGACTTCGACACCGACAACCCCGGGCGGTGGATCACCCACTGCCACAACACCTATCACCTCGAAGCGGGGATGGCCACCTTCATCGAGTACACCTGAGCGGGGCTACTTCAGTAGCGCGCGGGACATCACCACGCGCTGAATCTGGTTGGTGCCCTCGTAGATCTGGGTGATCTTGGCGTCGCGCATCATCCGCTCGACCGGGAAGTCGGTGGTGTAGCCGTAACCGCCGAACAGTTGAACCGCGTCGGTGGTGACCTCCATCGCGACATCGGAGGCGAAGCACTTCGACGCCGAGGAGATGAACCCGAGTTCGGACTCGCCGCGTTCGGCCCTGGCGGCGGCGGAGTACACCGTCAACCGCGCGGCCTCGATCTTCATCGCCATGTCGGCGAGCATGAACTGCACCGCCTGGAAGTCAGCGATCGGTCTCCCGAACTGCTTGCGCTCCTTGACATATGCGATCGAGGCATCAAGCGCGCCCTGCGCGATGCCGACCGCTTGCGCACCGATGGTCGGCCGAGTGTGATCCAAAGTGGCCAGCGCGGTCTTGAAACCGGTGCCCTCCTCGCCGATGATCCGGTCGGCGGGGATCCGGCAGTCCTCGAAGTACAACTCGGTGGTGGGCGATCCCTTGATGCCCATCTTCTTCTCCTTGGCGCCGATGGAGAAGCCGGGATCGTCGCGGTGCACGACGAACGCCGAGATGCCGTTGGCCTTCTTGTCCGGATCGGTCACCGCCATCACCGTGTACCACGTCGACTGGCCGC
The DNA here is from genome assembly GCA_900637135.1 of Mycolicibacterium flavescens. Classification (NCBI taxonomy): domain Bacteria; kingdom Bacillati; phylum Actinomycetota; class Actinomycetes; order Mycobacteriales; family Mycobacteriaceae; genus Mycobacterium; species Mycolicibacterium flavescens. The sequence continues at coordinate 3,997,010 of LR134353.1, forward strand.
CGTTGGAGATCCAGCACTTGGCGCCGTTGAGCACCCACTCGTCACCCTCACGGCGGGCCCTGGTGCGCATCGATGCGGCGTCGCTGCCGGCCTCGCGTTCGGACAGCGCGTACGACGCGACGGCTTCACCGGCGGCGATCGACGGCAGCACCTGTTTCTTGAGTTCCTCGCTGCCGCGCAGCAACAGACCCATCGTGCCCAGCTTGTTGCAGATCGGGATCAGCGACGACGATGCGCACACCCGCGCGACCTCTTCGATCACGATGCACGCCGCGATCGAGTCGCCGCCCTGACCGCCGTACTCCTCGGGGATGTGGATGGCGGCCATCCCCGACGAGGTCAGCGCCGCCAGCGCCTCGTCGGTGTAGCGCGCCTTCTCGTCGACGTCGGCCGCGTGCGGGGCGATCTCCTTCTCGCACAGATCGCGCAGCACCGCACGCAGTTCGTTGTGCTCGTCGGAGAGCTGAAAGAGGTCGAATGACGGGTTGCCGATGGCCATGAAAAACTCCTTGCTACTCGCCGGTAACCCTACTCCCGCGGGTCCGGCTCCCTATTCGCCGAGGAGGCGGTCGCGCAGCGCCGCATCCTTCTGCAGCACCGTGTCGTGCAGGTCGGCCTGGAACTGTACGACCCGCTTGCGCAGCGCCGCGTCCGCCGACCCGAGGATCCGCACCGCCAGCAAGCCCGCGTTGCGGGCGCCGCCGATCGACACCGTGGCCACCGGCACGCCTGCGGGCATCTGCGCGATTGATAGCAGCGAGTCCAAGCCGTCGAGCTTGGCCAGCGGCACCGGCACGCCGATGACGGGCAGCGGGGTCGCCGAGGCCACCATGCCCGGCAGATGCGCCGCCCCGCCTGCCCCGGCGATGATCACCTCGATACCGCGGTCCGCGGCGCTCTGGGCGTACTCGAGCATGCGGACCGGCGTGCGGTGTGCGGAGACGACGCCGACTTCGAAGGGCACATCGAACTCGGCCAGCGCGTGGGCGGCGTCCTCCATCACCGACCAGTCGCTGTCGCTGCCCATGATCAGGCCGACCCGCGGCGCAGCAGCACTACTCATGTGGATCCCATCCGTCCGTCCATTCCGCGTGCGACAACCAGTGTGCCGCCCTGGCCGCGCGTTCGCGCACATCGGCGACGAACGCGTCGTCGTCAAGAGAACCGGCGGGCGCGCCGAGAACGTTGACGTGACCGATCTTTCGGCCGGGCCGCTCGGCCTTGCCGTAGAGATGCACCTTCGCGTCGGGCATCCTGGCGAACAGGTGGTGCAGCCGCTCGTCCATCGCCATCGTCGGTGTCTGTTGTGCGCCAAGCACATTGGCCATCACCGTGACCGGGACGACCTGGGCGGTGTCGCCAAGCGGATAGTCGAGGACCGCACGCAGGTGCTGTTCGAACTGGCTGGTCTGCGCACCGTCCATGGTCCAGTGCCCGGAGTTGTGCGGGCGCATGGCGAGCTCGTTGACGAGCAGGGTGCCCTCGACGGTTTCGAACAACTCGACGGCCAGCACCCCGACGACCCCGAGTTCGGAGGCCAGCCGCAAACCCAATTGCCCAGCCGCTGAGCGCAACTCGTCATCAAGGCCCGGCGCCGGTGCGATCACCTCGACGCAGATGCCGTCGCGCTGCACGGTTTCCACCACCGGCCACGCCGCGCCCTGCCCGAACGGCGAACGCGCCACCAGGGCCGCCAGTTCGCGCCGCATGGCGACCCTCTCCTCCACCATCACGTCCGCCCCGCCGTCCAGGTAGCGCTGCGCGGCCTCGCGCGCCTCGGCGACGTCGCCGGCCAGCGTGACCCCGCGGCCGTCGTACCCGCCGCGCACGGTCTTGACCACGACGGGACCTTCGATCCGTGCGGCGAACGCGTCGATGTCGGACAGGTCATCGACCGCCGCGAACCGCGGCACCGGCGCGCCGAGCGCCTCGAGCCTGCGGCGCATCACCAGCTTGTCCTGGGCGTGGATCAGCGCCGACGGCGGAGGAGCCACGTTGACACCGTCGGCCTGCAGCTTCTCCAGGAGTTCGGCAGGCACGTGCTCGTGGTCGAAGGTCAGCGCGTCGGCGCCGGAGGCGGCACGGCGCAACGCGTCGAGATCGGTGTGTGTGCCCAACACCACATCCGGGCTCACCTGCGCGGCCGGGTCGCCGGCGTCCACGGCGAGGACGCGCAGCGTCTGGCCGAGCGCGATCGCGGCCTGATGGGTCATTCTGGCCAGCTGACCACCGCCGACCATGGCCACCACCGGCGGCCCTTTGGGGTTCTGTGACACGTCTTCATGGTGTCATGACCACGCCGCGGGGTCGGTTCCGATGCACCGGCTGCGACCTGCATGAGTACACGTAGAGTGCGGTATTTCCGTACACTGCCCTGTTGTGTCCTTTACCGATGCGACGATCGCACGGCTGCCCCGCCCGGTACGGCCGTACTTCGAGCGGCATCACGAACTGATCAAGTTCGCGATCGTCGGCGCGACGACGTTCCTCATCGACACATCGGTCTTTTACACGCTCAAGCTGACGGTGCTCGAGCCCAAGCCGGTCACGGCCAAGATCATCGCGGGCATCGTCGCGGTGATCGCGTCCTACATCCTCAACCGCGAGTGGAGCTTCCGCGACCGCGGCGGCCGCGAGCGTCATCACGAGGCGCTCCTGTTCTTCGGCGTCAGCGGGGTCGGCGTGCTGTTGAGCATGGCGCCGCTGTGGATCTCCAGCTACGTGCTGATGCTGCGGGTGCCCGAAGTCAGCCTGACCGTGGAGAACATCGCCGACTTCATCTCGGCCTACATCATCGGCAACCTGCTGCAGATGGCGTTCCGGTTCTGGGCGTTCCGGCGCTGGGTGTTCCCCGACGAGTTCGGCCGCAACCCGGACCGGGCGATGGAGTCGCTCACCGCGGGCGGGCTCGCCGAACTCCTCGAGGACCACCACGAAGGGGTGACCGCCGAGCACGCCGAAGGCAACGTCACCCCGCTGCGCCGCCCCGGCCGACGCGCCCGCGGCGCCGCTCAGCTCGGCGACTCCTCCGAGCCCAGGGTGTCGAAGACCTCGTGATACAGCAGCGAGTGGACCCGCTCCACCCGCGGGATGTCGTCGAACGCGATCGGGTCTTGGGCCGCTGACTCGAAGATCAACGTGCCGGTCCGCAACATGCGGTCCAGCAGTCCGTGCCGGAACTCGACGCTGTTGACCCGCGCCAGCGGGATGTCGATTCCCGACCGGGTCAGCACCCCGTGCCGGAACATCACCCGGCGGTCGGTGATCACGAAGTGCGTCGTCCACCAGCTCAAAAACGGCCAGATCGTCAGCCACCCGATGATCACCAGCCAGATCGCGCCGATCACGATCAGCACGACGTTGCGGGCGGTCTGATCCCACTCCATGGTGTTGACGTAGCCGGCGCCGAACGCAGCCAGCGCGGTCACCAGCAGCAACACCAGGACCGGCCCGATCAGCCACTTCCAATGCGGATGGCGGTGCAAGACCACCTGCTCGTCCGAGGCGAGCACGTTGTCGGGATAACCCATGCGATGACCTTAAAGCGAAATCACTGGTCGGGCCGCAGATGGACGATGTCGCCTGCGGAGACGGTAATCGACCGGCCGTCGGCATCGATGACCAGCCGACCCTGCTCGTCGACGTCTTGCGCCACGCCGACGACCTGCTGATCGCCGGGCAGCAGCGCGCGGACCCGCCGGCCCAGCGTGAGGCTGCGGGCGCGGTAGTCGGCGGCAAGGCCGGCGTCGGCGCCTACGGCTCGAGCCCACGACTCGACGCGGTTGCCCAGTTCGTGCAGCAGCCGCACGACCAGGCGTTGCCGATCGGGTGCCGGGACATCCAGGTCCACCAGCGAGGTGGCCCCCTCGACGCCGACGTCCTCACCGCGCAGCGAGACGTTGAGCCCGACGCCGAGCACGACGGCCTGTTGACCACCCGCGACCTCGGCCAGGATTCCGGCCAGCTTGCCGCCCCCGGCCAGTACGTCGTTGGGCCACTTCAGGCCGGCCGTGACACCGGTGTCGGCGACCGCGTCGACGACGGCCACGCCGGTCGCCAGCGGCAGCCAGCCCCAGGCGGAGCTGGGCGCCCCGGTCGCGTCGATGCCCACCGACATCGTGATCTGCGCGAACGGCACTGCCGACCAGCTGCGACCCCGGCGGCCACGGCCCGCGGTCTGGTTCTCGGCGATCAGCACCGCGCCGGCGATGTCCTCGCCACCCCCGGCACGTGCGATCAGGTCGGCGTTGGTCGACCCGGTCTCGGCCACCACGTCGATACGCCGCCACGCGCGCGAACCGGCGAACACCTGCTCGCGCAGCACCTCGACGTCGAGCGGAGCCGGGCGCGCGGTCATCGGAATCGGACTCCCATCTGAAGACGCGTTCGGCCCTCACTACTACCACCGGCGGGTCTGCGCGCGGTGCGCAAGGCGTCCTTAAGGGGACCTTAAGGACGCGCCGTCGGTCGCGCGCCGGTCGTTCGTTAGCATCGACCACCATGACCTCCGTTCAGAAGCCGTCGGTCGAGCCGTCAGGCGAACACGAGATCGACATCCACACCACCGCGGGCAAGCTGGCCGATCTGCGCAGGCGCGCCGAGGAGACCTTGCACCCGGTCGGCGAGGAAGCGATCGAGAAGACACACGCCAAGGGCAAGCTCACCGCTCGTGAACGCATCCTGGCGCTGCTCGACGAGGGCTCGTTCGTCGAACTGGACGCGCTGGCCCGCCACCGCAGCACCAACTTCGGGATGGAGGCCAACCGCCCGCTCGGGGACGGCGTGGTGACCGGTTACGGCACCATCGACGGCCGTGAGGTGTGCATCTTCAGTCAGGACGCGACAGTCTTCGGCGGCAGCCTCGGCGAGGTGTACGGCGAGAAGATCGTCAAGGTGCAGGAATTGGCGATCAAGACCGGCAGGCCGTTGATCGGCATCAACGACGGTGCGGGCGCGCGCATCCAAGAGGGCGTGGTCTCACTTGGCTTGTACAGCAACATCTTCCACAACAACATCCTGGCCTCCGGCGTGATCCCGCAGATCTCACTGATCATGGGCGCCGCGGCGGGCGGCCACGTGTACTCCCCCGCGCTGACCGACTTCGTGATCATGGTCGACCAGACCAGCCAGATGTTCATCACCGGACCCGACGTCATCAAGACCGTCACCGGTGAAGAGGTGACGATGGAGGAACTCGGCGGCGCGCACACCCACATGTCGAAGTCGGGGCTGGCGCACTACGTGGCCTCCGGCGAGCAGGACGCGTTCGACTACGTGCGCGAACTGCTCTCGTACCTGCCGAGCAACAACTACGCCGACCCGCCGCGCTATCCGGAGGCGGTTCCCGAGGGGCCGATCGAGGACAACCTCACCGACGAGGACATCGAGCTGGACACGCTGATTCCGGACTCCCCGAACCAGCCCTATGACATGCACGAGGTCATCACCCGCATCCTCGACGAGGACGAGTTCCTCGAGGTGCAGGCCGGTTACGCGCAGAACATCATCGTCGGGTTCGGCCGCATCGAGGGCCGCCCGGTCGGCATCGTGGCCAACCAACCGACACAGTTCGCCGGCTGCCTGGACATCAACGCCTCGGAGAAGGCCGCCCGGTTCATCCGGACCTGCGACTGCTTCAACGTCCCGATCGTGATGCTGGTCGACGTGCCGGGCTTCTTGCCGGGTACCGGCCAGGAGTACAACGGCATCATCCGGCGCGGCGCCAAGCTGCTCTACGCCTACGGGGAGGCCACCGTCGCCAAGATCACCGTGATCACCCGCAAGGCCTACGGGGGTGCCTACTGCGTCATGGGGTCCAAGGAGATGGGCGCCGACGTGAACGTCGCATGGCCGACCGCGCAGATCGCGGTGATGGGCGCCTCGGGCGCCGTCGGCTTCGTGTACCGCAGCAAGCTCAAGGAAGCGGCGAAGAACGGCGAGGACGTCGACGCGCTGCGCCTGGAGCTGCAGCAGGAGTACGAGGACACCCTGGTCAACCCCTACATCGCGGCCGAACGCGGCTACGTCGACGCGGTGATCCCGCCGTCGCACACGCGCGGTTACGTCGCGAACGCGCTGCGGTTGCTGGAACGCAAGATCACGCAGATTCCGCCCAAGAAGCACGGGAACATTCCCCTGTGAGCGGGGCGAACAATTCAGCTCCTGTGAGCCCGAATAACGGCTCAGCACCCGCAGGCGACGGAGAGGCCGAAGTGACGGTGACGGACGAGCAGAGCGCCGCCCAGCAGGATCACGAGGCGCACATCCAGGTCGTCAGGGGTGAGCCGAGCCAGGACGAGCTCGCCGCGCTGATCGCGGTGCTGGCCGCCGCGTCGAGCGTGCCGTCCGAGCCGCGCGAGCAGGAAGAGAACCTCTGGGGTCATCCCGTCGACCGGCTGCGGTACACGCCGTTCAGCTGGCAGCGGGTGACGCTCGTGGAACGGGCACACATGCGCCGTCGATGACGCGCGTCGTCCTCGCCTCGGCGTCCTCCGGCCGTCGAAAAGTCTTGCGGCAGGCCGGAATCGATCCGCTGATCGTGGTGTCCGGCGTCGACGAGGACGCCGTCGTCGCCGGGCTCGACGACGCGGCGACACCAGCGCAGGTGACGGTCGCCCTCGCCACGGCCAAGGCCGACGCCGTGGTCGCCGAACTCGATCCGGCGGTCGGTGCCGACTGCGTCGTGATCGGCTGCGATTCCATGCTGTTCCGTGACGGGACGTTGGCGGGCAAACCCGCCTCGGCCGAGGCCGCACTTGCCGGGTGGCAGCAGATGGCCGGCTCCTCCGGCCGGCTCCACACGGGTCACTGCGTGATTCGGTTGCAGGACAACGGCATTGTGTGCCGGCTGGCCGAAGCCGAGGCCACCACCGTGCACTTCGCGTCGCCCTCGAGGGCCGACCTAGAGGCCTACGTCGCCAGCGGGGAGCCGACGGCAGTGGCGGGCGGCTTCACCCTCGACGGTTTGGGCGGCTGGTTCATCGAGGGCGTGGACGGCGACCCGTCGTCGGTGATCGGCATCGGACTGCCCCTGGTCCGCGGCATGTTCGAGCGCGCCGGGCTGTCGCTGGCCGACCTCTGGCGCGATAACCCGGTCACCTGATCCCACGGGGCATGCGTGCCTCGGTAGGCTCGGGTTTGTGCCTCTACCTGCCGATCCAGACCCTGCCCTGCAGTCATACGCCCATCCCGAACGCCTGGTCACCGCCGACTGGTTGTCGGCGAACCTGGGCAGGCCGGGACTGGCCATCGTGGAGTCCGACGAGGACGTGCTGCTCTACGACACCGGCCACATACCGGGTGCGGTCAAGATCGACTGGCACACCGACCTGAACGACCCCCACGTGCGCGACTACATCACCGGCGAACAGTTCGCCGACCTGATGAACCGCAAGGGCATCGCCCGCGACGACACCGTGGTGATCTACGGCGACAAGAGCAACTGGTGGGCGGCATACGCCCTCTGGGTGTTCACGCTGTTCGGTCACCCCGACGTCCGGCTCCTCAACGGGGGCCGCGACCTGTGGATCTCCGACGGCCGCGAAACCACGCTCGACGTGCCGACCAAGACCAGCACCGGCTACCCCGTCGTGGAGCGCGACGACGCGCCGATCCGCGCATTCAAGGAGGACGTTCTCGATGCACTCGGGAAGGCGCCCCTGATCGACGTCCGCTCGCCGCAGGAGTACACCGGGGAACGCACCCACATGCCCGACTATCCCGAGGAGGGCGCGCTGCGGGGCGGCCACATACCGTCCGCTCGGTCGATTCCGTGGGCCAAGGCCGCCGACGACAGTGGCCGGTTCCGCAGCCGTGCCGAGCTCGAGGATCTGTACGGCTTCTTGACCCCCGACGACGAGACGATCGTCTACTGCCGCATCGGTGAGCGTTCGAGCCACACCTGGTTCGTGCTGACCCACCTGCTGGGCTTGCCCGGCGTCCGCAATTACGACGGTTCGTGGACCGAATGGGGCAACGCCGTTCGGGTGCCTGTCGTGGCCGGGTCCGAACCAGGGGATGTGCCGGGCTCCTCATGAGTGCAATGCCGGCCGCGCTGGCGGAGGTGGTGACGGACTTCAAGGAGGTGCAGGGGCAGGACAAGCTGCAACTGCTCCTGGAGTTCGCCAACGAGTTGCCTCCGCTGCCCGCCGACCTCGAAGAGGCCGCGATGGAACCGGTGCCCGAATGCCAGTCGCCGCTGTTCCTGCACGTCGACGCCGACAACCGCGAGCATGTCCGGCTGTACTTCAGCGCGCCGGCAGAAGCGCCGACCACGCGTGGGTTCGCCGCGATCCTGGCCGTGGGGCTCGACGACCTCTCTGCCGACGAGATCCTGGCCGTACCCGACGACTTCTACTCCGAATTGGGGCTCGCTGCCCTGATCAGCCCGCTGCGGTTGCGCGGGATGTCGGCGATGCTGGCCCGCATCAAGAAGCGGCTGCGCTGACGCGCTCGGGCCGAGCGATCACTGGTGCAGAATTCTGGGCCTCGCCTCAAGGGCCGGAACCGTACCTGGATGAGGGCTCGCGGATGTGTGGGGCAGCCGCGGTTTATTACTCGCGGGTAAGGGACCGGCTCGCCGAGACCTCAGCAGGGCCGCATAAACTCCCTCCGTTACATTCTTAAAGACGTTTCTTAGACATGCCACCAGGAGGCGCAGTGCCCAGTCACGCCAGCTCGAAGATCTCCAAGGTGCTGGTCGCCAACCGCGGGGAGATCGCGGTCCGGGTGATCAGGGCCGCTAAGGACGCCGGGCTGCAGAGCGTGGCGGTGTACGCCGAACCCGACGCCGACGCTCCTCACGTACGCCTCGCCGACGAGGCCTTCGCCCTGGGCGGGCAGACCTCGGCGGAGTCGTACCTGGTGTTCGAGAAGCTGCTCGACGCCGCCGAGAAGTCCGGAGCCAACGCGATTCACCCGGGCTACGGATTCCTGTCCGAGAACGCTGATTTCGCGCAGGCGGTCCTCGACGCCGGCCTGATCTGGATCGGGCCCAGCCCGCAGTCGATCCGCGACCTCGGTGACAAGGTGACCGCCCGCCACATCGCCGCGCGCGCCCAGGCGCCGCTGGTGCCGGGCACCTCGGATCCGGTCAAGGACGCCGACGAGGTCGTCGCGTTCGCCAAGGAGTATGGCGTCCCGGTCGCGATCAAGGCCGCGTTCGGCGGCGGCGGCCGCGGCATGAAGGTGGCCCGCACCATCGAAGAGATCCCTGAGCTGTACGACTCGGCGGTCCGCGAGGCTGTCGCGGCGTTCGGCCGCGGTGAATGCTTCGTCGAGCGCTATCTCGACAAGCCCCGCCACGTCGAGGCTCAGGTGATCGCCGACCAGCACGGCAACGTCGTCGTCGCGGGCACCCGCGACTGCTCGCTGCAGCGCCGCTTCCAGAAGCTGGTCGAGGAGGCGCCCGCGCCGTTCCTGACCGACGCTCAGCGCAAGGAGATCCACGAGTCAGCCAAGCGCATCTGCAAGGAGGCCGGCTACTACGGCGCAGGCACCGTCGAGTACCTCGTCGGCCAGGACGGGCTGATCTCGTTCCTCGAGGTGAACACCCGTCTGCAGGTGGAGCATCCGGTGACCGAGGAGACCTCGGGCATCGACTTGGTGCGCCAGCAGTTCCGCATCGCCAACGGCGAACCGCTCGACATCACCGAGGACCCGACGCCTCGCGGCCACTCCATCGAGTTCCGCATCAACGGTGAGGACGCCGGTCGCGGCTTCCTGCCCGCCCCCGGCCCGGTCACCACGTTCGTGCCGCCTACCGGCCCCGGTGTGCGGCTGGACTCCGGCGTCGAGAGCGGTTCGGTCATCGGCGGCCAGTTCGACTCGATGCTGGCCAAGCTGATCGTCACCGGCGCCAACCGCCAAGAGGCCCTGGAGCGGTCCCGTCGCGCGCTGGACGAGTTCACCGTCGAAGGGCTGGCCACGGTCATCCCGTTCCACCGGGCGGTCGTGTCCGATCCCGCGTTCATCGGCGATGACAACGGTTTCACCGTGCACACCCGCTGGATCGAAACCGAGTGGGACAACACGATCGAACCGTTCACCGGCGGCGATCCGATCGAGGAAGAGGACACCGTCCCGCGGCAGACCGTGGTTGTCGAGGTCGGCGGCCGCCGGCTGGAGGTGTCGCTGCCGGGCGACCTCGCGCTCGGTGGCGGCGGCGGTGCGGGCGGCGCCGGTTCCAATGTCGTGCGCAAGAAGCCCAAGGCCCGCAAGCGTGGCGGTGGCGGCGGAGCGGCGGCCTCCGGCGACGCCGTGACCGCGCCGATGCAGGGCACCGTGGTCAAGGTCGCCGTCGAGGAGGGCCAGGAGGTCTCCGCCGGTGACCTCGTCGTGGTGCTCGAGGCGATGAAGATGGAGAACCCGGTCACCGCGCACAAGGACGGCACGATCACCGGCTTGGCGGTCGAACCCGGCGCTGCGATCACCCAGGGCACCGTCCTCGCCGAGATCAAGTGATTTCGGTGCGCAACCGATCGCGCAGCGAGCGTTAGCGCACCGAAGTCGCCATGGAGCCCGTCGAAATCAACGCCGGCGCATGGTATTTGCGCGCGCCGCGCGACGACGAGCTGATCGACGACGGCCCCGCGCTCGCCGAGATGGGTGAGACCGATCCCGGTTACATCGCTCGTTGCCGCGCGCAGTGGTTGTCCGACACCGCATACACCTGGGCGGTGTGTGAACCGACCACCGGCGAGATGCTGGCCGAGATCAGGATCGACCCGCAGGCCGCGTTGGTGCACACGCGATTTCGCGACGGCTACGCCGATGCGGCCGCGATCGCCGAGCACTCCGTGCGCCGCTTCGCGACGGCGATGCTGGGCCTCACTCTCACCTGATTGCCGGCTCGCCGACGTGACCTGACATCACCTGACGTCGATGTCGCGACCCGTCGCCAGATCGGCACAATCCACCGCGACGACGTCGTCGCGCGCCGCCAGGAACGAGCGTGCGCCCTCGTCTCCGTGGACCTCTTCGAGCAGCGCGGCCCAATGCCTGCGCGCGATCACCACCGGGTGGCCCGGCGATTGCCCGTAGCGGGCACGCGCGATACCCGACTCCGACGCCACCGCCGCGTCCACCACCCGACGCACGACGTCCGCTCCGACATCGGGGGTGTCGACGGTGTGCAGCACGGCGTAATCGGCCTCGACCGCCGAGATCCCGGCCCGCAGCGACGCCGACAGACCGTCCTCCCAGGCCTCGGCGAACACTGCGCGCGCAGGCTGCGGGGCCTCGACCACCGCCGCTCCCAACACCACCACCACATCGCCACATCCGCCGCCCCTCAAGGCCTTGACCGCGGCTCTGAGCCATTCACCTTGGGCTGCAAGCACTTTAGGCATCCCATAGCGGGTGCCCGCGCCTGCGGCCAGCAGCACACCGGCGACGTTCGGCGTCATGGCGCACCCACTCTCCGATGTGACTCTAGTTTCGTCAAATTTGTCATGGCGTCAGTGGTCTTGACCGCTGTGACCAGCGGTTACGGTGGCGGTCTTGATAGCGATTGTGCATGGTCAGTTAGCAGCGTAGGGTTCAGTCCAGGTTGAGTTCACAGCCGAGCTGGAACGTCATCGACGTGCAAGGGTAGAACTCCCCGCCTCTGCTGCGACGGCTTTGAATACGCAGGGCCCAAATTTTTGACGTGAACCACAGTACGAATGAGACATTCACTGATGGAGTCACACATGTCTAATCCTGATTTATCTGTCGTTGCTGAAGTGCAGTCCGACGACACCCGCGACTGCCACACTGCGCACTTCGCGACCCGCCGGGTGCAACCGGACACCGCGATCGTCTCCGCCCACGGCGAGATCGACGCCGCGAACTCCCAGGAGTTTGTCGACTACGCGATGCGCCACGCCACAGAGCTCGAGCGCATCGTCGTCGACCTGTCGGGCGTCGAATTCTTCGGCACCGCAGGGTTCTCCGCGCTGCACACGCTCAACGTGCGCACCGCAGGCGAGAAGATCGAGTGGGCGCTGTTGCCGAGCGCGTCGGTCAGCCGCTTGTTGCGCATCTGCGATCCGGATGCCGCGCTCCCCGTCTGCGACAGCATCGAGACAGCGCTCGCAGACGGCAAGAGCACCAAGCCCCTACTGCAACTGGTCCCGGAGTCGAGTTAAGGACTTCGCGAGCAGACGCGACACGTGCATCTGCGAGATACCAACGCGCTCAGCGATTTGCGTCTGGGTGAGTGACTCGAAGAAGCGCAGCAGCAACACGGTGCGTTCGCGTTCGGGCAGCGCAGCGAGCAAGGGCCGCAACGCTTCCCGGTTCTCGATCTGGTCGAGACCCAGGTCGACGTCGCCCAGCGTGTCGGCGATCGCTGGGGCGTCCTCGGTTCCGCTGCCGCCGCTGTCGATCGACAGCGTGTTGTAGGAGCTCCCTGCCACCAGGCCCTCGACGACCTCGTCGCGGTCCATGCCCAGCTCGGCTGCCAGCTCCGACGCCGTCGGGGCGCGGCCGAGCCGCTGCGACAACTCCGCGGTGGCGGCGCCGAGTCGCAGATGGAGCTCCTTGAGCCGCCGCGGCACCTTGACCGACCAACTGTTGTCGCGGAAATGCCGTCGGACCTCGCCCATGATGGTGGGCACCGCGAACGAGACGAAGTCCGAGCCGGCCTCGACGTCGAAGCGGATCACCGCATTCACCAGCCCGACACGGGCCACCTGCACGAGATCCTCGCGTGGCTCACCGCGCCCGTCGAAGCGCCGCGCGATGTGGTCGGCCAACGGAAGGCAGCGCTCGACGATGCGGTCGCGCTGCCGCTGAAACTTCGGCGAGTCCTCCGGCACGTTCTTCAGCTCGCGGAACATGTCGGCGACATCCGCGTACTCAGAGTTCGAACGCGACGACGAACCCTGTGACGTCGACGGCGTCACTGCAGCGTCGCTCGTCTCGTCGTCATGGAGATCCCGAACACCTGGGCGTTCTCGGGCCCCTGCCCGTTCTCGAAGGTCGTCACCTCGTCGGTCAGTGAACTCAGCACGTGCCAGCTGAAGCTACCGGGCGCCAGGATGTCGGAACTCTTACACGTGGTGGACGCATCGATGACGACGGCGTCGTCGCGTGGGTCGATGACGAGCAGCAGCACAGAGTTGGGTACTGCGGATCGGATCAGCCTGGTGCAGGCCTCGTCGACCGCGAGACGCAGGTCGGCGACGGCATCGAAGTCCAGGTCTTCGAAGGTCGCCACCGCGGCGACCAGGGTGCGCAGCACCGCAAGGTTCTCGAGTTCGGCGGCGACCCGGAGTTCCACCGACCGCGCGCCGTGCCCGTGCCCATTGTTCTTGTTGGCGACGTCGGCCATTTGACCTCCCGGCAATGTCGAAGCGAGATTACCCCAGGTCGGATCCCACCTAACCACGAGTACTCCGGTGACCCGCGAACGACGACGTGTGCCGCACGCCGGCGCGGGTATTTATCCGGTCATGGCGAAGCTCCCACTCCGAACGCGACCGAGCAAACGGTGAACACGACTGTGAGCAGCGGCGTTTTGACGGCGCGACAAAGTAAGACTTCTCCATGGTGGGGGTTCAATACCCCCCTGCATCCAGGGGCCAAACATGCGACTTCGCCGTAGCGTCGTCAGCGGCCCCGGCCTGCGGAGGGTGCGTCGCGGTCGCGGGTTCTCCTACGAACATCCCGACGGCACCCCGGTCACCGACGAGAAGACCCTGCAGCGCATCAAGGATCTGGTCATCCCGCCCGCCTGGAAGAAGGTGTGGATCTGCCCCTACCCCAACGGGCACATCCAGGCGGTGGGCACGGATGCCGCGGGCCGACGCCAGTACCTCTACCACCAGAGGTGGCAGGAGGAGCGCAACGAGGAGAAGTTCGACCGGGTCCTGGAGATGTCGGCGGCGCTGCCCGAGATGCGCAGGCGTATCGCCGCGGACCTGCGCCGCCGCGGGCTGCACCGCGACCGGGTGCTGGCCCTCGCACTGCACCTGGCCGATCTCGGATACTTCCGGGCGGGCTCTGAGCAGTACGCCGAGGAGAACAACTCGTACGGCATCGCGACGCTGCTCTGCGAGCACGTGACCCTGCAGCGCGACGCCATCGAATTCGACTTTCCCGCCAAGAGCGGCGTGCGGCGCACGCTGCTGATCGACGACCCCGAAGCGGTCCGCTCGATCCGCGCGCTGTTGCGCCGCCCGGAGCGCACCGAGCGGCTGCTGGTGTGCCGCAACGGTTCGAGCTGGATCGACATTCACGCCGACGACCTGAACACGCGGTTCAAGGAGCTCGTTGGGGATCGGTACACGGTCAAGGACCTGCGGACCTGGCACGGCACCGTGCTGGCGGCGGCCGCGTTCGTCGATGCCGACCCGCCGGTCAACAAGACTGTGATCAAGCGCGTCGAGTCCGCGGTGATGAAGGAAGTCGCCGAGGAACTCGGCAACACACCCGCGGTGGCCCGAGGTTCCTACGTCGACCCCCGAGTCGTGCAGGGCTACGAGTCCGAGCTCACCATCGCCTCGGCCGCCCGGCGCGCCGCGACGATGAAGACCCTGGCCGAACGGCAGGAGGTGCTTGACCGCGGCACGGCCCGACTCATCCGCAAAGTTGCCAAAGGTCAGTAACCCGACGGGGTTCCGTTGCCCAGATAGGTCATCCCGGCCTCGTTGAGCAACGCCGCATCGAGCAGGTTGCGGGTGTCGACGACGACGGCTCCGGGCGCGTGCTCGGCGATCAGGACCCAGTCCAGTTCGCGGAACTCCGGCCACTCGGTGAGCACCACGATGGCATCGGCGTCTTTTGCCGCCAGATATGGATCGTCGACGGCGACGATCGACGATTCCCGCAACCGCGACTGATCCATCGCCCGGAGCCGCGGGTCGTATCCGGTGACCTGCGCCCCGGTCCGGCCCAGGTCGGCGCAGATCGTCAGCGCCGGTGAATCGCGCAGGTCACTGGTGCCCGCCTTGAACGTCAGGCCCAGCGCGGTGATGCGGGCGTGGCCGAGCGGGGTGGCCATGAACCGGCCCAGCGTCGACGCGATTCGCGCGGACTGGGCGGCGTTCGTCGAGCGAGCCGATTCGACCTCGGGCAGGTCTACCCCCGCCACCTTGCCGGTGTGCAGGATGGCCGCGGTGTCCTTCGGCAGGCACGATCCGCCCCACCCCGGTCCCGGTTGCAGGAAGTGCGGACCGATGCGCACGTCGGCGCCCATGCAGCGAGTGACGTCGGCGATGTCGGCGCCCATCCGGGCGCACAGCCGGGCCAGTGAGTTGGCGTAGGAGATCTTCACCGCGAGAAAAGCATTGCTGGCGTACTTCGCCAACTCCGCGCTTTCCGGGCTCATCCGAAAAATCTGCGCGTGGTTTCCGTGCACGTGCGACACCAGCTCGGCGGCTTCGTCGTCGTCGGCGCCGATCACGATGCGGTCCGGGTTACGGAAGTCGTATACGGCGTGGCTCTCGCGGAGGAACTCGGGATTGGAGACCGCGCGAATTCCAGCGTGTCGCAACCGCTTTTCGATCCGTCGGGTGGTGCCGACCGGAACCGTCGACTTGAGCACCAGCACCGAACCCGGTCGCAGCACGGTGGCGAGTTGCTCGACCGCCGCGTCGACCGCCGACAGGTCCGCCGATCCGTCTGATCTGCTCGGCGTGGGCACGCAGATGAACACCACGTCGCACTCAGCGAGATCGGGATACTCGACGGTGAATTCGAGCGTCGCGGAGTTTAATCCGCGACGAAGCAGCTCGGCCAGGCCGGGCTCGTCCAGCAGGGGAACACCGCTACGGAGTTGCTCGACGCGGCCGGCGTCGACGTCGACGCACACGGTGTCGTGACCACGTTCGGCCAGACACACCGCGGTTGTCAGGCCGACGTAGCCCGCACCGGTCACCCCGACTCGAAGGGTGTTCATGCACAGTCCTTCAACAAGCTCTCGGTGGCGTCGAGCACGCGACCGACCGTGATCAGCAGCAGCCCCCGGTGCGGTCGGTCGGCGTGCGGATCGCCCTTGTCGCCGGCCCACACCGCGATATGCGGACCCGTTCCCCGCGGCCCCCACCGGTTCGGCGGTGTCGGACCGAACAGCAGCACCGACGGAGTGCCGGTCGCAGTCGCGATGTGTCCGACGCCGGTGTCACCACAGATCAACAAGCGGCAATCGTGGATCAGTGTGACGAGTTCGAGCAGGCCGAGAGTGCCTGCGAGCACGCTGGATCGGGGCAACCCGGCGGCGTCGGCCACTGACCGGGCAAGGTCGACCTCACTGTCATCGCCGGTGATGACCACGTCGTGGCCGCGGTTTCGCAGCGCGGCGGCGACCTGTCCGAAACGCTCCGCTGGCCAGCGCCGCGCGGCGTATGCGGCGCCCGGATGAATCACCACCGTCGACGAGCGGTTCCGATAGCCGTCCGGCCGCGGGATCGCCAAATTCTCTGAATCACAGGTGATTCCGGCCCACTCGAGCAGCGCGCACCAGCGGTCGACCTCGTGCAGTTCGGTCCGCCACGGTGGGCCGTCGACCCCGGGATATGCGGGATGCCGGTGGCTGATCAGGGTTCGGGGCCCCATCGCGAGCAGATCGGCGATGCTTTCGGGGCCGGAGCCGTGCAGGTTGACCGCGAGTGCGGGCGGGTGGCGGCGGGGACGCAGCCGGCCGAGGCCGGGTGTGGGGTGGAGTTCGTCGACCAAACCGATGAGCATCACCAGATCGCGGTAGCGTTCCGGGGCGGCGAGCACGATGTGGGCGTCGGGGTGTGCCCGCCGCAGCCCACGCAGCGCGGGAATCCCGGTGAGTAGATCCCCGAGGCCCAGCGCACGCAGGACCACGATGGTCTCCGGGAAGGTCTCCGGGGTCACGGCCACGAAGACTCCGTCGACGCGCACACCACCAGCTCGCGCACCTCGCACCCGGCCGGCTGAGACAGGGCGAACACGACGGTATCGGCAACGTGTTCGGGCTGGTTGAGCTTGGCGTCCGGCGGCGGCTTGTACTGCTCGTCGCGGTTGTCGAAGAACGCCGTGTGCATACCGCCGGGGATCAGCGTCGTGACACCCACCTCCCCCGCAAGTTCCGCGGCCAACGCGCGGGAGAATCCGATGACTCCGAATTTCGAGGCGCAGTACGCGGTCGCGTCGCTGACGGCCTTGATCCCCAAAGTCGATGCGCACGTGACGATCCGGCCACCCGTGTTCTTCAGGTACGGCAACGCCGAGCGGATCACCGCCGCGGTGCCCAGCAGGTTGACGTGGATGACGCGTTCCCAGTCCTTGACCGCGACGTCGGCGAGCTTGCCGCACATGTCAGTGCCTCCGGCGGTGAACACGCCGTGAATCTGACCGCCGACCTGATCGGCCAATTCGCGTACCGCCGCGTCCACCGCCTCGGAGCCGGCGAGATCGGCTTTCGCGAAGGCCACGCCCGGTTTCGGATCGTTGCGGTCGATCACCAGCGGTGTTCCACCCTGTCGCGCAACGGCTTCCACCGTGGCCGCGCCGAGTCCCGACGCGCCGCCGGTGATGATGATGTTGCCCAGAGCCATTGAGAATTCCTTTCGGTTCACGACCGCGCTGCGGCGATCAGATTTGACGATGAGTAGCCGGCGACGGTCGGCAGCAGCACGACCTCACCGCCGTGGCGGCGGACCACGTCGACCTCGGGAAGGTCGGCCTCGGTGTAGTCGCCGCCCTTGACCCAGATGTCGGGCCGCAGTTGCTCCAGCGCCGCTTCGGGTGACAGTTCGTCGAAGATCACCACGGCGTCGACACATGCCAGTGCGCCGAGCACCCGCGCCCTGTCCTGATCCGCGACGACGGGCCTGCGCGGTCCCTTCAGCGCGCGCACCGAGGTGTCGGAGTTCAGCAGCACCACCAGCGCGTCGCCGAGATCGCGCGCCTGCCGCAGCAGGCGGACATGACCGGTGTGCAGCAGGTCGAAGCAGCCGCCGGTGGCGACCAGCCGGCCTGCGCGCCGGCGCAAGTGGTCCCGGACCTCGGCGATGTCACCGGTGAGCGCGGTCGACGTTGTCGCCGAATGGGTTCCACCGACTGTCGCGGCGCTCGACACGCCAACCGCACCGCCTGCGGCGACGAACCTGCTGGCGGCGTCCACCGCGTCGGCGACGGCGTCGTGGACGCCCCTACCCGCCGCGAGTGCCATGGTGGCCGCGATCGCGAACCGGTCCCCCGCGCCGCAGGTGTCGCCGTGGTCACCCCGTGCGGCCGAATCCCGCACGGGGTGGTGCTCGTTGCCGGTGTCGGTGGCCACGAGTGCACCCTTGGGGCCCAGGGTCACGCACACCGCTCGCGCCGCCCACTGTTCGCGCAACGACTCCGCCGAGCGTCCCGCCGCCTCGTCCAGGTTCGGGGTGACCAGCCAGCAGCCCGAGACAGGTTCGGTCCCGCGCGGATGCGGGTCCCACACCGTCGGCACTCGCTGCGCGGCCGAGGCGACGAGCTTGCGAATCTCACCGTGCGCGGTGATGCCGCGCCCGTAGTCGGCCACACAGACCGCGGCGGCCTGCCCGAGCACCTCGGCCACCTCGGGGGATAGCGCGTCGCCGGCGGCCGCTCCGTCACCATGGTCGAGCCGCAGCATGGACTGCCCGGCCGCACGGATCCTGGTCTTGCACACCGTATTCCCGGCCATCGGCAAACCGATGACCCGCACGCCGGCATCGGCCAGCAGGTCGGTCAGCGCGCGGCCTTCGGCGTCGTCGCCAACGGCGGTCACCAGCACCACATCGCAGCCCGTCCGCGCGGCGAGTACGGCGGCCAGTCCCGCCCCGCCCGGTCGTCGCCATATCCGTTCGGTGTCGACGACCGGGACGGGCGCCTCGGGACTGAGCCGGGTGGCGGTGCCTTCGATGTCGACGTCGAGCATGCAATCGCCGATGACGACCAATGGCTCACTCATGGGAGACCCCCAGCAGAACCTCGTCGACGGCGATGCACAGCGCGTGCACGAGGAGCAGGTGGACCTCCTGGACCGTCGCGGTGGTCGACGCTTCGACACAGACGGCGTCGTCACACATCGCGGCGAGGGGATTGGGCTCGGGGCCGGTCAACGCCCATGTGGTGAGGCCGGTTTCGTGTGCAGCCTTGACGGCGGCGAGCACATTCGGGCTCGTCCCGCTGGTCGACAGTGAGACCAGTACGTCGCCCGGCCTACCGTGTGCGCGCACGCCTCTGGCGAATATCTCATCGATCCCGTAGTCGTTGCCGATCGCGGTGAGCGCCGAGGTGTCCGCGTGTAACGAGATGGCGGACATGGGCATTCGATCGTCTCGGAAGCGGCCGACCAGTTCCGCGGTCAGATGT
This sequence comes from Mycolicibacterium flavescens, assembly GCA_900637135.1. Taxonomy (NCBI): domain Bacteria; kingdom Bacillati; phylum Actinomycetota; class Actinomycetes; order Mycobacteriales; family Mycobacteriaceae; genus Mycobacterium; species Mycolicibacterium flavescens. The sequence goes on from LR134353.1 coordinate 4,016,297, forward strand.
TGCGCCTCGGCCGCGCTGCCGCCGTTGCCGCACGCGAGTAACCGGCCGCCGGTGGTGAGGACATCGGCGAGCCGTCGCCCCCACGCGGCCAGCTTGGGCGCCTCCGGTGTGAGGTGGCCGGCCGCCCGTGACAGTGCGGAGAAGTGGGTTTCGATCGTCGGATTCATTGCCGTCCTCCAATTCGGTTGACCGCGTCGAGCAGTTCGTCGTCGGTGATGCCGTCCAGGCACGGGTGCCCGGGCACCGGGCAGTCACGGGCCCGGGTGAGCCGACAGGGGGCCTGTTGGTCTCCGAGCCGAATGACGGTGGACCCGTAGGGGCCCCACTGTGAGGCGGGCACGACGGGAGCGAACAACGAGACCACCGGTGTGCCGACGGCCGCCGCTAGGTGGGCGGGCCCGGTGTTGGGTGCGATCACCATCCGCGCCGCGGCGTAGACGGCCGCCAACGTTTCCAGGGTCGTGCGCCCCCCGAGGTCGGTGGCCGACTCCCCCGCTACCGCCGCGGTGAGCTCGCGTTCACCGGGATCGCCGGTGACGACCACCCGGCACCCGGCGGTGACGAGTGCTTCGACCATGCCGATGCTGCGCCGGGTGGTCGGTCGACGCGCGGGCACGGCGGCTCCGGGATGGAAGACGATGAACGGCGCGTCGCCCAATGATTCGGCGATTCCGGTGAGCAGTGGCGGTGGTTGGCGCACCCGCAGCCTGCCGTCGTCACCGTCGGCCAGCTCACAACCGGCCGCCGTGGCCAACGACAGCGCGCGCTCGGGCTCGGGTATGCCGTCGGGAACGTGGTGGCGCAGGTCGAGCAGTGTTCCGGGATAGTCCTCGCTGATCGCCCCGACCCACGGCACCGAAGCCATCCGGCAGATCAATGCCAGCGGCAGCGGGGACTGATGAAACGACGTGAAGATGTAGACCCGCTCGGGGGCGATGTCGCGCAGCTGTTTGACCATCGCCTCCACGTGTCCCGCGGTCAGCTCGGGTGAGTCGAAGTCCACCCACGGCGCCTGAAACTCGATGATGTCGTCGACGCCGGGCAGCAGCTCGGCGGCGGCTCGCCCGCGCGGCCCCGCCAGAAAGGTGACCTCCTCGTGTGTTTCGGCCACGGCGCGGACCGCGGGGCCGGTGATCAACACGTCCCCTGCGCTGTCCAAGCGCGCAACGATTGCCCGGCTCATCGGCAGTCCCTGAGCACCATGGACACCGCTTCGTCGAGGCTCGTCGCGACGCGCGCCTTTTTCAGGGCCTCACTGATCTCGTGGCGCAGCGTGCGGTCGGTGGGTACGAGTATCGCGTCGGCGCCCGCGGACAGCGCGGCCTCGACGTCTCCGCCGGTGTCGCCGATCATCACGCACCGGGAGGGGTGGACGCCCAGCGCGGCGGCGGCGTCTACGACCATGCCGGGAGCGGGTTTACGGCAGCGGCATTCGTCGTCGGCGTCGTGCACGCACAGGTGCCACGAGTCGAACGGGCCCAGCGCCGAATCGACCTCCGCGTTGACGGATTCGAGTTGTTGAGTGGTGATCAACCCCTTGGCCACGCCGGACTGGTTGCTCACGATGGCCAGCTGTAGCCCGTTGCGGCGCAGCCGGTCCAATGCGCCGGTTACGCCCGGTAGCGGGCGGACACCGGCCGGATCGTTGAGGTACGGCCCGTCCTCGATGATCGTGTCGTCGCGGTCGAGCAACACCGCCAGCGGCGGGTCGCGCCGCGCGGTGCGAAACGCCCACTCCCCGGCCAACCGGTGCCACACCGCGACCGGCGGGATCAGCGCGCTGGTGAGCGCCATCCGTGCGGCCTCGGTGAAGGTTCGCGGGCCGGACCAGAACCGGCGGATCGCGAACTCCCCGGTCAGCAGCGCCCACGCGGCGACGGCGGTGCGCGCGACGCGCCACCGACCCGCCACCACGCTCAGCGCCGCGACGACGGCTGCGGCCGTAGTCACCGAGTGGGCCGGGAGCCGGCCTCGACCCTCACCGATCGCCGAGCGCCACCGCCTGCCGAACTTGCGGCGAAGCAACGCGTTGTCCCGGTTGCCGATCTGGGCGCGCACGCTGCTCATCAGCGTGGCGTTCGCGACCGGATGGGTGCAACGGCGGGATCCGCGGACAATACCGTTGCCGGCCTGAATGATTCGCAGCGCGATGTCGGAGTCCTCGCGGTAGGCCCGGGGGAACCGATCGTCGAACCCGCCGACGTCGACCAGGACGTCGCGCCGGAACGCCATATCGGCCGTGATCCATTTCGCCTCGGCAAGTCGCTGGGTGCGTTGTTCGTCGTCGGTGGCCTTGCGGCCGGCCACCCGCAGCACCTCGATCACCGCTTGTGAGCCGGCGGCCGACTCCACGTCGGCCTTGGCCAGGTCCTCGGCCAGCGCAGTGAACCAATCGAGTTGCGGGACAACGTCATCGTCGAGGAAGCACACCCATTCGGTCCGGGTCGCACGCCAGCCCGTGTTGCGCGCGGCCGCCGGTCCTCGTCCGCCGCTGCGCAGCACCGTGACCGGAAGCCGTGAGTCCACCTCGAGCGGCGGATGAGGCTGCGGGCGGTCGTCGACGACGATCACCGCAGCGGGTGCCGGCCCGGCGGAACCGTCGAGTTCTGCGACCAGGCGGTGCAGCGACGGCCGTCCGACCGTCGGCACCACGACCGCGAACGACGGCGTCATCGGGGTCGCCTCACGATGTACGGACCGATCGCCAGCACGTCGATCGGTGCGCTGCCGAAACATTCGAGCGCATCGCGCGGGCTGTCAACCATCGGTCGCCCGGCGGTGTTGAAGCTGGTGTTGACGATCACCGGAACACCGGTGCGGGCGGCGAACCTGCTGATCGTGTCGTGCAGCAGTGGGTGGCCGCGGTCGACAGTCTGGATGCGTGCGGTGCCGTCGACGTGGGTGACCGCGGGGATTCGGTCCCGCCACTGGGCGGCGACCTCGTGCACGAACAGCATGTACGGACTCGGAATCGGTCCGCCGGAGAAGATCTCGGCGGCGCGTTCGGCGAGCACCATCGGGGCGACGGGCCGGAACTGTTCACGGCCCTTCACGGTGTTGAGTCGCTCCAGGTTTTCGATGCGCCGGGGGTCGGCCAGCAGTGACCGCTGGCCCAGCGCGCGTGGCCCGAACTCGGCGCGACCCTGGAACCAGCCGACGAGTTTGTTGTCAGCCAACGCGTCTCCGATCACGGCGGCCAGATCCGCCGGCCGCTCGTGAGGTATCGCGGCTTCGATGAGCACCGCGGCGATCTCGTCGTCGGAGAAGCCGCGACCAAGCGCCGCCGACGGCATCGACGCAATCGGTTCACCGGCGTCTCCCGCCAGCGCCAGTGCCGCGCCCAGCGCGGTTCCCGAGTCCCCCGCCGCGGGTTGCACCCACACGTTCGAGAAGCCGCCGCTGCGGAAGATCTTCGAGTTGGCCACGCAGTTGAGGGCGACACCACCTGCCAGACAGAGGCTTTCGTGATCGGTACGGTCGCGAAGCCAGCCGACGAGGTCGAGCAGCACTTCCTCGACGACCGCCTGGACGCTGCACGCCAGGTCGGCGTGCTCGGGTTCGGGTCGGTCCAGCGCATGCCCCTTCCCCGCGCCGGGCGCCCGGGCGGGAGTGATCGAGTTCCAGTCCACCGGTTCGGTGCGGAAACCACCGTCGGCGCACGCGTAGACCGCCTCGCGGAACCTGTCGGCGAACCGTGGCGTCCCGTAGGACGCCATCGCCATCACCTTGTACTCGTCGCTGGAGCGCTTGAATCCGAGGTGCTCGGTGAGGCTTTCGTAGAACAAACCCAGCGAGTGCGGAAGCGACTGAGTCGCGAGCACATCCAGCTTGTGGTCGCGATAGCTGCCTGCCAGCATCGAGGACCGCTCGCCGCGGCCGTCGACGACCAGCACCGCGCAATCGGGGTGGGGGGAGGCCAACGCGGTGGACGCGGCATGCGCGACGTGATGGCGGACGTGCCGCACGCTGCCCGGGTCGAGACCGGGCAGCGCGGACCGTAGGAAACGGGGGGCCCGGTCGGCGTAGAGCGTGCGCAGGTACTCCCAATCGCGGTCCAGGCCGGCGAGCCCGTCGGTGGACTCGTCCATCAGTCGCGGATCGTAGGAGTATCCGACCAGATCCAGGTCCGACGGTTTCAGGCCCGCCTGCTCAAGGCACCAACGCGCCGATTCCACCGGCAACTCCCACGTCGAGAACGGCACGGCCTGTTTGCCGTGCTTGCGGCGCGTGAACCGCTCCTCCTCGGCGGCCGCGACTATCTGACCGTCCACCACGAGCGCGGCAGCCGGATCGTGGAACACCGCGTTGATCCCGAGAATGCGCATGACTCCCTCAACTCCCCTGCAGTGCAGCGGTTGCCGACTGCCGGCGGAACCAGTCGACGGTCATCGACAGGCCCTCGGTGTAGCTGACTCGCGGACGCCACCCCAGCAGCTCGCGTGCCAGCGAGATGTCGGGACACCGGCGCTGCGGGTCGTCCTGCGGTACCGGACGGAAGTCGATCGGCGAGTCGCTTCCGGCCAGATCACGGATGAGCTCCGCGATGCGCAGCACCGTCAGTTCGTCGGGATTGCCGACGTTGACCGGTCCGGTGCAATCGGATTCGCCCAGGGCGATCAGCGCCGCGACGGTGTCGCCGACGAAGCACAATGACCGGGTCTGGGCGCCCATTCCGTTGACCGTGATCGGCTCACCTGCCAGCGCCTGATAGCAGAAGGTCGGCACGACCCGGCCGTCGTCGTGCCGCATCCGCGGTCCGTATGTGTTGAAGATCCGCGCCACGGCGATATCGGCCGACCGCTCTCGCAGATGGGCGAACGTCAGCGACTCGGCGAACCGCTTCGCTTCGTCGTAAACGCTGCGCGGACCGATCGGATTGACGTTGCCCCAATACGATTCGCGCTGCGGATGTTCCAACGGATCGCCGTAGACCTCGCTGGTGGAGGCCAGCACAAGCCGTGCACCGCACCGCTGCGCGAACTCAAGCATGTGTGAGGTGCCGAGCGCCCCGGTGCGAAGCGTGTGGATCGGCAGCCGCAGATAGTCCACCGGCGAGGCAGGCGATGCGAGGTGGAAAACGGTGTCGATTCCCGACGCCAGATCGGGCAGCGGCTCGCTGATGTCGTGCGCGACGAACCGGTATCCGGGCCGGTCCACGAACAGGTCGGCGGCGGTCGGCGCGCTGGTGGACAGGTCGTCGACGCAGGTCACCTCAACACCGCTGTCGAGCAGTCGCTCGCATAGGTGTCCTCCGAGAAACCCTCCGCCGCCGGTGACCAGCACGCGTTTGATGTCATGCATCGTTTGCCTTCCGATTCCGCGGGTAGCCGTCTGGGTCATGCAGGGCCCAGCTTCCACCGACGTCTCGTTCGTGATCGCCAGCCAGAACCGCGCCGCGGAGTTGTCGACCGTGGTGGCCAGGCTGCTCGACACCACGCCGTGCCCCATAGTCGTGGTGGACAACGCCTCCACCGACGACACCGCCGCGATCATCAACGGCATGGCGGCACGGTCGGCCGGCCGCCTTGAACTCGTCGAGCTCGACACCAACCTCGGCGCGGTCGGCCGCAACGTCGGGGTGGCGGCGTGCCGCACGCCGTACGTGGCGTTCTGCGACGACGACTCCTGGTGGATGCCGGAGGCGCCCGAGATCGGTGCAAAGACATTCGAACGGCACCCTTCGGTGGGACTGCTTGCCGCGCGCACGATCGTCTGGCCGCAGCGCCGGGAGGATTCGTTCTCCGCGATGCTCGCCGACAGCGCGCTCGGCAGGCGGCCGGACCTGCCGGGTCCATCGATCCTGGGCTTCATGAGTTGCGCGGCCATGGTGCGCAAGCGGGCGTTCGAAGAAGCCGGCGGCTTCAGCCCCATCCTGCACTTCCGCGGGGAGGAGCAACTGCTCGCGCTCGATATGGCCGCGGAAGGCTGGGACCTCTGCTACCACCCCGACCTGCTGGCCATTCACCAACCGTCCCCGGTGCGCGCCACATCCGCGGCCCAAGCCGCACGAGTGCTGCGCAACGATGTCCTCACCACATGGCTGCGACGCCCGATCCGCCAATGCCTCAGTGCAAGCGGGCGCTTGGCCGTGGCGGCGCTGCGCGACCGCGACCATGCCAAGGGTGCGGCCCAGGCCGTGGCCCGGATTCCTGCGGTGGTCGTCCAGCGGCGACCGCTCCCCCGTGAGCTCGAGGACGCAGTGACCCTGCTGGAGTCGGGCTGAGCCGGTCATCCGGACGACAGGCTCGTCGCCGGCTCCGGTCGCGGGATCCGCACCGGCACCAACCGGTCGTAGATTCTCTGAGTGTCGGCGGCGACTCGGTCCCACGAGTAGCGGGCCCGTGCGCGATCCCGTCCGGCGGCGCCCATGCTCTGCCTGAGGAAGTCGTCGCGAAGCAGTCTGTTCACCGCCTTGGCCACCTCGTCGGGCCGCTCGGGCTTGACCAGCTGTCCGGTCACGTCGTGCACGACGGTGTCGAGCATTCCGCCGACCGCCGACGCCACCACGGGCACGCCGCACGCCATTGCCTCGAGCGGCACGATGCCGAACGGTTCGTACCAGGGAGTGCACGCCACCACGTTGGCCGATCGAAGAATCGCGGGCATGTCCGTCCGGGACACCGATCCGTACAGCCTCACTCGGCCCGCGACACCCAATTGCGTTGCCAGATTCATCAATCGACGCGCCTCGGGATCCGACCCGAGTTGCGACGCGTCGGGTCCACCGACTATCACCAGTTCGGTTTCGGGCAGATGAGGCAATGCGCGCACCACGACGTCGAAACCCTTGCGGGGCACGAACCGGCCGACGCTGACGATGCGGTGCCGCTCGGATCGCGGCGCCACAGGGCCTTCCGGGCTGAACAGGTCGAGGTCGACGCCGCAGGGCACCACTGAGATCCGGTTGCGGGAGCGGCCCATTCGCATCAGCTCGAAGACCTCGTCGGTGCAGGTGGCCGCGACCCAGGTGGCGGAACGCGCCACCGTCGCCTCCAGGCGCAACCGTTCCGGCGGGCTGGTGTCCTGCACACCCTGGTGGCGCCGTTTCACCACGCCCAACGCGTGAAACGTCTGGACCGCAGGCAGATTGAGATGGCGCGCGGCGAGTTGCGTTGCTATACCGGACATCCAGAAGTGGGCATGCGCGACGTCCGGTCGATCCGCAGCCCAGTCGGAGTCGAGAAACTGGGCGAACGGACCCATGTACGAGAGGAGCTCGTCCTTGGGCAGCGGCTCCGGCGGGCCGGCCGCGACGTGCACGACGGTGTATCCCTCGGGTGTCACCACGCGGTCAGGCAGGTCCGGGGCGTCCCTCCGGGTGTAGACGCTCACCTGATGACCGCGTCTGGTCAGTGCCGCCGACACCTCGGCGACGTGTACGTTTTGCCCACCGGCGTCGACCCCGCCGAGCGCGGCGAGCGGGCTGGCGTGTTCAGACACCATTGCGATCTTCATCGGCGCCCTCCTTTTCGTTGTCATCGACAGCACTCGTCGATGAGGTCGTCCCATTGCGCGAGGAACCGATCGATTCCGAACTGCGCCATGGCGAAATCGCGCGCCGCCTTACCCGCCGCCGAGGCGGCCGCGCCGTCTGTGACGAACGACGTCAAAGCGCGCGAAAGTGTGTCCATATCGGCGCTCACCACGCCGGCCTCGGGCGGCACCACCAGCGGTGCCATCGTCGATGCGACGGCGACCACCGGCATCCCGATGAACATCGCCTCGATCAGCGACAGGCCCAAAGACGTCCATCGGGCGGTGTGCAGGAACACGCGGCGGCGAGCCACCTCGGGCAGTAACACCGCGGTGGGCACGTCGCCCCTTCCGCGCACCTGCGGACTCGTGATGCATTCGCTGAGAACGTCGGTATCGATGCCCCACACGTCGATCGGCACCTTTTGCCCGAACGCCGTCAGCAAATCCGCACCGACCGTGCGCCAGCGGCGGCAGGGTTCGTTGATCATCGTCGCCGCGGCCGCGACGTCACCCCGGTAGAGCGAGCCCGGATCGGCAATCCCGTGTGTGATGACGCGGGCTGGCGCGACACCGTTGTTCCACATGAGCCGGTTGAAGTCGGTCACGTGCACGAGCGGGATGTCGCTCCGTTCGGCAACCGGATGGACGCTGTCGACCGCGAACGGTCGTGGCACGTTGTGCTCCACGTATACGGCGGGTACATCCAGACCGGGTCGCCGTCCCAACCATCGGCTCGTCAGCTCGATCTCTTCGGGACGCTGCAACACCACCAGATCGATGTGCTCGTCATATAGGTCGCACAACGAAACCTCTTGCGTACGTGGCCAGTTCCGGCCACAGAGTCCTCGGCCGTCGGCATCCCTCGCGCGATTCACAGGTAACACACAGCGATGACGGCCCGCGACGAAGGACTCCGTCCAGGACCCGTGTACGTGCCAGAGCAACACCGAACGCGGACTCGAGACGACCGACATGTGGCCCGCCTACCCGAGCCCTGACAAGCAAAACGGTTCCCCCACGACTCTTCGCATCGCGGACGAGTGCCGATTCGTATTCCGGACTGTCGAGGTGGCGGCGCGAATGAGCGGCCGCTTCGACCACCGTTTCGCTATGTGGGCCGGGGGTACACCAGTGGGCATGTCAGACAGCGAAGGCCTGCCCGACGACGTTCCCGTGGCCGACGCGGTGGAACAGCAGCGCGCCGCCAGCGAACCGGTTCTCGACGAGGAGGCGGGCGCTGATTCGGACCCGAATCCGCCTCTTGAGGCGTCGCCCGCCGACTGGCAGGAGCAGCTGGAGGCGGTCGAGATCGACCCCGAGGATGACGTGGCGGCGGAGTAACCCCGGACGCGGGAGCGTTTAGTCGTTCAGGCCCTCGGGAACCCGACACCTGCGCGAGGAAGTTCCTCGTGGTTGGACTGATCCACTGCACTGCGGAAGGTGAACATGACCGAGAAGAACAGTGGCCCTGAAGAAGGCATCAAGGGCGTCGTCGAGGACGTGAAGGGCAAGACCAAGGAAACGGTTGGCACCGTCACCGGCCGCGATGACATGGTTCGCGAAGGCAAGGCCCAGCAGGACAAGGCCGATGCCCAGCAGGACGCCGCCAAGAAGGAAGCCGAAGCGGAATCCGCGCGCGCAGGCGCCGAGGCTGCCGAAAAGCGCCAGGAGAACGAGCAGTAACCGATCCAAATCGGGAAAAGCCCAGCCGAACCGGCTGGGCTTTTCTCTTTTCAGTTTTCAGTGCGTCAGCTACTCGGTTTCTGCCGTTGCGCTTCGGGATGTTCTGCGTACCAACGATCTTCGATCTTACGTACCCGCAGATGCTCGATGAGCAGCCAGCCGCCGCCGATGATGAACAGCGCAGCCGACCCGCTGCCCAGTCCGACGCCGACGCCGTGTTCGTCGGCGCCGTGAGCCGCCAGCGCCGAGACGAACAGCACCAGGGCAATACCGATGAGGATCAGCCCCGGCATGTTCTTGGTGTCCTTCATCGACTCGCCGGCGTGGGGACGCGTCGTCCTCGCGTGGTCGACGGGATCCTTCGGGCTTTTCATCGGTACTCCTCTCTCGGCATACCTCCGCCCGGATATGGGCTATTGACAACGCTAGAACTACCCGACCGCAGGGGGTCAGAAACCGGCCGAACGCCGGCCTTCACTCATACGGCGGGTACTGGTCGGCCCGCAGGGCCCTTGCGAGATGAGCGGCGTTGCGGGCCAACGCGGCATTCGTCGACGCGACGGGCTCGGGCACTTCGTCGAGGTCCTTGTAGTCCTTGCTCTGCATCGCTTCGCCGGTCCAGTAGGTGCCAGCCTGGGCCGAGATGGTGTAGCCGATGTCGTTGAGGCCTTGAAAGCAGTCGGCGATCACTTTGTGAGCACCGTCCTCGTTGCCGACGACACCGACCACGGCGACCTTGCCGACCATGATCGGCCGGCCGGCGTCGTCGGTGCTCGACAGTTCGGCATCGAGGCGTTCCAGCACACGCTGCGTGACGCTGGACGGATGCCCCAACCAGATCGGGGTGCACAACACCAAGATGTCAGCGCCCAAGAGCTTTTCGCGGATCTGCGGCCACTCGTCACCGTCGCCCATGTCGGCCTCGACGCCCGGTGCGATCGCGTAATCGACACAGCGCAGCACCGCCGTCTCGACACCCGCACCGCGCAGGTTCCCGCAGATGTGTTCGGCCATCAATGCGCTGCTCGACTCGGCGGGGCTGGGTTTGAGGCTGCAGACCAGCGCTACGGCGGCCAACGGGCGGTCGGCGTTCGCCGGTGTGCTCATCCGCCGAGCACCGCGGAACCGGTGAGGGCGGGCATGCTCGTCGTGAGCACCAACAGCATCGACGTCACCAGGAACCATCCCGCACCCTGCCACGCGGTCGACATCTCGCCCTTTCGCCAGTTCTGGTAGGCGCGGAAGAAGGCGCGGGCCCCGCCCAGGAGCAGGACTGTGGGCGCAGCGAGCGCCAGCAGGGTCCGTTGAGGCGCGCCGCAGGCCAGGGTGTCAGCCGTCGCGCCCTGGCAGGTGCTCACCCACACCATCGCGCCGAGCAGGAAGATGGCGCCGGTGGCGCCGATACCGATGGCGAACCGCACCGCGTCGCGGATGCCGGTGTCGAAATGCCTCAGCTCGCTGGGACCGTGGTACACGACGAGAACTCCCGAATTTGCTGCGCAATCAGCGGAACAGGTTTGACGCAGCGCAGAGTTCCCGGTCAAAACGTCCGGTAAACCTCAATCTCGAACGCGATAGTGTGCGGTGAGCAGCAGCCTGTCGTAGGTCGACCGCGGCGGCAACTCCTCCTCATAGGTGAGTCCGAGGAAATCCCTGGCGATTTGCTCGGCCAGGATTCGCAGCTTGGTGTTGGTTTCCTGCGACCGCCACCGGAGCAACTCGAACGCCGAATCGGCGGAGATCCGGTAGATCAGCATCAGCATCCCTTTGGCCTGCTCGATCGGACCGCGGGCCTCCGCCATCTCGGTGACCGCCGCACTGAAGGCCCTGTCGCGCCGCTGCAGCGTGGACGGGGTGACGTCGACATAAAACCCGTGGGTTCCGACGACCTGATCGTTGTCGTCGAAGAGTTGGTCACCGACCACGACCACGTGGTGCACCTCGCCGTGGGTGTCGATGATCCGGTGGCGGGTGGAGAACGCGCCCGACGTACGGCGGATCTCATCCAGCGTCGCCGCCACCTGGCGGTAGTCGTCGGGATGTTTGTGTGACAACACCAGCTCGGTCGTCGGCTCCGTCGTACCCGCTTCGTAGCCGTGCATCCGTTCGACTTGCGGCGACCACTCCCAGCGTTCGTCGGCGAAGTAGAACCGGAACCAGCCCACCCGATGCGGGTCGCCACCGGCAAGCGCCTGCTCGACGGGTGTCTGCCCGTCGGTATCGGGCAACTCGTCAGTCATGATCGCGGGTTAATGCCGGTGATCGCACACGTGTATTCCAGCACGATCGTCCACTGGTTTCTCGGACAAGCACCGGATCGGCCGACGCGGGATGTCGGGGTCGCGCCTTACGATCCGTCACGTGAGCGTAAAGCTGTACCTGGCTTCGGCCTCGGCGGCGGGCGTCGGGCCGTGGCTTCTCGGGGTCGCCCCGCAGTGGAGCCTCGCGCTCGGGCTTGTCGTGCCATTGGTGCTCGCCGCACTTCCGCGCTTCCTCGCAGGCACGCTCGTAGGCGTCACCACTCCCGGCGCACGCGAGGACCTCACCGCCGCGATGTCGGGTGCGGAGTTCGAGGATCATGTCGCGCGGGTGGCCCGGTCCTGCGGAGCGCCGGTGATAATGACCGCGATCACCGGAGACTGGGGCGTCGACATCATCGTCGGCAAGCGACCGGATCGCCTTGCCATCCAGTGCAAACGACAGGCGCGCCCCGTCGGCGCGAGCGCCGTGCAGGAAGTGGTGGCCGGGGCGCCCATGCAGGACTGCACCAGGACGATGGTCGTCACGAACCACGAATTCACCGCCGCCGCACGCAAACTCGCCGAACTTCATGGATGTGAGCTGGTCGGCGGCGCCGACCTCCCGCGGTTACGGTCGACGATCCGGCGACTTCTGGAGCCGTCGCCGCCCTGATGCCCGAACGTGCCGTTTCATACGCGACACGCCACGAGAAGCGGATGAGACCGCACAATCGCGGCGGCAAAGCTGTGGATAACGTGGGCTCTCACGCCGAACGATGTCGTGGCGGGGCGCGACCGTTGCGGCCATGGAAGATCTCGACTGGCCGTTTCGAGCAACCGAGGCACTCGACGCGGGACTACTGACGTTTCGCGAGTTGCGGCAGTTCCACACCGGTATCTATCCCGGGGTGTGGGTGCCGCGGGGGGCCGAGCTGTCGGCCGTCGACCGGGCCAGAGCCGCCTGGCTGTGGTCACGCCGACGCGGCGTATTGGCAGGCCTATCGGCGTCGGCAATACACGGCTCGAAATGGATCGAGTCTGACGTCCCCGCCGAACTCGTGTTGTCCAATCGGCGACCGCCGAAACAGATCATGGTCCACAGCGACACACCGTTGCCGGAGGAGATCGAGATGGCCCACCGGATGCCCGTGACGACGCCGGAGCGCACCGCGTTCGACCTCGGCCGCCGGCTCCCGCTCGATGAAGGGGTTCAACGCATCGACGCGCTGATGAATGCGACTGACCTCAAGCCCGCCGACGTCGACGAGGTGGCGCAGCGCCATCCCGGCGTGCGCGGCTTGCGGCAGCTGCGCCGAACACTGGAACTCGTCGACGGCGGCGCGGAGTCGCCGTACGAATCACTGAGCCGACTGTTGCTGATACAGGCTGGATTTCCGCGTCCGGAAACCCAGATACGGGTGCTCGACGGTTCGGGGCGCGTGGTCGCACGCATCGATCTCGGATGGCGGCAGTACCGCGTCGGCGTGGATTTCGAAGGCGCACACCACTGGACTGACCCGCGACAACGTACGGCCGATGCCGAGCGGTACTGGCTGCTACCGCGTCTCGGCTGGAACGACATCCGACTGACCAGCGGCATGTTGCACAACCAGCCGCGGGTCTTTCTCGAGCGAGTTGGCGAGGCGCTGATCGCCCGCGGCTGCCCGAAAACATGGTGACCGTGCGGTTTCATACGCGAATTCGGCGTGTCGCGGATGAAACCGCACGATCGACCGGTCACAGGACGCTACAGGATCGGCCTGCCGCCGGTCACCGCGATCCGCGCGCCCGTCACGTAGCTCGCCTCGTCAGAGGCCAGCATCACGTAGACCGGCGCCAACTCGACCGGCTGACCCGCACGGCCCAGCGGCGTGTTCTCACCGAACTGTTTGACCTTCTCCGGCGGCATCGTCGACGGGATCAACGGCGTCCAGATCGGACCCGGCGCAACGCTGTTGGCGCGAATACCCTTCTCGCCCAGCATCTCCGCCAAGCTCGCGGAGAAGTTGGCGATCGCCGCCTTGGTGGCCGCGTATGGCGCCAGCTTCGGGTTCGGCATGTCGGAGTTCACCGAGGAACTGCCGATTATCGACGCACCGGCGCCCATGTGCGGAAGCGCGGCCTTCACGAGGTAGAAGTACGCCCCGATGTTGAGCCGGAACGTGTAATCCCACTCCTCGTCGCTGATTTCGTCGAGGGTGTCGTGAGTCATCTGGTAGGCGGCGTTGTTGACGAGCACATCGATGCCGCCGAATTCCTCGACGGCGCGGTCCACGACGGCGCGGCAGTGCGCCGGGTCGGAGAGATCACCGGGCATCAGCACACATTTGCGCCCGGCGTCCTCGACGTACTTCTGGACCTCCTTGGCGTCGCCGTCCTCGTTCAGGTAGGCGATCAGCACGTCGGCACCCTCCCGCGCGTAGGCGATCGCGACCGCGCGGCCGATTCCGCTGTCGCCTCCGGTGATGACCGCGCGCTTACCGGTCAACCGACCCGACCCCTGGTAGCTCGTCTCGCCGCAGTCGGGAGCCGGGGTCATCTCGCTCTGCACGCCGGGCGGGGACTGCTGCTGTTCTGGAAAACTCATCGATGGCCTCTCAAGGTCGCGGAATGTCTCGCCCTCGGGGTTACCCCCGCGTGCTTCGAATACTCCGCGGCACGTCGGAGGAGCCGCTGTTTGACATGTGTTCACTACGATGAAACGCATGGCCGAGTCCCGACGGCGGCTCTCCCCCGCCGACCGACGCAGCGAGCTGCTGGCGCTCGGTGCCGAGGTGTTCGGTCATCGGCCCTACGACGAGGTCCGCATCGACGAGATCGCCGAACGGGCCGGAGTGTCCCGGGCGCTGATGTACCACTACTTCCCGGACAAGCGGGCGTTCTTCGCCGCGGTGATCCGCGCCGAAGGCGAGCGGCTGTTCGAGGCCACCAACGTGCCGCCGCAGCCCGGGCAGAGCCTCTTCGACCAGGTGCGTGAGGGTGTGCTCGCGTATCTGCGCTACGACGACGAACACCCCCATGGCGCATGGGCCGCCTACGTGGGCTCGGGCCGCTCCGATCCCGTGCTGCGCGGCATCGAGGACACCGACAACGATCGTCAGGCCAACCGCATCCTCGGTCGCATCCACGCCGCCGTCGGCGACGACCTGGACTCCAAGGTGGAGCGCGATCTACGCATCACCGTCTACGGCTGGCTGGCCTTCACCTTCGAGATGTGCAGACAACGGCTCATGGACCCGTCCATCGAGGCGGGTCCGGTCGCCGACGCGTGCGCACACGCCCTGTTCGACGCCGTCGGACGGGTCGGTGGCATCCCTTCTGCACTCCGCGAAGCGGTCTCGCCGAACCGCCGCTGAGCTGCGATTTCGGTGCGCTGACTAGCGCTGGACGATACCTACAGCACCGAAACCGCCAGAAACGTGTCGGTGGCGGGGTGCACGATGGATGTCGATGAGCAAATCCCCCCTCGCCCGGTTCAGCGACCTGACCCGGGAATGGTTCACTGGCACGTTCGCCGAGCCGACGCCCGCCCAGGCCCAGGCCTGGTCGGCGATCGCGGACGGGGACAACACGCTCGTCGTCGCGCCGACCGGGTCCGGTAAGACGCTCGCGGCGTTCCTATGGGCAATCGACCAACTGGCCTCCGTTCCCGCCGAACCACGAGCCGGCACCAAAGTGCTGTACGTCTCGCCGCTCAAGGCGCTGGCCGTCGACGTGGAGCGCAACCTGCGCACCCCGCTGACCGGCATCGCCCGGGTGGCCGAACGGCGCGGCGTGCCGGCCCCGCAGATCAGCGTCGGCGTGCGCTCCGGCGACACCTCCCCGGCGCAACGGCGCGAACTGATCGCCCGACCGCCCGACGTCCTCATCACCACTCCCGAGTCGCTGTTTTTGATGTTGACCTCGGCGGCGCGCGACACCCTGGCGAACGTCCAGACCGTCATCGTCGACGAGGTGCACGCCGTGGCGGCCACCAAACGCGGCGCCCACCTCGCGCTGTCGCTCGAGCGGCTGGACCAACTTCTGGACAGACCCGCGCAGCGGATCGGGTTGTCGGCCACCGTCCGACCCCCCGAGGAAGTGGCGCGGTTCCTGTCCGGTCAGGCCCGCACGACGGTCGTGGCGCCGCCCGCCGCCAAGACGTTCGACCTGTCGGTCCAGGTGCCGGTGCCCGATATGGCGAACCTCGAGAACAACACCATCTGGCCCGACGTCGAGGAACGCATCGTCGACCTGGTCGAGTCGCACAACTCGTCGATCGTGTTCGCCAACTCGCGACGGCTCGCCGAACGACTCACGTCGCGGCTCAACGAGATCCACGCCGAACGCACCGGCCAGGAGCTCGAGACGGGACCCAACACCGGCGTCGCCGGCGGCTCGCCCGCGCACATCATGGGCAGTGGGCAGGCGTCGGGTGCACCCACGCTGCTGGCGCGTGCGCACCACGGTTCAGTCAGCAAGGAACAGCGGGCCATCGTCGAGGACGACCTGAAAAGCGGCCGGCTCAAGGCCGTCGTCGCGACCTCGAGCCTGGAACTCGGGATCGACATGGGCGCAGTCGATCTGGTGATCCAGGTGGAGGCCCCGCCCTCGGTGGCCAGCGGGCTGCAGCGCATCGGCCGCGCCGGCCACCAGGTCGGCGAGATCTCGCAGGGTGTGCTGTTCCCCAAGCACCGCACCGACCTGATCGGCTGCGCGGTGACGGTCAAGCGGATGCTTTCCGGTGAGATCGAGACCATGCGGGTGCCGACCAATCCGCTCGACGTGCTCGCGCAGCACACGGTCGCCGCGTGTGCGCTCGAACCGCTCGACGCCGACCGCTGGTTCGACGCCGTGCGGCGCAGTGCCCCGTTCGCCACCCTGCCGCGCAGCGCGTTCGAGGCGACGCTGGATCTGCTTTCGGGTAAGTACCCGTCGACGGAGTTCGCCGAGCTGCGACCTCGCCTGGTGTACGACCGCGATACCGGCACGCTGACGGCCCGGCCGGGTGCACAGCGGCTGGCGGTCACCAGCGGCGGCGCGATCCCCGACCGCGGGTTGTTCACGGTCTATCTGGCCACCGATTCCGAAAAGCCCTCCCGGGTCGGGGAACTCGACGAGGAGATGGTGTACGAGTCCCGCCCGGGCGACGTCATCTCGCTGGGCGCGACGAGCTGGCGGATCACCGAGATCACCCACGACCGCGTCTTGGTGATCCCGGCGCCGGGCCAGCCGGCGCGACTCCCGTTCTGGCGCGGCGACGGCGTCGGCCGCCCGGCCGAACTGGGCGCCGCGGTCGGGGCGTACACCGGCGAGCTGGCCCGCCTCGGTAAGGACGAATTCGACCAGCGTTGCCGCTCAATGGGTTTCGACCAGTTCGCCGCCGACAATCTGTGGCAGCTGATCGACGACCAGCGCCAGGCCACGGGTGTCGTCCCTTCGGACGCCACGTTCGTCGTCGAACGGTTCCGCGATGAGCTCGGCGACTGGCGCGTCATCCTGCACTCGCCCTACGGTCTGCGGGTGCATGGCCCGCTCGCGCTGGCGGTGTCGCGACGGCTGCGTGAGCGGTACGGCATCGAGGAGAAGCCGACCGCGTCCGACGACGGCATCATCGTGCGGCTGCCCGATACCGAGGACGCGCCTCCTGGCGCGGACCTTTTCGTCTTCGACGCCGACGAGATCGAGCCGATCGTCACCGCCGAGGTCGGAGGGTCGGCGCTTTTCGCGTCCCGTTTCCGCGAGTGTGCGGCCCGCGCGCTGCTGCTGCCGCGCCGCCATCCGGGTAAGCGATCCCCGCTGTGGCATCAGCGCCAGCGCGCCGCGCAATTGCTCGACGTCGCGCGCAAGTACCCCGACTTCCCGATCGTGTTGGAGGCGGTGCGGGAGTGCCTGCAGGACGTCTACGACGTGCCCGCGCTGACGGAGTTGATGCACCGGGTCGCCCAGCGCCGGTTGCGCATCGTCGAGGTGGAGACCACCACGCCGTCGCCGTTCGCCGCCTCGCTGCTGTTCGGCTATGTCGGCGCCTTCATGTACGAGGGCGACAGTCCGCTGGCCGAACGCCGCGCGGCGGCACTGTCGCTGGACAGTGTCCTGCTCGCCGAACTGCTGGGCCGGGTCGAGCTGCGCGAGCTGCTCGACCCGCAGGTGATCACGAGTACGACGCGACAACTGCAGCATCTGAGCGAGGACCGGCGGGCCCGTGACGCCGAGGGCATCGCCGACCTGCTGCGGCTGCTGGGCCCGTTGACCGAAGCCGAGATCGCCGACCGCTGCACGACTTCCGACATCGGCGGCTGGCTCGAGGGCCTGCGTGCCGCCAAGCGCGCGTTGACCGTGTCGTTCGCCGACCAGACTTGGTGGGCCGCCATCGAGGACATCGGCCTGCTGCGCGACGGCGTGGGTGTGGCCGTGCCGGTCGGGGTGCCGGCGGCGTTCACCGAATCGGTCGACGACCCGTTGGGTGAGCTGCTAGGCCGCTACGCCCGCACCCGAGGACCGTTCACCACGCACGACGTGGCGGCCCGGTTCGGCCTGGGCCTTCGCGTCACCGCCGACGTACTGGGCCGAATGGCGATCGACGGCAAGCTGATTCGCGGTGAGTTCACCGATCTACCGGTCACCGACCCCGCCGCCGCCGAGCAGTGGTGCGACGCCGATGTGCTCAAGATTCTGCGGCGCCGGTCGCTGGCGGCGCTGCGCGCGCAAATCGAGCCGGTCAGCACCGCGGCGTACGGGCGCTTCCTTCCCGCGTGGCAGTCGGTCGGTTCGACACACAACAGCGGCGTCGACGGGCTCGCCGCCGTGATCGATCAGCTTGCGGGCGTGCCAATTCCGGCTTCGGCCGTCGAGCCGCTGGTGTTCGGTCAGCGTGTCCGCGACTACCAGCCCGCCATGCTCGACGAACTGCTGGCCTCCGGTGAGGTCACGTGGTCGGGAGCCGGCCAGATCGGCGGCGGCGACGGGTGGATCGCCTTCCACGCCGCCGAGTCGGCGCCGTTGACGTTGACCGCCCCCACCGAGATCGAGTGCACCGACACCCACCGGGCGATCCTCGACGCGCTCGGTCGCGGCGGCGCTTACTTCTTTCGTCAGCTCGCTGACACCTTCTTGCGTCAGCTCGCGGACAATCCGACCGAAGACCACAAGAACGCGCTGTGGGATTTGATCTGGGCGGGCTGGATCACCGGCGATACGTTCGCGCCGGTGCGCGCGAAGCTGATGGGCACCCGCGGGGCGTCGGGGCGGCGCAGCGCACCCGCGCACCGGCAGCGGCGACGGGCGCCGCGGTTGAGCAGCTACAGCGTCGCGCACGCCCAGACCCGCAACGCCGACCCCACGGTGGCGGGCCGGTGGTCGGCGCTGCCGGTCGCCGAACCGGAATCGACTGTGCGCGCGCACTTCCAGGCCGAACTGCTGCTCGGCAGGCACGGGGTGCTGACCAAGGGCGCCGTCGGCGCGGAGGGCGTGCCCGGCGGCTTCGCGATGCTCTACAAGGTGCTGACGGCGTTCGAGGACGCCGGCCGGTGCCAGCGGGGCTATTTCGTCGAGTCACTCGGCGGCGCCCAGTTCGCCGTCGCCTCCACAGTGGACCGCTTGCGGACCTATCTGGACAGCGTCGACCAGGACCACCGCGAGTACCACGCGGTCGTCCTGGCGGCCGCCGATCCGGCCAACCCCTATGGCGCCGCACTTCCGTGGCCGACACGGCGATCCGATGACGACGTCACGCACCGCCCCGGTCGCAAAGCCGGTGCGCTGGTCGCGATGGTCGACGGCGAACTGGTGTGGTTCCTCGAACGTGGTGGGCGCTCGCTGTTGAGCTTCACCGAGGACACCGACGCGCACGTCGCCGCCGCCGTGGCCCTGGCCGATCTGGTCAGCAGCGGTCGGGTCGGATCGTTTCTCGTCGAGAAGGTCAACGGCGTCCCGGTTCTCGAACCGGGCGCGGAAGGTGAGCGCGCCGCGGTGCACGACGCTCTGCTGGGCGCTGGGTTCGCCCGGACACCGCGCGGCCTGCGGTTGCGGTGATGAGAGCCTGCGCGACAACCAGAAGGCGCTGACGGATGCCCGAAGGCGACACGGTCTATCGCACCGCCACCAAACTGCGCGAGGCGTTGGTGGGCAAGCAGCTCACGCGTTGTGACGTGCGGGTGCCCAAGTTCGCGACGGTCGACCTGACGGGCTGCGTCGTCGACGAGGTGATCAGCCGCGGTAAGCACCTGTTCATCCGCGTCGGGGACGCCAGCATCCACTCACATCTGAAGATGGAGGGTGCCTGGCTGGTCGGCGGCCAGATTCGGCGGGTGCCGGAGTACAAGATCCGGATCCTGTTGCACACCAGTGATTCCCGAGCTGCCGGTGTCGACCTCGGCGTGCTGGAGATCCTGCAACGCGACCACGATATGGAAGCCGTCGCACACCTCGGCCCCGACCTGCTCGGCGACGATTGGGAACCGCGCGTCGCCAGGGCCAATCTCGTCGAGGACCCGGAACGGCCGCTGGCCGAGGCGCTGCTGGACCAGCGCGTGATGGCGGGCGTCGGCAACGTCTACGCCAACGAACTCTGCTTCGTCACCGGCTACCTGCCCACCACCCCGGTCAGCAAGGTCAAAGACCCGCTGCGCATGGTGCAGCGGGCCCGGGACATGCTGTGGCTGAACAGGTCCCGCGTCAACCGGACCACGACCGGCGACACCCGCGGCGGTCGCGACCTGTGGGTCTATGGCCGGCGCGGCCGACCGTGCCGACGGTGTGGCACGCCCATCGAGTCGGACTCGGCGCGTCCCGACAAGCCGGGCGATCGCGTCTCGTACTGGTGTCCGGTCTGCCAGACCTGAACCGCGCCGAAACTGCCGTTTATGACGGGTTTCGGCCGATTCCCATCAGAAACCGCAGTCTCGCCGCGCCCGGAGGCGTTACGGCAGCGCCAGCCGGACGATCTTGCGCACCACCGTCGCGAACTGCCGCGGCAGCGACCCCGCGTTGTACGGGATCCCGTAGCGGGTGCAGATGTCCTTGACCTCCGCGGAGATCTCGGCCAGGCGGTGCGCGGGGATGTCGGGGAACAGATGGTGCTCGATCTGGAACGACAGGTTGCCGCTCAGGATGTGGAACAGCTTTCCGCCCGTCAGGTTCGCCGAACCCAACACCTGCCGGAAATACCACTGACCGCGCGTCTCGGCCTTGGTCTCCTCGACGGAGAACTCCTGCACGTCGTCGGGAAAGTGGCCGCAGAAGATGATCATGTACGCCCACACGTTGCGCATCAGGTTCGCGGTCAGGTTCCCCGCGACGACCCACGGCGCGAACGGCCCGGCCAGCAGCGGGAACGCCACGTAATCCTTGAGCGTCTGGCGTTTGGTCTTGCGCCAGATGCCCTCGAGGATCTCGCGCTTGTCGGCGATCGTGATCTCACCGGCGCGGATGCGCTCGGTTTCGAGTTCGTGCAGCGCGACGCCGTACTGAAACAGCACCATCAGCAGGAAGGCGTAGACGGGGTTGCCGAGGAAATACGGCGTCCACTTCTGGTCCTTGCTCATCCGCAGGATGCCGTAACCGACGTCGCGGTCCATCCCGACGATGTTGGTGTAGGTGTGATGCATGTAGTTGTGCGAGTGGCGCCACTGCTCGCCCGGGCAGGCGGTGTCCCACTCGAAGCCCCGGCTGGAGATGTTCGGATCGCCCATCCAGTCGTATTGACCGTGCATGACGTTGTGGCCGATCTCCATGTTGTCGAGGATCTTCGACAGTCCCAGCAGCGCGGTGCCCGCCAGCCAGAACGGCGGGAACACTCCGCCGAACAGCAGGGCCCGCCCGCCGATCTCGAATGCGCGCTGCGTCTTGATGATTCGACGGATGTAGGTGGCGTCGCGCTCACCGAGGTCGGCGATCACGCGATCCTTGAGCGCGTCGAGTTCGCGGCCGAAGGCCTCGGCCTGCTCGGCGGTCAGACTGATCTTCTTGCCCGCCACCGTCTTTTCGAGGGTGTGCGGTTTCGAAGTGATGTCGGTGATGACGGTCATGTCGAACTCCTTTCGGTTTCTACAACGCGAGGTCGACGTCGCCGACAGGAGCCGAGACGCAGATCTGCACGTCTTCGTCCTCCGCGGTCGACACCGCGCCGGTGACCAGGTTCTTCACCACGCCGCGCGTCTTGCGGCGGGTGCAGCTGTGGCAAATGCCCATTCGGCATCCGCTTTCGGGGGTCAGGCCGGCGTTTTCGGCCTGCTCCAGCAGCGGGCGGCCGTCGTCGGTCACTGCCACCCCGCTATCGGCGAACGTGATCGTGCCGCCCGAGGGTTCGGCGGGCACGGTGTACGTCGGGGGCACAAAGCTTTCCGAGTGCACGTTCGTGCAGTGCTCGCGCACGGCCGACGCGAGTTCGGGCGGGCCGCAGACGAACACCGCATCGGGGTCGGGCATCGCCGCCTCCACATGCGCGGGGCCGAAGCGACCGGTCAGGTCGGAGCCGGCCGTCGACCGCGTATAGCCGTGCAGTACCCGCACGCCGGTCATGGTGTCGAGCTCGGCGCGGTAGCACGCGTCCTCGGCCGAGCGGGCGTAGTGGATGAATGCCACCTCGCCGCCGTACCCGCGGGCTCGCAGCGTCCGCGCCATCGACATCACCGGTGTGATGCCGCTGCCGCCCGACACGAACAGGATGCGGCGCGGCGCGTCGTCGGGGAGCACGAAGTCGCCGCCGACCGAGTCAAGACCCACCACCATGCCGGGGCGGGCGTTCTCGCACAGGTAACCGGAGACCAGCCCGCCGTCGTGGCGTCCCACCGTCAGCTCGAGGTAAGGGTCCCCCTCGGCGTTGGCCGGAGAGTACGGCCGGGTGCGACGACGACCGTCGATCTCGACCGTGAGGTTGATGTGCTGTCCGGCGCGAAAACCGGTGAACGCCTGATTCGGCTCCAGCGTGAGGGTGACGCTGCGCGGCGTCTGCCGCCGCACCGCGACGACTTCCGCGCGAGCATCTGAGCGCGTCCACGTGGGCGCGACAAGCTCGGTGTATCGGTCCACGCCATGGGGGCCGGTGAGCAGGTCGACCAGCGGTGACCCGAGCACCCTGTCCCGGAGACCACGCGTCAACGTTTGAGTGAACATATGTACACCGTCCCTGCATGTACAGCGCCTCGTCAACCCATTCACCCAGGTTGTGGTATGTTTCACACAGTGAACAGTCGTACGCCTGGCTCACGGTCGAGCCGGTCGGGACGGTCACGTTCGCGCGAGCACCCGCGCACGACCATGTCCCGCGAGGAGCGCAAGGAGGCCACCCGGCAGGCGATCGTCGCGGCGGGCCTCAAGTTGCTCGAGGACCGCAGCTTCTCCGCGCTGAGCCTGCGGGAGGTGACCCGCGAAGCGGGCATCGTGCCCGCGGCGTTCTACCGGCATTTCGAGTCGATGGAAGCCCTGGGCCTCGTCCTCATCGACGAGTCATTCCGCAGCCTGCGCGACATGCTGCGCGGGGCCCGCGCGGGCAGGCTCGACCCGAAGCGGGTCATCGAGTCCAGCGTCGACATCCTCATCGACGGCGTGAACGAACGGCGCGAGCACTGGCGGTTCATCGGCCGCGAACGGAACAGCGGCGTCACCGTTCTGCGCTACGCCATCCGCACCGAGATCCGGCTGATCACCTCCGAGCTCGCGATCGACCTGGCCCGTTTCCCGAACCTGAACACGTGGAGCAGCGAAGATCTCAACATCCTGGCCAGCCTGTTCGTCAACGCGATGATCGTGATCGCCGAGGCCATCGAGGACGCCCACGACCAGGCCGCGCTCAACGAGATCAAACGAGTGGCGGTCAAACAGCTGCGCATGATCGCAGTCGGTGTCGCGGGATGGCGCAGCAGCGGGTGAAACCAGGCGCGGGTTAGCGTGTGCTGCATGCCGCACCTCGAATTGGCCTACCCCCGTCCCGACATCGCTGTGCTCACGCTGAACCGCCCCGAGAAGCTCAACGCGCTGTCTTACGAACTGGTCGAGGACCTCCACGCGACGCTGGCGCAGATCGACTCCAACAACGAGTGCCGCGTCGTCGTGCTCACCGGAGCCGGACGGGGGTTCTGCTCGGGTCTGGACCTGACCGATCCCAACCCGGAGAAGACAGGCCAAGGAACGGAGTTCCCGCGTTCGGGAATGCGTTGGCAGGAGCGCATCGCCGACCTGACCGCACGCATCCACCGGCTGCGCCAGCCGGTGATCGCCGCGGTGAACGGGGTCGCGTACGGCGGCGGAATGGGCATCGCGCTGGCCTGCGACATCCGCATCGCCTCGGAGTCGGCGCGCTTCTGCACCCAGTTCATCAAGCTGGGTCTCGGTGGCTGCGACATCGGGGTCAGCTACACGCTTCCGCGGATCATCGGCGTCGGCCCGGCGTTCGACCTCATCCTCACCGCGCGCGCCGTCGACGCCCCGGAAGCGCTGAGGCTCGGCCTGGTGTCGCGGGTGTCGACCGACGAAGCGATCGTTTTCGACGCCATGGCGATCGCCGAGACACTCTGCGGCTACGGCAAGTTCGGCCTCGAGTCGACGAAGCAGGTGCTGTGGGCGAACCTGGAGGCGTCGAGCCTGGAAGCGGCCCTGCACTTGGAGAACCGCAGCCAGATCCTGGCCTCGACCAGCGGCGAAATGCGCGAGGCTAGCGAGGCGTTCCGCCGCCGTCCACGATCATGACCGTTCCGGTGATGTAGCTGCCGGCATCCGAAGCCAACAGCAGGGCGGTGCCGACCATCTCGTCGGGCGACGCGAGCCGTTTGAGGAAGGTGCTGCGCGCCATCCCGTCGACGACATCCTGCGGGTTGTTGCGCATCATGTCGGTGTCCACCGGTCCGGGAGCGATCGCGTTCACCCGGATGCCCGAGGGCGCGAACTCGGCGGCCATCGATCGGGTGAACGACATCAGTGCGGCCTTGTTGGCAGAGTAGATCGAGGTCAACGCCGAGAAGTTGAACGCCCCGACCGAGACCATGTTGATCACACTGGCTTTCGCGCTGGCCTTCAGGTAGGGCAGGGCCGCCTGCACCAGGAACACCGGCCCGCGCAGGTTCACCTCGAAGGATTTCGTCAACGCATCGGGCGTCATCTCACCCAGTGGTTGCGCCAGGGCATTGGCGGCATTGTTGACCACCACGTCGACGCCGCCGTACTCGTCGACGGTGCGCTGCACCAGCGCCTCGAGGGAGTCGACCTCACCCAGGTGGGTCGGCACGCCGACGGCCTGACCCCCGAGGCCGCGCAGATGCTGCGCCGCCTGCTCGCAGGCCTCGGGTTTGCGGCTGGCCACGACGACGCGGGCACCGGCCAGGACGAAGCCCTCGGCCAGCGCGAGGCCGATGCCCCTGGTCCCGCCCGTGACGATCACGGTGCGGTCGGTCATATCGAAGAGACGGTCGAACGAAGCGCGGTCCACGGCCGTCAGTCAAGCAGATGGGCCTGACCTCAGATGCAACCGCTCACGCTGATCCGTCGTCCGACGTTCGCGCACACGTTGACGTTCGGCGCCGGTGGTGGCGGGACGTACACCGGTGGTGGTGGCGGGGGTGGGGGCGGTGGTGGCGTGTCGCCCGGTGGTGGCGGAGGCGGCGGTGGTGGCGGCGGAGGAGGCGGTGGCGGCAACTCGTTGAGATACGAAAGCGGGTCCGCGCAGCCGGTCACATCGACGAACCTGCCGCCGACCGAACCGCAGAGCGTCGCCTCGGCGCTCGGCGGGTTCACGGTCACCAATCCCCCGGCGAACAAGGCCGCAGCAGCGCACAGCACTACCTTGCGCACATCTCCTCCCTCCGGCGACGTGCCAAGCGCCGTCGCCCGACCCGATTGTGGCAGTGACGCACGCGTCAGGGGGCCGAATGCGCGATCGGCGAGTCGCCGTAACGAACCCCTCAGCGTCTTCGATGTCTACTGCGATGCCCGAACCATTCCTTCCTGTATGGTGGCCGCATCCGGCTCCGAACAGGATCACCAGCCGTACATCTAGCTCACCTATTCACTATTTGCTATATCTTGGCGTCCGGCCTCAGCGCAGCGACGAGACACACTCGGTCCGGAAGGCAGCGCTCAGACGCGCGACCCGTGGCACCGGCGATGGATCGATGCTAGGCTAGACACGCGTCTTGACTTTGCACTTATGGTGTGGCACACCAACTCTCACGCACTCACGCGAGCTTGATCGTTTCTACGATCGGTGCGCGATACCTGCACGAACCGGTTGGTTCGTCCATGCCGATGCAAAGCATAGGGAAACACCTGATTCCTCGCGGCCTGCTTCCTGACTAGGTTTGCTATGGCGTCCGGTGCGCAGCACCCGAACCGCATTTCCGTCGATGGTTTCCAGCAGGGGGGACTAGCAGTCGTGGCCGTGAACACCGAGCTGTCGAACAACCGGCACCGTGTGCGCAAGATACTCAGCCGGATGGCGGCCGTACCGCTGGCCTTGGCGGCGGGTTTCGCGATCTGCGCGGCCCCGGCGAACGCGGCCGAGGCGTGGCAGCGGCAGAGCCCGCCGCTGTCGACGCCGTGGACGCATCTAGTCGGACCCAACAACGCCCTTCCGGAGTATCCCCGTCCACAGATGGCGCGGGCGCGCTGGCTGAACCTGAACGGGGTCTGGGCCTACACCGGCCGATCACAGCGCACCGCGGTGACGACGCCGCCGTCGGCCAAGGAGTTCGACGAGAAGATCCTGGTCCCCTACCCCACGGAGTCGGCGCTGTCGGGGATCAAGCGTCATGACGACCAGATGTGGTACCGCAAGAACTTTCAGGTGCCGGGCACCTGGCGCGGACAGCGGGTACTGCTGCACTTCGGCGCGGTCGACCAGACCGCGACGGTGTGGGTCAACAACAAGCGTGTCGCCCACCACGAAGGCGGATTCACCGCGTTCAGCGCCGACATCACCGACGCGCTGCGCTGGTCGGGCACCCAGGAGATCGTCGTGCGCGCCGAGGACCGCAACGAAGCCGCACCGTTCGCCGTCGGCAAGCAGCGCAACGATCCTGAGGGTCTCTTCTACACCGGCGCGTCCGGCATCTGGCAGACGGTGTGGATGGAACCCGTGCGCGCCGCCCACGTTGAGAAGCTCGACATCACAGCGGATTTAAAGGGTTTCACCGTCACAACGCGCTCCACGGGGACGACCGACGAACGCGCCGAGGTTATCGTGTCGGCTCCCGACGGTCCGACGTTGGCCCGCAACTACGGGGAACCGGGTAAGCCGGTGCGCGTCCAGGTTCCGGACCCACGCCTGTGGACACCGGACGACCCGTACCTCTACGACCTGCAGGTGCGACTGGTCACGCCCGAAGGCAAAGTCGTCGACGAGGTCGCCAGCTACGGCGGTCTGCGCACCATCAGCACGGTCAGAGACCCGCAGGGCCGTCCGCGAATCGCGTTGAACGACAAGATCACGTTCCTGCACGGCCCGCTGGACCAGGGCTACTGGCCCGACGGCATCTTCACCGCTCCCACCGACGACGCGCTGAGGTTCGACCTCGAACGCACCAAGGCGCTCGGCATGAATTTCGTGCGTAAGCACGCGAAGGTGGAACCGGCGCGCTGGTATCACTGGACGGACAAGCTCGGGCTGCTGGTGTGGCAGGACATGCCGTCGCTGGACGTGTCCCTCGACGTCCCGGTCGGTCCCGCACCGGATCCGTCGCCTGCGGCGAAGGTCAACTTCGAACGTGAACTCGTCGAGATGATCGATCAGCTGCGAAGCGTCACTTCGATCGTCGGCTGGGTCCCCTTCAACGAAGGGTGGGGCGAGTTCGACACCGCGCGGATCGCAGGCGTGGCCAAGGCCGCCGACCCGACCCGGATGGTGAACGCCAACAGCGGGGTGAACTGTTGCAAGTCGCGGCCCGACAGCAGGGCCGGCGATGTGTACGACGACCACACCTACGTCGGCCCCGGCCGCCCGGTCCTGCACGACAACCCGGCCACCCCGCGCGACGAGCGCACGATGCTCGGCAACCGTCCAATTCCGCTGGAGCACCGGGTGGTGGTGAACGGCG
Organism: Mycolicibacterium flavescens; assembly: GCA_900637135.1. Lineage (NCBI taxonomy): Bacteria > Bacillati > Actinomycetota > Actinomycetes > Mycobacteriales > Mycobacteriaceae > Mycobacterium > Mycolicibacterium flavescens. The sequence goes on from LR134353.1 coordinate 4,043,700, forward strand.
AGTACGGCGGCCTCGGGCTGATCCCCCACGGCAACCGCTGGCCCGGCAGGCCGCAGGCCTACGAAATGACCGACAGCCGAGCACGATTGACCGAGCGCTACGTCCAGGTGAGCCGCGACCTCGAGGACGAGGTCCGAAAGGGCGGCCTGTCCGGCGCCATCTACACCCAGACCACCGACGTCGAGAACGAGGTCAACGGGTACATGACCTACGACCGCTGGCTGGTCAAGATGTCGCTGCGGACGGTCGCCGAACGCAACCGCGCCGTGATCGCCGCGGGGGCAAAGGTCGACGAGCCGGTCGAGCGTCGCTGAGTCACAAGGTCCGGGTGCTGACGAAGTCGCACTGACCTCCGCTCAGCGGGTCGGTGAACTCGAGGCGTTGTGCCAGAAGCTGCAGCGGGCGCGAAAAGTCTTCCGGCGCGACGTCGGTCACCTCGGGATATAGCGGATCGTTGACGATCGGCAGACCCAGCGAGGCCATGTGCACCCGAAGCTGATGCGTCCTTCCGGTCCGCGGCATCAACCGGTACAGCCCGTCGCCGAGATGGTCGACCAGCGTCTCGGCGTTCGGCTCGCCCGGCTCCTCCACCGCCTGTAACTGTCCGCGCCGCTTGACGATCCGGTTGCGCACTACGAGTGGGAACTCCAGCGCCGGATCTTTTGCGGCCCGCGCGAGATACGTCTTGCGCACCCCACCGCGCGCGAACATGGTCTGATATGTCGCGCGCACCTCACGACGCGTCGTGAACAGCAGCACGCCGGCAGTCAACCGGTCCAGGCGATGCGCCGGCGACAACTCCGGCAGGTCCAGTTCGCGGCGCAGCCGCACCAGCGCCGTCTGCGCAACGTGGCGACCGCGCGGCATCGTCGCCAGGAAGTGCGGTTTGTCGACCACCACGATGTCGTCGTCGCGGTGCAGGACGGGGATGTCGAACGGCACCGGAACCTCTTCGCGCAGTTCGCGGTACAGGTACACGAACGCACCGGGCGGCAGTACGGTCCCCGCGGTCACGACGTCGCCGTCGGCGGTCACCACCTCCCCCGCAAGCACTTTGGCCGCGGCCGCCTCACCGAACCGGTCGGCCAGCTCGACCAGGACCGCGCCGCCACGCAACCGCACCCGTGCCGGACCCAACCCGTCCCGCACGGGCAGCGGCGCCGGGCGCCTCAACGCCTGCGCCTCAATTGAGCGGAACGGGTTCGAGGATCTCGGCGCGCGCTTCCGGCGCCGCCGCCCGTAACTCATCGGCGCACTCGTCGTCGGGTTCCTGCTGCGAGCGGATCTCCGCATCCACCCGCGCCAGGTAGGTGTTGACCTCGCGGTCGATGTCCTCGTCGCTCCAACCCAGCACTGGCGCAACCACTTCGGCGACCTCGCGCGCGCAGTCCACGCCGCGGTGCGGGTACTCGATCGAGATCCGCATCCGCCGGGCCAGGATGTCCTCCAGATGCAACGCACCCTCGGCGGCCGCGGCGTAGAAAGCCTCGACCTTCAGGTAGACGGGCGCCTCGGTGATGGGGGTCAGCAGTTCTGGATTGCCCTCGGCCATCTGCAGCACCTCGCCGATCAGCGAGCCGTACCGGTCCAACAGGTGGCGAACCCGGTACGGATGCAGGTCGTAATGCTTTCCGACGCTTTGGGTCTGGTTGATCAAGGCGAAGTAGCCGTCGGCGCCCATCAGGGGAACCTTTTCGGTGATCGAGCGCGCCACCCGCGCCGGGATGTACTCGGCCGCAGCGTCGATGGCGTCCTCACCCATCACCCGATAGGTCGTGTACTTGCCGCCGGCGATCGCGACCAATCCCGGGGCGGGCACCGCGACGGCATGCTCACGCGACAGCTTCGAGGTCTCCTCGCTCTCGCCGGCCAGCAGCGGCCGCAGCCCGGCGTATACGCCGTCGATGTCGTCGTGGGTCAGCGGCGTCGCCAACACCGTGTTGACGGTTTCGAGGAGGTAGTCGATGTCGACCTTGGTGGCCGCGGGGTGCGCCAGGTCCAGATTCCAGTCGGTGTCGGTGGTCCCGATGATCCAGTGCGTGCCCCACGGAATCACGAACAGCACCGACTTCTCGGTGCGCAGAATGATCGCCACCTCGCTGACGATCCGGTCGCGCGGCACCACGATGTGCACGCCCTTGGAGGCGCGCACCCGAAATCGCCCGCGCTGCTTGGACAATGCCTGGATCTCGTCGGTCCACACGCCGGTGGCGTTCACGACGACGTGCCCGTGCACCTCGGTCACGGCGCCGTTCTCGGAGTCGCGGACCTCCACGCCGGTGACGCGGTCACCCTCCCGCAGCAACGCGACCACCTGTGTCGAGGTCCGCACCACGGCGCCGTAGTGCGCGGCCGTGCGCGCCACCGTCATCGTGTGGCGTGCGTCGTCGACCACCGTGTCGTAATACCGGATGCCGCCGATCAACGACGACCGCTTGAGTCCCGGTGCCAGCCGCAGCGCTCCGGACTTCGTCAGATGCTTTTGCGCCGGGACCGATTTCGCGCCGCCCAACTGGTCGTAGAGGAAGATGCCCGCCGCGACGTACGGACGCTCCCACCACCGATTGGTCAGCGGAAACAGAAACGGCAGCGGTTTGACCAGATGCGGCGCCAACGTCGTCAGCGACAGTTCGCGTTCGTGCAACGCCTCGCGCACCAACCCGAACTCCAACTGCTCGAGATAACGCAGTCCGCCGTGGAACATCTTCGACGAGCGGCTCGAGGTGCCCGACGCGAAGTCGCGCGCCTCGACAAGCGCGACCTTCAGACCGCGCGTGGCCGCATCCAGTGCCGCACCGGCCCCGACGACTCCCCCGCCGATCACGACGGCATCGAACTGCTCGCTGCCGAGCCGCTCCCAGGCCTCGGCCCGTTGCTGGGGACCCAGAAGCGTCTGCCCGTTCGCCGGGATCGGGTCACTCACCGGATTGGCTCCTAGTTACTCGTGGGTACGCTCGCCCGTCCAGGC